>NZ_JBPXKC010000008.1:9938-29704 GCF_054558355.1 Aquirufa sp. OSTEICH-129A | reverse complement strand
ATGCAAATGGCAATACAGCTACTACGTATACAGGCGCTAAAACAATTACATTCTCAGGAGCGAATGCTTCACCAAGTCCAGCGACGACACCAACGGTAGCGGGTACGAACTTTGGTACCGGAACCAGTATGACCTTTACAGCGGGTGTGGCCTCAGCCAGCATGATTTTGTACAAAGCAGAATCAGCTACGGTGAATGCGAGTGATGGTACAATTAACTCGAACACAGGCGGAACTTTGAATGTGACAGTTGGTTCATCGACGATGACGAAATTGGCAGTAAGCTTAGCTAGTCCTCAGATTAATGGCACAGCCTTTACAGGAACGAATACCTTAACTGCACAAGATGCTTATGGTAATACTGCTACTGGATTTGATGCCTCGGCAAACAATGTAACGGTGACTAATTCCTTAGGAGGAACGGTGACTGGTTTAGGATCTGGAGGAACCAATGTATTGAATCAAGCTGGAGACTTTACAAGTGGAGTAGCTAATTTAACTAGTGATGGAATGATTTATACGGGTACCGGTGGTGCTGGAACCTTTACATTCACTCCAGCTACAGGAACAGCGGTGACTAGTTCAAGTGTAACAATCAATGCAGGAGCCGCTACGAAATTAGTGGTAACAGGAACAGGCACACAGACTGCGGGAGGATCTCAAACAGTTACGGTAACTGCACAAGATGCAAATGGCAATACAGCTACTACGTATACAGGCGCTAAAACAATTACATTCTCAGGAGCGAATGCTTCACCAAGTCCAGCGACGACACCAACGGTAGCGGGTACGAACTTTGGTACCGGAACCAGTATGACCTTTACAGCGGGCGTGGCCTCAGGAACCATGATTTTGTATAAAGCAGAATCAGCTACGGTGAATGCGAGTGATGGTACAATTAACTCGAACACAGGCGGAACTTTGAATGTGACAGTTGGTTCATCGACGATGACGAAATTGGCGGTAAGCTTAGCGAGTCCACAGATTAATGGCACAGCCTTTACAGGAACGAATACCTTAACTGCACAAGATGCTTATGGTAATACCGCTACTGGATTTGATGCCTCTGCAAACAATGTAACGGTGACTAATTCCTTAGGAGGAACGGTGACGGGTTTAGGATCTGGAGGAACCAATGTATTGAATCAAGCTGGAGACTTTACAAGTGGAGTAGCTAATTTAACGAGTGATGGAATGATTTATACGGGTACCGGTGGTGCTGGAACCTTTACATTCACTCCAGCTACAGGAACAGCGGTGACTAGTTCAAGTGTAACAATCAATGCAGGAGCCGCTACGAAATTAGTGGTAACAGGAACAGGCACACAGACTGCGGGAGGCTCTCAAACAGTTACGGTAACTGCACAAGATGCAAATGGCAATACAGCTACTACATATACAGGCGCTAAAACGATTACTTTCTCAGGAGCGAATGCTTCACCAAGTCCGGCGACGACACCAACGGTAGCGGGTACGAACTTTGGTACCGGAACCAGCATGACCTTTACAGCGGGTGTGGCCTCAGGAACCATGATTTTGTACAAAGCAGAATCAGCTGCGGTAAATGCAAATGATGGCACGATTAACTCGAATACCGGCGGAACTTTAAATGTGACAGTTAGTCCAGCAAGCATTAATAAATTTGGATTAAATTTGGCTGTAGCTCAGACCAATGGATTAAACTGGACAGGAACAAATACCTTGACGGCTCAAGATACTTATGGAAATACGATTACCTCATACAATGCTAGTTCTAATGCTGTCACAGTCACCAATTCACTTGGTGGAGTTGTGAGTGGGTTGGGTTCTGGATCCAATAATGTAATAAACCAAGCAGGGGATTTTGTCAACGGTGTAGCTGATTTAACAAGTTTAGGAATTAGGTATACGGGTGTTACCGGTACGGGAACCTATACATTTACTTCGGCAACGGGAGGAATTACGGGTAGTGATGTTGTTTTAATCAATGCAGGAGCTGCTATAAAATTGGTAATTACAGGAAATAATTCACAAACCGCTGGAGGAAACCAATTAATTACTATTACGGCAAAAGATTTGAGTGGAAACACGGATATTAATTATGCTGGAAATAAAACCTTAACTTTTTCAGGTGCGAATAGTTCAACGAGCCCTGTTACAGCTCCTACAGTGGCAGGAATAAATTTTGGAACAGGAACCACTGTGAGCTTTACGAATGGAGTTGGAACGGCTAATTTACTTGTATACAAAGCTGAAAGTGCATTAATTTCTGCTACCGATGGAAGTATTTTCTCTGCTGGGTCTGATCGTTTGTCGATTACCGTGGGAGAATCCACCTTTACGAAATTGGCGGTTAGCCTAACAAGTCCTCAAACCAATGGTATTGCTTTCTCTGGAACGAATGCTTTAACGGCCCAAGATGCTTATGGTAATCCAGTGACTAACTTTAGTGCTGCTACTAACAATATCACAATAACTACAAGTTTAACTGGTAGTATTTCTGGATTTACAGGTTCCAATGTGATTAATTCTGCAGGTAGTTTTGTCAATGGAGTTTCTAATTTGGCAGGAGTAATGATTTTCACAGGAACTGCAGGAGCAGGAACCTTTACATTCACTCCAGCTACAGGTACAGCGGTGACTAGTTCTAGTGTGACAATCAATCCAGGAGCTGCTACGAAATTAGTGGTAACAGGAACGGGAACTCAGACAGCAGGAGGCTCTCAGACGGTAACAGTGACAGCGAAAGATGCGAGTGGAAACACAGTAACTGGCTACACCGGAGCTAAAAATATTACTTTCTCTGGCGCATTAGCTTCGGGTAACCCTGCCACCAATCCAACGGTAGCTGGAACGAACTTTGGTTCTGAAACCAGCCTGACCTTTACGGCAGGTGTGGCCTCAGCGACCATGATTTTGTATAAAGCAGAATCTGCTACAGTGAATGCGACCGATGGCACAATTAACTCAAACACCGGTGGAACCTTGAACGTGACAGTTAGTCCTGCTAGCTTCTCTAAGCTGGCTGTTAGCCTAACAAGTCCGCAGATCAATGGAACAGCCTTTACAGGAACGAATACCTTAACGGCACAAGATGACTATGGTAATACGGTTACCACATTTAGCGCCGCTACCAATAATATCACCGTGAGTACTAGTTTAACGGGTGCCATTACCGGATTATCTGGAACCAACATTTTAAATAATGTATTAGACTTTACTAGTGGAGTAGCCAACTTAACTAGCCTAGGCTTGAAGTTCACCGGAACCTCAGGAGATGGAACCTTTACTTTCACTCCAGCTACAGGAACAGCGATTACCAGTTCAAGTGTCACCGTTAACCCAGGAGCAGCTACTAAATTAGTAGTTACTGGAACGGGTACCCAGACAGCAGGAGGAAGTCAGACAGTAACAGTAACCGCCAAAGATGCGAGTGGCAATACAGTAACGACTTATTCGGGAGCTAAAACCATTACCTTCTCAGGCGCTGCCAGTTCCATTAATCCTGTTACCGCACCAACGGTAGCTGGTACTAACTTTGGAACAGGAACGAGCATGACCTTTACAGCGGGTGTGGCTTCAGCGACGATGATATTGTACCAAGCAGAATCGGCTACGGTGAATGCGAGTGATGGAACGATTAACTCGAACACGGGAGGAACCTTGAACGTAACGGTTAGTCCGGCTAGCTTCTCTAAGTTAGTAGTTAGCTTAACAAGTCCACAAATTAATGGAACAGCCTTTACAGGTACGAATACCTTAACGGCCCAAGATGCTTATGGTAATACGGTAACTACGTTTGCGGCCAATACGAATAATGTGACAGTTACAAGTAGCCTGACAGGAACTATTTCAGGTTTAGGATCTGGAGTAAATCATGTGTTGAACCAAGCAGGAGACTTCACGAGTGGGGTGGCAAACCTGACAAGCTTAGGCTTGAAGTTCACAGGAACTACGGGTTCAGGTACATTTACCTTTACTCCCGCAACCGGAACAGCGGCGATAAGTTCTAGCGTAACGGTTAATCCGGGAGCAGCTACGAAATTAGTCGTTACAGGAACGGGTACTCAAACGGCAGGAGGAAGTCAGACAGTAACAGTGACAGCGAAAGATGCGAGTGGAAACACGGTAACTGGCTATGTAGGAGCTAAAACGATTACGTTCTCAGGAGCGAATGCTTCACCGAGTCCAGCGACGACACCAACGGTGGCAGGTACAAACTTTGGTGTAGGAACGAGCATGACCTTTACAGCGGGTGTGGCCTCAGCCAGCATGATTTTGTACAAAGCAGAATCAGCCACGGTGAATGCGAGTGATGGAAGTATTAATTCCAATACTGGTGGAAGCCTGGCGGTTACAGTGACAGAATCTACCATGTCTAAAATTGGAGTGAATTTAGCTAGCACGCAGACAAACGGTGTGGCATTTACTGGAACCAATGATGTATTTGCGTATGATGCTTATGGTAACTTAATTACCAATTTTGATGTATCTCAAAATCATATCACTGTTACGACAAGTTTGAACGGGGTAATTACGGGTTTCACAGGAGTAAACGTATTAACCGCAGCAGGTGCTTTTGTTAATGGTTCGGCTAGCGTTTCGACCAAAATGACTTATACTGGAGAAGTGGGAACGGGTACCTTTACCTTTACTCCAGCTTCCGGAACAGGTATTACCAGCAGTAATGTGACCATTTTACCTGGCGCAGCCACTAAATTGGAAATTACTGGTTCAGGTACACAGACAGCAGGAGGTGCACAAACCATAACCATTACCGCAAAAGATGTGAGTGGGAATGTTGCGACGGGCTATACAGGTTCTAAAGCATTGACTTTCTCAGGAGCTGCTAGTTCTTCAAGTCCAGCTACAAATCCTACTGTTGCAGGTACGGATTTTGGTTCGACCACTAATTTAACTTTCACAGATGGTGTGGCTACGGCTTCCATGGTTTTATATAAGGCTGAATCTGCTACCGTCAATGTTAGTGATGGAGCAATTAATTCAACTACTGGAGGAACATTGAATGTGGCAGTTAGTCCGGCTGTATTCTCTAAGTTGGCTGTCAGCTTAACGAGTCCACAAACCAATGGAACGGCCTTTACAGGAACGAATACCTTAACCGCACAAGATGCTTATGGAAATACAGTCACTTCATTTAGTGCAGCAACAACCAATGTCACCGTTACTAGTACATTAACCGGTACTATCAGTGGTTTAGGAAGTGGTGTTAACAATGTGCTAAATCAAGTGGGTAATTTCACCAGTGGAGTGGCTAACTTAACCAGTCTAGGCTTGAAGTTCACAGGAACCTCGGGTTCAGGTACATTTACCTTTACTCCAGCTACCGGATCAGCAGTTACTAGTTCAAGTGTTACCATTAATCCCGGTGCAGCTACTAGATTGGTATTAACGGGAACAGGTACTCAAACAGCTGGAGGTTCACAAACTTTGACTATTACGGCTAAAGATGCTAGTGGTAATACAGTAAGCACCTACACAGGAAATAAAAATATCACTATATCTGGAGCCAATTTATCTCCAATTCCAAGTACTGAACCGACATTTGCAGGAACAAATTTTGGAACGGAGGCTAGCTTGAACTTTACGGCTGGTGTCGCTTCTGGAACCATGATTTTATATGCCGCTGAGTCGGCAACTATTTCAGCCACCGATGGAAGTATCTCATCTACTGGAGGAGATCGTTTATCTGTAACAGTTAGTCCAAGTACATTGGCTAAATTCACCGCAGATTTAAGTTCTCCACAAAACAATGGAGTAGCTTGGACGGGAACAAATACTTTGACTGCCCAAGATACCTACGGTAATACAGTAAATTATAATGCTAGCAGCAATGCCGTAACGGTTACTAATTCCTTAGGTGGAGTAGTAAGTGGTTTAGGATCTGGAGCCAATAATGTATTAAATCAAGCAGCTGACTTTGTCAATGGGGTAGCCAATCTAAGTAGTTTAGGAATTACTTACACGGGACTAATCGGGTCAGGAACGTTTACTTTTACTTCTGCTACGGGTGGATTTACAGGAAATGATGTAGTGACCATTAACCCAGGAGCTGCTACAAAATTAGTGGTTACAGGAACGGGAACTCAGACAGCAGGAGGCTCTCAGACGGTAACAGTGACAGCGAAAGATGCGAGTGGAAACACGGTCACAGGCTACACTGGAGCTAAAAATATTACTTTCTCTGGCGCATTAGCTTCGGGTAACCCTGCCACCAATCCAACGGTAGCTGGTACGAACTTTGGAACAGGAACGAGCATGACCTTTACAGCGGGTGTGGCCTCAGCGACCATGATTTTGTATAAAGCAGAATCTGCTACAGTGAATGCGACCGATGGCACAATTAACTCAAACACCGGTGGAACCTTGAACGTGACAGTTAGTCCTGCTAGCTTCTCTAAGCTGGCTGTTAGCCTAACAAGTCCGCAGATCAATGGAACAGCCTTTACAGGAACGAATACCTTAACGGCACAAGATGACTATGGTAATACGGTTACCACGTTTAGCGCCGCTACCAATAATATCACCGTGAGTACTAGTTTAACGGGTGCCATTACCGGATTATCTGGAACCAACATTTTAAATAATGTATTAGACTTTACTAGTGGAGTAGCCAACTTAACTAGCCTAGGCTTGAAGTTCACCGGAACCTCAGGAGATGGAACCTTTACTTTCACTCCAGCTACAGGAACAGCGATTACCAGTTCAAGTGTCACCGTTAACCCAGGAGCAGCTACTAAATTAGTAGTTACTGGAACGGGCACTCAGACAGCAGGCGGAAGTCAGACAGTAACAGTAACCGCCAAAGATGCGAGTGGCAATACAGTAACGACTTATTCGGGAGCTAAAACCATTACCTTCTCAGGCGCTGCCAGTTCCATTAATCCTGTTACCGCACCAACGGTAGCTGGTACGAACTTTGGTACCGGAACGAGCATGACCTTTACAGCGGGTGTGGCCTCAGCGACGATGATATTGTACCAAGCAGAATCGGCTACGGTGAATGCGAGTGATGGAACGATTAACTCGAACACGGGAGGAACCTTGAACGTAACGGTTAGTCCGGCTAGCTTCTCTAAGTTAGTAGTTAGCTTAACAAGTCCACAAATTAATGGAACAGCCTTTACAGGTACGAATACCTTAACGGCCCAAGATGCTTATGGTAATACGGTAACTACGTTTGCGGCCAATACGAATAATGTGACTGTTACAAGTAGCCTGACAGGAACTATTTCAGGTTTAGGATCTGGAGTAAATCATGTGCTGAACCAAGCAGGTGACTTCACGAGTGGGGTAGCGAACCTGACTAGCTTAGGCTTGAAGTTCACAGGAACTACGGGTTCTGGTACATTTACCTTTACTCCCGCAACCGGAACAGCGGCGATAAGTTCTAGCGTAACGGTTAATCCGGGAGCAGCTACGAAATTAGTCGTTACAGGAACGGGTACTCAAACGGCAGGAGGAAGTCAGACAGTAACAGTGACAGCGAAAGATGCGAGTGGAAACACGGTAACTGGCTATGTAGGAGCTAAAACGATTACGTTCTCAGGAGCGAATGCTTCACCGAGTCCAGCGACGACACCAACGGTGGCAGGTACGAACTTTGGTACAGGGACTAGCATGACCTTTACAGCGGGTGTGGCCTCAGCCAGCATGATTTTGTACAAAGCAGAATCAGCCACGGTGAATGCGAGTGATGGAAGTATTAATTCCAATACTGGTGGAAGCCTGGCGGTGACGGTTTCTCCAAGTACTTTAGATAAGTTTGCTTTGGCATTTACTTCTCCACAAAGTAATGGTGTAGCCTTTACTGGTACAAATACCGTAACTGCCCAAGATGCTTATGGAAATACGGTAACGAGCTTCAATGCTTCTACCGATAATTTAACAGCTACTACTACATTAACAGGAACCATTTCTGGTTTGTCAGGCGGTAATGTGTTGAATAACGCAAGTGATTTCGTGAATGGTGTGGCCAATGTAACGGGTCAATTTACCTATACAGGGGCAGTTGGTACAGGTTCAGTTACCTTCACCTCGGCCTCTGGTAAAACAGGTTCAGCTAATGGAGATATTGTGGCTGGAACTGCTACCAAATTAGTAATTACCGGTTCAGGTTCTCAAACAGCAGGAGGAACCCAGTTGATAACTTTGACTGCTAAAGACCTAAGCGGAAATACTGTTTTAACTTATTCAGGAGATAAATCATTGACCTTCTCTGGGGCTGCTAGTTCATCAAGTCCGGTGACAGCACCAACTGTTGCCAATAAAAATGCGGTTGACGTGAATTTCGGTTCGGCTACCGTAGTAACATTTACCAATGGTGTGGCCACGGCTAATATGAAATTATACAAAGCTGAAAATGCCACCATTTCTGTGACAGATGCTTCTATTTCTTCATCTGGATTAGATCGTTTATCGGTCACTGTTTCTGAATCTAGTTTTACTAAAATGGCAGTTAGTTTAGCTAGTCCACAAATTAACGCAACAGCCTTTACAGGAACCAATACCTTAACCGCCCAAGATGCTTATGGTAATACATTTACCTCATTTGATGCATTACAAAATAATATTACAATAACAAGCAGTTTGACTGGAACCATTTCAGGATTTTCAGGTGGAAATGTTTTGATAAATAACGACCGATTTGTTAATGGTGTCGCTGATTTATCCAATCACTTGACGTTTACTGGAACTTCTGGAACTGGGACATTTACCTTCAGCCCAGCCACTGGTACTGCGGTTACTAGTGCTAATGTTACTTTAAACGCTGGTGTAGCCGTTAAATTAGTGGTGACTGGTAATGCTACCCAAACAGCAGGTGTTGCTCAGACCATTACGGTAACCGTCAAAGATACTAGCAATAATATAGTAACTGGATATACTGGTAATCACAACATAACCTTCTCTGGTGCTACTGTTTCACCAAGTCCAGCCACTACGCCAACCGTAGGAGGAACGAATTTTGGAACTGAAATGGTATTGAACTTTAGCAATGGTGTGGCAACTGCTAGCATGATCTTATACAAGGCTGAAACAGCCAATGTGGCAGCAAGTGACGGAAGTATATCTTCTCTTGGCGGGAATCGATTAACCGTTACAGTTAGTCATGCCGCTTATGCCAAATTAACTGCGAGTATAGCTACTCCTCAAATTAATGGGGTGGCTTTCACCGGAACTAATACCGTGGAAGCAGAAGATGCTTATGGAAATACCGTAACTACATTTTCGGCAAATACAAATAATGTGACCGTTAGCACTACCTTGACAGGTACAATTTCCGGGTTAGGTTCAGGTAATAATCATGTCTTAAATCAAGCAGGTGACTTCGTGAATGGAGTTGCTAATTTGACTAGTTTAGGAATGAAATTTACTGGAACTGTTGGCACGGGAACCTTTACTTTCACTCCTCAGACAGGTACTGCCGCGACCAGTGGATCGGTGAATATCAGTGCAGGAACAGCCATTAAATTTGTCATTACGGGTACAGGTTCGCAAACGGCTGGTACCTCACAAACTATTTCCATCACGGCTAAAGATGCTCAAGGAAATACAGCAACAGGATATACAGGAGCACATACCATTACTTTCTCTGGTGCCAATAGTTCTAGTAGCCCAGTTACTGTTCCGACCATAGGTGGAACTAACCTAGGAACAGGTGTTAGTCTTAGCTTCTCCAATGGTGTGGCTACTGCTTCTATGTCATTATACAAAGCGGAAACAGCGAACATTGCAGCGAGTGATGGTAGCTTGGAAGCTGCTGGTGCTGATCGATTAACGGTAACAGTTTCAGAAGCCAGCTTTAATAAATTGGCCATTAGCCTTGCTAGTCCGCAAGTCAATGGTTCAGCCTTTACGGGTACTAATACCCTAACAGCTCAGGATGCTTATGGTAACCCCATCAATAGCTTCAATGCTTCAGCCAATAATATCACCGTTACGACTACCTTAACAGGAGCTATCAGTGGATTATCAGGAACCAATAAATTATCCAGTGCAGGCGACTTTACGAATGGCGTAGCTAATTTAACCAGCTTAGGACTGACCTTTACGGGTACTTCAGGAACGGGTACATTTACTTTCACCCCTGCCAGTGGAACGGCTATTACTAGTTCTAGTGTAACGATTAACCCAGGGGCAGCTACGAAATTTATCTTGACGGGAACGGGTACATTGACCGCCGGAGGAAATCAGACAGTCACAATAACGGCCAAGGATGCTAGTGGAAATACAGCTACAGGGTATACAGGAGATAAGTCGATTACTTTCTCTGGGGCCAACAACTCGACTAACCCTAATACAGCTGCCACAGCAAGAGATAAAGACAATGTTGACATTAATTTTGGTACAGCGACTACCATCAACTTCAGCAATGGAGTAGGAACCGCTTTAGTAAAATTATACAAAGCAGAAACCGCCCAATTAGTAGCTACCCAAGGAGCTGTTACAACATCGGGAGTGGATCGTTTATCGGTTGTAGTTAGTCCAGCCGCTTACAGTAAATTAGCCGTTAGCTTAGCTAGCCCACAAACCACGGGAATAACCTTTACCGGTACGAATACCTTAACAGGACAAGATGCTTATGGCAATACCGTGCCTAGTTTTGATGCCAGTGCCAATAATGTAACCGTTACTAGTAGCCTTACTGGAGCTATTACAGGATTATCCGGTACCAATATTTTGAACAATGCGGGCGACTTTGTAAATGGGGTAGCCAATTTGACCAGCTTAGGATTGAAGTTTACTGGGACCTCTGGCAATGGAACCTTCACGTTCACCCCGGCTACAGGAACAGCAGCCACGAGTGGTACTGTTAGCATCAGTGCAGGTGCTGCGGTTAAATTTGTGATTACGGGTAATGTTTCAGAGACTTTAGCCGCTGAAAATCCAGTTATTACAATTACAGCTAAAGACTCGCAGGGCAATACGGCTACAGGGTATACGGGTAATCATACGCTTACTTTCTCCGGTGCCAATAATCCTTTATTAACTAATGATGTACCTCAGGCCAATGAAGCAAACTTAGGTACAGCCACAAGTGTTAATTTTACGAATGGAGTTGCAACAACTAGCCTATTTTTACCTAAAGCAGAAACCGCTCTTATTGCTGTTACAGATGGAACGATATCTGCTTCAGGGGCGGATCGTTATTCAATTACCGTTTTACCTGAAAGTTTCAACACATTAATTCTCAATTTAACTAGTCCGCAAGTAGTTGGGACGGCTTTTACAGGAATTAATACGTTAACTGCGACGGATATGTATGGAAATACAATAACCGATTTTGATGCAAGTCAAAACAATATAAATGTTACAACTAACTTAACTGGGGAGGTCAAGTACCTTGGAATGTTGCGTTCAACACAAAATCAATTATATAGATCAAATGATTTTGTAAATGGGGTTGCAGATTTAGGTAGCTTAGGTTTGACTTTCACGGGAACTGCAGGAGTTGGAACCTTGACTTTTTCCTTTACATTAGATGGTACTCCCAAGTCAGTTACCAGTTCAAATATTACTATAAACGCAGGACCGGCGACCAAGTTTGTGGTAACGGGAACTGGAACTTTAACGGCAGGAGGTAATCAGCTTGTAACCATAACTGCGAAAGATGCTAGTGGAAATACAGCCACTACTTACAGCGGAGATAAGTCCATTGTGTTCTCGGGTGCTACAAGTTCTACTAACCCAAGTACAGCTCCAACTGCCCGCGATAAAGATAATTCGGATATTGATTTTGGTACCGCTACGGTCATCAATTTCAGTAGTGGGGTAGGAACGGCTTTGGTTAAATTATATCAAGCAGAAACAGCCCAGTTAGTGGCCACCCAAGGAGCGATCACTACTTCCGGAGCGGATCGTTTAGCAGTAACGGTTTCAGCTAGTACACTGAACAAGTTTGTGGCAAATTTAGCTAGTCCTCAAAGTAATGGAGTAGCCTTTACAGGCACCAATACCTTAACGGCCCAGGATGCTTATGGTAATACGGTTACCTCTTTTGCTGCTAATGCTAATAACGTAACGGTAACAAGTACTTTGACCGGTACCATTACTGGTTTAGGTTCTGGAAATAACCATGTATTAAATCAAGCTGGTGATTTCTTGAATGGAGTGGCTAACTTAACTAGTTTAGGCCTGAAGTTTACGGGTACTGCTGGTACGGGTACTTTCAGTTTTGCCTCTGCCACAGGTGGAGCTACAGGAACTAGTGGCAATGTGACAATCAATGCAGGTGCCGCTACGCGATTAGTCATTACAGGACCTAGTCCAATTACAGCTGGAACCAGACATGCAATTACCATCACTGCCAAAGATGCACAAGGAAATACCGTAACTACTTATACTGGAGTAAAAGCCTTGACTTTTTCTGGAGCAGGTGTTTCGCATAACCCAGCAACAGCCCCATCAGTAGCGGGTGTTGATTTTGGAAACAGTACCAATGTGACATTCACCAATGGTGTTGCAACACCTAATATGATTTTATATGAAGCTGCTTCCGTGAACATCGTTGCCAATGATGGTAGCATTGCTTCCTCGGGTGGAGATCGTTTAGCAGTTACTGTGGTTCATGACATCATAAGTAAATTTGAATTAGACTTTACTAGCCCGCAAACAAGTGGATTAGCTTTTACGAGTGTGAATAACGTGATAGCTCAAGATGCTTATGGTAATACCGTTTTAAACTTTGACGCATCTAGCAATAATGTGAATGTCTCCTCAAGTTTAGGTGGAAGTATCACAGGATTATCTGGTGTTAATAAACTATCAAGTAATTTAGATTTTGTCAATGGAGTTGCTGATGTAAGTAATAAGTTAATTTATACAGGAACTTCTGGTTCGGGTACAATTACCTTTAGTTCTACCACAGGTGGTGCTACGGGTTCAGCCAATATGGTGATCAACCCAGGAGAAGCCACCAAATTTGTCATTACAGGAAATGCTTCTCAGGTTGCTGGTGTCGATCAAAGCATTACCATTACCGCCAAAGATGCGAGTGGTAATACTGCCACTAGCTATACAGGAACCAAGAGTTTAACCTTTAGCGGGGCCAATAGTTCTTCAAGTCCTGTTACGGTTCCTACCATGGCGGGGACTAATTTTGGAACTGCAACCAACATTTCATTTACCAATGGTGTGGGTATTGCAACATTCATTCCGTATAAAGCGGAAACAAGTCAATTAGTAGCTACTCAAGGAGCCATAACAACCACAGGTTCGGATCGTTTGTCTGTCGTGGTTTCTGCGGCTAGTTTCAATAAATTTGTGGTGAGCTTAACGAGCCCTCAGACCAATGGGGTAGCCTTTACAGGAACGAATACCTTGACGGCTCAAGATGCTTATGGTAATACTTCATCATACAATGCATCTACCAATCCAATAACGGTTACCACCACTTTAACGGGTACCATTAGTGGATTGTCTGGAACTAATATTTTAAACAATGCAGCTGATTTTACAGCGGGTGTTGCCAACTTAAGTTCAAATTTAATTTTCTCAGGTACGGTAGGCACGGGTACATTTACCTTTACGCCAAACACTGGTTCAGCAGTAACCAGCTCCAATGTAACCATTGGTTCTGGAGCGGCTACTAAATTTGTTATTACGGGTACAGGCACCCAAGTAGCAGGGGCCACCCAAACGATGACCATCACGGCTAAGGATGCCAATGGGAATACTGCCACTACCTATACTGGAAACAAGGCCATTACCTTCTCAGGAGCTAATTCGTCGCCTAATCCGGTAACAGCACCTAATGCAACAGATAATGGAAGTGCTTCTGTGGATTTTGGTACAGCTACTACCATCACCTTTACCAACGGTGTTGCTACGGCAGATTTGAAATTATATAAAGCAGAGACAGCCAACATTGCTGCTAGTGCATCAGGAATCAATGCTTCTACGGGTGGAGACAGATTGACGGTGGCGGTAAGTCATGGTGTAGCTACTAAGTTTACAGTAGGTTTAGCTAGCCCTCAAAATTCGGGTGTTGCTTTCACAGGACTAGATACCTTGACGGCCTATGATGCCTATGGAAACGTGGCAACTAGCTTTAATGCTGCTAGCAATGCCATCACAGTAACATCTTCATTAACAGGTACGATATCAGGATTAAATGGTTCCAATGTATTGAACAATGCTGCTGACTTTACTTCGGGTATTGCTAATTTATCGGGTAGATTAATTTTTACAGGTACGGCAGGAACGGGGACTTTCACCTTTACTCCAGCCTCGGGTACACCTGTAACCAGTGGAAATGTAACCATAGGAGCGGGTACTGCCACGCGCTTGGTGGTAACAGGTTCAGGAACCCAGACCGCCGGTAGTCCTCAAACGATAACAATAACGGCAAAAGATGCTTCAGGAAATACAGTAAGTACCTACACAGGAGATCATGCCATTACTTTTGGCGGGGCGAATTCATCTACAAATCCAGTTACAGCCCCTACCGTGACTGATAAAACGGCAGCCGCAGTTAATTTGGGTACAGCTACCACCATGACCTTTACGGCGGGTGTTGCTACGGGAAGTATGACCTTGTACCATGTTGAATCTGCCTTGATTACATCTAGTGCAACAGGCATTACAGCTTCTTCAGGTGGAGATCGTTTGTCTGTGGCAGTTAGCCCAAGTGTAGGAGCGAAATTTACAGTGAGCCTAACAAGTCCACAAACGAGTGGACAATCCTTTACAGGAACCAATACCTTAACCGCTTACGATACATGGGGTAACGTGGCAACAGGATTTAATGCCGCTACCAATAACATTACTGTTACTTCTAGTTTGACCGGAACCATAAGTGGTTTAACGGGGACTAATAAATTAAATAATGCTAGTGATTTCACCAATGGAGTTTCATCCATTGCAGGATTAACCTTTACTGGAAATGCCGGAACTGGTACCTTCACGTTCACACCAGCTTCAGGTACGGCGGTGACTAGTTCAAATGTCACCATTGGTGCAGGTTCGGTAAGTAAATTGGTTATTACTGGCTCTGCTTCTCAAACCGCTGGAGTTGCTCAAACCATTACTATTACTGCGAAAGACGGAAATGGAAACACTGTGACAGGTTATACAGGAGATAAGACTTTAACCTTCTCGGGGGCAAATAGCTCAACCAACCCTGTAACCGCACCAACGGTAACGAATAAAAATTCGTCGGCCATTAATTTAGATTCTAGTACCCTGGTAACCTTTACCAATGGAGTTGGAACGGCTTCTATGGTATTATACAAATCAGAATCAGCTTTAATTTCCGTGACTGATGGAAGTGTAAGTTCTTCTGCCACAGAGGATAAATTAAGTGTTTCCGTAAGTGGAACTACAGCTTCTAAATTGGTAGCTACCGCCTTATCGCCAGCTTATCCAACCATGGGATCTAATAACGTGACCTTAAATGCATTGGTACAAGATCCATATGGTAACCAAGTGAATGTCAGTTCAAATACAACCTTGCAACTAGGCTTAAGCATTGGTGGTGTAGATAAAACAGATAAATTAGTTCGTACCACGGCTGGAGGCGTATTGTTGGCCAACCCAGTAACGGTAACCATCAATGCAGGAAGTAGTTCATTCTTGATTGATTATTTGAGATTTACGGAATCAACTAGAAATGCACCATCTTATACTTACAATAATAATGCCATTGTAACTACCACCGCTATCTCTGGAATGAGCTTAACAGCTAGTTCAACGGGATCATTTACCATTACAGAAGGGGCAATTTACCAACCAACCTCTAGTGGTAACTGGACGGCAGTTGGTTGGGAGGTTTCTACCGATGGTGGAAATACATTTGGAGCAAGTTCTGCTCCAACACAAACTTCACAAGGTGAGTATGATATTGTTAAAATTCCATCTGGAATTACTACTACGTTAAATACCAATATTGAATTATATAGTTTAATCATTGACGGAGTATTTGATTTACCATCAGGTAGTACGTTAACGTTAAAACATGCATCTAACCCAGCTGCAGAATATAATATTCACACCCACGGAACATTCAAAAACACAGGAGGAACCTTTGTCAATGAATTATCCACGGAGTTATTAGTATTCCATGGTGGTACTTATGAACATGCTAGAAATGGTGGAGTTATTCCAGCATCTACTTGGTTAAGTAATGCAGGCGCTAGTACCAATGCCTTATTGAAAGTGACTGGTATTACTTCTACGGCATTGACAGGAGGTTTGGATCAAAGTTTCATGAATGTGGAATGGAATAACCCTTCTCAGGCAGTGACTCAAACTTTGCATGGAAATATAAGTGTGTCACAAAACTTTAATCTGGCTAGTGGAGATTTAGCTATTGGTAGCAATACATTGACTTTGAATGGATCTGTGTCAAGCATCACAGGAAATCTACTAGGTAGTTCAAGTTCTAATTTGGTGGTTAATACCACTTCTGGAACTCCAACCTTGACATTCAAATCAGGCTCGCGTCAATTAGGTAATTTAACCGTTAATACTTCATCCGGAATTGCCTTGGATTCTGATGTATTAATCAATGGAACTTTGGAATTCCAAAATGGAAAAGTAGTTACTAATGGAGCCAATACCTTAACCTTATCTAGCGGTGCGAGCATTTCGGGCGCAAGTAGTTCTAGGTATGTTCAGGGCAAATTAGCTAGAGGCATTCCTCAAAACTCCAGTACGGTGAATTTCCCAATTGGAGATTCGGGCAATTATGCACCATTAAGCTTATCGTTTGCTGGTAGATCAGGAAATCTAACCATTACCACTTCTACGACTGTTCCAGGAGCAGCACCAGCCGTTTCATCAGGTATTAGTCAATCCAAATACATCAACCGTTATTGGACAATTAATGACCTAGATAATACTTCTGGTACCTATACCTCTATGGATGCTACACTGAATTATGTAGCAGGAGATATTCAAGGAAGCGCCAATACAGCAGCATTAATTGTAAGAAAGAAATTAGCAGATGTATGGTCGATTGGCAATGCTGGAACCAGAACGGGAACTTCGGTACAAAGTTCAGGATTTACTTCATTGGGTGATTTTTATGCTGGTGAAACTGCCGGAACTACCAAGTTTGTCTTAAATGCCCCAGCTGATATTGCTGCCGGTACTAGAGCTGCGTATACCGTTTCTCGTCGTGATGTAGCCAATTTATCCAATACCATTGGTGCACAAACTGTCTACCTATACAGTACGGGTGGAACCTTCCATAGTACTGCTAACAATGGAAGTATCATTACTTCGGTTACTATCGCAGATGGAGACTCTACGGCTAATTTCTGGTTTAGAAATACTCTTGCCGGAAATTACACAGTAACGGTTTCTGAGGCCACTCCAAGCGCCAATGGTGCCACTGGAATTTTAGATGCCTCTGATAATATTTCAGTCAATCCAGCCAGTGTGGATCCTGCTGTGTCTACCTTATTACCGACCACTGCTAGCATTACAGCAGATGGCGCAAGTACACAGCTATTAACCGTTAGAGCCAAAGATGAATTTGGAAATAATTTAACTGGAGGAGGATTAAGCGTAGCCATAACTAAACTTTCTGGTACAGGAACTATTGGTACTGTCAATGATGCAGGAAATGGAACATACACCGCCACGGTCACAGCACCTAGTGCATCAGGTTCTGGGGTATTTGTTGCTACTATTGGGGGAATAGCTGTAAAAAGTGGTTCTGGTGTTCAAACAGAAGCTACTATTACTTATGTGCCAGGAGCTATTGATGCTGCTATCTCTACCTTATTACCTAGCACAGCCAGCATCGCAGCAGATGGTGTAACGACCCAGGAATTAGTTGTTACTGCCAAAGATGCCAATGGAAATAATATTGGAGTAGGAGGGGCTACCGTGGCGATTACTAAACTATCTGGTTTAGGAAGCATTAGTTCGGTTACGAATGTTGGAAATGGTACTTATACAGCTACTGTCACATCTACGACCACCGCTGGTACAGGAGTTTATGTGGCTACTATTGGAGGGATTGCCGTGAAAAATGGGGGAGGTTCTCAGACTCAATCCACCATCACTTTTGAATCTGGTGCAGCTAGCAAACTGGTAATAACAGGAGCAGGAACCCAAACAGCTGGTGGATCCCAAACCATTACGATCACTGCCAAAGATGCCAATGGAAATACCGCGACTTCTTATACAGGAGCTCACTCCATTACCTTCTCAGGTGCTGCAAGTTCGTCAAGTCCTGTTACTGCCCCTACGGTGGCAAGTACAAACTTTGGAACATCGACCAGTTTGACCTTTACCAACGGTGTAGCTACTGCTTCTATGAGCTTATTTAAAGCTGAAACAGCAACTATTTCAGGAACAGACGGTACTATTTCTTCGGCAGGAGCGGACCGTTTAACTGTCGTGGTTTCTCCAACCAGCTTTAGCAAATTGGCTGTAAGCATGTTGAGTCCACAAATTAATGATACTGCCTTTACAGGCACTAATACCTTAACGGCTCAAGATGCCTATGGAAATACGGTTCCAACTTTCAGTGCAGCTGATAATAATGTAACTGTAAGTACTACCTTGACAGGAACCATTAGTGGTTTAGGTTCCGGAGGAAATCATGTATTAAATCAAGCGGGCGACTTCACTAGTGGAGTAGCGAACTTAACTAGCTTAGGGATGAAATTTACTGGAACCTCAGGAGCAGGAACCTTTACCTTTACCCCAGCTAGCGGAACTGCTGTAACAAGTGAAAGTATTACCATCAGTCCGGGTACCGCAACGAAATTTGTGGTGACAGGTAATTCCACACAAACAGCGGGTGGTAGTCAAACAATAACGATTACAGCCAAAGATATTTCGGGTAATACGGCAATAGGATATGCCGGAAGTAAATCTGTTACCTTCTCTGGAGCAGCTAGTTCCACTAATCCTTCGACTGCACCAACAGTGGCGAGCACTGACTTTGGAACCGCGACTTCTTTAACTTTTACAAATGGGGTAGCTACAGCGGCTTTGGCTTTGTATAAAGTAGAATCAGCCAACATTGTGGCAACTCAAGGTTCAATTACTACAGCAGGATCGGATAGATTGTCCGTTTCTGTTTCTGCTGCCGCCTTCTCTAAACTCGTAGTGAGTTTAGAGAGTCCTCAAGTTTCTGGAACAGCATTTTTAGGCACCAATGAGTTGACAGCGCAAGATGCTTATGGTAATACAGTTACGACCTTCAATGCCGCAACAAATAACGTTACTGTAACTACGAGCCTAACAGGTACTATCACAGGATTTACAGGGGGCGATGTTATTCAAGGAGCTGGTGAATTCGTGAATGGAGTAGCAAATTTGACAACAAAATTGACCTTTACTGGAACCTCAGGAACAGGAACCTTTACCTTTACTCCAGCTACAGGAACTGGGGTAACTAGCTCCACGATTACGATCAATTCAGGCGCGGCCACTAAGTTGGTTATTACGGGTACAGGTACACAAACAGCTGGCGTGGCTCAAACGATCACAATAACCGCCAAAGACGCTAGTGGCAACACGGCTGCTGGTTATAACGGTATTCGCACTATTACATTCTCAGGAGCAAGTAATACTACTAGTCCAAACCCATCACCAAGGGTAGCATCGACGGATTTTGGTTCAATTACGAATCTTAACTTTACCAATGGAGTAGCCACAGCCTCGATGACCTTATACAAAGCGGAATCGGCTACTATTTCGGGAACAGATGGAAGCATTTCATCTTCAGGAGCAGATCGTTTATCGGTTACTGTATCACCAGCTAGCTTCGCTAAATTGGCAGTTAGTTTAACAAGTCCACAAATC
>NZ_JBPXKC010000008.1:0-9843 GCF_054558355.1 Aquirufa sp. OSTEICH-129A | reverse complement strand
CTGGAACATCAGGAGCAGGAACTTTTGTCTTTACTCCAGCAAGCGGAACAGCCGCTACTAGCGCAAGTATTACCATCAATCCAGGAACAGCTACTAAGTTGGTAGTAACGGGAACAGGAACACAAACAGCTGGAGGTAATCAAACGATAACCATTACTGCAAAAGATGCTAATGGAAATACGGCTACCACTTATACTGGAGCTAAAAATATTATATTCAGTGGTGCAGGAACTTCAAGTAGTCCGGCGACCGTACCAATGGTGGCAAGTACGAACTTTGGTACAGGAACAAGCTTAACGTTTACCGATGGTGTGGCCAGTGCCACGATGGTCTTGTACAAAGCGGAGGTATCTACGGTATCAGCCAGTGATGGATCTATATTCTCAGCGGGAGGAGATCGTTTATCGGTGACAGTCAGTGCGGCTGCCTACAGCAAATTGGCAGTAAGCTTAGCGACGCCACAAATAAATGCAACTGCCTTTACTGGTTCAAATACCTTAACGGCCCAAGATGCTTATGGTAACACGGTAAGTAGTTTTGATGCGAGTACCAATAATGTGACAGTGACAACTAGCTTAACAGGAGCGATCACGGGCTTGTCGGGTACGAATAAGTTGAATAATGCAGGCGACTTTGTGAGTGGCGTAGCTAATTTGACATCAAAACTAATTTTCTCTGGAACAGTTGGTTCAGGAACCTTCACCTTCACCCCACAAAGTGGAACAGGAATTACTAGTGGAAGTGTTCAGATAAATTCGGGAACAGCAACTCATATGATGATTACTGGAAATGCTAATCAGAATGCAGGGGAGTCCCAAACCATCACCATAAGAGCAGTAGATGCCAATCATAATACAGCTACAAGTTATACAGGTACCAAGAGTTTAACTTTCTCTGGCGCTAATAGTTCGAGTAGCCCAGTGACGGTAGCAACAGCCAATGGCACGAATTTTGGAACAGCAACCAATATCGTATTTACAGATGGTATTGCGACAGTTTCGGTGGTATTGTACAAAGCAGAAAGTGCTTTATTGACAGCTACTGATGGAACAATTAATGCCAATGGTAATTCCCATGAATTAGCAGTATCAGTACTTCCTGCAAGTTTCAATAAGTTGGCAGTTAGCTTGACAAGTCCTCAATTAAATGGTATTGCATTTACAGGAACCAATACACTAACCGCACAAGATGCTTATGGAAATACGGTTACTTCATTTAATGCTTCAGGAAATAATGTGACTGTAAGTACAACCTTAACGGGTTCTATCACAGGCTTATCGGGTACAAATAAATTATCTGGAACGGATGATTTTGTCAATGGTGTTGCCAACTTAAGCTCAAGCTTGTTATTCACAGGTACCTCAGGAACAGGAACCTTCACCTTTACTCCAGCTTCCGGAACGGGTATTACCTCAAGTAATGTCTTGATGAATCCGGGTACTGCCACAAGAATGGTCTTAACAGGATCTACTTCAGGTATAGCAGGTCAAGCACAAACAGTAACCCTTACGGCAAAAGATGCTAGTGGCAATACGGTAACTTCCTATACAGGAGATAAGTCGGTGGTGTTTACGGGTGCCAATTTAAGTACGAGCCCTACGCTTTCACCTTCAGTAACAGATAAGAATTCATCAGCAGTTGATTTCGGAACTGCCGCTACCATTACATTCACTAATGGTGTGGCGACAACCAGTATGATTTTATATCGTGCTGAGGTTGCAAGTATCGTAGCCACACAAGGTGGGGTAACCTCTTCTGGTGCAGATCGTTTAATAAGCACCTACACGGCTGGTTCATTCTCTAAAATGGCTGTTTTATTGGCTAATTCTCAGGTGAATGGTACGGCATTTACAGGTTCTAACACCTTAACTGCTCAAGATTTCTGGGCGAATACGGTTACGACTTTTGATGCAAGTGCCAATAATATAACGGTGACAAGTAGTTTAACTGGAGCTGTAGGTGGATTATCAGGTACGAATAAACTGACTAGTGCCTTAGATTTTGTTAATGGAGTGGCTAATCTAACTTCTAAATTAATCTTTACGGGTACAGCAGGAACAGGAACATTTACTTTTGCAGCAGCAACAGGCGGAATTAGTGTAACCAGTGCTAATGTCACTTTAGTAGGAGGAACTGCTACCAAATTACGTATTACAGGTAGTTCAACTGGAACAGCGGGTGTTGCCCAAGTCATTTCCATTACGGCACTCGATGCTAATGGAAATACCGCAGTTGCCTACACAGGAACCAAGAGTTTGACCTTCTCTGGTGCCAATGCATCAATATCTCCAACTACTAATCCAACGGTTGCAGGTATAAACTTGGGAACTAGTACCGATATTACCTTCACCAATGGTACAGCAAGTGCCAACTTGGTATTGTATAAAGCAGAAAATGCGGTCATTGCCGCAACTGATGGTTCGATTTCTGCCTCGGGCTCAGATCGATTGAGTGTTGCAGTTTCATCATCGAGTTATAGCAAGTTGGCCGTAGCTTTGGCTAGTCCACAGGTCAATGGAACAGCCTTTACAGGCTCGAATACCTTGACCGCTCAGGATGATTATGGTAATACGGTTACAACCTTTAATGCATCTACCAATAACATTACTGTAAGCACTACCTTGACAGGTAGCATTACAGGATTATCAGGTACCAATAAATTATCATCTTCAGGAGACTTTGTGAGTGGGGTGGCCAATTTAACTTCGGCATTAACCTTTACAGGTACCTCAGGAGTAGGAACATTTACCTTCAGCCCAGTCACTGGAAGCGCCATCACTTCTGGAAACGTAACCATGGGCTCTGGTGCAGCAACTAAATTGGTCATAACTGGAGTTTCGGCCACACAAACAGCTGGCACGGCTCAAACGATTACCCTTACGGCTAAAGATGCTAGTGGCAATACAGCTACTACCTATACTGGATCAAAATCATTAACATTCTCTGGGGCTAATGCCTCCATAAACCCTGTTACTAACCCAACAGTAGCTGGAACTAACCTAGGAACTGCTACCAGCATTAGCTTCACGAATGGTGTTGCTACGGCTAGTCTGGAATTATTTAAAGCAGAAACCATTGATTTGGCTGCTACAGATGCCACTATTTCTGCCGCTGGATCAGATCGATTCAATGTCGCAGTTAGTGCTTCCACCTATGCCAAATTAGCAGTAAGCTTGGCTAGTCCTCAGATCAATGGAACAGCATTTACAGGAACCAATACTTTAACTGCTCAAGATGCCTATGGTAATACCGTAGCATTTAATGCCTCAACCAATAATGTGACAGTTAGCACAAGTTTAACTGGTAGTATTTCAGGATTATCTGGAACCAATAAACTAAGTAATAGTAATGATTTTGTGGGAGGTGTTGCCAACTTAACCAGTTTAGGTCTAACTTTCACTGGAACTTCTGGCACGGGTACATTTACTTTCAGTCCTGCAAGTGGTACAGCGGCTGTTAGTTCAAATGTCACAGTTAATCCGGGTGCGGTAAGCAGATTAGTAATAACAGGTACTGGCACTGTTACTGCTGGTGATAGCCAAACGATTACTATTCGTGCTAAAGATGCTAGTGGTAATACGGTCACAACCTATACGGGAGATAAATCAGTAACATTCTCTGGTGCCAACGTTACCAATTCACCAGCTGTGAATCCAACAGTCAGTGACAAGACAAGTGCCAATGTGAATTTTGGTACGGCTACGACCATTACCTTCAGCAATGGAGAAGCTACAGCCACCATGAAATTGTACAAGGCAGAATCAGCCTTAGTGGTTGCAACAGAAGGCGCCTTGGCCTCCTCAGGTGCTGATCGCTTAAGTGTCACTGTAGGCCATGGTAGCTTAAGTAAGTTTACGCTTAACTTAGCATCTCCTCAAGTGAATGGTTCAGCCTTTACAGGAAGTAATGAACTAATAGCTCAAGATGCGTACAGTAACCCAGTGTTGAATTTTAATGCCAATACTAACAATGTTACCATCTCCACAAGTTTGACGGGTAGCATCACGGGATTATCGGGTACTAATAAGTTAAATGCAGCGGATGATTTCGTTAATGGTGTAGCTAATTTGACATCGAAATTAATCTATACAGGAGCCTCAGGTTCAGGAACATTTACCGCATTGGCTACAACAGGAGGGGCAACTGGAACAAGTTCATCTCTGACTATTTCAAGTAGTGCTGCTACTAAATTAGTAATTACAGGAACGGGTACGGGTATAGCAGGTTCAGCACAGACGATTACCATAACGGCCAAGGATGCAAGTGGAAATACAGCTACTACCTATACTGGAGCTAAGAGTGTTACTTTCTCAGGTGCCAATAGTTCTAGTTCACCAGTAACAGTTCCAACCATAGCTGGTACCAACATAGGTTCAGCCACCAACATTAGTTTCACCAATGGTGTGGCTACGGCTAGTATGATTTTATACAAAGCTGAAACAGCTACCATAGCCGCTTCGGAAGGTGTTCTTTCTGCTGCAGGTGCGGATAGGTTAACTGTCACAGTATCAGAAACATCTTTCAGTAAATTGGCTGTAAGTTTGGCTAGTCCACAAGTCAATGGAACTGCCTTTACAGGTACCAATACCTTGACAGCTCAAGATACTTATGGTAATACGGTTACAGGATTTACTGCCTCGACCAACAATATTACTGTAAGCAAAACCTTGACAGGAACCATATCGGGTTTAAATGGTGGAGCCATATTGAATTCACATGGAGACTTTGTTAACGGTGTGGCTAATTTAACTAGCCGATTAATCTTTACAGGTACTTCAGGAACAGGTACATTTACCTTCACTCCGGCCACAGGAACTGCCGTAACCAGTGGAAACGTGGTGGTGAATCCAGGTGCAGCAACTAAATTAGTAATTACAGCTACACCAGGAGCCATCACAGCGGGTACCACCAAAGCTATTACGATTACAGCTCAAGATGCTAGCGGAAATACAACCACTGTTTATTCAGGAGATAAAAACTTAATTTTCTCTACTTCTACATCTCCATCCAGAGTACCTACGGCAAGTAATAAGAATGCTGTCGATATTGATTTTGGCTTGACAACTGTGGTTACTTTTGTCAATGGTGTAGGAACTAGTACATTGAAAGGATATAGATCTGAATTGACAACAGTTAGTGTCACCGACGGAACTATTAGTTCCAGTGGTGGAGGTAATTTACCATTGGATATTACACCGGGTGCATTCAGTAAATTGGCAGTTAGCTTAGCTAGTCCGCAAACCACAGGAGTAGCATTTACGGGAGTAAATACCTTAACTGCTCAAGATGAATTTAATAATACAGTTAATTTGGATGCGTCAACCAATAATGTGACGGTTACGAATTCCTTAGGAGGAACTATTACAGGCTTATCCGGAACGAATAAATTAAGTAATGCTAATGATTTTGTGGGTGGAGTAGCTAATTTAACTAGCTTGGGCTTAACCTATACAGGAGCTTCAGGAACAGGTACCTTTACCTTTACGCCAGCTACAGGAACGGCAATTACAAGTTCCAATGTTACGATCAACCCAGGTACAGTGACTCGTTTAGAAGTTACTGGTTCAGGAACCCAAACGGCTGGAGGGTCACAAACCATTACCTTACGTGCCAAGGATGCCAGTGGAAATATTGTACCATCTTACACCGGAGATAAGTCGATTATATTCTCTGGAGCTCTATCTTCTACGAATCCATTTGTAAATCCAACTGTAACGGATAAAACAAGTGCCGAAGTGAATTTTGGAACGGCTACCACCATCACCTTTACCAATGGTGTTGCCACGGCTACCATGAAACTTTACCGCGCAGAAACCTCTACGATAGTGGCTACCCAAGGAGCTTTGGCTTCTAGTGGAGCAGACAGGTTAAGCGTAGTTGTTTCTCCAGCTAGCTTAAGTAAATTTGCTGTGGCTCTTACCACGCCACAGGTCAACGGACAGGCTTTCACCTCGAGCAACATAGTAACGGCTCAAGATGCTTACGGAAATACCGTAACTAGCTTTAATGCTAGTACCAATAATGTCACAGTGACTACCTCATTGTCGGGAAGTATTTCTGGTTTATCTGGAACAAACAAATTGAATGATGCGGCGGACTTCGTGAATGGAGTAGCTAATTTGACCTCTAAATTAATTTATACAGGTACTTCTGGATCGGGAACATTTACTTTTGCCTCAGCTACAGGTGGTGCTACTGGAACAAGTGCCTCTATAGCCATTAGCGGAGGTACTGCCACTAAATTGGTGATTACAGGAAATGCAACTCAAACAGCAGGTACCTCTCAATCTATTACTGTAACCGCGCAGGATGCTAATGGTAATACAGCTACAGCCTACGCAGGAGTCAAGAGCATCACCTTCTCGGGAGCTAATAGCTCGCCAAGTCCAGCTACCAACCCTACGGTAAGTGGAGTGAATTTAGGTACGGCTATGAACCTAACCTTTACATCGGGTGTAGCTTCTGCCAATATGATCTTGTTCAATGCTGAAACTGCTGTGATATCAGCCACGGATGCTAGTATTTCATCTTCAGGATCTGACCGATTGACCGTGGCCGTTTCTGCTGCTGCATTTAATAAATTGGCAGTAAGCTTAGCTAGTCCACAGGTAAATGGAAGTGCCTTTACAGGTACCAATACCTTGACGGCCTTAGATGCTTATGGCAACACGGTTACTAGTTTCAATTCGAATACTAACCCGATTACAATAACGAGTACCTTAACAGGTTCTATTTCAGGATACACGGCCAATGTCATGAACCAAGTAGGTAATTTTACCAGTGGTGTGGCTAATTTGACATCAAACCTAGTATTTACTGGAACGGTAGGCACCGGAACCTTTACCTTCACTCCTCAAACAGGAACAGCCATAACAAGTGGCAATGTTATTATCAATGCGGGAGCAGCAACGAAATTAATTATTACAGGTTCAGGAACTCAAACGGCCGGAGCCTCACAAACATTAACCATTACTGCGAAAGATGCTAGTGGAAATACAGCTACTACATATACGGGTGATAAGAGTTTGACATTCTCAGGTGCTAATTCTTCTTCGAATCCAAGTACTGCTCCTTCAGCAAGCAACAAAAACAATGTGGCCACTAATTTTGGTACAAGTACTGTAGTTACTTTTGCTAATGGAGTAGCCACATCTGATCTGAAAGTATACAAAGCGGAAAGTGCTGAAATTCAAGTTTCAGATGGATCTATAAATTCGAGCAGCGGTGGAAGCTTAGCTATCACGGTAAGTCCGGCTAGCTTCTCAAAATTAGCGGTAGCTTTAGCAGGATCTCAAGCTAATGGGGTAAGCTTTACAGGAACCAATACATTGACAGCCTTGGATGCTTATGGCAACGTAGCAACAAGTTTTGATGCTTCAGGAAATAATATTACGGTTTCAACGACATTGACAGGTAGTATTACTGGATTGTCTGGTACAAATAAATTAACTAGTGCCAGTGACTTTGTGAATGGCGTGGCTAATTTGACAAGCCTGGGATTGAAGTTTACGGGTACAGCAGGCACAGGTACATTTACCTTTACACCTGCCAGCGGATCTGCCGTTATTTCATCGAATGTGGCAGTTGGCTCAGGTGTAGCCACACGTTTTGTAGTAACAGGTACCTCAACGCAAACAGCAGGAGGCACTCAAACCATTACCATTACAGCCAAAGATGCTAATGGAAATACGGTAACATCTTACACAGGTGATCATGCCTTAACCTTCTCAGGTGCTTTGGATTCTAGTAATCCAATTGTTCACCCTACTGTGATTGATAAAAATGCAGTAGAACAAGATATTCATACTGGAGCAACTTTAACATTTACCAATGGTGTGGCGACGACTACCTTGGCTCTGTATACGGCTGAGGTAGCGAATCTAGCTGTGAGTGATGGTAGCATCAGCGCAGCAGGAGCAGATCGTTTGACGGTGACCGTTAGTCCGGCAGCTTTCAATAAACTATTTGTTAGCTTAAGTACTCCTCAAACAAACCGAGTGGCCTTTACAGGTACCAACACCTTAGCAGCGCAAGATGCCTATGGAAACGTAGTGACTGGCTTTGATGCTAGTACGAATAACGTGACGGTAACAACAAGCTTGACAGGTACGATTTCTGGCTTATCTGGTACCAATAAATTAACGGGTGCAGGTGATTTTGTGAACGGTGTGGCTAATTTAACAAGCCTTGGATTGAAATATTCTGGAACTATTGGCAGTGGCACATTTACCTTTACCCCTGCTACAGGTACTGCCGCCGTGAGTACATCCATCATTATGAACCCAGGAGCTGCTGATCATATAATGATTATTGGATCTGGAACGCAAACGGCAGGTACATCTCAAACGGTAACAATTCGAGTGGTTGATGCTAACCATAATACAGTAACATCCTACGCAGGTACTAAAACTTTAGTCTTCTCAGGTGCTAATAGTTCAACAAGTCCGGTAACTGCACCAACAGCCGATGGCATTGCATTTGGTTCAAATACCAGTGTGGTATTCACCGCAGGTATTGCTAGTGTTTCAATTACCTTATTTAAGGCTGAAAATGCGGTTATTCAGGTATCTGATGGAACCTTAGTAGCCGTTGGAAATCATCATGAACTACCTATTACCGTTTCAGCTAATACTTTCACCAAATTGGCTGTTAGTTTAGCTGCTTCTCAAAATAGTGGTACTGCCTTCACAGGAACCAATACCCTATCAGCACTAGACGCTTATGGTAACTTGGTGACAACCTTCAATGCAGCTGGAAATAACGTGACTGTTACTTCAAGCCTAACAGGAACCATCACTGGCTTATCAGGAACCAATAAACTAAATGCAGGATTAGACTTCTCAGGAGGAGTAGCCAACTTGACAAGCTTAGGTTTAATCTATACAGGAACCTCAGGAGTGGGCACGTTTACCTTCACTCCAGCGACGGGTAGTGCAGTAACGAGTGGAAATGTAACGATCGGAGCAGGTTCAGCTACGAAGTTCATCATCACGGGAAGTGGCACGCAAACAGCGGGAGGAAGTCAAACGATTACGATTACGGCAAAAGATGCGAGTGGCAATACGGCGAGTGGCTATACGGGCAGTAAGAGCTTAATTTTCAGTGGAGCGAATAGTTCATCATCTCCAGCGACCTCACCAAAAGTAGAGAGTACCGACTTTGGTACAGCGACGAGTGTGAGCTTCACGAATGGGGTAGCTACAGCGAGTCTGAGCTTATTTAAAGTAGAGACAGCCAACTTGGTGGCTATCGAAGGTTCGATAGGCACGAGTGGGTCAGATCGTTTGAGTGTGGTTGTTAGTGCTTCAAGCTTCAGTAAATTAGCCTTAAGCTTGGCTGGTCCACAGATCAATGGAGTAGGGTTTACGGGAACAAATACGTTGACGGCCCTAGATGCCTATGGCAACGTGGTGACCGGCTTTGATGCGAGTGGCAATAACATTACGGTAAGTACGACAGGCTTAACAGGAACGATCAGTGGAATAAGTGGTGGCAATAAATTAACAAGTGCAGGTGATTTTGTGAATGGGGTGGCCAACTTAACAAGCTTAGGCTTGAAGTACACAGGAACAGTTGGCAGTGGCACATTTACGTTCACTCCAGCCACAGGGACAGCTGTAACAAGTGGCAGCATAACGATCAATCCAGGATCGGCCAATAAGTTTGTGATTACAGGATCCGGCACGCAAACGGCTGGAACGAGTCAAACGATTACGATCACGGCGAAGGATGCGAATGGCAATACGGTAACAGGATATACAGGCAGCAAGAGCTTAACGTTTAGTGGAGCGAATAGTTCATCGTCTCCAGTGACGGCACCAAAAGTAGGAGGTACAGACTTTG
>NZ_JBPXKC010000007.1:0-128377 GCF_054558355.1 Aquirufa sp. OSTEICH-129A | reverse complement strand
CAGTAGCGGTATATGTACCATTGCTATTATCTGTAACCGAACCAATGGTACCTGAACCAGATGAGTTGGTGATGGTGACAGTAGCACCGCCAGCAGTTAAATTATTTCCATTGGCATCTTTAGCAGTTACGGTTAAAACTTGAGTAGTAGAACCGTCCGCCACGATACTAGCCGAAGTAGGAGTTAAGGTAGAAATGGCAGCATCCGCAGCACCAGCCACAACAGTGAACGCATTAGAATCACCTAATTTACTAGCTACATTAGTTGATGTACCAGAACCTGTAGCAGTTAAAACCACACCCGTTTCAGCTTTGGTATAAGTAACACCCGAGATGGTTACGCTACTTCCACCGCTCAGTATCGTTCCGGTTAATGTTCCACCTAATGTTCCGCTACCTGTTTTTAAACTTAAAGTTACGGTACCATCAGCTGTTGCATTTACTGGGTTTCCATTTACGTCTGTTAGGGTTACAATAACATTAAAAGTAGCACCAGCGGTTTTCGTACCTATATTAGTAATGACTAATTTATTTGCCGCACCTTCTGAATAAGTGATGGTGGATTGCGTTTGACTAGCTGTACCATTTTTTACAGGCGATCCACCTAAGGTAGCCACAAATACGCCTGTACCTGTTGATGTAGGAGAAGTAACTGTAGCAGTATATACTCCACTTCCTGCATGTGATACAGATCCGATGGTACCTGTTCCCGATAATTGAGTAATGGTAACTACATCTCCACCAGTACCTCGGTTATTACCGTAAGCATCTTTAGCCGTTACAGATAAAACCTGGGTTGAAGTTCCATTGGCTGTGATATTGGCAACGGTTGGAGTTAATGTTGAAGCTGCAGCATCTACTGCACCTACTGTTACCGCAATATCATCTGTTGCGTCGGTAATTCCCGCTCCAGCATCTGCTGGAGTAGCATCTGACATAGTTACGGTATAACTACCTACCGTGGTTTTCTCAAACCAGAAATTGACTGTTGAGGATCCATCGGTAAAGTTAATGCTGGTTATAACGTTTCCTCCACTAGCGGCATCATAGAATACACCACTTCCTGTAGAAGTTAAATAAGCTGTTTGACTACCAGTTGTATATGGCAAAGAAGCGGCATCTAATCGAGTACCGACATAGGCTGCTCTTGTTCCTGCTGTAATATCCGCAGGACTATTTAATGAAAAGCTGGTAGCGCCAGACGATTCTCCAATAAAGAAATTAGAGAATGAATTAAAGTTCTGGCCTTGAACAGTCTTTGTTGTACCATCTGTTCTAACATGTCCACCTGGCGCTTTCCATGAGCCAGAATTCTTACGGACAATCATATTGGATAAACTAGCTGATCCCGCGATATCCGCACCTGGGAAGCCTAAGGTAATATGATAGGTAGTGAAGCCATTGGCTGTTGCACCACTACCATCTGTAACTCTCCATTTCCTTTTCACATATTTGTCTGAACGAATACCAGAACCGCTTATTTCAGCATTATCTGCTAATGAATTGGTGGATGATTCAATGGTCAAGTCGGTGGAAGCGGCGCTTCTACCAACAAAATCTAAGGTTACTGGCGCGTAAGCTGTGGCATCTCCAATAGGGAAAGAAAAAGAAGGATCTGTTTGCTTCGGTATAACTTTTGAAATGATTCCCTGTACATAACGGGCATCCGAAGCACCCGATATACTTGCGTCGATAGGAAGGATAATTTTTTTGTTATTACCCATAACTACTCGACCTGCCACTAAGTTTAGCGTATTACTGATGGTTAAATCAGATGGGATGGTCAGTGTAGTTCCACCTGTTACATTGACTTTCAATTCCTTCAAATTTTGACCTCCTGAATCAAAGTCTAAGCTTGGGCTTCCGCTGGTAGTATTAACATGTAAAGTAGATAAGCTAGTTCCTTTTAATTTTCCACCGCTTAATGCATTAACCGTTTCATTTAATGTTAACGTATTATTATCTCCAATGGAGAATGATCCACTTTTTAAATAAAAGTCTTTGGAAATGGTCACATTACCATGCATGCTTTGACCAGTGTAGGAGTTATCCCATTCAAAGTTTAGGAAGGTTTGATCAAATCCACTGGATAAAGAGGTTGAACTCAGACCTGTAATTTTAGTAAGGGCTCCAGCTGTTTGAGTTGTCCATAGGGCTTTCGGAATAGATCCTCCATCTCTGGCATGCCAATAGGTTCCTCCGTGGAAATTAGGTAAATATCCGCTACCAGATTCATTGGTATTGGTAAATGTACCCCCTGAGTTTTTAAAGGTACCATGCGTATGAATATTGTATTCACCATCAATACCCGAATGGTGATTTAAGGTCAATGTTCCACTTGTTGTTAAGTCAAAAGTACCATCAATAATTAAACTGTATAAAGAAACAGATTGGCTTAAGGTAGTGGTAATACCTGTTGGAATTTTGACGATATCATATTTATCATAAATGTATTTTATGCCAACTGTATCCGCAAACGAGGTTCCGCCATCGGATGAAATAGCCCAAGTTACGGCATTCCAGTTACCGGTTGTTTTCGGCGAATATATCTTACCTTCTGTAATAGTAAATGCAGCACTAGTTCCTGTACTTAAACTAGGACCACCAACCGTATACTTAGCGGCTTTAATCGTCGCATTGTTATTTATGGTATAAGGGGTGGTAGTTTTATCAATAGTTGATACTTTATAACGAACATACGTGATATCAGTAAAATAATTTCCATTACTGATGGTCGCTTGGATTGGCGTCGATTGAACTACATTGGAAGAATTGGTTCTTTCAATACCATCAGATGTTCTATCGGTAGCACCAATAAATAAGCTTAACTGAACTCCAATATCTGAAGGAGCTGGAGAGAAATTACCATAAGCATCGACTAAATTAACCCGTACAATATTGTTGTTAATTCCTAAGATTCCCACGGCAGGGGTAATGTCTGTCACGGTAATCGCAGATGGCGTATTCGGAGAAATAATGAAGGTGCTTGAAATGGCTTCGGTTAACGAACCACTTGTAGCTTTTAACTTGTAGGTAGAAGCACTTGATTTATTGATGGATATACCTGTAAATGTGGCTTCACCTGCTACGGCTGCTTGAGTCAAGGTTCCAGAAAGTGTTCCAGAAGCTGGATTGGTATCAATCGATAAAGTAATATTATCTGTTGCCGTAGTTGGGTTTCCAGCGGCATCTAAAATTTGAACTTTAATGGCTGGACTAATGCTGTTACCTGCTAAAGCATTACTTGGCTGTACACTAAATGCTAATTTGGCAGCACCTGAAGTCGTAATATTGAATGTGCTAGATGTCGCACCTGTTAAACCTGAACTTGTCGCCGATAACGTATAACCAGTGGCCGCATTATTAATCGATAAATCACTAAAGGTGGCTACACCTGCAACGGCTGCTACTGTTTTAGTTCCAGATAATGTACCTGATCCTGCATTGGTTCCAAAATCAATGGTTACGTTGGCAGTAGAACTAGTTAAGTTACCATTGGCATCTTCAATTCTTACCTTGATAGCTGGGTTGATGGATGCTAATGCAGCGGTATTACTTGGTTGAACTTGGAAAGTTAGTTTAGCTGCAGGCCCAACAGTATAAGTAATGACACTATGAAACATAGCTCCTGTTCCATTTTCTACAGGATTTCCACCAATGCTTGCCTCAAATTCTCCAGTACCAACTGTTGTTGGGGAAGTAACAGTAGCAGTATAAGTTCCATCACCTACATTACTTACTGATCCTACTGTACCTGTACCTATATGTCGTGTAATGGTTACTGTTGCACCACCTACGCCGACATTGTTTCCATAAGCATCTTTAGCTGTTACAGTTAATACTTGAGTAGATGAACCATTAGCAGTGATACTAGCCGTTGATGGGCTCAGGGTAGATTTAGAGGCATTGACAGCGCCTGGTGTAATATTAAATGTAGAAGAAGTAGCTGCAGTAAGCGCACCACTAGTAGCTCCTAAAGTATATCCAATACCTGCTTTATCGATGGATAAGCTACTGAAAGTAGCTACACCAGCCACAGCACTGACCGTAGCAGTACCTGATAATGTACCAGAAGATGGATTAGTACCTATGGCTAAAGTTACACCAGCAGTAGATGTAGTTAAGTTACCATTGGCATCTTCAATACGCACGGTGATGTCAGGAGAAATACCTGCTCCAGCCACGGCGTTAGAAGGTTGAACACCGAATGTTAATTTAGAAGCGGTACCTACTACGGTTGTAATGGTTGGCGAAGTACCCGTATTAGTCGAAGTAGTTGCCGTTACAGTTGTCGCTGTACCTGCCACAGTATGCGTAGTAAATACAATGGTGGCAATACCGCTACCATTGGTATTTGAAGTAGCTGTAGCAAAGCTACCATTACCATTGGACTTAGTCCAAGTAACAGTTTGTCCAGAAGTGCTTACTGGGTTGTCATTAGCATCAGCTAATTGAGCAGAAATGGTTACTGTTCCACCAGCGGTAGGCGAGTAAGAACTCGATGTTACTAAATATTTAGCTCCATCACCTGCAGTGATATTGAAAGTATTGGAAGTAGCAGCAGTAAGCGCACCACTTGTCGCCCCTAAAGTATATCCAGTACCTGCTTTATTGATGGACAAGCCTGTGAAAGTAGCTACACCAGATACAGCACTAACCGTAGCAGTTCCTGATAGTGTACCCGAAGATGGATTAGTACCAATAGCTAAAGTTACACTAGCAGTAGATGAAGTTAAGTTACCATTGGCATCTTCAATACGCACGGTGATGTCAGGAGAAATACCTGCTCCAGCCACAGCGTTAGAAGGTTGAACCCCGAATATTAATTTAGAAGCCGTTCCTGCAGTGATATTGAAAGTATTGGAAGTAGCAGCCGTAAGCGCACCACTTGTAGCTCCTAAAGTATATCCAGTACCTGCTTTATTGATGGACAAGCCTGTGAAAGTAGCCACACCAGATACAGCACTAACCGTAGCAGTTCCTGATAGTGTACCCGAAGATGGATTAGTACCAATAGCTAAAGTTACACTAGCAGTAGATGAAGTTAAGTTACCATTGGCATCTTCAATACGCACGGTGATGTCAGGCGAAATAGAAGCTGCAGCAACTGCATTCGAAGGTTGAACACCAAATGTTAATTTGGAAGCCGTACCTGCAGTGATATTGAAAGTATTGGAAGTAGCAGCTGTAAGCGCACCACTAGTCGCCCCTAAAGTATATCCAGTACCTGCTTTATTGATGGACAAGCCAGTGAAAGTAGCCACACCAGCCACAGCACTAACAGTAGCGGTACCTGATAATGTACCCGAAGATGGATTAGTACCTATGGCTAAAGTTACACTAGCTGTTGATGTAGTTAAGTTACCATTGGCATCTTCAATACGCACGGTGATGTCAGGAGAAATAGCTGCTCCAGCCACGGCGTTAGAAGGTTGAACCCCAAAAGTTAATTTAGAAGCGGCACCTACTACGGTTGTAATGGTTGGCGATGTACCCGTATTAGTCGAAGTCGTTGCCGTTACAGTTGTCGCTGTACCTGCCACAGTATGCGTAGTAAATACAATGGTAGCAATACCGCTACCATTGGTATTTGAAGTAGCTGTAGCAAAGCTACCATTACCATTGGACTTAGTCCAAGTAACAGTTTGTCCAGAAGTGCTTACTGGGTTGTCATTAGCATCAGCTAATTGAGCAGAAATGGTTACTGTTCCACCAGCGGTAGGCGAGTAAGAACTCGATGTTACTAAATATTTAGCTCCATCACCTGCAGTGATATTGAAAGTATTGGAAGTAGCAGCCGTAAGCGCACCACTTGTAGCTCCTAAAGTATATCCAGTACCTGCTTTATTGATGGACAAGCCTGTGAAAGTAGCCACACCAGATACAGCACTAACCGTAGCAGTTCCTGATAGTGTACCCGAAGATGGATTAGTACCAATAGCTAAAGTTACACTAGCAGTAGATGAAGTTAAGTTACCATTGGCATCTTCAATACGCACGGTGATGTCAGGCGAAATAGAAGCTGCAGCAACTGCATTCGAAGGTTGAACCCCGAATGTTAATTTAGAAGCTGTTCCTGCAGTGATATTGAAAGTATTGGAAGTAGCAGCTGTAAGCGCACCACTAGTCGCCCCTAAAGTATATCCAGTACCTGCTTTATTGATGGACAAGCCAGTAAACGTAGCCACACCAGCCACAGCACTGACCGTAGCAGTTCCTGATAGTGTACCCGAAGATGGATTAGTACCAATAGCTAAAGTTACACTAGCAGTAGATGAAGTTAAGTTACCGTTGGCATCTTCAATACGCACGGTGATGTCAGGAGAAATAGAAGCTGCAGCCACGGCATTAGAAGGTTGAACCCCAAATGTTAATTTGGAAGCCGTTCCTGCTGTGATATTGAAAGTATTGGAAGTAGCAGCTGTAAGCGCACCACTAGTCGCCCCTAAAGTATATCCAGTACCTGCTTTATTGATGGACAAGCCAGTGAAAGTAGCCACACCAGCCACAGCACTAACAGTAGCGGTACCTGATAATGTACCCGAAGATGGATTAGTACCTATGGCTAAAGTTACACTAGCTGTTGATGTAGTTAAGTTACCATTGGCATCTTCAATACGCACGGTGATGTCAGGCGAAATAGAAGCTGCAGCAACTGCATTCGAAGGTTGAACACCGAATGTTAATTTGGAAGCCGTTCCTGCAGTGATATTGAAAGTATTGGAAGTAGCAGCTGTAAGCGCACCACTAGTCGCCCCTAAAGTATATCCAGTACCTGCTTTATTGATGGACAAGCCAGTGAAAGTAGCCACACCAGCCACAGCACTAACAGTAGCGGTACCTGATAATGTACCCGAAGATGGATTAGTACCTATGGCTAAAGTTACACTAGCTGTTGATGTAGTTAAGTTACCATTGGCATCTTCAATACGCACGGTGATGTCAGGCGAAATAGAAGCTGCAGCAACTGCATTCGAAGGTTGAACCCCGAATGTTAATTTAGAAGCCGTTCCTGCAGTGATATTGAAAGTATTGGAAGTAGCAGCAGTAAGCGCACCACTTGTAGCTCCTAAAGTATATCCAGTACCTGCTTTATTGATGGACAAGCCAGTAAACGTAGCCACACCAGCCACAGCACTGACCGTAGCAGTACCTGATAGTGTACCCGAAGATGGATTAGTACCTATGGCTAAAGTTACACTAGCAGTAGATGAAGTTAAGTTACCGTTGGCATCTTCAATACGCACGGTGATGTCAGGAGAAATAGAAGCTGCAGCCACGGCATTAGAAGGTTGAACCCCAAATGTTAATTTGGAAGCCGTTCCTGCTGTGATATTGAAAGTATTGGAAGTAGCAGCTGTAAGCGCACCACTAGTCGCCCCTAAAGTATATCCAGTACCTGCTTTATTGATGGACAAGCCAGTAAACGTAGCCACACCAGCCACAGCACTAACAGTAGCGGTACCTGATAGTGTACCCGAAGAAGGATTAGTGCCAATGGCTAAAGTTACACTAGCAGTAGATGAAGTCAAGTTACCATTGGCATCTTCAATACGCACGGTGATGTCAGGCGAAATAGAAGCTGCAGCAACTGCATTCGAAGGTTGAACACCGAATGTTAATTTAGAAGCCGTTCCTGCAGTGATATTGAAAGTATTAGAAGTAGCAGCCGTAAGCGCACCACTTGTAGCTCCTATAGTATATCCAGTACCTGCTTTATCAATTGATAAATCATTAAAGGTGGCTATACCATTTACAGCACTTCTTGTTACTGTTCCTGATAAGGTACCTGATCCTGGATTGGTACCAATGGCTAAGGTTACGCTATTGGTAGCTGTTGATATTAAGTTGCCAGATGCATCCTCTATTCTAACGGTTACATTGGACATGGTGGCAGCGGCCGTTGTATTGGCGGGTTGTGTACCAAATGATAGTTTAGATGGTGTCGCTGCTACGATATTAAATGTATTGGAAGTAGCAGATGTTAGCGAGCCACTAGTAGCCACAAGGGTATATCCCGTTCCAATATTATTTATGCTAATATTGGAGAATGTTGCCTCTCCCGCTACTGCTGCTTGCGTCAATGTACCAGAAAGTGTTCCTGATGCTGGATTAGTTCCAATGGCTAGGGTTACATTGGCGGTTGAGTTGACCAAGTTTCCATTAGCATCTTCAATTCGAACTTTTATAGCAGGAGATATAGAGGATGTAGGTGTTGCATTACTTGGCTGTACCGAATAACTAAGTTTACTCGCAGCGCCTGCATTTACTACCGTACTTGCGCCCGTATTGGCAGTTAATGAAGCTGCTTGGTCTGTTGCGGTTACTGTTTGGTTGCCAGCTGTTTTAAAAGTTAAGGCAAATTGTCTAGTTCCACTTACCAAAGCGGCACTACTAGGTAGCGTGGCTTGAGCATCGGATGAAGTGATGACGGCCGTTGGAGTAGCTGAACTTACCACGTTCCAATAGGCATCCACCGCGTTGACGGTGAAGTTCAATGAAGTACCAGCAGTTTGGGCTGTTGGACTACCTGTTTTACCAGTGGCTGTTCCGGGAGCAGCTGTTTCACCAGGCATTAGTACTTGTAGTTTATTTACCGTTCCAGCAGTCACTAATGTAGTGGCACCCGTATTTGCTGTAAGCGGACTACTTCCAGCCTGATCAGTTGCTGTAACTGTTTGATTTCCCGCAGTACGGAATGAAACCGTGTAGGTTCCAGTTCCAGATACTAAGGCAGCATTGGCCGGATGTGTATCATTGGCATCACTGGTGGTTATGGCTACTGTTGGTGTCGAGGAGGTAACTCTATTCCACCAAGCATCCACGGCATTAACGGTAACAGTGGTATTTGATCCTGCAACCTGGTTGGTAGGTGTACCCGTTTTACCGGTCGCTGATCCTGGATCTGCTGTTTCACCGGGCATTAATACTTGTAATTTAGCCACAGGTCCTACTACGAAACCTACAGATGCATTATTGGATAAAATGGTTTCAAAACCAGATGCAACAACCGTTGCCCGGTAATAAATGGTTTGTGGGGCAACCGTACTTGTTACAGTGAATGTGGCAACACCAAGTGCGTCCGTTGTGGCACTGGCTGGACTAATGGTTGACTTAGTTGTTGGAACCAACAATCCAGAATCTGAAAATTGACTTATTGTTACAGTAGCACCAGCGATGGCAGCATTACTGGAGTTTTTTGCAGTAACCGTTAACGTGGATGTCGTGGTGTTATTGGCAACCACTCCTGTGGAAGGACTCGCTGCGATGGTTGAGTTACCAGTTGTTGGGGTATTAGCTACGGCAAAGTTGTCCAAGGTTGTTCCCACTGGACCACTATTTCCAGAAATTTGACTGGTAGATGTATAAGCATTTGTGGTGGCATTGACTAATAATACAACTACATAACCTGCACCTGATGTAGTGGTACCAGAACTATATTGATCAAAAAATACCGAGTTTGGGCTACCACTTTGGTCACGCCAAGACATAACTCCTCCTACAACGGCACTTGTAGAACCTCCTGGTAAAATGTAGGAGAAATTTACAACAGTATTTGAACCTCCACCCGTAGTTCCAGAAAAGTTACAGTTAGATCCCCCACCTGTACAAACTGTTTCAAAACGGAAATTTGATCCACTCACCTTGGCTCCATTAATGGTTACTTTATTAGAACCAATGGTGGCAGGCCAAATTGTTTGGGTTACCAAAGCGGCTTCTTCAACCTGTAGCGTTTTTCCATAAACTAGTATACGGTTATAGTCATCTCGTATTTTTGCTCCTTCAATTTCTATTTTGGACAAATTATAGCCCATTTCTTGAGCAGCAAATAAAGCTCCTTCATCTCCAGGGCTATCTATTTCACCATTCAAATAATGGTCAATACCATGTCCATATTCTTGTAATAGTAGCCCTACTATTTGGTTATCATCTGCTTTGGGGTAGTAAAATGGCGCTAATTTGGCAACATATTCTTGGTTAAAGAAGATGATGGGTTTTCCTGTAGGACCGTGGTTAGCATAGGCTGCCATGGCACCGTTTATGACTGACCAGTTCAATAATTGGACTGGTATATTAAAACCTTTATTTAAAACGGCATTACGTAGTTCTTCGGCTTTGGCGGCAAAAGCTAAATCAGCTTTGGTACGATTTCCTGGAAAATAAGAAAACAATAATTCTTGATAATTGGCTTTTTGGAAAAGCTGAATCAATATTTTGTTTACTTCTTTATTGGCTTGGATAATGCGTAGCTCTTCTGGGCTAATGGCTTCACCTGGGGCTTTATCAAAAAAGACCAGCCCTTCCTGATTTTCTATCGCTTTGCTTACAGTAGGCTTATCTCGGAAGTCAGGGTATTTAAGTAATTCAGATGAGGGGTTCGCAAAGGACGTGTTGGCTGCCAATACAGACAGGCAAACTAGCACCATCACGTTAAGTTGGGTAATTAACTGTTTCAATGTAGGGAAATAAGTAGTGTGAAATACTTTCATGATTTTTTGGAGAACACAGATTGTTTAATCTAATAAATTGAATAGCTATTGTTCCAAGGGGTTTTATTCCTCAGAAAAATTAACAGAAGTCAAAAAATAAGTTGAATTCGTATGATTTTCCTTACCAGATATGGTCAGTGCATCACAAAGACTTTGCAGCCAAGTAGAAGATTTTTTCATATATAATTTAGGAACAGAATACAGCTTCTCAAAGAATTTATTTTTCTCTTTGAGATTATAATTCAAACAAAACTAATAATTCCATTTGGAATGTAGAAATAATCTGAAATCACATTTGTACTCAATTTTAAATTCTGAACAAATGAAATGCTCTAGAAGCCCCATGAGCGGATTTTGAAAAATGGCCTAAAAATAGCCACTGAGACAATCTTAGAAAAATTCAATTTTTGAGAAAACCTGAAAAATTGCCCTAATTTAAATTTGGAAACAGGATTTGCTTTGTTTGATATGAAATTAAGCCCCAAGAAGAGGTGAATTATGGCCAATATTGGTTCAGAATGGTCTATTTTTCAGATTTAATTCATTAAATAATGAAGCTATTTTAGCGAATTATACCAATTAATGCATCAAAATTAAGTCATTTTTAGGTAGAATGACTTTGCTATAAGGGTGGAATGATACAATATTGCCTATTTTTTTTCAGGCTTTTTAATGGCAATACTGAGTGTATCTACTGGCCATTTCCCACTCCATCCTTGGTCTATCAAGAGCTTAGGTAATTTTAATTGAAGCAATTTGATGCCTTTATCGCTGACCTTACTTTGCCACAAGTAAATTTTTCGTAAAGATCGCATTTTTGATAAATCCCCAATGGCGGCATCATTGATGGAAGTACCTACTAGGTTCAAAGTTTCTAAATGAGGAAGTGAGCTTAGGTAAGCCATACCTCTTGGGCTAATCTGTGTACGATCTATATGTAAATGAATTAGCCGGGGATAAGAACTTATTTGTTGGAGAAATGCATCGGTAATTTTGGTTCCTCCTAATTTTAGTGAAACTACTTGTTCTTTGATTCCTTCCAGGTCCTGTAATTCTTTATCACCAATTTGTTTGGCATTGATGGCATTGACCTCCAAGAATGATTTTTCAGCACTGAGTGCCATGACCAGTAAATGATGCTTTCTTAATTTTTCTATGTCGGCATCAGAAGCTGCTGGGATATTGTCTTGTAAGACTGGAGAAACATAGGTCTCTTGACTTTTATTCGCTTGGGTATATTTGCTTAATATGGTTTTGATTCGAGCATCAAAAGGAATCTCAGCTATCTTTTTATTGAAATGTGCCCCTTCCTTAACCCACCATTGTAATAAACTAATTTCATCTTCAGTTAGGTTAACTTTCCCTTTCGGCGGCATGTGGTCCTCATGAGAAGGATCCAATAAGACTCGCTTAATCAGATCACTCTCTTCTGGTTTTCCTGCTAGTAATATGGCGCCATTGGCTCCTCCTTTTAAAAGGTATTCAGGACTATCCATCCGTAGCTTCCCTTTTTGCTTTTCAGCATTATGGCATGACCAGCATTTCTGTTTGAGGGTAGGTTGAATTAAATCTTGATAGATCAATGCTTCCTGTAGGTTCTTGATTTTAATAGGCTGTTCATTACTGGGCTTTGCTTTTTCCTCCTTGGGAGCTATGCCAAACCACGCCCGCATGGGTTGAGGTAAGTAGGTACTCAAATAATCCGAACCATGGGTTAGATTTCCTCCTAAGTGACCAGTAGCCACGACTAAGATAAATGCAATCATTAATCCAGGTTTGAAAAAGCGAGACATTACTGCATCCTGAGACCAATACTGTGCCATGTAGGCAAGTGCTACTGAGCTAACAGCTAGACTTATTCCTAGCCATTGATGTAAAAACAGGGTATACACATCGTATTCGCCGGCCAAAGAGAGGCTCCAGCCCATGGCACATGAAATACTTGCGGTGATTCCAGTACTCAATAAAATCGGGGCGATGGACTTTTGTCTGGAAACTTCCTCTTTTTTGGAAAATACATATAAAATCATTCCCATGAGGAGCATACCGATAGGTAAATGCACCAACATGGGATGAAAATGACCAAAAAATAGAATCCAATCTGGAGTTAGCTCCGAGTCCAACACAAGCACCATATTAGCCGATACGTTCCAATTTAATAGGGTAAGTCTTTTGAGATGCCCATTGTGCTACATAGATATTATGATCAGAATCGGCATAAACATCATGAGGATGAATGAATACCTTATTCTCGTCATCTTTGTGCTGTCTTTGTAAAACACCATTTTTATAAATAGGCTCTGAACCTCCAGGGGTAGAGACTACTTTCATGTCTTTATCCAAAATCTGTACATAACCAGATCCCGGCCAATTGCCATCTCCACTGCGGAAACATGCGGCTACAATATGATCTCCATGTAAGTTAGGGCGGCATACAAAGGAACCCGGTAAATGGTAACGAGTAATGAATTTTCCGTCTAAGGTGAATCGTTTTAAGCTATTATTCACACGGTCTGTCACTAAGAGCGTCCAATTTTTAGGATCTCGTGTATCCACTAAAACACCATGGCAGCAATTGAATAAATTATCATCATAGTCGTTTGTCTTTCCTCCAAAATGACGAATGTATTTTCCCTTTGCATCATATTGAATAATATAATTTGCTCCATAACCATCAGCTACGTAGATATCCCCATTCTTAGGATTAACCGCCGTTTCCGTTGGGACGAATTGATGCGGATGGTCATAGACCCCCGTTTCTTTAGGATATTCGATTTTGAAAATTTCCTTACCTTTTAAATCTGTTTTGATGACCTGATGGCGAGTGTTATCGCAAATCAATAAAAACTGTTCTCCACCTTCATTTAAAATAGTTAAACCATGTGCTCCCGGATAGGTATGTCCCCAAGAGTCTAATAACTTTCCTGATTTATCATAAATCAAAACATTGTTTTTGGTTTCATTGGTTAATAAAAACAAACGACCCTTGGCGTCTTCCACCATTTCATGGCAGTCGTTAACAGGGTTTTTGCCAGCATCTAGGATCCCCCAGTTGGGAATGACCTTAAATTTAAAATTGTTGTGACCTATCACGATTTCGCCAGGTTTTGGGGCAATTTTTTTCATAGTATTTGAGGTTGATAAGAGGCTACCGCCAACTAAAACGGAGCTAGTTTTTAAAAAATCTCTGCGTTGAATGGACTTGTTCATAGGTATTTTAAGAGGTTGATTAGTATTAAGGTTTATTGACACTTTCATCTAGGTTAAATAATACATTGCTGACAAGGGTTCGAGCAATTAAAGCAGGAGCCTCTTGCGGCATGGTATTATCTGGACAAAGATGTAAAAATTCTCGACACTTACCTTGGTCTTTTTGGTAGATAGGAAGTACCTGTTGATAAAAATTCACCAAATATTTCTTTTTTGCCGAACTGATTTCCTTACCAAAAAGTTGATAAAATGCCTTCTCAATGAATTTCTCCTCATCTTGTTTCGGAAATTTTCTAGCAAAGAATAAAGCACATTCCATAAAAACAGGGTCATTTAAGGTGTTAAGTGCCTGCATCGGGGTATTGGTTCGGATTCGTCTAGATAAACAAATATCACGAGTTCCTGCATCAAAAGTAACCTGTGTGGGATAAGGACTGCTACGTCGCCAATAGGTATACAGGGAACGTCGCCATTGATCTTCCCCATCACTTTTAGTCCATTTCATGCCACTGTACGGAGCATTCCATATTCCTTCTGGTTGCTCCGGCATGACACTTGGGCCACCTACTTTAGAGGATAATAATCCTGACCACAATAAGGCCTGATCGCGAAGCTGCTCAGGGCTCAAGCGGATTCTAGGTCCATGGCTCAAATAGCGGTTGTTCGGATCCTTTTCTATGGACTCTTTAGTATGTTCGGAGCTTTGCTGGTACGTAGCAGACATGACCACGTATTTGATAAATTCTTTGGGCTTATATTGAAAGGTAAATTGAAATTGGTAAGCTAAAAAATCCAATAGGTCTTGGTGACTGGCAGAAAGGCCCTGACTTCCTAAATCCTCTAAAGTTTCCACTAGGCCCGTGCCAAACAGTTGTTCCCAAAAACGATTTACCGCCACTCGCGCGGTGAGAGGATTCTGTGGACTACTCATCCATTGAGCTAATTCCAATCGATTTCGGACAGGTTTATTGTATTGCTTGGCAAATAAATGAGGGATAGATCGCTCTACGTATTTACCTGGTACCAACCAGCTTCCCCTTTCGAATACGGGGGTCTTGCGGGTATATTCCTCTGGATTTTCTAATAAGATAGGTGTTGTGCCATCAGGTTGCGTACTGATTAATCGTTTAACTGTTGATAAAAAGTTCGTGTTTTTTAAAGCTTCCGGTGTTTTGGGTAATAACATCCAATATGCAATGACGGCCGTATTTTGATCTGCTTGGCAGGTTTTATTGCTAAATGACCAATATAAATCTTGTTTTCCTTCCAAGGCAGGTAGGGTGAAAAAGGCATAAGTCCAGCCATGTGCCCAATTACCTTTTTTCAGGCCTTCTTTTTCGGATAAAGTGGTATCTAGTTTTATTTGGCTAATCACCTTACCCTGTAATGAGCCCTGCCGAATCACTAATTGAGACGGAGCCTCATTGGTATTTTTATAGGCAATTAACATTTCTGTTTTGCCATTCATCGGTACGGCTTTAAATCGGACTGATCCACCCGGACGGACAGCTAAATACTTATTGTCTTGTAGGGCACCATTGACAAATTCATCGGCCCAATGAGGATGTATTTTGGGTTCAACAAATTGAATACTTCGTTTCCAAGTTTGATGGTCCTTTGGATACTTGGCTTGGATAAATTGTAATAAGGAATCAACACGCTGTTGATCGGATGATTTGAAATGTCGATAATAGGGAGATTCGTCGGGAACATCTTCATCTCTGGTATTATTAAAATATGCCATGTATTGGTAATATTCCTCATGGCGGATTGGGTCATAAGGGTGTGAATGGCATTGAACGCAAGAAAAACTCGTTCCTTGAAGTGCCTCCCAGGTGGTATTTACCCGGTCTAGGATGGCCGCCACCCTGAATTCTTCATCCTCTGTTCCGCCTTCATCATTATTCGCTGTATTTCGATGAAAGGCAGTTGCAACGTATTGACTTTCTTTGGGATTGGGTAATAAATCACCAGCTAATTGTTCTGTAATGAATTGGTCATAAGCTTTGTTCTGATTAAAGGATTCAATGACATAATCACGGTATCTCCAGATACTTCGTTTGTCGTCTTTTTCATATCCTTTGGTATCCGCATATCTGGCCAAATCCATCCACATACTGGCCCATTTTTCTCCAAATCTGGGGGAATTCAATAATTCATCCACCTTTTTTTCATAAGCATCTTTGGAATCATTTTTTTCGAATGCCCTGTATTCTGCTTCTGTGGGGCTAAGTCCAGTTAAATCTAAACTTAACCGCCTTAGTAAGTCGGCCTTCTCAGCCTTAGACTGATGGCCCAGTCCCATTTCTGATTGCTTAGCTCCTACAAAATGGTCTATTTCATTTTCCTCCCATCCGGCATTGATGCCTATCCATGAAAGAGCTTGTTTCCACCAAGAGCTGTAAGGGACGGATGGTTTTTTTATGGGTTGATAGGCCCAATGATCCCCCCATTGAGCACCTTCTTTGACCCATTGGGTTAAAATATCGATTTCTTTTTGAGACAAAGCAGGCCTTTTATAAGGCATTTTTTCTTCTGGATCCTTCAAGGTCAAACGACGAATGAAGCTCGATTTTTCAGGATGCCCAGGGATAATAGCCGCAGCATTGTATTTTGTTTTCCCTAAAGCCTCTTCTCTGAACAAAAGACTGAAACCGCCTTGTTTTTTGACTCCACCATGGCAGCTTATGCAGTTTTTATTTAAGATGGGTTTTACTTGGGTATTATAATCAATGCGTGTATCATTTCCCCAAAACGGCTTGACGACAAAAAAGCCTACAATACTTATAATGGAGATAATGATGAGGTTTTTCATGCCAAAATAGGATCAATTACTTTGCCAAAAACATCGGTTAACCGGAAATTACGGCCTTGAAATGGATAGGTGAATTCCTCATGGTTAAAACCTAAACATTGGAGTATGGTAGCCTGTAAATCATAAACCGAAGTTTTTCCCGAAATGGTTGAATAGCCTAAATCATCCGTTTCACCATAAGAAACGCCAGGTTTGATCCCTCCTCCTGCTAACCACATAGTAAAGGCTTCTGTATGATGGTCTCTTCCAAAGTAAGCGAGTTGTTTTCCCTCTCTATTTTCTTGCATGGGGGTTCGACCAAACTCTCCTCCCCAAACAACTAAGGTTTCATCCAATAAACCACGCTGCTCCAAATCCAATAATAGCGCAGTGGATGCTTTATCTATTTGTCGGCATTTTTGATGTAAACCATAATCCACAGAACCATCTAATCCCGTTCCATGGGTATCCCAACCCCAGTCGAACAGTTGCACAAAGCGCACCCCTTGCTCCACCAGCTTTCTAGCCAATAAACAGTTATTGGCAAAAGATTCTTTTCCTGGTTCGGTGCCGTACATTTCATGGATATAGGCAGGTTCTTTATTGATATCCATCACCTCGGGTACGGAGCTTTGCATTTTATAGGCCATTTCGTACTGGGCAATGCGGGCTACGGTTTCGGGGTCACCAAATTCTTGGTAAGTTTCTTGGTTGATTTGGTTGATGGTTTCAATACTTGCTTTTCGAACATCAGCATTGATACCTTGAGGGTTTTGAATAAATAGGATGGGTTCTCCCTCTGAGCGACATTGCACGCCTTGGTAAATGGAGGGTAAAAATCCACTTCCCCAGGCTGATTTTCCAGCGTCCGGATTTTTTCCACCGGAGGCCAATACCACGAATCCAGGTAGATTTTGATTTTCTGTTCCAAGGCCATAACTCACCCATGAACCCATGCTGGGTCTGCCTAGGCGAGCTGATCCTGTATGCATTAAAAGTTGTGCTGGGGCATGGTTAAACTGGTCAGTATGCATCCCTTTTAGGAAGCTTACACGATCTGCTTGACTAGCTAAATGTGGAAGGTAGTCTGAAATCCAGTGCCCAGCTTGTCCTCTTTGTTCGAAATGAGCTTTGGGGCCAAGTAAATTAGGCACTCCGCGAATGAAGGCGAATTTCTTGCCAGCCAATAATTCTTGCGGACATTCTTTACCATCAAATTTGGCCAAACTTGGCTTGTAATCAAATAACTCAAGCTGGGACGGAGCCCCTGCCATGTGTAAAAAAATGACCGACTTGGCTTTACCTAGTTTTGGGGAACTTTTTGCGGCCAAGGGAGAAGCAAATTGCTTACCTGTATCGGAACTACAATTGGTCAAAAAACTACCAAGAGCCAAAGAGCCAAGTCCTGTACCCAGACTACTTAAAAAGTGCCTTCTTGTAGCTAGTTGGGCCTCTCGTTGGATAGCTTCTTGTATAATTTTGTTCATGACCTTAATCCATTATAGCTCGTCCTTTTGTTTCTGGTAAATAAATAGCCCCAATGATAACTGTAAGTGCAGCTAGCGTGATGGGATAAAATATGCCAGAGAAATTGGAATGTGTTATGGCACCTAACCAAGTAGCCACAAAGGGAGCACAACCCCCAAATACCCCGTTGGCAAAATGGTAAGGAATTGATAGAGAAGTATAGCGAATTTTAGTAGGGAATAATTCAACTAAAAAAGCGGCAATAGGTCCATAGGCCATAGCCGCAAAGGTGACCAACAAGATGCATATGAATGCTAATTTGACTGTTCCTGTGGTAGTTAATAAATAGACTCCATCCACCAAGGTTCCTTCTTGCGCCACGATATCAGACATCCAAGCAAACAAAGGATAATAGCTTATGGCTGCCAAGGCCATTCCGCCTAGCATGATTTTTTTTCTACCAATACGGTCGGATAAACTTCCAAAAACCACAAAGAGGGGAGTACCTACGACCAAAGATGCCGCTATAATTAAATTGGTGGTCGTGAAATCGACCATCAAAATTTTATTAATGAAAATTTGAGCATAGAATTGACCCGTATGCCAAACGACCCCTTGTCCAACAATAGCCCCAAACATAGCAATCAGCATCAATCGACGATTGGACTTGCTAGCAAATGCTTCTCTTAATGGGTTTTCAGATAGACGGCCTTCTTTTTTCAGTCGGGCAAAAAGAGGGGATTCATGCATATTTCTACGAATGAAGTAGGAAACGATGACCAAAATTCCTGATAGAGCAAAGGGAATACGCCAGCCCCAAGCTTTGAATTCTACATCTCCCATGATTTTTTGGCAAATCAAAATAACGATGATGGAAACAAAGAAACCTAAAGTAGCCGTAGTTTGAATATAGGCCGTGTATTTACCACGATGCGCATCAGGGGCATATTCGGCTACATAGGTAGCAGCACCTCCGTATTCTCCACCTAGTGCTAGCCCTTGAATAATCCTTAATAAAAGTAATATGGCCGGTGCTATAATTCCAATATCTGAATAACTTGGAATAAAGGCTATGGCAAAGGTGGAACCACCCATTAAAATCAGGGTTAATAAAAATGTATATTTTCTTCCTATCCGATCGCCTAGTCGACCGAATATGATACCACCAAACGGCCTAGCTACAAAACCTGCCCCAAAAGCAGCCAATGTGGAGATAAAGGCAGCAGTAGGATCATCTTTTGGGAAAAAGGAAAGAGAGATGATGGCTGAAAGGCTACCAAAAATATAGAAATCATACCATTCAATGACGGTTCCAACGGAGGAGGCGATGATTACTTGCCAAAGTTTCTTTACGGGAATCTTATTATTATCGAATTCAGGATTCGAAGTAGTCATATAACTAAAGGTTTAGAAAATATGAAATTAACAACATTGCCTTGAAAATCCTAATCTAAAAAGAACTCTCCGCCTAAGGCTGGCAAGGTTTCAAACCTTGACAGCCTTTAGGCTTGAAAACGATTTTTCACACAAAAAAATTATATATTTGAAATACTTACCAATATACTGATAACTTGAATAATTCTGTTTCTATAAAAGATATAGCTAAGAAGTTTAAATGTGCGCCATCTACTATCTCGCGGGCATTGAATGATCATCCTGCTATTAATATTGAAACGAGGAAAACCATTCAAGAATATGCACTAAAGGTCGGTTATCAAAAAAATACCCTTTCGCTTAGTTTGTTGAATAATTGTTCCATGACCTTGGGACTTGTTTTGCCATCAATTACCCACTATCATGAGTCTTCCATATTGGAAGGAATGGAAGAAATTCTACTGAAATCAGGTTATTTGTTGAATATCTGCGTAAGTAACGAGTCGCACACTATTGAAAAAGAATATATAGATCGATTATTGGCCAATCGGGTAGATGGCTTGTTTATTTCCATGGCCCAGGAAAGTTATGACCAACAATTGGGTGAGCATATTGATCGGGTCATTCAAAGGTCATTGCCTGTGATTTTTATTGATCGCCCTAATCATGGTGTGGCTTCGGACCGCGTAGTGACAGATGACTACCAAGGGGCTTATATGGCCACCCAACATTTGATTGACATGGGCTGTCAGCGCATTGCTCATTTGCATGGTCCTTCAGGAATTAGTGTGTCTCAACAGCGTTTTATGGGGTACCAAGATTGTTTGAAGGCACATGGACGACAAGTGGATGTAGACCTGATTGAATATGTTCACTTTTCGGCGGAAAGTGCCATTGAGGCAACCCGATATTTAATGCAGGGGACAATCAAGCCGGATGCCATTTTTGGGGTGAATGATGAAGTATGTATAGCGGCGATGTATGTATTGAGGGAAATGGGTATAGCTGTTCCAGAAGAAGTAGCCATTGTTGGATTTGATGATATTCCACTTGCTTCCTTTGGTCATCCTCCTCTGAGTTCTGTTTCCAGACAAAGTAGAAAGATAGGAGAAGAAGCTGCCAAATTGTTTTTATCCAAAAAAGATCAAAAGCTAGATCCGGTTACTATTTCTCTGGATCCCAAGTTAATCATTCGGGAATCCTCCCTTCGATCCTAGTTTTTGTTAACAATACCTTAATATGGTATTTATGGAGTAATCACCATTGCATTCTACTTTTACGGGATTGTAATAGCCATATGGCCTCAAATGCAAACGTTTGCGTAAAAATTTGTGAAGATATTACAATTATTAATCGGTAAATTTCAAAAATTTTTAAACCCAAAAATTACCATTTCAAAAAATCAATTCATGAAAAAACAATTACACGATCCATTATGGTGTGCTTTGTTACGAAATGCAAGTACTCGGATAGTACTATTTTTTGTAGCCAGTATCATCATGCTTGGGACATTCGATTTGAATGCACAAGCGGGTAAACAAATTAAAGGTCGATTGTTTGATGCCACTACCAAAGAGGCACTCATCGGCGGTAACGTAATTCTTAAGGGTACAACCAAAGGAGTAAGCACGGATGTAAATGGTGCATTTACTATTTCAATACCAAATGACAACGCGGTATTGGTAGTTCGCTACCTTGGTTATGCTACTCAAGAAGTAAGCGTAGGTTCTAAATCATCATTAGAAATTGCCATGGTGGCCAATGCCGCTGACTTGGCACAGGTAGTTGTGGTAGGTTATGGTACACAAAACAAGCGTGATGTAACTGGTTCTGTTAAGTCGGTTCAAAGCGCAGCCTTTAATAAAGGTATCATTAACTCTCCAGAGCAATTATTACAGGGTAAAGTGGCTGGTGTTAATGTTACCTCTGCTACGGGTGAGCCAGGTGGTAATCAAGGAATTACGATTCGTGGACCAGGAGGTATTCGTACTGGAAGTACTCCATTATTTGTCATTGATGGTTTAGCTTTGGATAATTCAAGTACAGGTGGAGGAAATCCATTGAACTTCTTGAATCCTCAGGACATTGAAACGATTGACGTGTTAAAAGATGCATCTGCCACAGCTATTTATGGTGCTCGTGGTGCCAATGGTGTAGTTTTAATTACTACTAAAAAGGGTAAGGCGGGTGTTTCAACTTTGAATTTCAGCTCTAGTTTAGCTGTTTCAAACATCGCTCGTGCATTACCTGTTTTATCAGCATCTGAATTCCGTAAACAAGTAGTAGCCAATGGCGGTAACTTGGAAGATTTCGGAGGAAATACAGATTGGCAAAAAGAAGTTACACGTCAGGCTTTAACTCAAAACTATAACTTGAGTTTGGGTGGTGGAGCCAATAAGCTTTCTTACTATGCTTCTTTTGGAGCACAAACTCAAGAAGGTATATTGAAAAATAACCAATTAGATCGTTACACAGGTCGTATCAATGTGACTCAGAAGTTTTGGGAGGATCGTTTGGTTGTTGATGCTAATTTAAACGTGACCAATACTAATAATGAGCGTCCATCCATTGAAGGATTGTTAGGAACAGCCATTGCGAACAACCCGACACTCCCTGCTTATGCGGCAGATGGATCTTTGGCTCGTTATGCCACAGCTTCTAACCCTTTGTTAGGATTGACTTTGTTTAAAGACATTACAACCATCAACCGTACGATTGCTAGCATTTCACCATCCTTGAAAATTGTGAAAGGCTTAGTGTATCGTTTGAACTTTGGTTTGGATAATTCAACCTCAACGCGTGATATTCAATCTTTAGGTAGTAACATTCCAAAACAAGATGGTCGTTTAGATTCATATTTAGCTAATAATAACAACCGTTTGGTTGAGAACTATTTGACGTATACCTATGACAACGGAGATCATAATTTCTCTGCTTTGGTAGGTCATTCATATCAAAAAATTAAAGTTCAATACCGTAACTGGAGTATCAATAAATTCCCTGCGGATTTGCCAATTGACCCAATCTATAACCCAGGTGTAGGTCAAGAATTAACGATGGCAACGAATAAACCAGGTGGTTCAGCATTTATCAATGAGTTACAATCTTATTTTGGTCGTTTTAACTACCAATATAAAGATAAGTACTTGGTGACAGCCACTGTTCGTGCTGACGGTTCATCTAAATTTGGTGCTAATAACAAATACGGTGTGTTTCCTTCCTTCTCTTTAGGATGGAGAATTTCTGAAGAAGCTTTCTTGAAGAATACCGATATCAGCAACTTGAAATTACGTGCAGGTTGGGGACAAACAGGTAACCAAGAGATACCTTCGAAAATTACACAGCCTTTGTTTACTTCGACCATCTCTGGAACAACTTCTTATCCTTTGGATAATACTTCAACTTTCCCATCAGGAATTACCTATTCTCGTTTAGCTAATCCAGATATTCAATGGGAGGTTTCAACGCAAAGTAACATTGGTTTGGATTTTGCATTCGGAAATGGAGCATTCTCTGGATCGATAGATTATTTCAACAAAGTTTCTAACAACATGTTATTGGAAGTAATTCCTTCAGATCCTGTTCAACCTGCTTCATCAGTTTGGGCAAACGTGAAAGATATGAAAATCAATAACAGTGGTTTAGAATTGGATTTGGAATATAAAGGAACGACTGAAACTGGTTGGAAATATAGTTTAGGTGGTAACTTGACTTTGATTAAAAACGAAGTTGTAGGCTCACCTTACACAGTAATACCTTCAGGTTCTGCCTCTGGTTCAGGTTTGACATCAGCTACCATCAATGGTTATATCAATGGACAGCCTATCGGTACATTCTTCTTGAAAGAATTTACTGGATATGATGACAAAGGTATGAGTGTTTACCGTGATGTGGATGGTGATGGAATTGTAACAGATAAAGATCGTATTGCAGCAGGAACAGCCTTGCCATCAACACAGTATAACTTCTTTGGAAATTTAGCTTACAAAGGATTTGACTTGTCTTTACAATTCAACGGAGTTGCTGGAAATAAAATTTATGATAATACAGCCAACTCGAATTTCTATAAGTTGAAAATTGCGAAAAACTCCAATACAACGCCGGCAGCATTTGCTGATTCAAGAGAATCGAACAGTAATGCAGCTCCTGTGTCTACTCGTTTCTTAAAAGATGGCGGTTTCTTACGTTTGAACAACGCTACTTTGGGATACACGTTTGACACACAAAAACTAGGAATTAGTAAGTGGGTTTCAACTTTACGCTTATCTGTAACAGGACAAAACTTATGGATTGCTACCAATTACGATGGATTTGATCCAGAGGTAAATAAAGATAGCTCTATGAACGGAGTATTATCTTATGGAATTGACTACTTAAGCTATCCAAAAGCTAAATCTGTCATCTTCGGCTTAAATCTTACATTTTAATCGTTAAACAAAAATGAAAAAGATAGGAAAAATAACCATAGTTCTTTTTGGTATGATGGCTTTTTATAGCTGTACCAATTTGAATGAAATCATTTTAGATGAGTATAATGCTACTAAAGTGACCGATAAACAGGCGGCTGATGGAATTTTGGCGCCAGCTTATGCTTTATTGCCTAGTATTTACCAGCATACCAATTTGTTTGCCTTAACTGAAATTTCAACAGATGAGGCTATCCTTCCATATCGTGGAGGTACAGACTGGGGTGATAATGGTATCTATTTGTCTTTACACCGTCACCAAACGACGAGTACAGATCCTAACGTAAGAAATACTTGGAACCTTATTTTACAAGGAATTTCTCGCTCGGTTACAGCCATTAATTCCTTAAAGGTGAACAAAGATGCCTCATCTACGCTTTACATTGCTGAAGCTCGTGGTATGCGTGCATTCTACAATTTATTGATGTTGGATTTATTTGGTGTTGCTTTTCAAAAGGAAGATTTGGGAGATGTTTCTACCATTTTGAGAACGGATAAGGCAGTGGAATATATTCGTACTGAATTATTAGCTATTGAGCCAATTGTAGAAACAACGACAGGTCCGGGTCGTATTACTAAAGGAGCTGTTTGGGGTTTATTAGCCAAATTGCACCTAAATGCAGCTGCTTACCGTGATCCTTATGGAGCTACGTTAAACCATTCAGCAGCTGATATGGATAAAGTGATTGAATATACAACTAAGATTATTAGTTCTGGTCAGTATGCCTTATCAGCAGATTATTTTGCAATTTTTGGTAATGATAATCACTCCAATAAGGAATTGGTTTTTGCAGTAGATCAACGTGCTGAATTGAATGGTCATAACCGTATGGCTTATTTCTCTTTAGCTAATGACCAGCGTCCTCTACCTGCTTATCCAGCAGCTAATGGTACAGATGGTCCTGCCATTACTCCAGATTTTTATCGTTCATGGGTAAATGCTTATGGAAATGTTGATCCAGCTGATGCAGATCCTCGTTTTTATAGAAGAAATGTAGACCCTAAAGTTGAGTGTGTGGATGGTAATTCATATAATATTGACCGTGGTATTTTAAGAGGTCAACAATATGGCTTGGTTTTTCAAAGCGGAGCCTTTGTGAAATGTCCAGATGGTAAATTTAAAGTAGGTCCATTGTATAATACGCGTGGTAAAGCACCTTATCCTTTAGTTATTCATACAGAGACAGTGAACTTTACCACTGCAGGTAGTGATTACAGCACAGGCTATCGCGTGGAGAAATATGAATTCTCCAAGAAGTCTTCTTCTGGACGTAACTTTGGTGAGGCAGATATCGTGATTATTCGTTTAGCTGATGCTTACTTAATGCGTGCAGAAGCTAAATTACGTAAGTCAGATGCAGCAGGTGCCTTGGTAGATGTTAATGCTGTGCGTGCAGCACGTACCAAGCCAGCTCCAGCTTTAACAAGTATTGATTTAAATACTTTACTTCGTGAGCGTGGTTTTGAATTCTATTGGGAGAATCAACGTAGAACGGATTTAATTCGTTTTGGTAAATATGAAGATTCTTGGACAGAGAAAAATAATACGGATAAAAACATGCGTTTGTTCCCTATTCCTCAAACTGCGATAGATGGAGCATCTAACTTAACGGGTTATTTAAAACAAAATCCGGGATACTAAATCTGTTTTTTTGCCTAACGCTGTCAAGGTTTTAAACCTTGACAGCGTTGGTAAAAATCCCCCAAAATCCCCTCTAAACCTATTCAACTACTTGATAAAAAATGAATAGGTTCTCTTTTTTGAGAATACATTCGTTGATTTAATTATTTATAAAGGGACTGAATCAAATCAGCCCCTTTTTTTTGTATTTCTTCTTGAAAAATCAATATTCTGATTAATTTTGTTTTCGTATCATTTTGATTGAGTAAACGGATACTTTAAAGAACTTATTAACCCATAAAATTATGCTTACAAGAAGAGATGCTATCTCACAAATAGCTGTGATGTTAGGGGGTGCAATTACCGCTCCGACATTAATGGCTATGGAAGCGAAACACCTTGGCAAGGCTAACTTGGCTGAATCATTTAGCTTGTCGGAGACTCAAAGGAAAATAGTGGCTGCCGTATCAGAACACATTATTCCTAAAACGTCCACCCCAGGAGCTATTGAAGCTGGAGTTCCTGCATTTATTGAATTAATGTTAACTGATTGCTATAAATTGGCTGAGCAAAGAAGCTTTCTAAAAGGGGTTTCTGATTTAGACAAGGCTGGTTTTTTAAGTCAAAACGCAAGTGGTCAAATAGCCATGCTGAAATTGTTGGAAAGCAACACCAAAGAGCTCATGAGTTCTTATCGTTTGAAACAACAAAAAGTGGGCGATAATGTTGATAAAGAAACCTTGGAAGGAAATAATGGAGTACCATTCTGGAGATTAATCAAAGAGCTAACGCTTTTGGGTTACTTTACTTCTGAAAAAGGAATTACCTCTTCTTTTGAATATGTAACAGTTCCAGGCAAATTTGAACCAACCAAATTGAAGCCGGGCCAAAAAGCATATCAATATTAATCTGATCAAATATCATTACTTATATGAATCTTAACATAGATGCAATAAAAAGTCAGACCTTCGATGCTATTGTCGTAGGCTCTGGTATATCAGGTGGCTGGGCTGCCAAAGAATTAACTGAAAAAGGATTAAAAGTAGCTGTGCTAGAGCGTGGCCGTGAAATTAAGCACGTAGAAGGCTATGAGACCGCATTGAAAGATCCTTGGGATTTCCCTCACCGTGGTCGTCCAACCAATATGGCGGCGGAAGAATATTGGGCAGGTATGCGTACCGGTTATACACCGAATGAAGAGCATCGTTACTTATTTGAAAACGATAAGCAAAATCCCTACATCGAGAAAAAGGGTGGTTTCGACTGGATTCGTGCTTATCATACTGGTGGTAAATCATTACTTTGGGGACGTCAATCTTATCGTTGGAATAAAGAAGATTTTGAAGCAAATGCCAAGGATGGTATTGGGACAGATTGGCCTATTCGCTACGAGGATTTAGCTCCATGGTATTCTTATGTAGAAAAATTTGCTGGTATATCAGGTCAAAGAGAAGGGTTGGACGTATTACCTGATTCCGAATTCTTACCGGCTATGGCTTTAACGGCCCCAGAGGTATATTTCAAAGAGCAATTAAATAAGAAATTAGGTCGTCCGGTTACTATCGGTCGCGTAGCTCACTTAACCCAGCCTGGTGCTCACCACACGGCTTTGGGTAGAGGTGCATGCCAGTATCGTAACAAATGTATGCGTGGATGTCCATATGGTGGTTATTTTAGTTCACTTTCGGCTACTTTACCCGCTGCCATGCGTACTAAGCGCTTGACCATGATTCACAATGCCATCGTTTCTGAAATTATTTATGACGAGGCTACTCAAAAGGCAAAAGGGGTTCGCGTGATTGACCAAAACACGATGGCAGTGACAGAATATTTTGCTAAAATCATTTTTGTTAATGCAGGGGCCATAGGTTCTACCTCCATTTTGATGAACTCTAAGTCGAGCCGCTTCACCAATGGTTTAGGAAATGATAGCGATCAATTAGGCCGCAACATCATGGACCACCATTTAGGTGTAGGGGCATCTGCTCAAATTGAAGGATTTAACGACGATTACATGTTTGGAAGCCGTCCAAATGGTCTATATATCCCTCGTTTCCGTAACTGGGGTAATGATAAGCGTAGCTATATTCGTGGTTTCGGTTACCAAGGTGGAGCTAGCCGTGCAGGCTGGGGACGTGGTACCAACATGGATGGATTTGGAGCTGAGTTTAAAGAGAGTTTAACTCAGCCAGGTTCATGGACTATTGGTTTCGGTGGTTTTGGAGAAATTCTTCCAAATCCTAATAACCGTTTTGTTTTAAGTCAAACACAAAAAGATAAGTGGGGCCTTCCAGTTTTAGAGTTTGAAGCAGAATTTGGTGAAAATGAAATTAGAATGCGTCAGGATATGATGAATGACGCGGCTGAAATGTTAGAAGCAGCTGGTTTTAAAAATATCAATGCCTACAATAATTCTAATACACATATCGGTTTAGGTATTCACGAAATGGGTACTGCTCGTATGGGTCGTGATCCTAAGACCTCGGTATTGAATAAGCATAACCAGATTCACAACGTTAAAAACGTATTTGTTACTGATGGTGCTGCAATGGCTTCGGCTTCTTGCGTGAACCCATCATTGACTTACATGGCATTAACTGCTCGTGCAGCTGATTTTGCCGTGAGTGAATTGAAGAAGCGTAATTTATAATGAATTAATCTTAGTAGAAAGGGGCTCATCGAGCCCCTTTTTTTATTTATTAGTTTTTTGTACTAAGGTATACGTACAACTTTATATATTAAATCTGAGGGCCATTGCTCGTTTTGTATTTGAATGAAATAGCTGCCTTCTGGGTAATCTGCCAAAGAAATCTCTAAGGAATTTTGATGAAAAATCCCCCATTGTTTTAAGTGCATTCCATTCATATTAACTAGGAAAACTTGACCTGAAATATGCTCCCCAAATTCTAAGGTCATTTGATTTTTACTCGGGTTAGGGAAAATGCGAATACCATTTTTAGCTTCATTTTCGGTACCTAAGGTTAATTCTGTTTTGGCTTTTAAATAACTAGTTTGAGATATTCCTGTCTCCGTAAAGTATTGCATTTTGTACACATAACTTATTCCAGCAGTAATTTCTTTATCTTCAAATTGTATCTCGTTTCCTTGATAAATAGTCTTAAAAGGTTCTCCTGGCCCTTGTCTTGATAAGACATATTTACTAGCATCAGCGACTTTAGGCCAGATTAATGGAATACTTAGTTTTTCTTGCTTGACTAAACTCAACGGAATACTATTTAACGAGTCAGGTACACTTATGGTAATCATGGCTGGATCAGATTCTGTGGAATCATTTTGGGCAATCAATTGGTATTCATACGACGTGTTGAGCTTTGCTGGAATCTCACTAAATGAATTCGTTGATGGCGTAAATTGACCCATTACCTGGAAATTAGTTTCACCTGATTTTTTTCTTAGAAGTTGGTAGGATGAGGCCTGAGGTAAATTCTCCCATTGAATGGAAATCAAATCCCATTTTTTCTGCTTTTCTAGTATTTTGGGCGCACTTAGAGCTTTTTGAATCTTAACTTGGTAAAATGAAAAGGCATTTTTCCCTTTAGAATTTTGGATATATGGGCCTAAATAGGGGAAAAAATAGTAATTGCTACTTACGAAAGAAGGTAAATATGAGATCGTATTTTTGGGGGTATTAGAGACTAAATCCAATTCAATTTTATGACCATTGACTGTGGCTTTTTTAATTTGAAAGGCAAAATTATCCACATTGATAAATTCATTGATTTCCAATTTTTTGCCAGAGGGATGAGTGAAGGTACCTGGAAACTGAATGTTTTGCCCTTTTTCAAATTCTAAGGTCAATTTTTCTGGATTCGCGCGTGATTGGTACACCTTTTTTAAATTGGGCGCTCCGTTTTCAACATCAGAATTTCCTAGCTGATAGACTTGCAGAAGTAATAGTTGGGCAATTTCTCTACCATTACTTTGGTATCCTTCTTTGGAATAAATGGAACCTGTAAAACCCTTAGTTCCCAGCGTACTGAAAGGGATTACCATGGGGAATTTTCGGGTAATGGTCCTTTGAAATTCTCGTAAAATAGCGCCATTTTCACTAGGGTGGTCGCCAATGTCATTTTGACAAAGTACGATTTTCTCTAAGCCCGGGAAATCATCTTTTAAATCCTGAATTAGCTGATTTACAGAAGCGATGGTCGACTGAGCTATCTTATCCGAATCGATTTCACCATGTCGGAAAATATAGGCTTTAACCTGATTCTTTAGTCCAGCTTTTTCGATTCGATAGAGCATTTTGCCATAGTTTGTTCTTAGCGATAAAGGGTCCATGGCCGATTTCAATAATCCTTCCGTGGTGGAGTGATGGTCGCTAAGATTCAATAGGGCAATGGGTATTTGAAGGGATTCGGATAAGTTTTTTTGTAAAGAATAAGCTAATGGGCCTACATTATTGGCATAACCCGCGGAATTAGCGACGGACCAAATGGTATCTGACAGAGCGTATTCCTCCCCATTATGTTGGATGGAATTTCTCCCAAATGTCCGGGAAAATTCATCCGTTTCCGATTCATTAAAAGAGGCACTTGCATTAATTCCTCCGTTCACCAGAATGATATCTCCTGCCACCAGATGCCCTCTAGAGGCAATTTTCACAGAATCTATGGATGATTTATGGACAAATATTTCTAAGGTATGATTTACTTTTTCTGCTTTTATGGGCAATTTTAAAGTCCATTCCGCTCTATTATTTTGATAAACCAAATTCAATCTTTGGTATGACTGAATCCCATTAATTGTTTTTAAAATTGCTGAAATAGCCTTATAATGGCCACTTCTTTCATTCCCTGCCAAGGTAATTTCTCCTAAATTCGTTTTTTTATTTCGGGGAAATAATTGGTAGTCTTGAGGAATCGTATAAAAAGTATGCACACTGGCTAATGTATCGAAAAGTTCTATTGGCTCAATTCGAATATTTTCAAAACTAAAAGCCCGCATACCTCCTTTGTTTTTCAAATAAGGTCCAGAAAATTGATTGAAATTGTCTTTGGGAAAATAGCTTGGTAAGTAAGAAATAACTTCTTCTAAGGGAGCTTTTTCCAAACGTATTACAACCTTGTTTCCATAAGCCTTGACTGCTTGTATTTCTTGAAATTTGAGTTGAGGTAAAGAAATACCCGTTAAATAGAAATTCTCTTGGATTGACCTCAGCAAGTTTTGGCCTTGCTTGGTCATGAGCGTGGTGTCTTGCTGTACCACCATTTCTTGTTTATCGTCAAATTCCAAAACAATCAATTTTTTATCTGCTGAGCCAAAATAGGCCCTTTTTAGATTTGGACTTTCATAAGCCGCATTGATTTTTTTACTGTAGAAATCACGATCCAATAATCGATACATCTCCCATGCACTTTGAAAATAACCTTCTGGTGTATAGTGAATTCCATCGTATCCTTGGGTACCCACCGTAGCAAATCCTTGAATGAAGTGGTTCTCTTGAAGAATTTTGCGTTGATCATTTCTCAAATACCCTTGCATGGCATAATTCCCATCCACGACATTGATTTGAGGTAAATAAATTTTCTGAATACTCGGATATTCCTTTTTTAACAAATCAACATGCTTTTTAAAGTTTTCCAGCCAGCCCAAAGCATTTCCATTGGAATCATTTTCCCCCTGCCGATAGATAAAAGCCTTTGCTGCATTCAATAAGCCTGCTTTCATGACTTTATAATACAATCTACCGCTCGACTGCGACAGATCTGCTTTTTCTACTCCTCTTGCCAGATTATATTCCATGGATGAACCTCCAGAGCCTCCATTGATGATGCAGACTGGGATTTTTTGTTCCTCTATGATATGTTTTTGGATTTGAGAAGCCCATAAACCTACATCTGCGGGACTATTGGAGATAGACCACAAAGTGTCTGAGGGGTTATATGGCACTGTATTGGTATAGTTGGCATATTTTCCAAAACTCCGGGCAAATTCACCCTTGTAGACTTTTTTGTTCTCTTTCCCATTATACGAGTTGGACTGTCCACTGACTAAAAAGACATCACCCGCCACAATGTTTTTTCTGTTGACGATTAGAATAGAGTCCTGTTGTTGTATGGCGTAAATTTGAATTTCGTATTCAGCTAACTCTGCTTTGATGCTGATTTGCGTATTGAAAAAACCTAGACCTTGTTGGAAGTTTAATTTGATTTTTGAATAGGAATACCGATCCTTATTTCTATTTACTACAATGGATATATTCGTCCATTGATTCGAATCGGAAGTACCAGCAATGGAGATCAGGCCATTGTTTTGATGATTTCTGGGATATAATTGATAGTCTTGAGGTAATTTATCAAATAAAAAACCTCCTATTCTTTGACTCCTCGATTGTTTCAATTCAAAGAAAAAGAGTGCAAGGGTAAGGAAAAATAGGTAAAGACGGCGCGTTAACACAAGGATACAATAAATGTAAAATTACGCATTTTATTCTTAATTTTGATACCTTATGGCGAGCTCTACAACGTATCGATTAAGTATTTTTGACTCCATTGATGACGGTCATCATGCGGATTATCTAGCATACTTGATTCATCAATTTAGCCAAAAGCCAGATGTAGAGCTTTTACTTATTGTTCCAGAAAACTTTATTCAAAGTTTCAAAAATCATCGTGAAAATTGGGGTTTTGATTTAGGGAATAATATCCATTTTCATCCCTTAGATGCCTCTACAATTGAGCGCTTGCATGGACAATCCATCTATAAAAGGTCCATAGCTGAATGGAATTTATATGTGGACATAAGTGAAGCTTGGCAAGCATCTCATGGTTTGTTAATGTATTTTGATTATTTCCAGTTGGGGATTTTGTTTGGCAAAAAAGCTCATTTCCAGTTGGGAGGAATTTATTTTAGACCCAATTTTTACTATCGTAAAGCTTCTTGGAAAAGTGCCTTGATTAAAAAATGGATGTTGCGATTCTCCACTTGGAGATCTTCCATGAAAGTCTTATTTAGTTTAGATCATAAGGCTGTCAAACATATTCGTCCATGGGTTGGAAAAACTCAAGTCTTAAGAATTTCAGATCCAGTAAGAGCTTATGAGCTGAGTTCGGCTGACGTAGAGGATTTTAAAGAGAAGTGGAAATTACCTGCCAACAAAAAGCTATGCTTAATTTTCGGTTACCTAGATCCTAGAAAAGGAATAGAAGCATATTTGCAGTCGACCCAACATTTAAATCAAGAAGAGTTAAATCAAATTTGTCTCTTGGTGGCAGGGGCAATAAGCCCAGCCTATCAAAAACATTTGGAAGAACTATTCCCCCAATATCCCGAGCTAGAGGTCATTTCCATCTTTCAAGAATTGAAAGGCAAAGAAATTCAGTTGTGTTTTGAAGCAGCCGATTTAGTGTTGATGTTATATCAAAATCACGTGGGAATGAGTTCAGTCTTGGTGCGTGCAAGTATTTCCCAAAAAGTAGTTTTGGGTACTAACTTTGGCCTTCTAGGAAAATTAATTCAAAGCATGCATTTGGGAATTGTAGTAGATGCCCAATCCCCCGTTCAAATAGCTGAGCAGTTGGAGCAATTTTTGAATCTAGGCATAGGTTTTTCCAAAGAGCAAATGGAAAAAATGGCGCATGAAAACTCTGAACAGGCCTTTGCCGAAACCTTATACCAAGGCCTATTTTTATAAGGCCAAGTACTTAATTTCGCCTTGAAGGTTTTTGAGTAGTGATTTGGTTCTTTCGGGTCGAGCATCCGTAATGAATACTTGTCCAAAATGATCCTCCGCCATCATTTGTACCAATCGTTGAATCCTTCGGTCATCCAGCTTATCAAAAATATCATCCAATAATAGGAGCGGTTTTCTAGGGTGGGCTTGTGCCAAAGTATCAAATTGAGCAAGTTTTAAGGCCACCACAAAGCTTTTTTGCTGTCCTTGAGAGCCGAATTTTTTCAAGGGAAATCCATTGATTTCAAAGCTAAAATCATCTCGATGTATACCCAAGGTACTTCTTTGTGCAGCTAGATCTTGGGCTTCCGCTTTTCTTAATGAATTATCTAGCTCTCCTAAAGGGAAGGTGTTTTCTATTTGAATGTTGACCTGTTCTCGGTCATCGGATAATTTGGCATAGTGCGATTGAAAATTGGGGAGGTATTTAGTTAGAAATTCGGCGCGAGCAAGCGCGATACTTTCTCCAAGTTGCACCATCGGATCATGGTAACTGTCGAGCTGTATTCGATCTATGCTTCCTCGCTCAGCAAAGTGTTTTAATAAGGTATTTCTTTGTTGGACGATTCGATTGTATCGAAGTAAATTATCTAAAAAACCACGGTCCATTTGAGCCATCATTCCATCGAAAAATCGTCGACGTTCTTCACTCCCCTCACGGATTAAGTCGGTGTCATACGGATCCATCAGCACAACCGGGAAATTACCTATGTGGTCAGCCAAACGAGGGTAGGCTTTTTGGTCTCGAAGAAAAGTCTTCTTCTGCCCTCGTTGGTAGGCACAGGTTATCTGTGTTTCACTGGCTGGGATCTTTGTATCATCTTGTTTTTTGTAAACAAAATTTCCCTGAATCATGAAATAATCTTCTCCATGTTGTATACAAAGAGGATCTCCTAAGCCCCGCGCACTTTTAGTCATGGATAGAAAATGTATGGCATCCAACAGATTGGTTTTACCGATTCCATTTTCACCTACGATACAATTGATGTTGGAGATAAAATCAAATTGAGCTTCCGCATAGGACTTAAATTGTTTGACCTGTAATGATTTAAGGTACATGCGGGCTTAGAAATAAGGCTTGAATCGTAAAAATAAGGAATAATCATGGATTTTACGGATTGATTTTGGCTAAATCCATTCATTTTTTGGCAGCTTAATGCTTTTGTTTTAATTTCGTAGCTGATTCGGTCAATGGGTATTTCCCCATTCGACTAACCAAATGAATTTTTGAATAAAATCATGGCAAAGAAAGAAACAAAAGCTCCTAAGTATTCGAAAGAGACCTACCGCTATTGGTATGAGTCGATGCAGTTGCAACGTAAGTTTGAAGAGAAGTGCGGTCAATTGTATGGAATGCAAAAAATTAAAGGATTTTGCCACTTATACATTGGACAGGAAGCATGTTCTTCTGGTTCAAAATCAGCTTTAAAAGAAGGAGATAAATACATCACTGCTTACCGTGATCATGGTATCCCATTAGCTTTAGGGACATCACCTAACGCTATTATGGCGGAGTTATATGGAAAAATCACGGGAGCATCCAAAGGTAAAGGTGGATCGATGCACATCTTTGACAAGAGTGTAGGATTTGTAGGAGGACATGGTATCGTAGGTGCACAGATTCCTTTGGGAGCAGGTTTAGGATTTGCTGAGAAATATAATAAAACAGGAAACTTAGCTATCTGTTATTTTGGTGATGGTGCGGTTCGTCAAGGTGCTTTGCATGAGACATTCAACATTGCGATGACTTGGAAAATTCCTGTAATTTTTGTGGTAGAGAACAATGGTTATGCCATGGGAACTTCGGTTGCTAGAACTTCCAATGTAACTGATTTATACACCATTGGTGAGGCTTATGATATGCCATCTGAGCCAGTAGATGCGATGGACGTGGAAGCAGTACATGAGGCAGTTTCTCGCGCTGCGGCAAGAGCACGTGCAGGAGAAGGGCCTACTTTCTTAGAATTTAGAACCTATCGTTATCGTGGACACTCGATGTCAGATCCTCAAAAATACCGTTCTAAGGAAGAGGTAGAAGCCTACAAAGAGCGTGATCCAATCGAGCAAGTTAAAATGACCATTTTGGAAAATAATATTATGACCCAAGCGGAATTGGACGAGATAGACGCTAAGATCAAAATTCAAGTACAAGAATCAGTGGAATTTGCAGAAAACTCTCCATTCCCATCGAAAGATGAAGCTTACAAAGATGTTTATGTTCAGGAGGATTATCCTTTTATTGAAGAATAAGAGTTCAAGATAAATCGAAGGAATGCCCGAAGAAATTCGGGCATTTTTTATTTTGTCCCTGAGGAAAATGAATTATTTACTTTTCGGAAATAAGTTTTTCTACTGCCAATAATTCATCCCTAAATTTAGCAGCCAATGGGAAGTCCATCTCTTTGGCGGCCTTTTCCATCTCTTTTCGAATGCTGTCGCGTTGTTTGACCAAGTCGCCTTTCGACATATAGGCCAACAATGGATCGGCGGCGGCTAGTTTTTCTTCTGGTTGAATCAAATAGTTTTTAGTAGGCTTAGCCATACGATCTGCAATGGAGGTTTGTTCCAAAATCTCATCATGGCTACGCCAAATGGTTTTAGGAGTAATGCCATGTGCTTCATTGTATTCCATTTGAATCGCTCTTCTTCGATTTGTTTCAGATATGGCTTTTTCCATGGATCCTGTGATACGGTCGGCATACATCAATACCTTCCCATTTTCATTTCTGGCCGCTCTTCCTATGGTTTGAATCAGTGATCGTATATCACGCAAGAATCCTTCTTTATCGGCATCCATGATGGCCACGAGCGACACTTCTGGCAAATCTAGACCCTCTCGCAAGAGATTAACCCCTACCAACACATCAAAAACCCCGAGTCGGAGTTCACGTAATATCTCTACACGCTCTAAGGATTTAATTTCCGAGTGAATATACCGTCCTTTTACTCCCACGCGGTCTAAGTATTTGGAAAGTTCTTCCGCCATTCTTTTGGTTAAGGTGGTAATAAGAACTCTTTCTTTCTTCTTGACGCGATCATATATTTCATCCAGTAAATCATCAATTTGATTTTTAGTTGGACGAACCTCAATTTTAGGATCTAGAAGGCCTGTTGGACGAATGATTTGTTCCACAACTACACCTTCAGATCGTCGTAATTCATAGTCGGAGGGAGTAGCAGAAACAAAAATGGTTTGCCCAATGATATCCTCGAATTCTTGGAAAGTAAGTGGTCGGTTATCCATGGCAGATGGAAGCCTGAAGCCATATTCCACCAGAGATTCCTTGCGCGAGCGGTCGCCACCCCACATGGCCCTAATTTGAGGCATGGTAGCATGACTTTCGTCTACTACCATGAGGAAGTCTTCTGGGAAGAAGTCAAGTAAACAGAATGGCCTTTGGCCTGCCTTCCTTTGATCAAAGTACCTAGAATAATTCTCAATTCCCGAACAATAACCCAATTCCCGCATCATTTCTAGGTCAAATTCCGTTCTTTGCTTGATACGCTCTGCCTCTAATAATCGGCCTTCTGATTCAAAGTGTTTAATTTGGGCAACTAAATCAGCTTGAATGAAGGAAATGGCTTGGTTTAAAGTTTCTCTCCCTGTGACAAATAAGTTGGCAGGGAATATTGCCACCATTTTTTCGGTAGAAATTTTCTTCCCCGTCCATGGGTCTATCCGATGGATTTCTTCGATTTCATCCCCAAAAAAGATGAATCGGTAACCGAAGTCCGCATAGGCCAAAAAGATGTCAACCGTATCTCCTTTTACGCGAAAAGTACCTCGTAAAAATTCACCTTCGGTACGCGCATATAATATTTCCACCAAGCGGAATAAGAATTGATTTCTTGAAATGGTTTCTCCCACGCCAATTCTTAATATGGAATTTCGGTATTCATCAGGATTTCCCATTCCATAAATGCAGGAAACCGAAGCAATCACAATGATATCCCTCCTGCCCGACATGAGCGAAGAGGTGGTGGCTAATCTCAGTTTTTCTATTTCCTGATTAATAGAAAGATCTTTTTCTATGTAAGTCCCAGTGGTAGGTATAAAAGCTTCAGGCTGGTAATAGTCATAATAGGAAATGAAATATTCAACCGCATTTTCAGGGAAGAAAGATTTAAATTCTCCGTACAACTGGGCGGCTAAAGTTTTATTATGGCTCAAAATAAGCGTTGGCCTATTGATTTGTTGAATGACATTGGCAATGGTAAAGGTTTTACCAGAGCCGGTTACTCCCAAAAGCGTTTGAGCGGCTTCATTTTTTTGAACCCCTTCTACCAGCTGTTGTATAGCAGTAGGTTGGTCACCCGTAGGTTGATAAGAAGATACTAATTGGAAGTCCATGTGTAGGCGGGTAAAATCGCGAATCAAATTAGGAATTTTGAGCTGATTCTCCTTAATTTAATATTAAAATAGTCAAAAATGAAAAAGCAAATATCCTTATTGGGGGGACTTATTTTACTAATTTTTTTAGCCTGTAAACAAGGTTCAGATGTTCCAGAGCCTTTGAATATTCAAAATATTCAAAGCGTAGCGGCCAAAGAGTATAGTTTTACTCAAAACCCGGTTTGGTCAGATGAATTTGAGCAATCAGGATTGCCTGACGAAAAAATCTGGTCTTATGATGTGGGAGGTTCAGGTTGGGGAAATAATGAACTTCAGTTTTATACCAAAGCGGATTTGGACAATGCTTATGTGAAAAATGGGTATTTAACTATTGAAGCTAGAAAAGAGAGCTTCGAAAATAGAAATTTTACATCTGCTAGGTTGGTGACAAAGGGTAAAAAAGATTTTTTATATGGTCGCATTGAAGTAAGAGCCAAATTGCCCTCGGGTCGAGGAACTTGGCCCGCTATTTGGACTTTAGCCAGTCAATCGGAATATGGCAGTACTTATTGGCCAGATAACGGCGAAATAGATATCATGGAGCATGTGGGATATGATCCCGGAGTGGTTCATGCTACCGTGCATACCAAAGCTTTTAATCATGTGATCAACACGCAAAAAGCGGCTACGCAACTGGTGTCAGATTTTGATCAATCATTTCACGAATATCGAATCGATTGGACTCCAGACTACATCAAGGCCTTTATTGATGGTAAGTTATATTTTACCTTTCAAAACACCAGCAAAGGGTGGGAAGAGTGGCCATTTGATAAAAAGCAACATTTACTTTTAAATATAGCTGTTGGGGGAAATTGGGGAGGACAAAAAGGGGTAGATGATGCTATTTTCCCAGCAAAGATGCTGGTTGATTATGTGCGGGTGTATGGGTTAAATAATTAAATTTTTTCTCAACGCTGGCAAGGTTCTAAACCTTGACAGCGTTAAGGCTACAACGTTTTTTTCTTCAAAATAATTGCATCATTTTAATCAAGTAATTGATATTAATCATGTAGCATTTTTTCGACTTAACAAAGCATTCAATGCAAGAGGTGTTTATTGCTGTTATTGCCTTTGACGGAAACGGTAAAGATTTTATGGGAGTAGATGATTTAGGTTTACCAGCTTAAATTGATTGATTATTTTGGAATATTTGCTTACAAACAACAATACTATGAGATATCCTGAGGCTGCAGAAGCATTTGACAGACTTTTATGTATCATGGATGATTTAAGGGAAAAATGCCCATGGGATAAGAAGCAAACCATGGATTCTTTACGTCATCTGACCATTGAAGAAACCTATGAATTATCAGATGCTATCTTAGATGGCGATCAAATGGAGGTTAAAAAGGAGATTGGAGATCTTTTTTTGCATTTGGTTTTTTACAGTAAAATCGGATCAGAAAACCATGCTTTTAATGTTAAAGATGTACTTGATAGCATAGCCGAAAAGTTGATTTCACGACATCCGCATATTTATGGAGATGCTAAAGCAGATACAGAGGAAGAAGTTAAGGCCAATTGGGAGGCATTAAAACTCAAAGAGGGGAACGAATCTGTTTTATCAGGAGTGCCTGGGTCATTGCCTGCATTGGTGAAGGCAATGAGAATTCAAGAAAAGGCACGCGGAGCAGGTTTTGATTGGGAAGAAAAAGAGCAGGTTTGGGCCAAGGTAGAAGAAGAATTAGGAGAATTTAAGGAGACATTTGTAGGCAAGAAGCTATCTGATGAAGAAAAAGAGATGGCAGAAGGGGAATTGGGTGATTTGATTTTCAGTTTAGTTAATTTTGCTCGCTTTATTGATATTAATCCAGAAACGGCTGTTGAGCGAACCAATCGTAAATTCATTTATCGATTTAAGTACTTGGAAAAGAAAGCAAAAGAAGCGGGGAAAATTCTCTCTGAAATGACTTTAGCGGAGATGGATGTATATTGGGAGGAGGCTAAAAAAAGCAACGCTGGCAAGGTTTAAAACCTTGACAGCGTTAAGTTACAGGGTAAATTTGACATTAAGGTTATTTTTTAATGAGCAAACTGATAAACTGTTTTACTCGAATATGTTTCACCCGGACGTAATACGGTGCTAGGGAAACTTGGGTGGTTAGGGGAATCTGGGAAATGTTCCGTTTCTAGGCAAAATCCCATTCTTTTGGTATAACTAACCCCGTATTTGCCAGAGTAGGTGCCATTTAAAAAGTTACCGGTATAAAACTGGGTAGCTGGTTCAGAAGTTGATAATTCTACACTTCTTCCTGATACTGGATCAACAACCTTACCAACTTTGGCAAAAACTCCTGGAGCTTTATCAAAAACGACACAGTGGTCATATCCGCCACCCCGTTTGATTTGAATATCATCTGCGTCAACTCGCTCTGAAATCAAGTGTGGTTGAATAAAATCAAATGCTCCACCTTTTACATCAATGAGCTCACCTGTAGGGATCAAGGTTTCATCGACAGCTACTAATTTATTGGCATTTAGTTGAACTTGATGTCCAGTAATATCCCTTTTGGCATTTCCTGACAAGTTAAAATAGGTATGATTGCTTAAGTTAAGTACGGTTGCCTTGTCAGTCGTGGCTTTATATTCAATGCCCAATTCATTAGAAGGGCTCAGCGTGTAGGTTACTTGAACTTGTAGATTACCAGGATAACCTTCTTCACCATCTTTTGATAGGTAGGATAATACTAATTTGGATCCATTGTCGTCACCTTCTGCGGCTAAGACTTTCCAGACAACTTTATCAAAGCCTACTTTGCCACCATGCAGGTGGTTTCCCATATTTTGGGTATACAATTCATAGGTTTTGCCGTCTAAACTAAATTTACCTTTGGCAATGCGGTTGCCATATCTTCCGATGATGGCCCCAAAATATGGGGATCCTTTTTCGTATTCTTGAAGAGTTTCATAGCCCAATACAACATCTTCAATTTTGTTGTTTTTATCTGGGCATAAAATTTTGGTAATAATACCACCGTAGTTCATAATCTGAACTTCCATGCCAGATTTGTTTTTCAGGGTATATAAAGTAACAGGTTCTCCGGCTTGGGTTTTGCCAAATGGTTTGGATGTAAGGGACATAGGGCCTTGAATAGGTTTTGCTAATAAAGAAATTGATAAAATTTGAGTACAAAGGAAGGCAATTGGTAGCCAAATGGCGATTTTTTTCATGTTGTCATGGTCTTGAGGCTTCTAATTTAAGGAATTCAGTTGAATTTGAAATTATTTTATTTATCTTTGCACCCCATTTAAAAATTAATTATTAATCTAAATTTCAGCATGTTAGCCCAGCATGTTGATGTAGCAAGGGCAAAAATTATGTCTAATAAACAAAAAGATTTCGACTGGGATCAGATCGATGGTAAAGGTTTCGGCGGTAATTACACTGCTGAGCAAAAGAAACAAATGGAAGCAGCCATTGAGGCTACTTTGAATTCGGTTACAGAGAAGGAAGTGGTGAAAGGTATTGTAGTGAGCAAAACTGACCGTGAAGTTATTGTAAACATTGGATTCAAATCTGACGGTTTGGTATCTGCTTCAGAGTTTCGTGATATGCCTGATTTAAAGGCAGGTGACGAGGTAGAAGTGTATATTGAAAACCAAGAAGATTCAAACGGCCAATTGATTCTTTCTCGTAAGCTTGCGAAAGTAATGGGAGCATGGATCAATATTGAGCGTGCTTTAGAAGAAGATACCATTATCAATGGTTTCGTTAAGCGTCGTACTAAAGGTGGTTTGATCGTAGATATTTTTGGAATCGAGGCATTCTTGCCAGGTTCTCAAATTGATGTTAAGCCAATCCGTGATTTCGACATTTTTGTTGGAAAGAACATGGAGGTTAAAGTAGTTAAGATTAACCATACAAATGATAACGTAGTTGTTTCTCATAAGGTATTGATTGAGAAAGATCTAGAGGAGCAACGTCAGTTGATCTTGAACAACTTAGACAAAGGTCAAGTATTAGAAGGTGTGATCAAAAACATGACTAATTTCGGTGTGTTCATCGACTTAGGTGGTGTAGATGGTTTATTGCACATTACAGATATCTCATGGGGTCGTATCAACCACCCACAAGAGGTGTTGAAATTAGATCAGAAGATCCAAGTTGTAGTATTAGATTTCGACGAAAACAAGAAGCGTATTTCTTTAGGTATGAAGCAATTACAAGCTCATCCTTGGGAAGCTTTAGCGGCTGACGTAGAAGTAGGATCTAAGGTAAAAGGTAAGATTGTTAACGTAGCAGATTACGGTGCATTCTTAGAGGTTTTACCAGGTGTTGAAGGGTTAATCCACGTGTCAGAAATGTCATGGTCTCAGCACTTACGTAATCCACAAGATTTCTTGAAGGTAGGTGATGAAATGGAAGCCGTTGTGTTAACATTAGATCGTGCTGAGCGCAAGATGTCTTTAGGTATTAAGCAATTGACAGAAGATCCTTGGACTAAAACTGACTTGTTGTCTAAATATGCAGTAGGTACAAAGCACAAAGGAACTGTTCGCAACTTAACTAACTTTGGTTTATTCCTTGAGTTAGAAGAAGGTATCGATGGTCTTGTTCACGTATCAGACTTATCTTGGACTAAGAAAATCAAACATCCATCTGAGTTTGTAAAAGTTGGAGATTCATTAGATGTTATCGTAATCGAATTAGATGCTGATAACCGTCGTTTGGCTCTTGGACACAAACAATTAGAAGAGAATCCTTGGGATACATTTGAAAGTGTATTTACAGTAGGTTCTTCTCACAAAGCTACTATCATCTCGAAAAATGATAAAATGGCTGTGTTAGAATTGCCATACGGTATCGAAGGATTAGCTCCATTGAAGCAATTGACTAAATCAGATGATTCAGTAGCGGAAGTGGGTGAGGCTTTGGATTTCATTGTAACTGAATTCCAAAAAGATGATCGTAAGATTATTCTTTCTCACACACGTACTTTCACTGCACCAACTGCAGAGGAAACCGCAGCAGCTGCTAAGCCTGAAAAGAAAAAGGCAGCCGCTAAGTCTTCTGAGAAGACAACGGTAACAGCAGAAAAATCAACGATGGGTGATATCGGAGCTTTATCTGCCTTGAAAGAGCAGATGGAAGGTGCTGAGCGTGCTCAAGCGATCAAAAAATTGGAGAAAAAATCCAAGAAAGCTGAATAAGTAAATTAAGGTTTGCTGGAAGGGGTTTGCGAGAGCAAGCCCCTTTTTTTATGTCTTATCGGTTTTGATGGGCAAATATTAATTACTTGATTCATAATTCGCCATTGGTAAAATATCAAGAAATAGATTTGTCATTTGAAGATTTTTTGACAATTTTACTAAGATAAATGTAGATTTGTCAACGTTGTCAACGTTGACAAATCTTTGAAAAGTAATAACCTTTTAAAACTAGCAAATACTATGAGTAATCATTCAAGGCGAGATTTTATTAAAAATGCCTCCGTCGCAGCTGCCTCGTTTTACATTGTCCCTCGCCATGTACTTGGAAAAGGATATCAAGCCCCTTCTGATAAATTAAATATCATGGGTATTGGTGGAGGAGGAAAAGGGTATAGTGATATCATGAATTCCTATAATAAAGGAGCTGAAAATATTGTAGCGGTTGTGGATGTAGATGACCGCCAAGTAGCTAGAATTAAGAAAGACTTACCTAAAGCAAATTTTTATAAAGACTTTCGTGCTGCTTTAGACAAAGAAGGAAACAATGTAGACGCAGTCATCGTGTCTACTCCTGACCATACCCACGCAACCATCGCCATGGAGGCTATGCGTCGTAAGAAACACGTATATGTTCAAAAGCCTTTGGCTCATGACATTTATGAGGCTCGTGTGATCGCTGAAAAAGCTCGTGAAATGCAAGTGGTTACTCAAATGGGAAATCAAGGCTCTTCAGGAGATGGTGTTAGAACTATGATCGAATGGTTTGACGGTGGTGTTATTGGTAAAGTTCATACGGTACAAGTGTGGACAAACCGTCCTGTTTGGCCACAAGGGATTAAATACCCTTCTGCAGGCTTTGAAGTACCTAAAGAATTAGATTGGGATTTATGGTTGGGACCAGCTAAATATAGAGAGTATAATCCTGCCTTATTGCCATTTAAATGGAGAGGTTGGTGGGACTATGGTACAGGTGCTTTAGGAGATATGGGTTGTCACCTTTTAGATCCTCCGTTTAAAGTATTGGGTATCCGAGACGCTATTGACGTGGAATGTTCTGTTGGATCCGTATTTTTGAATGATTGGGTACCTGAGTGGATTCCTGAAGGATGTCCTCCATCATCCATGGTTACGCTACATTATGCGGCCACGAAACGTAATCCTTCACCTGTTACCTTAACTTGGTATGATGGTGGTTTACGTGCCCCTCATCCAGATGGAATTCCATCCACAGAGACCATTGGTGACCCAGATGGATCAAATGGAGTTATTTTGATAGGTTCAAAAGGTATTATGACTTGTGGAACTTATGGTATGTATCCAAAAGTTTTCAAAAATGGAAAACAAGTTCCTGCAGAAGAACTTCCAAAAGCTAAATTACCACGGGTAGTTGGCGGAGACGGTGGCCATAATACACAATGGGTGGAAGCTTGTAAAGCAGGTTTTGGAAAAATGGAGGTTAGTTCTCCGTTTGACTATGCAGGTCCATTTACGGAATCCGTTTTGATGGGTAACTTAGCTATTCGTTCCTATATGTTACGTGAAGGAGAAGGTCGTACTGCCAAGTACATTGGCCGTCAAAAGTTAAATTGGGATGCAACGAATATGCGTATTACCAATTTTGACCCTGCTAACCAATTTGTTAGAAGAGAATACCGCGCAGGCTGGACTTTGTAATATCTTTTACCAGGTAAATAATGAAAGGACGGGGATTTACCCGTCCTTTTTCTATTTTTGCCTAATTAATTTCTACGTATGCATTTTGACTCAAATTTGCCTAAAGCAGCTATTCTTCAAGAAGTCCAAGCCTATATTGAAAAGGCAGGATTCCACATCATCGATCAAGATTTCACTAGACCCTGGGGTGGATTTTTTGTTCTGGATGAAAGCCAAGTGGCAAAATTTGTATCTCAGTATTTCCCTCAATTAAGCCTGGATGATATTCAAATCACCCAGAAGCTCAGCCCCAAATTCTTAGTAGTGGCCCCACATCAGCGACTTTCTTGGCAATATCACTTCCGACGCGCTGAAATATGGACAGTTGTTCGTGGACCTATCGGCGTTGCCATTTCTTGCACGGATGTACAAGGTGATTATGGGATTTATCAAGAACAGGATGTCATTGAATTACCCAAAGGGCAAAGACATCGCCTTATTGGTTTGGATCAATGGGGCTTAGTAGCAGAAATTTGGCAACATACTGATTTGGAGCATCCATCCGATGAATCTGATATCGTTCGTTTACAGGATGATTTTGGTCGCTAATTCCATTACCATTCATCATTTCTTCAAGCCGATAATCTAAAAATAATACAAAAAACTTTGTAGTACTTAAAAGTTTCCTTAGTTTTACGCTCTCGAATTTAAATTAATTTTAGAGCATGAAATGTAGAATACTTGAAAAGGGGGCAGAATTGTACTTCCGATACGGGGTAAGATCCGTAACGATGGATACAATTGCTTCAGAATTGGGCATTTCTAAAAAAACGATTTATCAACATTTTCCAGATAAAGATGCCATGGTATACCAGGTATTGGAATCATTCATTCAAAATGACTTATCTAAATGGGAAGAGTTGGATAAAACCTCCAAGGATGTGATTCATAAAACCTTGCAATCCTTGGAAATTATGAAGTCTACTTTATCTGAAATGAACCCGCGTTTATTGTATGAGGTAAAGAAATATTTTCCGAAAGCGTATGAATTATTTTCCAAGTATAAGGAAGATTGTATTTTGAATACCCTCCAAGTGGATTTAAGAACGGGAATTGAGCAGGGCTATTTTCGCCCTGAATTGGAAGTGGAATTAATAGCTCGACTACGTATGGGAGAAGTGGATTTATCCTTTGATCCTAATTTTTATTCCCATAGTAAACTTTCATTTTTTGATACACAACAAATTTTACTAGATCATTTTATGCGAGGCATTCTCACAGAAAAAGGTCTATCTCTCTACTTATCTTACCAAAATAACAACTAACATGATTCGCCAAAAACTCAATTTTATCGGGCTATTTTGTTTCTTGTCATGGTCGGGATTGGCACAAAGTTTCAGTCTAAAAGAGGCTGTTGATTATGCTATCAACCATCATGTTCAAGTAAAAAATAGCCATTTGGATTTGCAGAATGCAAGTGCCAAAATTAATGAAATCAAGGCTATAGGATTACCTCAAGTTAATGCTGGGGTGAATTACACCAATAACTTGATCATTCAAAGAATGTTTATTCCTGCCAAAACCTTTAATCCTGCTGCAGCAGAAGGAGAAATCATTGCGGCTGAATTTGGTGTTAAGAACTCAGCCATGGCTAATGTCGGCCTAAGTCAATTGGTTTTTGACGGAACCTATTTATTAGGTCTAAAAGCTTCTGAGGTTTATAAGGAGTTGTCTACAAAAAATTTACTTCAGACTAAGCAACAAGTTGCCGAAGGCGTAATGAAAGCTTATTACGGTATTCTGGTTAACGAGAAACGCTTACAGATCTTACAAGCCAATGTGGGCCGCTTGGATTCATTATTGAAAGAAACAAGAGCTTTGAATAAGCAGGGATTTGTTGAAAAAATTGATGTGCAGCGATTAGAAGTTCAGTCCAATAACTTGAAAACAGAATTGGAAAATGTGATTCGTATTCAAGATTTGGGATATTCTTTATTGAAATTCCAAATGGGTTATCCTATGGATGAGCCTATTCGATTATCCTTGACTTTGGAGCAAGTAGACTTAAAATTCAATGCCATTGATGAAAATTTGCCCTTTAATTATGGCAACCGCATTGAGTATTCGATTCTTAAAACCCAAGAAGGATTAGCTGAGCTTGATGTGCGTAGTCAGAAAGCCGGTTATCTTCCTCGATTATTGTTCAACCTCAATTATGGTTTTACCAATGGACGTAAAACTTTTAGTGATTTGGTTAGTCAATCTTGGTTTGATAATTCGACTTTAGGTTTTTCACTTCAGATTCCCATATTTGATGGTTTCTCGAAGAAATATAAAACCATTCAATCGCAAAATAACCTTCAAAAGGTTCGTCAAAGCTATGATTTAGTGAAATCTTCCATTGACTTACAACGCAGCCAATCTTTAATTACCTTGAAAAACTCATTGGAATCATTGAAGGAGCAAAAGGCTAATTTGGATTTAGCCAATGAAATTTCCAGAGTGACTCGCGTGAAATACCAGCAAGGTGTGGGGTCTAACTTGGAAGTATTAAATGCAGAAACTTCCATCAAAGAATCTCAAGCAAATTATTTCACCTCCCTTTATAATGCCTTGATTGCCAAGGTGGAATTAGAAAAGGCCAACGGTACCCTATACTCAGAATAACACGATTTTAACAAACATCTCATGAAAAATCTTACCATATTATTAGCCGCCGTATTGCTTGTTGCAGCTTGCACCAAGTCAGTAGATAAAAAACAAGAGTTAGCTGATTTGAAAAAGCAAGCTCAAGAAATTAATGCAAAAATTACTGCTATCGAAAAAGAGATTGGAAAGGAAAATCCTAAAGCTGCTGAAAAAGTAGTGGCTGTTGGGGTAAGTCCAATCCAGGCTCAAAATTTCAACCACTTTGTAGAAGCTCAAGGATCCGTATTAGCTGAAAATACGGTTTTAGTTAGCCCGCAAACTGCTGGAGCCATCCTTACTTTGCCGGTTGTTGCAGGTCAAGCGATTAAAAAAGGACAATTGATTGCAACGCTTGATAATAATATTTTAAAGGAGTCAATGGAAGAAGTGAAACACCAATTGTCTTTAGCCAAAATCCTTTTTGATAAGCAAAAGTCACTTTGGGATCAACAAATTGGTACAGAAGTACAGTATTTGAGTGCTAAGTCAAACAAAGAATCCTTAGAAAAACGTTTGGTTACCTTACAAGCTCAATTGGCCATGTCGAAAGTCATTGCGCCTATTTCTGGAACGATAGAAATTGTTCGTCAAAAAGCTGGTGAAATGGCTTCTCCAGGTTTACCCATCGTTCAGATTGTGAATTTAGGAAACTTAAAAGTAGCGGCTAAGATTTCGGATACCTATGTTGGTTCTGTTAAAGTTGGCGATCCAATCGTGATTAAATTCCCAGATATCAACAAGGAGCTGAAAGCAAAAATTACCTTGGTTTCCCAATTGGTAAATCCTTTGTCTCGTACGTTTGATATCGAGGCTCGTATACCAAATGTAGGCAATGAGTTAAAGCCAAATCAATTAGCTGTTATCAATATCAATGATGTTTCCAAAGCGAATGCCATTGTATTGGATGAGAACCTAATTCAAAAAACTGAAAAAGGGAATTTGATTTATGTAGCAGTAGACGAAGCTGGCAAGAAAGTGGCCCGTGCTCGTCAAGTAACCATTGGCTTATCTTACAATGGTCAAGCCGAGATTACTTCGGGTATTAAAGTGGGAGATCAAGTGATTACCCAAGGATACCAAGACTTAGTTGACGGTCAAGCCATTTCATTCTAATCTGAAAGAATCCACAACATGGAAAAAAATATAAAAAACGAGCAACTGCCCGAAGGAAAAGGACTTATCTATCACATGATAGATTGGTTGGGGCAAAATCGTACCACCATATACATCTTTACCTTCATCATTTTTGTGGCGGGTATGGGTATCTACAAGCAATTGCCGAAGGAGCAATTCCCGGATATTGTCGTTCCACAAATGGTCATTCAAACAGTCTATGCTGGTACTACGCCAACAGACATTGAAAATGTAATTAACAAGCCCATTGAAAAGCAGTTAAAAGCTATTACTGGGGTAAAAAGTGTGAAGTCGAATGCCTTGCAAGACGTTTCTGTGATCATCGTTGAGTTTAATACCGATGTAACAGTTCCAGTGGCCAAACAACGTGTACAGGATGCGGTAGATAAGTCTGTCACGGACTTACCTAAGGATCTAACAAGACAACCTTCGGTAGCGGAAGTGAACTTTTCGGAGTTCCCCATCATGAACATCAATATTGCCGGGGATTACCCATTGGATAAATTGAAGAAATATGCCGAAGACTTGCAGGATGAAATCGAAGGAATGCCTGAAATTAATCGGGTGGACATCATTGGTGCTCTCAAGCGTGAGATTCAAATAAACTTGGATCTGGCGAAAATGCAAAGCTATGGTTTAACCTTTTACGACATTCAATCCGTTGTGCAAGGGGAAAACGTGAACATATCAGGTGGGGAACTTCCTGTCAATGGTGTTAGACGGGCCTTGCGAGTAACTGGAGAATTTAAAAGCATGGAGCAATTGTCTAATATCATCATTCGCTCTAGTACAGGTGCGGTAGTGAGACTAAAAGACGTAGCGGATGTACAAGATAGTTTTGAGGAAAAACAAGATTTTGCTCGTTTAAATAATAAGTCGGTAATTACCCTAAACGTTATCAAGAGGGCTGGTTCCAACTTAATTGATGCAGCTGATAGAATTGAAAAAACCATTGATGAATATAAAGAAACACGTTTCCCAAGTGGTTTGACCGTGTCTATTACAGCGGATCAGTCGGAAAGAACCCGTGGAGATATTGCTGATTTAATTAATACAGTTATTCTTGGTTTCGTTTTTGTGGTGATTGTATTGATGTTCTTTATGGGTGTTCGTGATGCTGCTTTTGTAGGATTATCTGTGCCTTTATCGGCTTTATTGACATTCTTGTTCATGCCGAGTTTCGACTTCACCTTGAACACCATTGTGTTATTTGCTTTTTTACTTAGTTTAGGTATTGTGGTGGACGATGCAATTGTGGTTATAGAAAATGCCCACCGTTTATTTAATAACTTCAAAAAGTTGACCATTGTAGAAGCGGTTAAATTAGCAGCTTCTGAAGTATTTGTTCCGGTATTATCAGGAACCCTAACGACCATCTCGCCTTTTTTACCTTTATTATTTTGGCCTGGTATTGTTGGGGAATTCATGAAATTCTTGCCAATCACCTTGATTATCACCTTGTTTGCTTCTTTATTCGTTGCCTATGTGATGAATCCTGTTTTTGCCATGTCATTCATGAAACGTCATGATGAAGAGGTGAATGATGTCAAGAATCCTAAATTCTCTGATATACGTAAAACGGTCGTGATTTTATTGAGTCTTACCTTAGGAGGATATTTGATAGGTTTTCAATTAGGTCATTTTGGCTTTGGTAATTTCTTCCTTTTTGCCATCATCATTTATGTCTTTAATCACTTTGTGGTTACGCCTAAATGGATTGTTCCATTCCAAGATAAAACCTTACCAGCGTTTAAAAATGCATACCGTCGGGTTATTTCATGGGTATTGGAAGGTCGCAGACCGGTTTATGCCGTCTTGGCCTCTTTCGGACTATTGGTTTTCTCTTTCGTTTTATTTGGAATCGTTAAACCAAAAGTGATATTCTTCCCTTCTGGAGATCCGGATTATGTTTATATCTATGCCAAAATGCCTATTGGAACAGATGCCGTTGTGACGGATTCCATGACCAAGGTCATCGAAGGGCGCGTGTTTACTTTCTTGAAAAAAGAAAAAGCCATGGGTATTGTCAATTCGGTTATTTCCAACGTAGGAAAGAACGCAGGCGATCCAATGAATCCAGATCGTAGTGCTACTCCGCATAAAAGTAAGGTGACGATTGCCTTTGAGAAAGTTCAAATGCGAGGAGGCTTATCGACACAAGATTTATTGACCAAATTACAAAATTCGTTTAAGTCTAGTCCAATTCCAGGTGTTGAGATGGCTATCGAGCGTGAAAGAAATGGACCACCTACTGGTAAGCCAATCTCGATCGAAATTTCCGGTGATGATTTCGGTGTGTTGTTGGATTTGGAGAAAAAAGTATTGAATTCAATTCAAAAGGCGGGTATCCAAGGTATCCAAGAATTGAAATCGGATTTGGTGACAAATAAGCCCGAAATTATCGTGGATGTCAATCGCGAGAAGGCTAGTCGGGAAGGAATTTCTTCAGCTCAAGTAGCTATGGCCATACGTGGCGCCTTATTTGGCGTTGAAATATCTAAATACCGTGATGTTAAAGATGAGTATCCTATTCAATTGCGTTTAAAAGGTAATTCTAGAAATCAGATTGAAAAATTACTTTCAATGAATATTACCTACCGTGATATGAATTCTGGAGGTATGCTTCGTCAAGTTCCTTTAAGCTCGGTGGCTGATATTCGTTATGCCTCTTCTTTTAGCCAGATTAACCGTAAAAATCAAGAGCGTGTTGTCACACTGGGATCTGATGTGATTGAAGGATATAATGCGAACGAGATTGTGGCGGAATTGAATGGTTTATTTGAAACGATGGAATTGCCTCAGGGATATAAAATTAAAATGGGAGGAGAACAAGAGCAGCAGCAAGAAACAGGTGCATTCTTAGGAATTGCCTTTATTTCTGCCTTGATTTTGATCTACTTAATTTTAGTAACTCAATTTAACTCTGCGATAAAACCTGTCATTATTTTCGCCACTATTTTGCTTTCATTGGTGGGAGTAATTTTAGGATTCTTAGCTTTTGGCATGACTTTCTCTGTATTGATGTCAGGTGTGGGAGTGATTGCTCTAGCAGGTATCGTGGTGAAAAATGGTATTTTGTTAATTGAGTTTATCGAAGAACTTCGTTTCAAGCGTGGTTATGATTTAAAAGAAGCCATCATTGAAGGAGGGGGAATTCGATTAACGCCAGTGTTATTAACAGCATCGGCTGCCGTACTTGGTTTGATTCCTTTGGCATTAGGTTTGAGTATTGACTTTGCCGCTATGTTTACAGAATTGAACCCACACATTTTCTTTGGGTCTGATTCAGCCGTATTCTGGGGGATTTTAGCTTGGACCATCATTTTTGGATTAACATTTTCAACGGCTTTGACCTTGATTATCGTTCCCTGTATGTATTATTTGTCGGAACGTATCAAGCAAAAAATCCGTAAAACAGCATAGTACACTTATTTTATATTTTGGGGATTAAACGAAAGACCTCGGGCGCTGTCCGAGGTCTTTTTGTATAGCTGGAAACTCCTAGAAATAGGACATTTGACTCAATACTCATGGTTTTTTTACGCTAAATGATTATCAATTTGCTGGACAATATATTTGAAAATTTAATCGTTAAAACGCAACGCTGTCAAGGTTTTGAACCTTGCCAGCGTTAAGGCTTGGTACATCCGCATAAATAATCAAATTAATCTCATTAAATTCAAGGCCTTAACTTACATTCATCATGAAAAAACTACTCTTATTATTGTTATTTCCTGTGAGCCTTTGGGCTCAAGATAGGCCATATGGAAAATTATGGGCTACCCGTTCTGAGGTTATAGCCCAAAACGGAATGGCTGCTACTTCCCATCCATTATCTACCCAAGCGGCCTTGGATGTTTTAAAGGCTGGTGGGAACGCCATCGATGCCGCCATTGCTGCCAATGCCATGGAAGGTGTTGTGGAGCCCCATGTAAATGGAATTGGTGGCGACTTGTTTGCGATCGTTTGGGATGCGAAAACCAAAAAATTATACGGATTAAATGGTTCTGGTAGATCACCTAAATCCTTGACCCTTGCTGAATTGAAGAAAAGAGGATTGAAACATATTCCAAGCACAGGTCCCTTACCTGTTAGTGTACCGGGCTGCGTCGATGCATGGTTTGAATTACATAAAAAATTTGGATCCATGCCTATGTCAAAGGTCTTGGAAAAGGCTGTTTCCTATGCTAAAAATGGATTTCCTGTGCATGGGGAATTTGCCTCAGCCTTGCAACGGGTAGAAGCGAATTATGGAAGGTTTCCCAATGTAGCACAACACTATTATCCTTCTGGAAAAGCTCCTGTTGTGGGGGATGTGTTTAAAAACCCTAACTTGGCAAATACCTTAGAAAGAATCGGAAAGGAAGGCCGAGATGTGTTTTATAAAGGCGATATGGCAAGAACCATGGATGCATTTATGAAAAAGAATGGTGGATTTTTAAGCTATGAGGATTTAGCGACCCATACCTCCACTTGGATTGATCCTGTGTCGGTTAATTACCGTGGTTATGACGTTTGGGAATTGCCACCCAATGGTCAGGGAATTGCAGCTTTACAAATGTTAAATATTTTAGAAGGTTACGATTTTTCCAAAATAAAGCATGGTAGTGCAGAGCACATTCACTTATTTACAGAGGCCAAAAAATTGGTGTTTGAAGATCGAGCTAAATACTATGCCGACCCTGAATTTGCCAAAATTCCAGTGGCTAATTTAATCTCAAAATCCTATGCAGCTGAGCGAAGAAAACTAATTCAAGCGAACCGTGCTGCTAGGCATTATGACGCAGGAAATCCAGCTTTAAAAGAGGGAGATACCATCTATTTGACAGTAGCAGATAAAGATGGCAACATGGTCTCATTGATTCAAAGTAATTACCGTGGATTTGGTTCTGGTTTGATGCCGGATGGACTCGGATTTATGTTCCAAGATCGTGGGGAAATGTATAGTTTAAATGAAGGAGAAAATAATACCTATGCCCCTGGAAAACGTCCATTTCATACCATCATTCCGGCTTTTGTTACCAAGGATGGTCAGCCTTTTTTAAGCTTTGGTGTTATGGGTGGAGCTTTTCAGCCGATGGGCCACGTGCAGATTGTGATGAATGTAGTGGACTTTGGTATGAATATTCAAGAAGCTGGAGATGCGCCAAGGTTAAATCACGAAGGGTCTTCTGAACCTACTGGGGAGGCGATGGAATTGACGGGTGGAACAATTACGCTGGAAAGCGGATACCCTTATGAAGTCATTCGAGAATTATTACAAAAAGGTCATCAAGTTGGTTTTATGAATGGAATTTATGGTGGTTATCAAGCCATCAAATGGGATCCCGTTCGAAAAGTTTATTTTGGCGCGTCTGAGTCTAGAAAAGACGGACAAGCAGCTGGTTATTAATAAAGGTCAATGGTTATATTAGCAAAACGCGTTTTTACGGGACATGAATGGTTGATCGATCAACAAATTCATGTGCATCAAGGTCGTATTCAGGAGATTAAATCAGTGGAAGGTGATTTAGAGGGATCTGGTTTTATCTGTGCCGGTTTTATTGATTTGCAAGTGTATGGTGGAGGCGAAATTTTATTTTCCAACCATCCTACTGAAGCGGCTATAGCCAAAACTTTTGAAGAGCATCAGCAAACAGGGACAAGCCATTTTCAGATTACCTTGAACTGCTCCCCTAAGGAAACCATGTGGAAGGCTATTGATGCTTGTAAAGCCTATCTGGCAAAGGGAGGCAAAGGTTTGATTGGTTTACATTTAGAAGGGCCCTTTTTCAACCCTATACGAAAGGGGGCTCATAAAGAAGAATTTGTACAAAAGCCTTCCATTGACTACATCCAAGAAATTGTGCATCGTGCTGGTGATTTGCCTATCTACATGACCATCGCTCCGGAAATGTTTTCGGAAGAGGAATTAGATTATATCATCAAAAGCCCCATCATGGTTTCTTTGGGGCATTCAGATGCAACTATTGACCAAGCAAATAATGCTTTATCCAAGGGGGCTCATCGGATTACACATTTATTTAATGCCATGTCACAGTGGCAAAGCCGAGCATTGGGGCTTGTGGGAGCTAGTTTGTCGAGCGATGCCTGGACTAGTATTATCGTGGACGGCTTACACTGTGATTTTCGTTCTGTGAAGTTGGCCAAAGAATTGAAGAAACATCGTTTATTTTTGATTACCGATGCCGTGACTCATGATGTGTCTGGCCCTTATTTATTTGAAAAAAAGGATGGAAAGTTTTCTAATGAATCGGGTACGCTTTCGGGCTCTGCTTTAACGATGGAACAGGCCGTTCAAAATTGCGTGCATCACGTGGGGATAGATGTGGAAGAAGCCATTCGTATGGCTACCCTTTATCCAGCCCAAGTGGCCAATTTAGATCGAGAAATAGGATCGGTCGAAGTAGGGAAAAAGGCCTGCTTGATACATATGAGTGATGATTTAAAAGTTCAACAAGTATGGTTGGACGGTGAACCTTTGATGGATTAATATGATTAGTTTTCCTTCCAAACAAGCGCAAGTACAAACCACTATCTTCACTAAAATGTCGGCTCTAGCAGCCGAGCACAATGCCTTAAATTTGTCGCAAGGCTTTCCTGGGTTTGACTGTTCGGAAGAACTTCAATCTTTGTTGGCATTCTATTCCAAAGGCCATAATCAATATGCTCCTATGGCTGGAGTGCCCGTTTTTAAACAAAGCATAGCGGATAAGACTAGTTTGTTTTATGGTATTGACGTCGATGCTAATAAGGAAGTAACAGTTGTTTCTGGGGCTACAGAAGCTTTATTTTGTGCCATACATTGTTGCGTTTTTCCGGGTGATGAAGTCATCATGTTTGATCCCAGTTATGATGCATATGACCCTGCTGTTCGTTTGGCAGGCGGCATACCCATTCATTTATCTATGGATGCTCAGCGGGGTTTTCAAATAGACTGGGAAGAGCTGGCTCGTACCATTAGTCCCAGGACAAGGGCCATTATGGTGAATAGTCCGCATAATCCTACGGGCTCCATTTGGACCGAAGATGATTTAAATGCCTTGGCTGAAATAGTGAAAGGGACCAATATCCTGATTATTTCCGATGAGGTATATGAACACATAGTTTTTGACGGTCAAAAGCATTATTCCGTATTGTTGCACCCAGAGCTTCGTCAACGAAGTTTTGTTTGTGGTTCTTTTGGTAAAACCTACCACATAACGGGTTGGAAAATTGGTTACTGTTTGGCGCCCGCCTATTTGACCAAGGAGTTTCAAAAACTACACCAATGGGTGACTTTTTCCAGTGCCACTCCATTGCAATATGCCCTTGCGGATTACCTTAAAGAACCTGCACATTATTTGGGACTTTCTGAATTTTACCAAAGAAAAAGGGATTTATTTGCTTCGGCTTTTGAAGGAAGTAAATGGAAATTATTACCAAGTCATGGCAGTTTTTTCCAATGCATGGATTATAGTGCAATCAGCCAAGAACGAGATGTAGATTTAGCAGAAAGATTGACTAAAGAAATCCAAGTGGCGTCTATTCCTATTTCTGTTTTTTATGAAAAGGCTCCCGGTGATACAATTTTGCGTTTTTGCTTCGCCAAATCGGATGAGGTTTTATTGGAAGCGGCTGCAAGACTCGTTCAATTATAAGATTAATTTTTGCCCTATTTGGCTTAGATAGTCTGCGGCATGAGTCATGGCATCCTCTAATCGAATGGGAGGCACCAAAATGGGATAAACAGGTATGTGTTGCATCGATGCAGGAATTTTCCCTACATCTTGTAGTCCACCACAAATTAGGATGATGGGCTTTTGGCAGGCTTGACTATGTTGAATTAGGGTAGATATTAATTTCCCTTCCCAAGATTGGACATCAATTTTTCCTTCACCACTGATGATGACATCTGCTTGGGCAGCATGCTGGTCAAATGACACTAATTCTAATATCCACTCAGAAGCGAGGTGAATACTAGCTTGAAGAAAAAACAAGGCTCCTGCTCCTAAACCTCCTGCTGCTCCTGCTCCAGGTGTATGTGCCATGCTAGCATTTGGAAAGAATGTAGCTAGATGTATTAAACCTTCATTTAATTGCTCAATCATGGTTTCGTCAGCTCCTTTTTGCTTGGCAAAAACGTATGCTGCACCCTGAGGCCCATGCAAAACATTGCGAACATCTGTGGCTACTTGAAACTGAATCAGACTTAATTGATCCTTTAAATTACTAGGCAATATTCGATGAATATGTCTCAAATTTTCTCCAATCGGAGCTAACTCATTTCCTTGTTCATCTAAAAAACGGAAACCTAAAGCGGCCGCCATACCCATTCCTGCATCATTCGTGGCAGATCCACCCACGGTTAAGGTGATTTTTTTAGCCCCTAATTCTAAGGCATGTCGGATTAGCTCTCCCGTGCCATAGGTACTCGTTAATGCAGGATTACGATCTTTGGGTGCTAATAATTCTATCCCCGAGGCTCTTGACATCTCAATAAATGCCTGTTTTTTTTCTTTTACCCAAAGGTAGGGGGCATGAATAGGTTGAAAGAGTGGGTTATTGACCTTGACATGCATCCATTCTCCTCCAAAAATTTCGTGAATGACATCCAAGGTCCCTTCTCCACCATCTGCTAATGGCAGCGACTGGATGATAGCATCTGGATAGGATTTTTTAATCCCTTTGGCTAAAGCCTGGCAAACCTCGGCGGCACTAAGGGAATCTTTAAATTTATCAGGACAAAGTAATATGCGCATCACGTGAATTTGACCTGAATTTACCAACAATTTGTTTAAATCCATGAATTTATCCTCGAGTGCTTTCCTGACGGGAATCCTTTTGGTATTTTTGAATAAATAAATAAAGCCCTATGTCGTTTTCATTTCGAATATCCTGCTTTTTGTTACTAATATGGCTTTTGTCCTCTTGTACCAAACAGCCCGATTTAAGTGGTTTTGATGTCAATAAATTTGTACAAGATGAAGCTGGATGTCAAGGTAGCAGAGGCTCTCAAGTTGATTGGTTGAAATCCCACAAAGAGAATTTAAAGGGGGTTAGTTCCAATGATATTGAGGATATTTTTGGCAAACCGGATATCCAACAATTGGCAGATCGAAATCAAGAATACTATGTGTATTTTTTGGAAAAAGGACCTCATTGTGATAAAATGACAAATCCATCACAAGCTTATTCCATGGCATTTCGTTTCAGTGCCATAGGTTTAGCTACTGAAATCACCTTTCAACGTGGTTTGCCATGATTATTTGGTAAACCAGCCCACCACGGTGCTAGAAAAACTTACGAGAAAACTAAAGATTAAGGGAGCCACAAAACCACTTACTTGAAAACCTGGAACATATAATTCTGTCAAGTAAACCATGGCCACATTGATGACCAAAGAAAACAATCCCAAGGTCATAAAGGTGATAGGAAAGCTAATGATTTGCAAAAAGGGTTTTACAAATGAGTTTAAAAAGCCCATGGCTAAGGCTACTAAGAGGGCAGTGGTGAATCCGTCAACGACAATTCCCTTTAAATAGCGCGGGATGATTAAAATGACCCCTGCAATGATGATGTATCGAATGATGAACCCTATCATGTTATTTCGCGTGTCTTTGCTGTAATAATTTTATGATTTCTTCCAATCCAATTCCTCGGTCTTCTAATAAAACCAATAAGTGAAAAACTAAGTCTGCCGCCTCACCTTTAAATAATTCATCGTTAGTTGACATAGCTTCTATCACGAGTTCTACGGCTTCTTCTCCTACTTTTTGAGCTACCTTATTGGTTCCTTTTTGGAATAAAGATGCGGTATATGAAGTATCGGCAGAAGCTCCTTTTCTAGAGCGAATGATGTGCTTTAAATAGTCAAGCCAAGCGGCATTGTCTTGGTTAGAGGTATTAAAGCAGGTATCTGCACCTGTATGGCAAGCAGGGCCTACCGGGTTAACTTGGATTAACAGGGTATCTTGGTCACAATCCAAATGAATATTTTTAACATGAAAGAAATTTCCGGAAGTTTCTCCCTTGGTCCACAATCGCTCTTTTGATCGAGAATAGAAAGTGACAATATTTTCTGACTGTGTTTTTACATAGGCTTCCTCATTCATATAGCCAAGCATTAATACTTGTAGAGTGGAGGCATCCTGAATAACAGCAGGTATTAATCCTTTAGAAAAGTCGGGGCTTGAGTTCATTTTGTCAAAAATACTGGTGAATTTATTAAATACGCATCGGAATTCCTTTGCTGGCTAGGTAATTCTTTAAATCTAAAATATCGATTTCTTTGAAGTGGAAAATGCTGGCCGCCAATCCGGCATCGGCTTTCCCTTCCGTAAATACTTCATAAAAATGTTCCATGCTACCCGCTCCACCCGAGGCGATGATTGGTATGGAGGAATTAAGCGAGATTGTGGATGTCAATTTATTGGCAAATCCAGCTTTCGTTCCATCAGCATCCATGCTAGTCAATAGAATTTCTCCAGCACCTCGATTCTCAACTTCTTTGGCCCATGGAATGGTCTGAATATCCGTAATTTTTCTTCCTCCATGAGTATGTACCCAATCTGTTCCATCAACCCAACGGGTGTCAATGGCCACAATGATACATTGCGAGCCAAATTGTAAGGCTAATTCATCAATTAAATCAGGATTTCTAACAGCTGAGGAGTTGATTGAAACTTTATCTGCCCCAGCGTTTAATAAGGCTGAAACATCCTGTATAGAAGATATTCCCCCTCCCACGGTGAAGGGAATATTCACATGTCTTGCCACTTCTCGTACCAAATTAACCAAGGTCTTCCTGTCATCTACGGTAGCAGTGATATCCAAGAAAACCAATTCATCGGCTCCTTCTTTAGCATATAAAGCTCCAAGCTCTACAGGATCTCCTGCATCACGTAAATCCACAAAATTGGTTCCTTTGACGGTCCTCCCATCTTTGATGTCTAAACAAGGAATGATTCTTTTGGTTAACATGCAGATTCTTTGGCAAAGGTGGCTAATTCAGCTAAACTAATTCGTCCTTCATAAAAGGCTTTTCCAACTATCACACCAAAAATGTTCATGTCGCGCAGTCGGTATAAATCATCTAAACAAGCCACCCCGCCACTTGCAATGAGCTGTAAGTCAGGCTCTTGAGCTTGTATTTTTTCGTACAAATCAAAACTAGGTCCTTGCAATAAGCCATCTTTAGCCACATCCGTTGATATCACATATTTTACTCCTGCAGCACAATAGTCTCTTAGGAAATCAAAGATGGAAATTTGGGAATTTTCCTGCCAGCCTGAAACGGCAATTTGCTCATTGTGGGCATCAGCGCCTAAAATGATTTTGTCAGCACCGTATTTTTTCAACCAACTTCTTACTAATTCTGGCTGACTAACGGCAATGCTACCAGCCGTAATCTGTTGGGCTCCTGCTGAAAAGGCGATATCAATCATTTCGTCGGATTGTACACCTCCACCAAAATCAATGTGAAGGTTCGTTCCTTTGGCAATTCTTTCCAAAACATGCGCATTGACAATTTTTTTAGCCTTTGCCCCGTCCAAATCTACCAAATGCAATCGTTGGATACCTGCCCCCTCAAATTCCTTTGCAATCTCCAATGGGTCCGAATGATATACCTTTTTTTGAGCATAATTACCCTGGGTCAAGCGAACACATTGGCCTCCAATTAAATCTATAGCGGGGATAAGTTGAAACATGATTTATAATGCGAGAAAATTTTCTATAATTCGTTGGCCTGCCATTCCACTAATTTCTGCGTGAAACTGGGCAGCATAAAAGTTGTCTTGGTGAAGCATGGCTGAAAATGGCTGTACATAATCACATATGGCTGTGGTAAGAGGGTTTACCGGCACATAATACGAGTGCACAAAATAAACGTATTCTTCATTTTTTAAGCCTTCCATCAAAGGATTCGCTTGATTGGCCTGGATGGAATTCCAGCCAACATGCGGGATTTTTAAGTCCTGCGACTGAAAACGTTTTACTTCCACATCAAATACTCCCATGCAAGTGGTATCGTTTTCTTCTGAGTGTTTACAAAGAAGTTGCATACCAATGCAAGTAGCTAAAACGGGTTGCTTTAACTGAGGAATAAGTAAATCTAAGCCCTTTTCTTTTAAATGTGCCATGGCCGTACTAGCTTCTCCTACGCCAGGAAAAATCACCTTATCTGCTTGGCGTAAAATCGTCTCATCGTCTGTCCAGCGATACGGCACTCCGATTCGATCAAGTGCGTACATCACGGAGGCAACATTCCCGGCATTGTATTTAACGATGGCAATTTCCATGGGCTTTCTTTCTGGGTAAACAGCCTTGCAAAGGTAGGCAAATAGGCTGGATTATGAAATTCCCCTATCTTTGTTGTTCTATCTCATACCACATGCGCTTTCGTAAAAAACTTTTTTTAGAAATGGCTTACCTTTTGTGGATGGGTCTATTACCTTTTATTTCAAGTTTAGCCTTAGGTTATTTTGCCGTATCTAATCCAAGCTTTTTTTTAGACTTTAGTTTAAGTCAACAAATATTATTTTGGTTAGCTACTGTATTTGTGATGGGTTTGGCCTTGTGCCCAACTACTTTTTTGGCCTTATTTGTAGGCTATATTTGGGGTTTTCAAGGTATTTGGCCTTTGATTTTTGCCTATAGTTTAGCGTCAATGTTGGGTTTTGGTATGGCCAAATTATGGAAAGGTCAAGCCATAATTCGCTGGATAAAACGTACGAAAAAAGGTGCACAATTTTTGTCCAATGTGCAGGCTCAATCATTTTCATGGGTATTTTTAGCTCGCCTTTCGCCTATATTTCCTTTTGCTATCACCAACGCCATGATGTCGTTTTTAGGAGTAAGTTTCCTGGATTTTTGTTTGGCAGGAATGATAGGTATGTTACCAAGAACCGCTTTGGCTGTTTGGACAGGGACTCAAGCAAAGAGTTGGGAATACCTTTTGCATCATCCAGAATCGTTCACCTGGCAGGACGGAGCAAGTGTGGTTTTACTAGTATTTTCCGGCTTAGGAATGTACTTCCTGGCTAAAAGACAGGTCAAAGCCTAGTCTGTAGGGTCTCCCAAGGTAAATTGAAAGAAATGTGAGATATAAGGCGTAAATTTGTCTTTCCAATTCCATCTTCGGAAGAGGCATCATTTTAATCAAACGATTTTGACATTTAAAGAATTAGGTCTGGCCGACAGCCTTTTAGCAGGAATTGATTCCATGGGCTATAAGACCGCAACTCCCGTACAGTCTCAAGTTATTCAACCGATTTTGGAGGGGAGAGATATTATTGCATCAGCACAAACAGGTACGGGTAAAACTGCTGCTTTTTTGCTGCCTATTGTAAATAAAATCATCACTGAGCCACATGCTGAAAATCAAATCAATGCTCTAATCATTGTTCCTACCCGTGAATTGGCCATTCAAATAGCGGATAATATGGAAGGTTTAGGGTATTTTACCAATGTCTCTTGCATTGCCGTTTATGGTGGAGGGGATGGCCAGTCTTTTACGACGGAGAAAACCGCTTTAACCAGTGGTTGCGATATTGTAGTTTGTACGCCTGGTCGTATGATTGCCCACTTAAATATGGGTTATGTTAATCTCAAAGAGGTCAAATACCTGGTGTTGGATGAGGCTGATCGTATGTTGGATATGGGCTTCCAAGATGATCTAATCAAAATCACCTCTTTTTTAAGTCCAGAGCGTCAAAACCTCTTATTTTCAGCTACTATGCCGCATAAAATGCGGGAATTGGCCAGAAAGTTATTGAAAAATCCTGTAGAGATAAATATTGCTGTTTCAAAACCCCCTGAGCAAATTGTTCAAGAAGCTTTTGTTGTTTTTGAGGAGCAAAAATCACCTTTGATTAAGCACCTATTGCGATTAAAAGAGTATAGTCGTGTGATTATTTTTTGTTCCAGAAAGCAAAACGTAAAAACACTTACTAACGATTTAAAGAGGGCCAAATTCAAAGTAGAGGAAATCCATTCGGATTTGGAACAAGATGTTCGTGAACAAGTATTACAGGATTTTAGAAATAAAAAGACGACTATTTTAGTAGCCACAGATATTTTAAGTCGAGGCATTGACATCGACGAAATTGAGTTGGTCATCAATTACGACGTCCCTAATGATGGAGAGGATTATATTCACCGCATTGGTCGTACGGCAAGGGCAGAAAGTCAAGGTACCGCCTATACTTTAATCAGTCCTGCCGAACAGAGAAAATTTGCGAGTATTGAAAAGTTGTTAGAAAAAGAAGTGACAAAATCACCTATTCCAGAAGAGTTTGGAGCTGGCCCCGCTTATGAGCCAGCCTTACAAAAGGCTGGCGATAAGGGGCGAAATTTTTCTGGACCTAAAAAAGGTGGTAAGAAGTTTTGGGGGAAAAAGAAAAAGTAAAGCTTATTTTTGGGCTTTTACTCCCGTAGTTCCTCCTTGTGCTAAAGTGATATCCACCGGGGTATTGGATTTCCAACTTCCGCGGGTAAAATCAGGGACGTTCATGGATCTAGATCTGTTTTTAACGGACATTTCACTTAATGGTCCTATCGAGCTCCAAGCGGCGGCATCGTAAACATTTTGATCCAAAGGCAATCCATTGCGTAGGCAATCAATTAATCGCCAGTCCATCATGAAGTCCATGCCTCCATGTCCGCCTATTTGCTTGGCTAATTCACCTATCTTGGCTACAATCGGTGGCGCATATTTTTTCTCCAATTCTGCCATCTCAGCGGCTGAAATCCAGTTATGGTGGTGATCAGAAATTTTAGGATCAGGATATTTTACAGCCATACCTTTAGTTCCACTTAACAAATGGATTCGGGAATAGGGGCGAGGTGTAGAAACATCATGTTGAACCATCATGGTTTTACCTTTCACGGTACGAATCGTGGTGGTATTCATATTCCCACGGAAACTCTTATTGGTGAATTGTTGGTAGAAAGGGTCTTTTTGGGCTAACTCTACCGCTCGTTGGTGCATAGAGAAATCATTGGTAGAGGTAGATACCAAATAATCCATTTGATCACCTCGGTTAATATCCAATAATTGACAAATAGGTCCTAGGCCGTGGGTTGGGTATAAATTGCCGTTGCGTAGGTTTTCTTTTAAGCGCCAGCTTTGGTAATAGGTACTTTGCGTGAAATTATGGTCTAATAAATCATGCAAATAAGCACCTTCCGCATGGATAATTTCTCCAAAGTATCCCTGGCGAGCCATGTTGAGAGTTAATAACTCAAAGAAGTCATAGCAGCAATTTTCCAGCATCATACAATGCTTTTTAGTCTTCTCAGAAGTCTCAACCAATTGCCAGCATTCTTCTAAGGTGGTGGCTGCCGGTACTTCTACCGCCACATGCTTGCCTTGTTTCATGGCATATACAGCCATAGGGGTGTGTAAATGCCAAGGGGTGGCAATGTAGATCAAATCAATGTCCGGTCGATCACACATCGCTTTCCAAGCTTCCTCTTTCTCGGTGTAAACGATAGGTTGAATACCCATTTTACCCAAGGCTTTCAAAGCGGCATCCGTTTTTTCTTTTCGGATATCACAAACCGCAACCGTCTTTACTCCATCAATGCGATTGACGCGGGTAATAGCACCAGAACCACGGTTTCCCAAACCGATAAATCCAATACGTACGGTTTCAATTTTTGGCGCGGCATAGCCCGACATGTTAAAAGTTTGCTTGCCTTGTTCTACTTGCATGCTCGTAGCCAAGTCCTTAATTTCCCATTTAGCGGATCCACCTAATGCGGCTAATCCACTAAGTTTGAGAAAGTCTCTTCGATTATTATTCATAGTTTTTAATAGGTTTTATTCAAATTATATAGCTTGAGAGTCAATTACTTGAACCTTCCCCCACAAATGCTTGTTGTCATCTATGAACTTTTTATGTAAAGGGTGATATAAATATTCTTTTTCCTTTTCTGCATCGGCAAAAGTCAATACGACAGAAAAAGTATAACTTCCCTCAGTAACTGGTTTGTCAAACTCCGTAATGATCGGTTTGCCCACATGAGCAGATTGGATCATTGGAAGGCCTCCTAGCGCTTTGAGCGCTTTGAAAAGTTGGGTTTTTTCGGCTTCGTTACTTGGATTTTTGGCCCAAAATAAAACGTGGTGGATGAAATTCATAGAAGGAGTAGCTGCTGAACCTGTTAGTGCTGAACCTGCGGCTAATAGGCCAGATTGTTGTAAAAATTCGCGACGATTGTTCATGTGTTCATTTAAATTTAAACTCAAATTATTTTAATTCAATTCTACCATGAAAAATTCAAAAATCAAAGTAATCGTAACGGGGGTTACCGGTATGGTGGGGGAAGGAGTCTTGCAGGAATGTTTGCTATCACCTCATGTAGAAGAAGTATTGGTCATAAGTCGCCGTCCTTCAGGTAAATCCCACCCCAAATTAAAGGAGATTATTTTGAAAGATTTTTATCAAACGGAGGAATTGCAAGACCAAGTAAAGGGATATGATGCATGCTATTTTTGTTTGGGAGTTACGTCCATCGGTAAAAATGAAGCAGTGTACACGCGGTTGACTTACGATTTGACTTTGGGATTTGCGAAGTCTATTGAAAAAAATAATCCCGAGCTCACGTTTATCTATGTTTCGGGGAAAAGTACCGATTCAACTGAGAAAGGGAGTTTAATGTGGGCAAGGGTCAAAGGAAAAACGGAAAATGACCTAAGAAAATTACGTTTTAAAGCGGCTTATGCATTTAGACCTGGAATGCTTCATCCTACGGAGGGTTTACAACACGCTTTACCATTTTATAAATACATCAATTGGATGTACCCATTTTTACGTTGGGCGGCCCCCAATATGGTTTGTACCTTGAAGGAGTTAGGGCAAGCGATGATTGCTGTTACCATTCATGGTTATGACAAAACTGCCATAGAAGTAGCAGATATTGTTCGCTTATCGAAAGTTCTGAAGGATGAATAGCCGATTTTTTCCCTGAATTTGGCTAATTTTATAGGAAATAAATGAAATACTGTGAATAAGAAAGTTGTACTAATGATATTAGATGGTTGGGGAATTGCTACCAACCCAAAGGTTTCTGCCATAGATGCAGCCAATATCCCATTTGTTAAGTCCTTATATACCCAATACCCACATGCTAAATTAGAGGCCTCAGGATTGGCCGTTGGTCTTCCTGAAGGTCAAATGGGTAATTCAGAAGTAGGTCACATGAACCTAGGTGCTGGTCGAATCGTTTACCAAAATTTGGTTAGGATTAATAAAGCGGTGACTGAAAATACCTTAGGACAAGAACCCGAATTGGCAAAAGCATTTGACTATGCCAAAAAAGAGGGCAAGGCGGTTCATTTTATGGGTCTTGTTTCTGATGGCGGAGTTCATGCCCATATTGAACATTTAAAGTCTTTATTAAGTACGGCTCAAGAAGCAGAATTGCCTAAGGTCTTTGTACATGCATTTACAGATGGACGTGATACGGACCCTAAGTCAGGATTGAAGTTCATGACTGATTTAGTTCAGCATTGTGAAAAAACGGGAGCCCATGTTGCCTCGGTAACGGGTCGTTACTTTGCCATGGACAGAGATAATCGTTGGGAGCGTGTGGCTTTAGCCTACCATGCCATGGTGGATGCAGAAGGTTATTTGACACAAGATGTTATTCAATCTATCAAGGATAGTTATGCTGCCGATGTGACGGACGAATTTATTAAGCCCATTATAGCCACAGATGCCAATGGGGTGCCTTTAGCCAAGATTACAGAAGGAGATGTGGTGATATGTTTCAATTTCCGTACGGATCGTGGGCGAGAAATCACCCAAGCTTTGACGCAAAAGGATTTCCATGAGGAAAACATGCATAAGTTGAATTTGTATTATTTGACTATGACGGAGTACGACAAAGAGTTTACGAATGTTCATGTCATTTTCAATGATTCTAATTTACCGATGACTTTAGGAGAGGTTTTGGAAGGAGCAGGTAAAAAGCAGATTCGAATTGCGGAAACAGAGAAATACCCACACGTAACATTCTTCTTTTCAGGAGGTCGAGAGACGCCTTTTATTGGGCAAACCAACATCCTAAGAAATTCACCGAAAGTGGCTACTTATGATTTGCAACCTGAAATGTCTGCGGCTGATTTAAGAGATGCTTTGATTCCGGAATTGGAGAAAGGAGAAGTAGATTTTGTGTGTTTAAATTTTGCAAATCCTGACATGGTGGGTCATACGGGTGTGTTTTCTGCGGTAGTGAAAGCGGTAGAAACAGTTGATCGCTGTGCCAAGGCAGTGGTTAAAGCAGGTTTAGCTCATGGTTATACTTTCATCATCATTGCTGATCACGGTAATGCGGATGTCATGATAAATGAAGATGGTTCACCTAATACAGCTCACTCCACCAACTTAGTACCTTGCATTTTAGTGGATGCTCATGATCACCCAAGCTTGTCCAACGGAAAATTAGGAGATATTGCCCCGACCATCTTAAAATTGATGGGAGTAGAGCAACCTAAAGAGATGACAGGCGTTGCGTTATTTTAAATAATTTCTGGCACATTTACGTTTTGTGTTTGAATCATTCTATCGATTGAATATATGGGAAAGGTTATCATTTTTGGAAATACACAGTCTGCCGAATTAGCATTATATTACTTAAAGAACGATAGTGAACATGAAGTAGCTGGCTTTACTGTGGAGGAGCAGTATATCAAAGAGAATGAATTTCATGGTTTGCCTTTGGTTCCGTTTGAAACGGTGGAACAGCGTTTCCCTCCTGCGGAATACCTATTTTTTGCGCCTATGACGGCGGCAGGAATGAATCAAGTTCGAGCCAGAGTTTATGAGCAAGGCCTAGAAAAAGGCTATAAATACATTTCATACATCAGTTCACATGCGACTGTCCTAACCGATAAAATAGGAGAAAACTGTTTTATTTTGGAAGACAACACCATTCAACCATACGTTCAGATTGGAAATAACTGCGTATTATGGTCAGGAAATCACATTGGTCATCATAGCAAAATTGGGAACCATGTATTTTTCACCTCACAAATTGTTCTTTCGGGAAATTGCCAGGTGAATGATTATTGTTTCTTTGGCGTAAATGCCACCATCCGAGATAGCTCAGTGATTGGCGAAGGAACTTTTGTGAGTATGGGCGCTACGGTCATGAAGCAAAGAACAGAGCCTTGGAGTGTTTGGAAAGGAAATGCGGCAGAGAAATCAACTATTTCCAGTAAGGACTTGAAGTTTTAGTTAATGAAATTGATTTTTTCCCTTAACGCTGGCAAGGTTCCAAACCTTGACAGCGTTGTGGAAAACGTTTAAGATTTTACCATATTGTCCAATTTCTTGATAAAGAAATTGATTCAAAGCAATAAAAAAAGCTCCCATTCAAAGGGAGCTTTTTTATTAAGGTTCCAAGGGCTTATTTTCCTCATCAACGATGACAAAAATATCCTCATTGGGTCGTTTCATCAGATATTTTTCTCGCGCATATTTTTCCAACAAGGCTGGGTTTCCAATCACCATTCGGCGCTCTTTTTCCAGTTCTTTTAATTTTTGTTGGTAAAAAGCTTTTTCATTTTTCATCACCCTAAGTTCGTTCCAAAGTCGATACTGGACTCTAAGGTCATTCGTATCTAAAAAGAACATCCAAACCAACAAGATGCTGGTTGAAATTACGTAGAAACGATGTTGTCCAAGAAAAAGCCCTTTAATGCGGTCCATATTCTTAGAAATTTAAACCTGGGAAATATGCATTTGCACCTAATTCCTCCTCAATACGAAGTAATTGGTTGTATTTAGCCATACGGTCAGAACGAGAAGCAGAACCAGTTTTGATTTGACCCGTATTTAAAGCTACAGCCAAGTCAGCGATGGTGGCATCTTCTGTTTCACCAGAACGGTGCGACATAATGTTTTTGTATGAATTGCGTTTCGCTAAGTTAACCGTATCGATGGTTTCTGTTAAAGAACCAATTTGATTTACCTTAACCAAAACAGCATTAGCAACACCTTGCTCAATACCTTGCTGTAAACGCTTCACATTGGTTACAAATAAATCGTCACCAACTAATTGACATTTGGAACCAATCAATTTAGTTTGCTCAGCCCAACCTGCCCAATCATCTTCAGCCATACCGTCCTCAATAGAAATGATAGGGTATTTATTTACCCAAGTCTGCCAATAAGCAGCCATTTCCATATTGTTCAATTGCTTGCCATCCGATTTTTTGAAAGTATACAATCCTGTTTTCTCATCAAAGAATTCAGAAGAAGCAGCATCCATGGCGATGAAGATTTCTTCACCTGGTTTGTAACCTGCTTTTTCAATCGATTGTAAAACGATTTCGATAGCTTCTTCGTTCGACTTGATATTTGGAGCAAAACCTCCTTCATCACCTACGTTGGTTGAATAACCTTTGCTTTTTAATACACCTTTTAGGGCATGGAAAACTTCTGTTCCCATACGTAAAGCATGAGAGAAACTTTCCGCTTTTGCAGGCATTACCATAAACTCTTGGAAGTCGATGCTGTTATCCGCATGAGAACCACCATTTAAGATGTTCATCATAGGAACAGGAAGAGTATTAGCGTTTACTCCACCGATATAACGGTATAATGGAAGACCTGCTTCTTGTGCAGCCGCTTTAGCAACAGCCATAGAAACACCTAAAATAGCGTTAGCACCTAATTTTCCTTTGTTATGTGTACCGTCTAATTCGATCATCAAACGGTCGATCATGTTCTGCTCAGATACCTCTAGGCCCCATAATTCCTCTGCGATAGTTGTGTTTACGTTTTCTACGGCTTTTAAAACACCTTTTCCTACATAAACAGATTTGTCTTCATCGCGTAATTCCACTGCTTCGTGGATACCTGTAGAGGCTCCAGAAGGAACGGCTGCACGACCGAAAGCGCCATCTTCAGTTTTGATGTCTACCTCGATTGTGGGATTTCCACGTGAATCTAAAATTTGTCTTGCGTGAACGTACTGTATTGCACTCATCGTATAATTATTATTGTGAATAAATGGATTACGTTGTAATTGATTAAATTGCCCTGCAAAATAACGTAATTTTTAGATAATATCACTGATTTACCGAAAGTCAGCTACTTAAATCGCTGATAATTAATGAAATAATAATGAAAGCTAAAATACTTTTTCCTACTCTTTTCGCCTTTGCTCTTTTATTAACTTCTTCGCTTCATGCTCAGTCTGCTGAGGTTGAGGTTTTTGAAAAAAAGATTCAAGAAACTCCCAATGCTATTTTACTTGACGTTAGAACATCCGGTGAATTTGGAGGAGGCCATTTGCCAAAGGCATTAAACATTGATTTCAGGTCAGCTGATTTTTCGGAGCAAATCAAAAAATTGCCGAAAGATAAGCTAGTTTTAATATACTGTCTGTCTGGAGGACGTTCGGCACAAGCTGCGGAATTGATGCGAAAGGAAGGCTTTCAAGTGACGGAGCTGAAAGGCGGTTATTTGAAATGGACAACTAAGTTAAAACCTTTGGAGGGTGTTCCTCAAGTAGCCCATGATAAAGGCTGGGATTTAGCAGAATTTACCAAGAAAGTCCAACAAGAAAAAGCAGTGGTCGTTGATTTTTATGCCAAATGGTGTGCCCCATGTTTAAAAATGATGCCCACCGTCGATAAATTGACTCAAGATTACGCAGGAAAGGTGACAGTCTTGAAAGTGGAGGCTGATGGGAATCAGGCGATCTTACAGTCATTCGGAATTGATGAAATCCCGAGCTTTTTGGTTTTCCAAGGAGGAAAATTACTCCAAAAAACATCGGGATTCCGTGAAGAGGCTCAGTTAAAGGAACTATTTGATCAGTCTATTGGGACCACTCGGTAGGCTGTCTTTCCCAGCGGTGTTTTTTCAATTCTTCCAATAGGCTTGGGCTTAATCCATGTCCATCTGAAGTTCCGATATTACTTTTCACGTGTTTGATTTTTCTCATTCCTGGAATGATCGTTCCCACATCAGGATTCGACAATATAAATCGAAGTGCCATTTCAGGCATATCCATATTGGCAGGAACCAGTGGTTTCAATGCATTTGCATGATCTACACTTGATATCAAATTTTCAGGAACAAAATAGGTAGAACGCCAGTCGTCCGCAGGAAAAGTGGTATTATAATCCAATAAACCGGTTAAACTACCCTCGTCTAAGGGTACACGTGCAATGATGCCGATGTCTAATTTTTGACATAGTGGAAACAATTGGTCTTCTGGGTTTTGGTCAAAGATATTGTAAATCACCTGTACCGCTGAAAATAAATTGGTTTCTAATGAACGCAAACAATTAGCAGGTTCCCAACGATTCACAGAGATTCCCCAATGTTTTACTTTTCCTTCTTGGGTTAATTTTTGGACAGCTTCTTTCCAATCATCGTTGTCCGCCCAAGCATCTTCCCAAACATGGAATTGTTGAAGATCAATTTGCTCTACACCTAAGTTTTTCAAACTTTTTTCGGTGTATTCAATGATGTGTTGAGCAGGGAAACAATCCTTTAATTCAAAATGTGATTTCGAGGGCCAAATAAAATTTTTTGGTGGGATTTTAGTGGCAGCATACAATTGCTTATCTGCATGTTTTTTGAGCAAGGACCCTAAAATTTGTTCGGATAATCCTTCACCATAGCCCCAGGCAGTGTCGAAGAAATTACAACCTAATTCTACCGATAATTCTAGGGATTTTTGTACTTCATTATCATCGGAGCCCGTCCAACCAGCTAGACCCCACATGCCATAGCCTACTTCACTTATTTGCCAATTTGTTTTGCCAAAACGTCTGTATTTCATAGTTGTTTTTTTTCTTAAAGGTATGGATTTTCTAAAAGGACTTTGACCTGTTAAATAAGTATTTGGGTATATTGTAAGAACTTATTTTTCTCAATATGATTGAAATTATGTAAAGAAATATGTTTGTACAGATTATTTTTTTGAGATTAAAATTAGAATTTTATTGGCCTTCATGCACTTTAAATGCGTTAATAACACAAATAACGCGAATGGTTAGATTTTATTTGAGAACATTGCCTAGCTTTACATCGTATTAGTTCCCTGTGTTACACTAATCTACTCAAATTTATGAATAATGTTAAACCTGTTAATCAAGACGAAAAGTTATTAATTAATTTAGGAACTTTTAAAGTTTGCCCATCTTGTATCTTGTTCATCCGCGGAGAGGGCAATTATTCCAATATTTTTCTGAATGACGGTCGTAAAGTTCTTTCCTGCCGTACCTTAAAATTTTACGAAACTTTATTACAAGGGTATGGATTCATTCGTCCTTCCAAATCTGCATTAGTTAACCCTAAAAGTATTTCTTCAGTTGATTTGAAACATGGAAAGGTCATCAAGTTGACAAATGACGTGAATATTTCTATATCTCGGCGACAAGTTAGACCACTGCGCGACTTCATGACTGCCCAAGCCTTGATCGTGGCCTCATAAATTCATTTTTTGTATTCCTTTGTTCTTTTAATTTATAGAAGTCTGTTTTTCGATGAAATCTTGTCGAAAAGCAAGACTTTGAAATCTACGTATCTCCTGAAATCTTGAGGATAGTAAAACTAATTACCCAATTAATTTCATTTATTTATGCGAATAGTTAAATTCGTAGATATCTATTTTATCATATTAATACAATGGAAAGAAGAATATTTTTAAAAGGCTTAGCCTTAGGAGTTTCTGGCTTATATGCTCACTCCAGCTTAGCATCCAATCCCTATTTAGGACCTTTGGGTGTACAATTATACACGGTACGTGATGCTGTTGCCAGGGATCTTGAAGGGTCTTTAGAAAAATTAGCAGGCCTAGGATATAAAAACTTAGAAATCTACGGATACAATGGTACATTTTTTGGGAAAACCGCACATGAATTTAAAGGTATTTTAGACCGTGTAGGTTTAAAAGTGGTTAGTTCTCACCATACCTCAGGGATTGCCATTAAGTCCAAAGGTACTTTGTCTGACGGTTGGCAAAAAGCAGTAGAAGATTTACATCATGTAGGTGCAGAGTACATGGTTTGTGCTTTCTTATTCCCCAATGAGCGTAGCGCCGATCATTATAAAGCCCTTCCTAGTTTATTGACAAGTTCAGGCGAAGCAACAAAATCGGCAGGTATTCAATTTGCCTACCATAACCATGATTTTGAATTTGTGAAGTCGGCAGATTTTGTGCCTTATGATTTCATTTTACAAAATACATCAGCAGACTTGGTAAAAATGGAAGCTGATTTATATTGGTTTGGTCGGGCTGGAGTAGATCCTGTAGCTTATTTTGAAAAGCATCCAGGTCGTTTCCCACTTTGGCATGTAAAAGACATGGAAGCAGGAACTAAAGTGTTTACCGAAGTAGGAAATGGCACCATTGATTTTGATCGAATTTTTGCTGCTAGAAAAGCTGCAGGCTTGAAATACTGGTTTGTAGAGCAAGACGTTAGTAAGCGCGATCCATTTGAAAGTTTAAAGATCAGTCGTGATTATTTAGCGAAGAAAAATTTCTAAGATTCTTTTTCTTCCATGTAAGGTTTCCAAAATTGGGGATTGTATTTTTCCCAAGCATGACAACCAAATGGTAATTTTCCCTCATTGAGTTGAAGGCTAATTTGGGGGTTTTGTTCAAAGGCAAAGGCTAGGGCCTCTTTCCAATTAGGTAATTTGAGCAAAAATCGAAGGGGGAAAGCTCTTTTATGGTAAACAGAAAAAAGCGAATCTTCATTGGCAGGCCAAGTGCCAAATAGTCGATGATACCAATTCAAAAATTTAATGATGGGGGCCACTTTTCGTAAAGATAGGCCCCCATTCATCATTATAGGCTCAATCAAGGGCCATTGAAAGGCATTCTTGTTCTCCCAATGCTTTTTTTTCAGTTTGGGGGCACCTATATAGTCAAAGTCTTTTTGGCACCAAGCGATTAAATCGTCTTGGAATACATAGGCATCCAATTGGTAGATTAAAATGAACTCATGCTGAATAAATCGCTCATAGAAAGCTGGATCTATCAATAGATGATTGTATGATTTGGTACTTGTAAAGAATGTCGGCGCAAAATATTCTATACTAGCTGTTGGGAAATATTCCTTAACATAAGGAGCATGTAGGCCTTCAGGTAATACAAAATGAATGGGGTAATGACCTAAAATTTTTTTACATTGAAGCAAAGACTTTTGCTCCAATTCAGAAATGGATTCTTTGTAAATAGGAATAACGATTCCCACTAATGTTTGCATCTTATTCAACGATATCTCCTAATACAGGATGCCACCACTTGCCTCCGTCATGCAATTTATAATCTCCTTGCAAAACTCCTTTCATGACTGGCCAAATTCTTAGTAATCGGTTATCAGCTAGACTAGCGCGCATTTGGTAATGAGACATTCGGCTGGCTACTTTTTTTAAGGCACCCTCAGGTGCTTTCCCATGAGATGACAAATAGGTGAATAGGGCAGCAGAATCTGTGGCTTTTTTTTCTATTTGTGCCAATTTGGTCTTCCTAGAGCGCTTAAGTCTATCCAGAAGAGATACGGCTTTTTTCTCGCTTTTAAGCCCCACCTGCTGGCTTTCATGTTCACGGTATTGAATCAAGGCTTCTTTTACAAAGGCAATCCGATTCGTCATGGCCAAATACAAGGCTATCCAGCCATCGTGAATGAGTTCTGGAATAATGTGTGGTGTAGGGAAAACTTCAGCTTTTACCTGGGAACGAATAGCCAAGGTTGCTCCAGTGACTACGTAGCCTTTCAATAAAATATCAAAAGCATGCCCCGATTTCCAAAGTTCCTGTAAAGGTTCTATGAATTCAATTTGTTCAAAACTGGTTTTGCCGGTAGGCTTTCCAGATCGGTCAATCATGATGGCATTGGAAAAAACAGCATCTATTTCAGGATAGTTTTTGAAATATCGAACCAAGGTTTCTACCTTATGAGGAAGCCAAAGGTCATCTTGATCACTAAAAAAGATTAAATCACCTTGGCATGCTTGAACGCAAAGTTCAAAGTTCTTACTACTTCCCACATTCTTTTCATTCTGATGTATGTGGACGTCAAAAGGGACTTTTTGTTTGAAAGCTTCTAAAATTTCAATGCTTTTGTCGCTGGAGCCATCGTCAAAGACCACAAGTTCATCAATGGCTTGAGTTTGTGAAGCTATACTCTCCAGTTGATATGGTAGGTATTTTTCGCCGTTATAGGTACAAAGAGCAACTGAAATATGGGGCATTCAAACAGATTAAAAATTCAATATATGGAATAAACCTTGTTTACATAGGAACGTAAACCACTTTTTTAGTTTCAAAAAATTCTTCTTGGAAGATTTCTCCCAACTCAAATATTTTATGCTTTTTCCCAAACTCGGCTAATTCTTCCGTTAAATCTCCGCCTTTTAGGCAAAGAATACCGTTTCTTTGGGTGTGAAAGTGGTTTGGACTAATCTTATTTTTGACCCAATAATAAAAGGGTGTAATGCGTGTCACAGCTCTACTAACAACGAACTCAAAGTCTTGATCTAAATCTTCGGCCCGGGTATGTAAGGCAGTTACATTTTCTAGCCCTAAAGCACTAGCTACACCTTCTACTACTTTGATTTTTTTACCTATACTATCTACCAAAGTAAAAGTACACTGCGGAAATAATATGGCCAATGGGATACCAGGGAATCCTCCCCCTGTACCTACATCTAGAATCTCCGTACCAGGTCTAAAGTTAATAATTTTGGCTATTCCTAAAGAATGAAGCACATGATGTAGCATCAGATTATCGATATCCTTCCTAGAAATTACATTGATTTTTTCATTCCATTCTTGATACAATGGATACAGCATTTCCAATTGTTCCAATTGTTTTGGATTCAATTCTGGAAAGTAATTTTTGATGATATCTGATTTCATTTTTTTTCAAAGTGCAAAGATACGCAAATGCCTTGTTTAAAAGAATGTTTCCAGATTTGATATGTGGAGATTCACTGGGATCGGGAGATGGATTTCTATAAAATCTATTCCCAAGAATTAGATAAAAAAAAGGGAAGCCATATTTGCTTCCCTTTCATGGAGTATGTTTAGCCCGTTATCCAGCGGAAAAAGACAAATAAACCTGCGGCTAATATGATGGTAACTGGTAGGGTTAATACCCAAGCCATCACAATATTTTTAACGGTTCCGCCTTGTAAATTTTTGATTCCTTTCGAGGCTACCATGGTTCCTGCAATACCCGAACTCAATACATGCGTAGTACTAACTGGCCATTTGTAGGCAGTGGCTAGTCCGATGGTTACCGAGGCAATTAATTCGGCAGAAGCACCCTGAGCATAGGTTAAATGGTGTTTACCGATTTTTTCTCCAATGGTTACTACAATGCGCTTCCAGCCTACCATGGTTCCTAATCCTAGGGATAAAGCAACCATCCACATCACCCAGTTTGGAGCAAAGTCTGTTACTGCGGCAATCCCTGTACCTGAAGTAGCACCAAATGCAAAAAATGCAGCCTTATCTCCTGCGGTAGCTTTTTTGAATGCTTTTTTATCAGCTTCCGATAACGCTACAGCCTCACTTTCAATCAGCTTTTTGGCATGCTTATTGATGTTCAAGGCGGCTTTTCTGATTTCAAATTTCTGCTTGGTACTTAAATTACTAGTTTGAATGTTTTTTGTTAAAAGTAGTTCGTGCAATGCTTTAGAAGAGACCATTACGGTGCGGTAACTTTCCTGCTCTTTGATGGATAAGGTAGTGGTATCGATTTTGGCTGAAATGATTTCAACTTGATTCAAATCTTTTTGTAATCGCTGTAAATCCAAGGTAGAATTGATGGCAAAATAGCCTGGTAAAAAGGCGATTAGAATAACCATTACTAAACCGATTCCCTTTTGACCATCGTTACGTCCATGGAAAAAAGAAACTAAAGTACAGGTAGTAATCAGTATAGCACGAATCCAAAGGGGAGGAGGGGAATTCTTTTTAGGCTCCTTAAATATTTCTTTATTCTTAATGGTTTTTTTTAAGATATACATCAATACAATAGCTAATGCAAAACCAAATAGCGGCGAAAGCAATAAGGCTTGCCCAATTTCCTGAGCTTTATCCCAGTTTACCGCACTGACATTTGTTTGATTTTCTGGTAAAATGGCGTGTCCCACGCCAATACCAATAATGGAACCGATTAAGGTATGTGAACTGGATGCCGGAATACCAAAATACCAAGTACCAAGATTCCACAAAATAGCGGAAAATAATAAGGAGAGTGCCATGGCCATGGAATGGTAGACATTGGTGTCAATGAGCAACTCGGTCGGAAGTAAGCCGATGATACTCATGGTTACACCTACTCCACCTGTTAAAAGGCCAACAAAATTCATGAATCCAGACCAAACAACAGCTTGAGTTGGTTTTAATGAATGGGTATAGATGACAGTTGCTACGGCATTGGCAGTATCGTGAAAACCATTCACGAATTCAAATGCACAAGCAGCAAACAGACAGAAAAAAAGTAAGAAAAATAAGGTAGGATCTAACCCAAACATAGGATGTTATTTAAGGTATATTGGTGCAAATATGGATGCAAAAGTACATGATACCTACGATGCCAATATTAAGTAATTGTTAAATTCTTTATTTCTTTTTTCTTCTAGCTTTTTTTGCCTCAGAAAGTAGTTTTTTAGCTTCGGTATATTGGCTTGTTTTTTTATCTGCTTTGTCCATCACCTCTTTACAAAGGTCAACGGCCTTATCGAAATCGCTTGCTTGAAAGGCAATTCGCGCTAATCCTAAAACAGAGGCCCAATAATATCCTGACTCTAAGGAACCAGTTTGAATGGAGAAATCCATGCATTTTTGGAAATATATTTTAGCCTCAGAGGGGTTTTTAAAAATATATAATTGATAATAGCCCAAAATATAACTGGCATATCGGCCGGATACTCCTTCATAACCCACCTGATGGTTATCTATTTTTTGGAGAATACTCTTAGAAATTTCCATGGCTTCATCCAATTTGCCTAACATAAAAGCAGATCGGGCATGGTAACGTTCAAAAAATGGATTATCAGGATAATTTTGGTGGGTATATTTGGCCAGTTCGTAGCTCTTGTCCGACATATTTTCCATGGCATAGATTTGCAATAGGAAATACCGTGCTTCCGTACGCGTGTAGAAAGCTTGGTAGCTAACCTTTTCCAATTGTTCTATTCCTTGTTGTTTATTAGCTTTTGGGAAAAGCCATAATACCGGTCGCAATAGTTTGAAATTTTGTTTAATGAAGTGGTAATAGTAATTGTATAAACCATCTCCAAACATCAGTTCAGGACTAAAATCGGCAAATTCTCGGGAGTTTTCTAAGTATTTAAGCGCATTTTTAGCGGCTAAAGTAGCCCTTGCCCAATGTTTACGCTCAGCATGTAAACGCCCTTTAAAACCATAAGCGGCTGCCATAAAAAAGGCGGCTTCTGGATTTTCTGTTTCATCCCAAATTTTCTCTGCTTTCGAAATACTCCGATCCATGTATTCCAACAATCGGTCGTCATAGACTTCGTTTTGCGTATTGGGAACCATTTTCCACCATTGAACAAGGCCCAAAAGGAAGTCGGGTAGTGGATGATCTGGATGTTTGACTTTGAGGTAGTTAAATTCCCGCTCGGCTTCCGGGAATTTGAAGTTGTACATTTGATTGATGGCATTGGTGGCCTCAATCTGTACTTCTGATGTGAACAAAAGCATCCCTTTGGAACGCTCTTTTTCTGCTTCTTCGGTTTTCTTCCACCATTGACCTAAGCTTAGGAAAGACAGTGAAAGAAAACTTAGAAGTAATATATATGATCTAAGACGATATCTCGATCTCATCTCCATTATGGTTCAAAAACTTAAAGTCAGTAATACCTAGGGAGGAATCTTCTGTGATGTGAATCCAAGACTTAAACGTCATAAACCACTTCATTCGTATGGAAGGGAATCCCTTAGTAAAGTAAGCACTTAAGAATGGATGAACCAATAAAGTGAGCTTTTTCTCATTTTGTTTGGTAACCAAATGTTCTACATGCTGGGCAATAATCTCTGAAACAGCAATACTAGCCGTGATGGTACCTGTACCTCCACAACTTGGGCATGTTTCATGCGTAGCCACGTTCATTTCTGGTCGAACACGCTGACGGGTGATTTGCATTAAACCGAATTTGGTCAGCGGCAAGATGGTATACTTGGAGCGGTCCGTTCTCATTTCATCACGCATGATGTCCTGAATCAACTTACGGTTATCCGCTTTTTTCATGTCGATGAAATCGATCACGATGATACCACCCATATCACGAAGGCGTAATTGACGAGCAATTTCCTTAGCGGCTTCTCGGTTTACACTTAATGCCGTAGCTTCTTGATCATCTTCGGAATTGGATTTATTTCCAGAGTTTACGTCAATGACGTGCAATGCTTCTGTATGCTCAATAATCAGGTAACCACCCGCTGGTAAAGAAACGGATCTTCCGAATAGCATTTTTAACTGCTTTTCGATGCCCACCTGTTCAAACAACTTGGTTTTACCCGTATGTAATTTGACAATTTTTTCTTTTTCCGGAGCTACCTGGTGCACATAACCTTTAGCCTCATTGTATAAATCTTGGTTATCGACAATGACATTATCGAAGTCATTGTTCAATAAATCCCTCAACATCGATGTAGCTCGGCTCATTTCACCGATAACCCGATCTCTAGGCTTGGCATCTACCAACTTAGCGATACCATCTTCCCATTTGGATATGGAATCGCGAAGGTCGCGCTCCATTTCTTCTACTGCCTTACCTTCCGCTACTGTCCTAACAATGACCCCAAAGTTTTTTGGTTTGATGGATGACATCAATTTCATCAATCGACTTCTTTCGGCTTTGGACGTAATTTTCTTAGAAATATTGACCCCATTAGAAAAAGGAACCAATACCAAGAATCTGCCTGCTATGGAAATGTCACAGGATAAACGAGGGCCTTTAGTAGAAATAGGTTCTTTAACTACTTGCACTAAGATGAGTTGATTGCGGGTTAAAACCTTGTCGATTTTACCTAGCTTATCAATTTCTTCTTCTATTTTGAAGTTCTCTAACTTAATGTTCTTACCCTTTTTATTCATCACATCTCGTGAGAATTTCTGGAGCGAGTTCAAGTTAGGGCCTAGATCATGGTAGTGAAGGAATGCATCCTTTTCATAACCAATATCAATGAAGGCAGCGTTTAGACCAGAGACTAATTTTTTGACAGTACCGAGATAGATATCACCCACAGAGAATTGAGGTTCCGACTGTTCGATATGATATTCTACAATCCTTTTGTCTTGCAAAAGGGCAATTCTATCCCCTTTGGGGGTAGAATTGATGATTAATTCATTACTCACAATATATTACGAGAAGAATGTTAGACGGGACAGACTTATCCCTATGCTAATATATATAACAAACACCAAAAACAGGCCATTTGTGATGGTCTGTTTTTGGGTTACCTAATTACGCTACCAAAAGGAGGTAATTATACTAACTATTTCTTCTTATGACGATTCTTACGAAGACGTTTCTTTCTTTTGTGTGTTGAAATCTTGTGACGTTTTCTTTTCTTTCCGCAAGGCATACCTGTTAGCGTTTAAATTTTTAAATAATGTAAGAAGTTGATTTTCAACCTCAATGTTTTTGCATTTCTGCGAGCAACTCTTGGGCAGCTTTGGTTTCTTCTGGATCTTTGCTCTTGTCAAGCACCATCCGAAGCACTTTCTTTGCCTCATCTAATTTATCTAACTGGGCCAAGCAAAAGCCGAGGTTTAAGGCAGCTTTGTAATTGTTTGGTTCCAGCTTCAATATCTGTGTGAATCGTTCCTGGCCTTTGCCATATTGATTCGATTTAATGGATAAAATTCCTAAGTTGAATAAAGCAGGCACGAATGTCGGCTCTTGTTCAATCACTTCCCTCAGTAAGGTAATACCTTTCATGGGAGTGGGCGTATCCACGTAAGTCATCGCTAAATTCGTTTTCACCAATAGGTTAGACGGATCTTTCGATAATACTTGTTCAAAATATACACGTGCTTTTTCTCCCATGGCTTTACCTTTACTTGGGTTCAGCGCATAAGTTTGGGCCTCAAAATACAATTGGCCTGCACGTAAGAGATTATTCATACCGGGGTGCTGCTCTGCGAATTGCCCTGCATAATATGCAGCACTATCGTAATGATTAGCTCCCACAAATGTGTTGATTAATTTATCTAACACACCGGATTGAGAAACCTCTGTTTTAGCTTGACTCAATTCAACTTTTAATTTTGAAACGGCTGCTTGTTGAGCTTTTGTCAACGGTGCGGCATGCATTTCTTCTGATTTTGTCGCGCTTTCTTCTTTATGCTCATCCTGGTGATCATCGCCTTTCGCATCGCGATTGGCACCTCCAGCAGGAGCGTTACTCGTGGTATTACTCACATTTCCTTTAGGTAATTGAAATATGAGGGCTGTTAACCCAAGGCCAATAACAAGAATGATCACATAGGATTTCTTCATCTTTCTAGACCTGAGGTATTATACCTTATTTAGCAGGGTCAGTGCTCGTTTTAACTTGTTCAATGAACACTTTGGCAGGCTTAAAGCTTGGCACATAGTGCTCGTCAATCGTAATTGCCGTGTTTTTTGAAATATTTCTAGCAATTTTTTTAGCTCTCTTTTTGTTAATAAAACTTCCAAAACCACGAACATAAATGTTCTCTTGTTTGGACAAATTATCTTTTACAACTTCGAAAAACTTTTCTAACGTTTCAGAAACATCTTTTTTGTCAATCCCTGTTTTGCTGGAAATCTCAGCAATTACATCTGCCTTGGTCACGGTAATTAATGCTTTAAATGATCTATTTTGTTCTAATCGCTTTCCCTTTCTTTAAAAGGGACACAAAAGTAATGTTTTTCTCGAAGAATAGAAATGCTTCTCAATGATTTAATTGATTTTTTTAGCAATTGCTTGTCAAATAGCTCCCTTCTTTCTTCGTATCTTTGATTCATCCCATGCAATCTAAAAATCATCACCCTTTTACTGAAGGCCTTTTAAGCTGGTATCGACAACATGCTCGTGAATTACCTTGGCGACAAACCCAAGATCCTTATGCTATATGGTTATCAGAAATAGTCTTACAGCAAACTCGAGTAGCCCAAGGGCTGCCATATTATTTAAAATTGCTGGAGGTTTTCCCTACGGTAAAATCCTTGGCTGATTCAGATGAGTCAGTTCTGTTTCGACATTGGCAAGGTTTAGGGTATTATTCCAGAGCCAGAAATTTACATAAAACGGCCAAATTAGTAGTTTCAAAATATCAAGGGAATTTCCCCACTACCTATGATTCTTTAATTCAATTGCCGGGTGTTGGGCCATATACAGCTGCCGCCATTGCTTCTTTTGCTTTTGGGGAAGCCAAGCCAGTGGTGGATGGAAATGTTTTTCGAATTTTGGCTCGGTATTTTGGGATTGAAACGGATATTTTACACAGTTCAGCTAGGAAAGAATTTACCGAAGTGGCCCAAGAATTAATTCCACCCGATCAAGCCGCAGAATTCAATCAGGCCATCATGGATTTTGGTTCCTTGCAATGCAGTCCGGCCCCCTTATGTGCTAGCTGCCCACTGAGTGTGACCTGTTTTGCATTTCAAGAAAAACGTGTTCAAGATTTTCCTGTCAAACAAAAGAAAGTTAAGCAACGGAATCGCTACTTTAACTATTTTATTATTGAGCAGGGAAACAAAATTTTAGTTAGAGAAAGAAAAGAAAAGGATATTTGGTCTGGTTTGTGGGAGTTTTATTTGGTCGAATCTCAACAGGAGGAAGACTTAGAAAACCTATTGGAAATAGATGAAAACCTTAGTCTATTCCTGCAAGGGAGTTCTGTTCAGAGCTTGAAATCACCTAAAATACACTTGCTTAGTCACCAAAAGATTCATTGCCGGGCTTGGCATATCCAAGTTCCTGATAATCTTGATATTAAGGTTCAGGAGGGATTTCAATGGATGCGACCTGTGGACTTCGAAAAGCTGGGAAAATCGGTCTTGCTTTTGAATCTGATAACTGATAATTTGCAGATGCAGATTTTTAATGATTCAATGCCACGATAATTTTGTTTTGGCAAAGGGTTTGCCGATAATCAAATAAAACAAACACATTATGGCAGGAGTAAACAAAGTGATTTTATTAGGCAATTTGGGGGGAGACCCAGAAGTAAGAGCCTTACCAAGTGGGATTAAAGTAGCCAATATCAATATTGCTACTTCAGAATCCTATCCAGGAAAAGACGGACAACGCGTAGAGCAAACGGAATGGCATCGCGTAGAACTTTGGGATAATTTGGCCAATATTGCAGAGCAATATTTGCGAAAAGGTAATCAAGTGTACATTGAAGGTAAAATCAGGTCAGAAGAATGGCAAGATAAAAATGGTGCTACGGTACGTGGGTATCGAATTCGGGCCACATCCATCAATTTGATTGGAGGAAGAAATGATCGACCAGCCAATGAATCTCCAGAAGCAAGACCCCGTCCTGAGGCATTGCCAACGGCAGAGAAATCGGCATCACCTTCACCAAGTTTTCCACAAGTAGCAGACTCTGGAGATGATGATCTTCCATTTTAATATTCTGGGCTAGAAGGGAATAGTTAAAAAAGCTATTCCCTTTTTTATAAATTTGTATAAATTTTGATTTTACCCTATGGAGGCCGATCCCTTTTCGAATGTCTTATTGATTGCTTTTGAACCCAACATCAGCGCGCCCTCCATCATTTTTATTAGCCTTATTTTATTTGCTCTAATATTACTTTCTGCTTTGCTTTCCGGCTCAGAAGTTGCCTTTTTTTCGCTCAATGCAGAGCAAAGAATATCGCTAAAAGAAAGTGTCATTAAAAGGGAGAAAACATTAAGTAAATTATTGGATCAACCTCAACTTTTACTGGCCACGCTTCTCATTGCCATCAATTTTGTCAATATTATTTTCATTACACTAGCAAATTACCTAACCCAATTATTGATCGGGGAGGAGTCCGTTAACTCTTTGCTGGTTACCTTATTCCTCTTGTTTGGCGTCACCTTCATCATTGCTTTTTTCGGAGAATTGATTCCAAAAGTTTGGGCCCAACAGAATAACTTGATTTTTGCAAGGTATACAGCTCCATTGATTGACTTCTTTACCTTGGTATTTAAGCCACTTTCTCGTGTTTTATTGGGGATTTCTAATTTGATTGAAAGTAGGATTGAAAAGAAATCCTATTATTTAACTACCCATGAATTAAACCAGGCTTTGGAGATTACCACGGATGAAAATACCTCTGAAAGGGAAAAGGATATTTTACGTGGGATTTTGAATTTTGGAAATACCTCTGTCAAAGGGGTCATGAAAGCCAGGAGAGATATCGTGGCATTTGATACGGAAATGGACTTCCATGAATTAATGGATAAAATCAATAAAAATGGATACTCCCGTGTACCTGTATATGCCGAGACAATTGACAAAATAGAAGGTATTTTATACATAAAAGACCTCTTGGAACATATAGATAACGATGAAAATTTTGATTGGTTGTCCTTATTGCATCAACCATTCTTTGTCCCAGAGAATAAGAAAATTGATGATTTACTGTATGATTTTCAAGAAAAACGGGTTCACATGGCTATTGTGGTCAATGAATATGGTGAGACAGAGGGCTTAGTGACCATGGAAGATATCATTGAAGAAATTGTCGGGGATATCAACGACGAATTTGATGAAGAAGAATTAGACTACAAAAAACTAGATGAGCATACCTATTTGTTTGAGGCTAAAATTTCTTTGAACGATTTTTGCCGTGTTTTTGATGTTGATGTTTCCATTTTTGAAAAGGTAAAAGGGGAAAGCGAAACATTAGCGGGTCTTTGTATTGAATTATTTTCACGTATTCCACATGCTGGAGAGGAGATTGTTTGCGACCCATTTGTGTTCAAAATACAGTCGGTAGATACCCGCCGAATTAAAAAAATTAAGGTTAGCTTGAATGCCACGCCTATGCCCACAGAATCTGATGAAAAAACTGCCTAGTAATTATAAACGATTTCTTTTTTTAATTCCATTAAGCTTTTTGCTGACGGCATGTCCTGGTCCAGCACCCACGCCAGAACCTGGCTTGACTGAGTCTAGTTATGAGGAAGGTGTAGATCGCGGAATCATTGAAAATCCGGAATTAGATGAGGCATCAGGCTTGGTGGCTAGTAAGAAAAATGAAGGTTTTTTATGGGCACATAATGATTCTGGAGACAGTAATCGCTTGTTTTTGATTGATACCTTTGGAAAGGGGATGAAACAATTTGTGATTCAAGGAGCAGAAAATAGGGATTGGGAGGATATTGCTTTGATCTCTGATAGTAATGGTAGTGCGGTGGTCTATATAGCCGATTTTGGAGATAATAATGCCAATCAAGCTTCCTATGCAATTTATTGGTTTAATGAACCAAATGTTTCCTCCATCAATAATGCCAGCATAACGGGCGTTCAGAAATTGACATTCACCTTGCCCGATGGCTCTCGAGATATGGAATGTTTGTTGGTAGATCAAAAATCCAAGGATGTTTTTATCATATCAAAAAGAGAAAATAGAAAAAGACTCTATAAAATTCCGGCGGGTAGTTTTACCAATCAAGCGAATGTCAAGGCAGAATTTGTTCAGGAACTGGGCGTTTCGGTACCCTTTTCCACCATAGATAAAATCGTAACAGCCTATTACATTACCGCAGGGGATGTTTCTCCCGATAACTCGGAGATTTTAATTAAAAATTACATTGAATGCTATTATTGGAAAAGAAAAGCCAATGAAACGATCCCAGAAGCTTTAGCTAGAGCTCATAAAACTGTTCCTTATGTAGGAAACCCTACGGAATATCAAGGAGAAGGAATAGCTTTTGCTGCAGATGGAGGAGGGTATTATACCATTTCAGAAAAAGGAAGTTCACCTGTTCGTCTTTATTTTTATAAACGAAAGTGAAATTAATTAACTGGATTCGTTTAGTGGTTCTTGCCTTAATCGTTTGGGCATGCCAGTCGCTCTATATCATCGATGCGCAAATGGCTAAAACCAATTTTTCAGCGACTGTCGATGAGGGGGTATTAGAGAATATCGAAATTGATGAGGCATCTGGAATGGTTGCTAGTCGTCTGAATCTAGAATTATTCTGGGTAGTCAATGATTCCCAAGATTTAAATCGGATTTTCTTAATTGACAGATACGGTACGGGTAAGGTTGAATTTCTACTGCAAGGAGCCCATAACCGTGATTGGGAAGATTTGGCTTATTGGTATAAAAATCCGCGTGAATCATACATCTATGTAGCCGATACGGGCGACAATAAGCAGGAGTACGACTCTTATTTTATTTATCGGTTCAAGGAATTTGATATTCGAGGCTCCAATATGGTGACAAGAATCATTAAGAAAGTAGAGAAATTGGAATTTAAATTACCTGATGGATCTAAGGATATGGAGTGCCTTTTGGTGGATCAGTTGAATGGAGATATGTATTTAATTAGCAAGCAAGAGGATCGTAAAAGCTTGTTTCGTATCCGTGCCAATAGTTTTAAAAGTTCTGGGATTGTGGAGGCAGATTTTGTTAGAAAGTTGAACTTTTCGGAACCAAGTTCAGACCTTGCTATCTTGAAACAATTGTATAATATCACCGCTGGAGATGTGGCTAGCAATAATCAGGAGGTAATTATCCGTAATTATTTGGAGGTTTACTATTGGAAAAAGGGAAAGCATGAAAGTTTAGGCGAAGCCTTAAAGCGTCCACCAAAAATTGTTCCAAGCAAATTAGAACCTCAAGGGGAAGCCCTGGCTTTTTCCCATCAAGCCGATGGTTTTTACACCATTTCTGAGGTTGCTAGCTCTCCAGGACCTGTACATGTGTATTTCACCCCCAAGAAATAAGTTAGGCTTTCACCATTAATTTGGCGAAACTTAACAGTAAGGTCTTTTCTCCTACCCCTTTTTCAAAATTAATAATCGCCTTTCTTTCGGCGCCATTTATTTCGATTTTTTTGATTAGCCCAAAGCCAAATTTTTGATGCTCTACTTGTTGGCCCGCCTCTAATTTTAAAGGGTCAGTGGGCACGAAATTACTAGAAGCCACATGCTGGTAATTGGAGTTTTGCTTAGGCTTTTGAATCAATTGGGCTGCTGATGGGCTAGTTGAACTGGAAACAAATCCTGTTTTTTGAACGGGTCTGAAAGCCTGAACTTCCTTTTTGCCTGGCGTTTTAGCCATTTTCAAATAGGCGCTATCGATCTCATCTAGGAATCTACTCGGCTCACAGGATTTTAGTCGACCAAATTGATACCGCGATTCTGCATAGGAAATCATCAATTTCTTTTCTGCTCGGGTAACAGCTACATAGAAAAGTCGACGTTCCTCTTCCAAATCAGCTTGACTTTGTAACATCATTTGGCTGGGGAACAAATCCTCTTCTAAACCCACCAAAAAAACGTGTTTAAATTCTAGGCCTTTGGCAGAGTGTACTGTCATCAAAGTCACCTTATCGCGGTCATTGGGGTCTTCTTGCGTGTCGGCATTCGTTAATAATGACACAGATTGAAGAAAAGTAGCCAATGATTTATCCTCATTTTCAGGGTCATCGACAAACTGTTTGATGGCATTGAGTAATTCTTGTAAGTTTTGATATCGAGCTAGGCCTTCTACGGTTTTATCTTCATAAAGTTCACGAAGGAGTCCAGATGCCTTGGCCACGTGATTGGCTATTTCATAGGCATCTTTATGCTCTACTTCCGCCATTATTTTAAATGATTTAATCAAATCCGCGAAGTTTTCAATGGCGGCAGTACCTCTAGCACCTTGGAACGTTTGGATATTTGAAATGACGTCCCAAATGGAGCAACTGTTTTCTGCGGCAGTCACAGCAATTTTGGCTATGGTGGTATCACCAATCCCTCTTTTAGGAAGATTGATAATGCGTTTGAAAGCCTCTTCATCTTGTTGATTGACAACAAAACGTAGGTATCCAAGCACATCCTTGATTTCCTTTCTTTGGTAAAAAGAAAGACCTCCTACAATCCGGTATTTGATATTTAGCCGACGCAGGGATTCCTCAAAAGAACGTGATTGAGCGTTTGTACGGTATAAAATGGCAAAATCAGACCAATGTAAACCTTCTTTTTGTTTAGTTTCAAAAATGGTGGAGGCAATCATTCGACCCTCTTCATTATCGCTTCCGGCTCGGATAATTTCTATTTGATCCCCAATCTCATTGGAAGTAAAAACATTCTTTTCAAGCTGGTTTTTATTCCGAGAAATAATGGAATTTGCGACAGCCACAATATTTTTGGTTGATCGGTAATTCTCCTCCAATTTAATGGTAGTTAGGTCTGAATAGTCCCTTTCAAAATTCAAGATATTTTGGATATCGGCTCCACGAAATGCATATATGCTTTGAGCATCATCACCCACCACGCAAATATTACGGTGTACGGCAGCTAGTTTCTTCGTTAATAGGTACTGAGAAACGTTGGTATCTTGAAACTCATCTACCATCACATGTTTGAATTTATGCTGGTATTTATTTAATACATCTAAATGATCCCTAAAAAGAATATTGGTTTGATATAATAAATCATCAAAATCCATGGCATTGGCTTGAAAGCAACGAATGCAATAGGTTCGATAAATTTCGCCCATTTTGGGGATTCTAGCCATGCGATCCTCCTCATTCAGGATGGCACTGTTTAGGTATTGTTCAGGGCTAATTAATCTGTTTTTAGCCCCAGAAATACGATTCAAAACTAAATTGACTTTATATACCTTGTCGTCTAGATTTTGTTCTTTGATGATAGTGCGCAATAAGGATTTGGAATCATCGGTATCGTAAATGGAGAAATTGGAGGTATAGCCCAATTTTTCCCCTTCAAAACGTAAGATTTTGGCAAATACGGAGTGAAAAGTTCCCATCCAAATATTTTTGGCATCTTTACCAATCACAGTTTCAATACGATGGCGCATTTCGCCAGCGGCCTTATTCGTAAAGGTTAGGAGTAATATTTGGAATGGATCTACCCCTTGTTGAATCAGGTGAGCCGTGCGGTAGGTTAATACGCGGGTTTTACCAGAGCCAGCTCCAGCGATTATCATTAATGGGCCTTCCGTGTGTAAAACAGCTTGTCGTTGGGGCTCATTCAAGCCAGCCAAATAATCCATAAGGGAAATTTAATTGATGGGAAAAAACAGAAATTAAATTTACGAATTTTTGAGCAGGGCCTTGGTATTATAACTTATTTTTTGGGAGGGTATTTTGGATGAAAACAAAAAAAGGCGCCGCAGCGCCTTTTTCGGTTTGGGATGATTTTGCTTACTGGATGGCAATCAAATCTCTTCGGGTTTCAGTTAAAATATTGAAGGTCTTGGATTTGATGATGTTTTTACGTGAATCAAGAATAACCATTTTATAGAGGCCGTCATTTAGGTTGGAGAAATTAAATAATTTCTTGGCACTAAGTGATTCTCGGCTTATTTGGTTATTGTCCTCATCATAGATGACAACGAACAAGGGCGAATTATTTTCTGAACTAACTAGGAATTTTAATTTACCTACTTGGTCAATACTGACAGGAAGTGCAAATTCTGCGGCATTGGCAGACGAAACAGACAGAATAGCGGCTACGACGAAAGCGGCTAAGGCGTTTTTGGTGATGAAATTTTTCATAATGTTGATTAATGTTAAATGCTTGATTAATAAATTCTTAGGCGGAGTATTTCCGTTTGTTGGGTCAAAACTAGACTTTTCATGTTAACTCCAAATTAATAGGGCAAAAAATTTCACTTTTTTTAGAAAATTCCTATTAAAAAAATTATATTTCTTTGAATAGTTATATTTTATTTTCAATGTTACGAAATCGTTAAATTTTTTGGAATTATTTAACAATAAGGAAACATATAGATAATACCGTGTTAACCATGAGCCTATTGAATGCAGGTAATTTTGTGCCGTAATCAATATAAATGCAAATGAATACGCACCAATTATTTAGAAGTTTATTAATCGTTTTTGTATCGTTGGCGTCTTTTGGCCATACTTTTGGCCAAGTAGGAAAGATTAAAGGGACTATTTCAGACCCTGTTTCTAAGGAGCCGGTTATTGGAGCAACCATTCGTCTAGAAGGGTTGACCATAGGAGCTAGTACGGGTATTGAAGGAAATTTTGAATTAACATCAGTTCCTGCGGGAATTTATAAATTGGTGGTTAGTTCGGTGGGATACCAATCTCAACAAATTCCTAATGTTCGTGTTGAGTCAGGAAAAGAGACCATCATTACGGTTTCCTTACAAGAGGACAACAAAACCCTAGCCAACGTCGTGGTTAAGGCTCAAAAAATTACTACATCGGAAGTAGCAGTATTAACTGAAACGAGACAATTGCAGCAAATTGCGGTGGGTATTTCAGGACAGCAGATTCAAAAAACACAAGACAGGGATGCCTCTGCAGTGGTACGTAGAATTCCTGGTGTTTCAATATTTGATGAAAGATTTGTGGTGGTTAGAGGTTTAAATGAACGTTATAACACGGTACTGGTAAATGATATCATTACTCCATCCACGGAGGTAGATTCGAAGGCTTTTTCATTTGATTTAATTCCTAGTTCAATCATCGATCGTATGTTGATTTTTAAATCAGCATCTTCTGATTTGCCGGGTGATTTAGGTGGAGGAGCCATCAAGATTTATACCAAAACGGTTCCAGATGGAAATTCATTTTCGGCTAGCTTTTCTACGAGTTATCGCTCAGGAACAACAGCACAAAAGGCCATGTCTTATGTAGGAGGTAAAACAGATTGGTTAGGATATGATGATGGCGGACGTCAGTTGCCAGCGGGATTCCCATCCAGAAATAGTATTGCTACAGCGGGAAATACAGAAGCCGTTATTTCGCACTTTAGAAATTTACCTGCCTTTTATCAAGTAGAAGATAAAAACGTATTACCTGATTTTAGGGGAAATTTAAATTTTGCTCACCGCTGGTTTATGGGAGATAAGGAGCTGACGAACTTTTCGTATGTGAATTATTCCAATACCAATCAGGCCTTCCAGATGCAGCAGAGAAGATTTACTTTCTTGGGAGATACAGAGAAATATTACCAGGATCAATCTTTGTCGCAAAATGTTCGAATTGGTATGATGTCCAATTGGGCCTTGATTTTAAATCCGAACAATAAGTTAGAGTTCCGCAATTTATTCAACCAAATAGGGATTAAAGAAACAGTTTTCCGTAATGGCTATAATGAGAACGTTGATTTGAATAATGCCTCATTCCGCTACGAGCAACGATCCATCTATTCTGGCCAGTTGAGTGGAACACATGAATTGTCGGCAACTAGTAAATTGAAATGGATTACTGGTTTGGGCTATACCTACAGAACAGAGCCTGATTATAGAAGATATACGAGAAGTAGAGAGAGAAATTCTACCGGTCCATTTACCTTTGATTTACAGCAATCAGACAGCCCTACTTTACAGCAATCAGCCCGTTCATTCTCTCATGTAGAGGAGTTTATTTATACCACACGGGTGGACTTTGATCGTATTTTGAAGGAAAATGAAGACGAAAAATTAAGAACGACTTTCCGTGCGGGTATTTATACTGAATACAAAGAGAGAGCATTTTCAAACCGTTGGTATGGTATTACGAACCCAAATCGTTTATCCTCAGATAATTCATTATTAAAACAAGATCCTACTAGCTTCTTTAACCCAAGTAATTTAGGAGGAAACTCCATCTACTATGGAGTAGGAACCAACTTTGAAGATAAATATACTGCGCAAAATACTTTTGGAGCTGCTTATGCTCAATTGTATTTACCGATTGGGGATAAATTAAATGCAACTATCGGTTTAAGAGGAGAGTATAATAACCAAGAATTGCAAAGTAAAGAGAGAGGTTCAGGGGTGCCAATTAAGGTAACAAACCCTGTATTTAGTCCACTTCCATCATTGAACTTGGCCTATAACTTCACTACCAAAAACTTATTACGTTTTGCTTATAGCTCTACGGTAAACCGCCCGGAATTTCGCGAGTTAGCGCCATTTACTTACTATGACTTCGTGTACGATGTTACTCGTACTGGATTTATCCCAAGAGCTGATAAGACAAAATTATTAAATGCGACTATCAATAATTTTGATGTAAGATATGAACTATATCCGTCTAAATCAGAACTGATTTCAGTAGCGGTATTTTACAAAAAGTTCTTGAATCCTATTGAGTCAAAGGTATTCTACAATGGTAGTACAGTGGCCTTTACAGTAGATAATGCGACAGAGGCTACTAGTACTGGAGTGGAATTAGAAATTAGAAAGCAATTAGCACCGAATTGGGTAGCATTATTCAACGCAGCATTGATCAATAGTAATGTTCGTGCGGGACAGTCTGACAACATGTTGAACCGTAATCTTCAGGGCCAGTCGCCTTATTTAATTAATGCAGGTATATTTTATGAGAATGCGGATAAAGGATGGCAGGCCAATATATTATACAATGTGATTGGTAAGCGAATCTTCGTCATTGGTGATAGTCAATTGTCGGCGGACATTTATGAAATGCCTAGAAATGTGGTTGATATCAATATTACGAAAGCATTGACACAAAAGATTGATTTTAAATTGGCGATTCAAGATTTATTAAACCAGAAGTTTTCTTTAGTGCAGGATACTAACCGCGATGGTGAAATTTCTGACAAGGATGGTGTATACCAAGAGTATCACCGTGGTAGCTATTTTACCATGGGAATTACCATGAAGTTTTAGTGAGGGCACAAGGAAAAATGATAAGTAGTAACAATTAAAAACATATAATAAACAAATTCATGCAAAAATTACGTGTCATTTTCGCTTGTTTGCTTACAGCTGCCATAGGATTGTCGGCTTGTACAAAAAACGATTCAGAGGTAGAAATTACAGTCCCTGCCCCTACAAACCGCAAGGTAGTGGAGGTTACAGGAAAAATCACAGCTAATACTACTTGGAAAGAGTCTGAAAAATATTTGTTAAAAGGATTCGTATATGTAGAATCTGGTGCGATTTTAACGGTAGAGCCAGGTACCATTATCTTGGGGGATAAAATCACTAAAGGTACCTTAATTATTAAACCAGGAGCTAAATTAATTGCTAGAGGAACGGCAGCTAAGCCTATCGTATTTACTTCGGCACAGGCAAAAGGTTCTAGAAATTATGGTGATTGGGGTGGTTTAATTATGTTGGGCAATGCACGTGTGAATAAAACGCCAGCAACGATTGAGGGAGAAAACGTGTCTACATTTGGAGGAACAGTTGATACGGATAATTCAGGTGTTTTAAAATATGTACGTATTGAATTTGCTGGAATTGCCTTTGAAACAGATAAGGAAATCAATGGATTGACTTTAGGCGGAGTAGGATCAGGAACGGAGATTGATTATGTACAGGTTTCTTACAATGGAGATGATGCATTTGAGTGGTTTGGCGGTAATGTAAACGCAAAGCACTTGGTGTCCTATAGAAATTTAGATGATGATTTTGATACGGACTGGGGATATAGTGGTAATGTTCAATATGCTTTATCCATTCGTGACCCACAAGTAGCGGATCAATGTTCTTGCTCAGATAGTAATGCATTTGAATCAGATAATGATGCGGCAGGATCAGATGCTACGCCTCAGACAAGTGCCAAGTTTGCCAATGTGAGTGCGTTTATTGCTGATGGAACGGTTGATAAAAAATATCGTTCAGCTATGCGAATTAGAAGAAATTCAGCTATTTCAGTTATTAATAGTTTGTTTGTAGGTGGATGGGTAGCTAAAGGTGGTTTAGAGTTAGAGGGTACTGCGTCTCAAAATAATTTTGTAACTGGTAAGAATGTTCTTTCAGGATTAGTAGTAACAGGCATGTTGAAGCCTATCGTAACTGGTGATGAAACTTTGTTGAAAGATGCATCACGCAAAAACCAGTTTGGTGTAGCAGCAGAAACCTTAGGTTTAACAGCGGGCTATAATCGTCTACAAGGAAAGCCAAGTTTAGCCTTGACATCCACTTCTAAATTATTGGGAGCGGGAGTTAGCTTACCTGCTGGTTTTGAGGCAAATACTAATATTGGAGCCTTTGGAACTACGGATTGGACTGAGGGTTGGACAAATTGGGATCCACAAAATACAGATTACTAAGATTTTATATTGGTGTAATTCAGAAAATGCCGAAAGGATTCCTTTCGGCATTTCTTGTTTATTGGAGTAATAGGGAATTATAGAAAACTGCCTGCGCTTTCTTAACGCTGGCAAGGTTTGGAACCTTGACAGCGTTGCGTAGCTGGGCGCAGACAGAACGATTTATTATTTAGACTATTGTATCAATTTCTTGGTAAACTGTACCTTTCTGAGTGGGGATTCTGAAAATTAAAAGTCTTAATTAATTGAAGATTAGTATGTTTACAAAAATTGTAAACATATGAAAGGAGAATTTCTAATTAGGAGAGGTACATTGGAGGATGCGAGGGAAATTTTATCATTGTTAGAGGAATTAGAGAATAGGCAATTTAATCCAATTGTATTTCAACAAATTTTAGAAGGATATTTAATCAACAGTAATATTATTTTATTAGTTATTGAAAATTCAACTAAATCTGTTTTAGGATTTTTAAGCGCCATTGGACAAAATCTATTGCATCATGGGGGAATGGTGTATGAAATTCAAGAATTGATAGTTACTGCCAGTTATCAAGGTAGAGGATTGGGGAGCTTGTTAATTGAGGCGCTTCAATCTGAGCTGAAGGACAAGGACGTGAAATCGATTGAAGTGACCTCGAATAAACGAAGAAAAGAAGCCCACGCTTTTTATGAAGCAATGGGCTTTAAAAATTCACATGAAAAGTTTACAATCTATTTTTGAGATAGGCGTAAAGCGGCTTTCATTTTGTCAAAAATGGCGGTATTCTGATAAATACCTTGAAAAACCTCTGAACCTGGACCAAAAGCAAATACTGGCACCATTTGTCCGGTATGTCCTTTCGTAATAAAAGAGGCTTTTACCTCGCCAGTTGTCATGTCCCCACCGAGTAGTGCCATGCCTCCAGTTTCATGATCCGCAGTTATGACTACCAAGGTTTCTTTATCTTTTTCCGCAAAATCTAAGGCTGCTGCAATACTCTTATTGAAATCGACCATTTCTGTGACAGCATAATTGGCATCATTGGCATGGCCACCCCAATCAATTTGCCCACCTTCAATCATCACAAAAAATCCTTTTTTGTTCTTAGAAAGCAATTCCAAGGATTTTTTAGTCGCATCCAATAAGACCTCACCTCTACCTTCACTGAATTTAATAGGATCTCCAGGCGCATAGAGGTAGTAAAACTTCCCTTGTTTAATCTGATTCATTTCAGCTTTAGTTTCCACGATTTGGTATTTATTAGCTTTGAGTGAATCCAGTAAATTTTGTCCATCTTTTCTTTGGTCAAAGCTTTTTCTACCGCCTCCTACAACTATTTCCACATCGGTTTTTAGAAAATCTTTGGCAATTTCATCATGCATGTTCCGCTTGATTTGATGTGCTATGAAGGCGGCTGGGGTAGCATCGGTAATATCTGCCGTACTGACCAAACCGGTGGCGAGCCCTTTCTTCTCTGCCAATTCCAAAAGCGTTACCTGAGGAGTTTGAGTGGCATCCACACCAATAGCGCCATTATAGGTTTTTTTTCCCGTTGAAAAGGCCGTAGCTCCAGCTGCTGAATCCGTCACATAATTATCAGTAGCTTGGTTTTTATGAAATCCAATGTGTCGAATTCTTTCTAATGCCAGATGACCTTTATTAGCGGTTAGGCCAGCATAAATTTGACTAACGCCCATTCCATCTCCAATTAAAAAAATAATGTTTTTAATACGAGGTTTTTGCCCCAATAATGTAGTTGAGAGAAAAATTAAGGAGAAAAGGAAATATATTTTTTTCATACGCTAAGTAGGGTAAAAATTTAAAATAATTTAAATGTAGATCAACTAGCCGCAAATTTTTTTAAGCCAATGATGCCTATTACAATTAAACTCATGAAAAATACCTCCGTGAGGTTGGTAGGAGTTTTAAAATAAAACACATCAAACAGCTTGACTAAAATCAGGGAACATGCCGTCCAAACGGCTAAGGCAGTTGCAGTTGGAATATCTTTAAACGCCACCGACAAGCAATAAATGTTGGCTACCCCAAAAAATATATAACCAAGTAAAGGGAAGAACTCAACTCCAAAGCCTTTAGACCACAGGGGATACTGTTGAAAAGCATCTTTCAGCCTTCCAAAGCTCATGTACTTTAATGAAAAAGTCCATCCTGTTTCAAAAATGGAAGCGATTAATAGGTAAATCCAAGGTTTAATCATATGGGATGTAGACAATAGGGTAAAGTTCCTAAAATCGAATACCAATAACTAAGCTTTAGCCTAGAAATTCTATTTTTAAGCAGAAGAGTTGCCTGATTTTAGGCCCTAGGAAAGGAAAGCCCACCATTATTTTTAGGCAAAGTCCAATTGATTCGCTTCGAAAAAATAGACTTCCAATCATTTTTTTGAACTGGTCTAGATTGAATAAGTTCTCTCAAATGAAAGTCCATTAATCGGGGAGATTCTTGAATCCAATTTTGATAGTTGGTGTAATCGGTTTGATGCTTTTGTTGATAATTTTTGAATTGATTTAAGTCGAATGTTTTAGTCGCTATTCCAGCTCCTGCATTAGATGCGTCAAAGGCATTGATCATCTGTTCGATATGGTTGGGAACAGGGACCATCATGGTTGGTTTGGCTAAATACATAGCCTCAGCAATCGATTCAAAGCCCGCAGTAGAAATTAGACCAGCGCATTCGGACATTTTTTCTAGATACTTTTCCGCATTGATGGGATGAAAGGTTAAATTTTCCGAAAATTGATAAACTTCTTTGTGTTTTGGATGATCCCAAAAACAATCTAACCTAATAGCTGGATTTTGTATAGACCAAGACATGATATCTTCGGCTAATCGATAGTGTGTCAGATATGCTAACCAATTTCCCCCTTGTTTTGCCTGCAAATCTTTTACTTCTTTCCTTAGCAGTGGGGGTATAACTTCGATATTTCTTTGGGGGTCATTTTCTAAAGGAAGAAAGGAAAGACCTAGTTTTTTCTTGGAACCAATCGCTGTAATTTGAGTATTTAAATTCAGGAAAAATTGGTCTAATTTTTTTTCAGGGATACTCTCAAAATGGCGATTTAATAATAAATATTGATGCCCAATGGACATACAGGGATTTTTAGACCTATTTCTCCATTGATATAATCCAGTAATGGATTCGTAAAAGTTGACAATGCCATCTGGTTGGTATTGCTCGATAAATGCGGCTAATTCACTGGCACTTTTCCAATAAGTTCTAAATTTAAGAAATGCTTGTAGGGCTGTTTTTCCCACTTGAACCGCTTTCCCATTTCCATAACAAAGCGAAGGGCTTTCATATTGCAAAAGGGGTTTGTCCCCAATAAAATCCGTAAAAAAACGGGGGATAGTACGCATGTTAGTAGATCCCACCGCGTAAGCAATGATTTCATGACCCGCCTCTTGAGCGATTTGACTTAGTGAAATGGCTTGGGTCAGATGACCTCTTCCTTCCCCTTGAACCGTAAATATAAACTTTCCCATATTAGAGGGTCATTTGATCATGTAAGATTTCTTTTAATTCTGATTTTAAATCAAAATCAGGATACTGAAGTAGAAGCCATTCTCCTTGATGTGTCTCTACCAAGGCGCTTAATGATTCAACCCAATCCCCGGAATTCATATAGGAAATACCCTTGATTTGTTTGATTTCTGCTTTATGAATATGCCCACAGATAATACCATCTGCCTCTTGGGCAATGGCTAGTTCGACGAGTTTTTCCTCAAAATCGGAGATGAAATTGACGGCTGCTTTAACCTTTTGTTTGATGGTCTGTGACAAGGAATAATAGGGCTTGCCTTGTCTTTGACGGTGGTAGTTGTACCATTTATTTACCCATAATAAAAAAGTATATCCAATGTCTCCTAAATAGGCAAGCCACTTCATTTGGCTAGTGATACTATCAAATATGTCGCCATGTGTGATAAAGTATTTTTTCCCAAAGGATTTTAGGGTATAGTCTCGGCGAATTGAAAACTGTTTTCCGATTTTTAAGGGAATTATTTGGTCTAAAAAATCATCATGATTGCCTCTAAGATATATTACTTCCGTATCCCACCTATCCATCATTTTCAACACAGCCCGGAAGAACCCGGTATGTTTTTTCTTCCATTCGCCTCCTTTTTTTAATTGCCAGCCATCTATGATATCCCCATTAAGAATGAGTTGGTGGCAGGAATAGGCTTTTAAGAATTCATTGATCTCTTTGGCCTTGGCACCCTTACTTCCTAAATGTAAATCGGAAATAACGATGGTCTTGTAAGTGGGTTGGTAGGAAACGCTCATATTGCGTAGTTTTTCTGTATCAAAACTACGTGGATTGGCAGAGGCTTATGTTAGGAGGGAGTTAAGCTTTGGTTAAATGTTAGCTTAAAATTCTTAACGCTGTCAAGGTTTTAAACCTTGACAGCGTTGGTTCCCTCAAGCCAATTTTGCTTTTTTAAACATCTAATCCAATCTGTTTATTGGTAATTTTTTAATAAAATAAACTACCTGTTTAATAGTTGATTTTATCAACAAACTGGAGTGAATATGAATTGAAAAATAGTAGATTTGCCTAACGCTGTCAAGGTTTTAAACCTTGACAGCGTTGCTGGAAAGCCCTAAATTTAATTTCCCCAATCCCGCTAAACCTTTCCAAATTAGGTTAGCCTCATATTGAACACCTAATCCTTTAAGTCGTTCAATAAAGTAAGGGGCATCGCCGCCACAAAGGAGAATTTTAGCGGAAGGTTTGATTTTTCTTATTTCTGTAATATAACCTTGAATTTCTAATAACATCCCAAACATCGTACCAGCCAATAAATTCCCGTAGGTCGAGTTAGCCAATAGGGGGAAGTCCATTTGAGGGCTAATCATAGGTAAATGAGCCGTATAATCATGCATGGATTTTGCCCTCATCATCAGCCCAGGACTTATTGCCCCTGATGTAAAAAAACCATCAAGGACCCAATTATAAGTGATGCAGGTTCCCAAACAAATTGTTACATTTGCCTGATCTGGGTAAAGCATGTGGGCCCCTTCTGCCAATGCTATACGGTCCACCCCCAAGGTCGACTTATCATATTTAGAATAATTAACCAAACTTGAAGAAGAAGCATTAAGCTGGTGAAATGGAGCGATCCTCTTTAAGAAATTTACTAGGTCAGCAGGAAGATCTATGACGCTACTTAGTATGATGGACTCGATTTTGTGGCCTTGGCAAATATTTGATATTGATTCCTTATTGGCTACTGCTATGGTTCCCGTGTGCCTTATTTTCTCAGCCTCAAACCACGCATATTTTAAAGAAGAATTACCGAAATCCAAGCAAAGTACCATCATTCATTTGATTAGTTAACAAAGTTAAATATTTCTTTTTCGTAAATTTGCACACTCTCAAAAACCAACAAGGTGTATCAAATACAAATATTAAAATCAAAGGTGCATCGTGCCACCGTTACAGAAGCCAATATTGACTATGTAGGAAGTTTAACCATGGATGCGGACCTAATGGATGCTGCAAACATGCTGGAACATGAAAAAATTCAAGTAGTCAATGTCAATAATGGTGAACGAATTGAAACCTATTTGATAAAAGGGGAACGAGGCTCCGGTATCATTTGCCTCAATGGTCCTGCAGCCAGAAAAGCGGTAGTGGGGGATATAGTCATCATTATTTCATATGCCTTGATGGACTTTGAAGCCGCAAAAACCTTTCAGCCAACCGTTGTGTTTCCTAACGCCCAAAATCGTTTAGCTTAATAGGACTCTGCCTCATTCGGGAAATCTTGGTTTTTTACATCCGCGACATAGTTTTTCACAGCTTGGGGGATTAATTCTCCCAAATTTAAATAACGGCGCAAAAACCTGGGTTTAAACTCGGTGTTGATTCCCAACATATCATGCATAACCAAAACTTGCCCATCGCAATGTTTTCCAGCCCCTATGCCTATGGTGGGGATATGTAAACTTTCACTCACTTGCCTCGCTAATGCAGCTGGTATTTTTTCTAATACAAGGCCAAAACAACCTGCTTCTTCTAGCATTTTGGCTTCTTCTATTAATAAATTTGCTTCATCTTCTTCCTTGGCCCTAACCCCATAAGAACCAAATTGATAGATACTTTGTGGCGTTAAACCAAGGTGCCCCATGACAGGTATTCCGGCCTTCACAATTTTTTTGATGCTTTCAATCACTTCTTGACCCCCTTCTAACTTTATGGCATGTGCTCCCGTTTCTTTCATGATTCGAATAGCTGAGGACAATGCAATTTCACTATTGGATTGATAGGAACCAAAGGGTAAATCCACCAACACCAATGCCCTATCTGTACCTCTAACTACACATTGAGCATGATAAATCATTTGTTCCAAGGTAATGGGTAAAGTTGTTTCATACCCAGCCATCACATTGCTGGCACTGTCACCCACCAGTAAAACATCCACCCCTGATTGATCCAAAAGTTTGGCCATAGAAAAATCATAACAGGTCAGCATGGAGATTTTCTCTCCTTGCTTTTTCATGATTTGAAGACTTTGTGTGGTGATTTTTTTAAACTCTTTTAAATAGCTCATGAGTAAATAGTTGATTGTCGATTAGGCGAACACCCCCGATAAAGGCAGCTACTAAAACAACAAAGGTTTGAGAGAGATCAGTAATTGGTTCTAATGTGTTAGGGTCAGCAAAAGCAATATAATCTACCGAGTCAAATCCCGCATCAAGTAGTTGTTGCTCAAAGTTTTTCTCCAAGTTAGCGATACTTACTTGCGCTTGCTTTGCCAAAGCGGTTCGAATAATATCAAAGCCTTGATAAATAGCTAGTGCCTGTTTTTTTTGTTCCTCACTAAGTCGGACATTTCTACTACTCATGGCTAATCCACTGGCCTCACGAATGGTTTCGCAGGAGATCAATTTTATTGGCGGTTCAAATGAATAGTTTGCTACTAAGTGTTGGATGACTGCTACTTGTTGAAAATCCTTACTTCCCATAAACAGAATATCCGGACGAACCGCTTCTAACAGGCGATGAACAATCACACAAACTCCTTGAAAATGTCCTGGACGATGAGCTCCTTCCCACAATTCCTCCAATCGACCTAATGGATATTGGGGCAATTGATTCATTCCTTGTGGATACATCTCGGCTACGCTAGGGAGAAAAACAAGCTCACAACCCGCTTTTTCAAGCTTTTCTAAGTCTTCTTGAATCGTTTTGGGATATTTTTCAAAATCCTTTGGGTCATTGAATTGGGTTGGATTTACAAAAATACTGCACACCGTAATAGCTCCACTTTCTTTGGATTTTTTGATAAGTGACATATGCCCCTCATGCAATGCTCCCATGGTAGGAACGAATCCAATGCTAGCGTTTTTCGACCGACATTCATCGATGAAATCTTGCAGGGCTAGTTTTGTTTCAAATATCTTCATGGTCAAATTTGGGCTTAAAATTACCTTATTTTGAGCAAATTTCGTTACTTGCCGACCTTTTCCAATGCTATGTTACAGGGTAAAAAAATCATTGTAGGAATTAGTGCCAGTATTGCTGCCTATAAAGCCATACTGTTAGTTCGTCTTTTGAAAAAAAATGGGGCTGAGGTACGTGTAGTAATGTCGCAATCTGCTAAAGATTTTGTTTCACCTTTGGTCTTATCTACCTTTTCTAATCATCCCGTTTGGATTGATTTTCATGAAAATAATGTTTGGAATAATCATGTGGAATTAGGCCTTTGGGCAGATGCTTATGTCATTGCCCCTGCCACATGTCATACCATAGGTAAAATGGCCAATGGCCTTTGTGACAACATCGTTTTGGCTACTTATTTATCTGCCCGTTGTCCTATCTTCATTGCGCCTGCCATGGATGAGGACATGTATAAACATCCTTCCACCCAGCAAAATCTGGCGAAGCTACGATCCTTTGGGAATCAAATTCTATCTGTAAATACAGGTTTTTTAGCCAGTGGTTTACATGGAGAAGGTCGAATGGCTGAACCGGAAGAGATAGTCGCTGCTTTAATTGAAAATATAGGTAGGGGTAGGGGATGGCAAGGGAAAAAGGTATTGATAAGTGCAGGGCCTACCCAAGAGGCCATTGACCCTGTTCGGTATATATCCAACCACTCTTCAGGGAAAATGGGTATTGCCTTGGCAGAGGCTTTTTATTTACAAGGCGCGGAGGTGACCGTTATTGCTGGTCCAATGGCTTTGAAACCAACCTTTTCAGGTATTCAATGGATTCCTGTTACTTCTGCCAAGGAAATGGAAGAGGCTTGCTTACGAGAATTTCCTTCTTCTGATTGGACTGTCATGGCGGCTGCGGTAGCAGACTATCGACCAGCAAACAGGGCTGAGGAGAAAATCAAGAAAAAGGAAAATGCCTTAACGATGAATTTAGAAAAGACCCATGATATTTTGGCAACTTTGGGATCTCAAAAACGGCCCGATCAGCATTTGATAGGTTTTGCTCTGGAAACAGAAAATGAGGAGGCAAACACCCTAGAAAAACTTCATCGTAAAAAAATAGATGCCATCGTTTTAAATTCCTTAAAGGTGCCTGGTGCAGGATTTGGCATAAATACGAATCAAGTTACTGTTTATACAGCCTTAGGAGAGACCCATTCCTTTGGCTTAAAACACAAGGATGAACTGGCTCATGACTTAGTGGATTTATTCCAAAAATGGACATAAAAAAAGCGTGCCGATAAGCTCAGCACGCTTGATGAAATTTGTTTTGGATTAGTCTATATTAGCCGTTTCCAATTTAGGGGCCAATGAATAAATGATTAACCAAGCCAATACATAGGCGCTTCCACAAAGTAAGAAGATGATATTATAACCATCATTGATATTACCTAATAACTTATATTTATCTAATAAGGATCCGACAATCATTGGGAAGAAAATACCCCCCACGGATCCAGCCATTCCACCTATTCCAATCACTGAACTAACAGCTTTCTTTGGGAACATGTCTGTGGCGATCGAATAAATATTGGCACTCCAAGCCTGATGAGAAGCTGCAGCCAAGGATATTAAGGCCACGGCCTGCCAAATATTATCGCAATAGCGGGCTAACATAATAGGTACTACGGCTAAGGCAAAACCAAGCATGGTGATTTTTCTTGCACGAAATGAAGGCCAGCCTAGGTTAATTAATTTTCCTGATAACCAACCACCCCCAATACTACCTACCGTGGTAGCTGTATAAACGATGATCAATTCCAAACTTGGTTTTTTTAAGTCTAATTGGAAACGCTCGGAGAAATAAGAAGGTAACCAGAAAAGGAAAAACCACCAGATTGGATCTGTTAACATTTTCCCAAAGAAAAATGCCCAAGTTTGGCGGAAGCCAAATAACCTTGCCCATTTAACTGGCTCTTGATTCTCGTCTTTCTCGTCTTTATCTGCGTGTATATAATCAAATTCTGCTTTTGATAATTCTTTGTGCTTGGACGGAACTTCATAGTATAACCACCAGAAAATCAACCAGATAAATCCAATTGCTCCTGTCGCGATAAATGCCATCTCCCAACCATAAACACCTAAAATCCAAGGCACTAAAATGGGGGCTGCTACTGCACCGATGTTGGCACCCGAATTAAATATTCCCGTGGCCAAAGCTCTTTCATTTTTAGGAAACCATTCCGCTACGGTTTTGATTGCGGCAGGAAAGTTACCTGCTTCTCCCAAACCTAATAATCCTCTCATGAAGGCAAAGCTCATGGTCCCAGTTGCCAAAGCATGTAACATGGCCGCTATACTCCAAACTACAATGGAAATCGAATAGCCTAATTTTGTTCCGATACGGTCAATAATACCACCAAAACCGAGTAAGCTGATAGCATAAGCCGCTTGGAATGTAATGACAATGTTGGAATAATCGGTCTCTGACCAATTAAATTGATCTTCCAGAACCGGCTTTAATAAACCAATTACCTGCCTATCGAGGTAGTTGATGGTCGTGGCAAAGAAAAGCAATGCGCAAATTTTCCAACGGTATTTTCCTATTTCCATAAGTATGAGGTTTTGTTTGGGTTACAGTTCCCGGTAAGTTGATATTAATTGGGCAATCATTTGTTCTATAGCTTGATAATCTTTTTTAGCAATCAAATCTGCCGGGAATAATTGAGATCCCATACCTACCGCAGCAGCACCTGCATTAAACCACGTGCTCAAGCTCTCTTTATTTGGCTCTACTCCACCAGTTACCATGATTTGGGTATTAGGCATAGGGCCTTTCAACGCCTTCACAAAAGCTGGACCCACCACATTACCTGGGAATATTTTAACAATTTTGGCTCCCCATATTTCAGCTTGACGAATTTCAGTTAGGGTCATAGCTCCAGGCATCCATGGAATATCATGTTTACCACAAACCTCACCTACCGCTTCTGTCGTGAAAGGCTGTAACATAAAATCAGCTCCCATTTGAATGAATTCATTCGCCTGCTTGGCATCGTAAATTGTTCCAATTCCCAAGACTAAATCAGGGCATTCCTTTTCCACATATTCCATGGCTTTCGCAAAAATATAAGGAGCCTCTTTACCACGATTGGTAAATTCAAAAACACGGATTCCTCCATCATAACAAGCCTTTAATACGCTAGTTGCGATGGATAAATCAGCATTAAAAAATAATGGGACAATGGGTGTCTCTTGAATGCGTTGGTATACAACTTCGGAAGAATTTCTTGCCATGGTTATCGTTTTAGTCGTCCTGTCAGGTCTCCCTTCATGACGGTTTCTATTTCATCTAGGTTGGCTAAATTAATATCCCCCTCAATGGTGTGTTTTAATGCGGAAGCAGCTACGGCAAAGGACAATGACTTAGCTTCATCTTTTAGGATTAAATTCCCATAAATGTACCCAGCCATAAAAGCATCTCCCCCGCCAATTCTATCTACAATTTGACTAATTTCTACTGTTTCTGATTTTAATACTTGTTTCCCGTTGTATGAAGCGGCCGACAAGGTATTTTGAGAGGCAGAAATTTGACCTCTTTTTGTATTGATAATCTTTTTAATTCGAGGAAACTTGGCCATGATTTGCTTACAAATGGACTCCCAGCCACTTTTGGTACTGCCATCTGGAACAATGTTCAAAATGTCTTCGGCATCCCCTTTCCCACAAACAATGATATCACATCCTGCAATTAAATCGGGCATAACCTCTTGTACCGTTTTGCCATATTGCCATAAGTTTTTACGGTAATTGACGTCAGCAGAAACCGTAATACCTAAATCATTTGCCGTCTTGATAGCCTCCCGACACGCCTGTGCAGCTGATTCAGATATGGCAGGACTAATGCCCGTCCAATGGAACCATTGGGCTTCTTTTAGTATTTCTTTCCAATTAAATTCTTTAGGATCAAGGTGAGCGAAGGAGGAATCTGCTCGGTCATAAACCACTTTACTTGGGCGCATCGCTGCTCCAAATTCCGTGAAATACAATCCCAAACGATTACCACCATATTGAACATACTGCATATCAACCCCCACTTTTCTGAAATAGGAAGTGGCAGCGTGGCCCATTTCGTGATCTGGAAATCTGGTCACATGGGCAGCGGGTATTCCCAAATGCGCCAAAGCCGCAGAAACATTTGCCTCTCCACCGCCAAAGGTTAAGTTCAGCGATTGCGCCTGTACTATTCTCCCGTATCCTGGAGGACTTAGTCGCCCCATGATTTCTCCAAACGTAACTACTTTTTTCATGCTTTATTCAAAATTAAAAAACTGGGAGGCATTGGTATAAGAAATGTCTTTCACCAATTTGCCTAACCAATCCATATCTGCTGGCAATTCGCCATTTTCTACATCTTGACCTATCAAATTACAAAGTATTCTTCTAAAATACTCATGTCTTGGGAATGAAAGGAAACTACGGGAATCCGTAAGCATACCTACAAAATGACTTAACAATCCCATATTCGACAAAGCATTGATTTGCTTTTCCATGCCGTCTTTTTGATCTAAAAACCACCAACCTGAACCGAATTGGATCTTCCCGACAATCGTTCCATCTTGGAAATTCCCCGTCATGGTCGCAAACAATTCATTATCTCTTGGATTCAAGTTGTATAAAATAGTTTTGGCCAGTTGATTGGTGGTATCCAGTGTATTTAAAAATTTCGACAAAGATTTTGCTTGTTCAAAATCCCCGATGGAATCAAAACCTGTATCAGGCCCTAAACTACTTAAAAGTCGGTTATTATTATTTCGTAAGGCACCCAAATGAAACTGCTGTGTCCATCCTTTGGCATGATCTAAATGTGCAAAAAACACCAGCATGGCTGACTTAAACTGCCATTTCTCTTTTTTATTGATGGTTTTACCCGAATGTAGGCGGGAAAATATCAATTCTATTTCTTCTTCTGTATAGTCTTCTGCATAGATATGTTCTAGGCCATGATCACTCAAACGGCAGCCTACTGAATGGAAGAAATCGTGGCGTTCTTGAATTGCATCTTTGAAATCTTGTAGGTGATTAATTGCTTTGCCGGTGACCTCACTTAGGGCATTGATGTATTCAATGAAACTTAATTCATCATCCACTGCCATGGCTTTATCTGGGCGGAAAGTAGGTAATACTTTAATTTCGAAACCACTCGCCGCAATGGCTTGATGATAGGCTAAATTATCAATGGGATCATCAGTCGTACAAAGTGCCTTCACATTCATTTTTCTCAAGAGATTGCGAACCGAATATTCTTTACTGCGTAACAGGGCAGAACAATGATCATAAATACGCTTTCCCGATTCAGCATTCAAGACTTCCGTCACACCAAAATAGCGTTGTAGTTCCAAGTGAGTCCAATGATATAGAGGGTTACGCATGGTATAGGGAACTGTTTCAGCCCATTTCATGAATTTTTCTTCATCACTTGCGTCTCCTGTGATGTAGCGTTCATTTACCCCATGTGCCCGCATGGCTCTCCATTTATAATGGTCACCATATAGCCAGATTTGCGTGATATTATCAAATTGCTTGTCTTCTGCTATTTGCTGCGGAACCAAATGGTTATGGTAATCAATGATGGGCATTTGTGCCGCATATTGATGGTATAATGTTTGCGCCGTGCTCGACTGCAATAAAAAATCTTCGTTTAAAAAAGCTTTCATACTAATTAATTATGGTAGAATGAGGAATGAAGAATGAAGAATGTAGAATGTAGAATTTTTTGGGTGGAACTTTACTTTCGTAGAAGCATTTTTCTAGTAACCCAACCGAATTCCCCAATCCCAGATACCTTAATCCTTCATTCTACAATCTACATTCTTCATTCTACAATCTACATTCTTCATTCTACATTCTACATTCTACATTCTTCATTCTAAATTCTACATTCTTCCTTATAAATATTTCTTCACCGCATCTTCAAAGCCTGGCAAAGCACTTAAATTATGCCCCCAGATTTTCTCATCTGCCAATAATGTTGTTAGATTTAAGTCCTTCCATGCCTCGAAAAAATAAGCGGCATAGTCGCATTGGATGGGATAAAACTCCCCATTACATTCTCCAAAATATTTACCATCCTCTACTTTAACTGCATGCATGAACTGTAAATAGGCAGCAAAACCCATGGCAAAAAGTTCAGGTGCTTTGCCAAATATTTGGTAATAATTGACCAATAATGGAATATTACGCATTCTCATTTTGGTGGTATACTGAACCGTAATATCAATCAACTTATGGTTAATGAACGGATTCTTAAAACGGTCCAAAACAGAACGCCCAAAGCGATCGGCTATTTTAAAATCCATTTTGTAGGGAATGGAGTGTGCCAATTCGGTCAGCATTAGGTTCATGACCAATTTGCTCAAATAGGAATTGCTCATTACATCTTTCACCAAACGGAATCCTAAGAGGTAAGACATTCCACACATGAGGGTATGGGTACCGTTCAACAGGCGAAGTTTTAATTCGCGGTAAATTTCTATGTCCTCAGCAATTACCACTCCTGCATCTGCCGAAGCAAAACCTAAGATTTTTTTAACTTCTGCTCCACCTTGAATAGCCCATAAACGATACACCTCAGAGATAATAACTAAGGAATCTTGATAGCCTAATTGTTCACAGATAGCTGAGCTTGTAGCTGCATCAGGAGCTCCAGGCACAATGCGATCGACTAATGAATTACAAAAATGGTTGGCACTTTGAATCCATTGCATGAATTCTTCAGGAAGCTGATGGTCCTGGGCTAGTTTTAGGACAATATCTTTCAATACATCACCATTGTTGATGATTAATTCAGTGGGAATAATCACCATGCCTGATTCTTTAGTGCCGCCAAAATGCTGCCAACGAGCATAAAGGAAGGCTAATAATTTAGCAGGGAAAGAGCTAGGACAGCCACCTGAGATAGCATCACCGGCAACATATTGTATACCAACTTCCGTGGTATTGGAAATGATAATTTGCATATCAGGACTGCTAGCGCAGGCCACAATGGCATCCCATTCTTTAGAGGCGGTCAATGTTCGGGAAATAGAAGAATTAATCAAATATTCTTCCACTTCTTTCCCTTCATCAATTCCTTTGATACAATGTGTAAACAATCCATCTTGTGCTTCGAAAGCATCCGCTCCTCCTTTTGAGGTTGATTTTACCAAAACAACACGCCCTTTAAAAACGCCATTTCGATTGGCTTTATCAACGAAGTAATCGCATAAACCACGCAACAGAACACCTGTTCCAAATTGAAGAATTTTCTCTGGATAGCTAAATACTTCCGGAGAGGGATATTGCAGGGGAAGCTGTGTATTAAATGCTCCTTGACTGACTAATTGTTGGTTGAGAATGGGCATGGCCATTAATATAAAAAAGGTTAATATACCTTTCTAAAGCAGAAAAGTAGGGGTATTTACCCAATAGATGTAGAAAATTTAAGCTCTATTTTAAAGGAATGATTCCGCAAACGTTTACGCTTCGCCTATGGGGCCATTATAGTTCATCGGAAATTGAAAACCAGGGTTATCTAAATCCTTAGCAATGGGACCAAATGCCTCTTCATAGCGTTGAATATTTTCCTGAAGAGCCATCAATAAACGTTGAGCATGATCAGGGGTCATGACGATCCGGGACTTTACCTTTCCTTTCGGAATTCCAGGCAAAATACGAATAAAGTCCATGACAAATTCTGAGGGAGAATGAGCTATCAGCGCCAGGTTAACATAAGCTCCTTCAGCAATTTCTTCTGGTAATTCAATGTTCAACTGATTTTCTTCTGGATTGGGATTTTTCATAGCATTAAAATAGGAAGCTTAAATTTAAAGAATTATTAGGAATAATGTGCGTATAAGCATCTTTTACCTAGTATAATTTGATTGATATATGCCAAAGCAATTTAAGTCTAAAAAGCTAAGCAAGTGCCTCCCTATTTATATCATATAATTGATATTCGTTCATGTAAATCTCATTTCTTGCTATTTCGCAAGAAACTTTCATCAGCAAATAGACAAATTTGTTCAACTATTTAATGCAGAATTTTTTCAACCAGTTTTTTGATTTACAGCCTAACCTTTAATCACATGAAAAATTTCATTGGAAAATTACTTATCGTCGCATTTACGTGTATGGCACTCTTGATTGCCCTCAAATACAAAGAGATAAAAAAAGAGTTGATGGAAGGTAAGATTTACGTGTTTACAAGCAACAGATAATGGGAAAGTATACTTTTTGGGTTTTGGATATAATCATGATTACGCTAGTCCTTTTTTTTTATTTTTCGGATAGTACAGCTCATTCAAGAAAGTTGCTGCTCCCGAGTCCCTTGATGAATTTTAAAATCAATAAAAGGGAGGAAAGACTTGATTTTATTAATCCAATCATACACCAGTCTGGATATTTAATTATTGGTAAAAAATCCAATATGGTTAAGGGAAATGAACAAAAGCGAAGGAAAAGAAATCATTACACTTGGCGGGAATAGTGCTGAGTTTACATTAAAAGGAAAACTTATGGAAAATTTACTTCGCTTTCGTTGGACCTCCTGGTACATGAATTTCTTTATCGTGTTGTTGTCTTGCATGGGCACCTTAGTAGATTTTATCAAGGCTTTGGATTGGATACCCTTCACTTATTTTTGGGTAGATACTCGCTATGTTTTAGTAGCCTTGGCGATTTTATTCTCCATTTGATTATCATCATGTTGGTAGAAAATGATCGCTACCCACTGATTTTTCAAAAGTCCCGCTGGGCTACGGTAGCGATTGTATGCTATGGGATATTTCTTTGGTTTTTAAGGCCATTTGGGTTTTTGTGGTGGTATTTTTTATATTTTACTATAGAAAATTAAATTTTCTCCCACTAAAATTTCATTATCATAAAAAAAGCCCCCTCAGTTTCCTGAAGGGGCTTTTGATTAATTCTAAATTAGACTAGTTTTCAACTGAAACCTTAGTGGCAACTTCCGCTTCGCTAGCTGCTACTTTGGCTTCTAATTGTTTTAACTCATCTACTGGAGTAACAATGAAGTCCTTGTATCTGCGAACTCCCGTTCCCGCAGGAATCAAGTGTCCAACAATCACATTCTCCTTCAAGCCATCCAATGTATCTTGTTTCGCACGAATCGATGCCTCAGACAATACCTTCGTAGTTTCCTGGAAGGAAGCGGCCGAGATGAATGATTCAGTTCCCAAGGATGCTTGCGTAATACCTTGCAAATTAGCAGAAGATACTGCCGCGTGAGCATCACGTACTTTCATCACTTTCATGTCTCTACGCTTCAATGAAGAGTTTTCATCGCGTAAAGCACGAGCAGAGATAATCATACCTGGTTTGTACTTATCTGAATCACCTGCATCCGTAATGACTTTCTTGTCCATAATCTGGTCATTCTCCTCACGGAATGCAAAACGATCTACGTTTTGGCCCTGTAAGAATTGAGTATCACCTGGATCAAGAATTTCAACTTTCTGCATCATTTGACGAACGATACACTCAATATGCTTATCGTTGATTTTTACCCCTTGTAAGCGGTATACATCTTGAATTTCATTTACTAAGTATTCTTGTACCGCTGTTGGTCCTTTGATTGACAAGATATCCGATGGAGTTATAGCTCCGTCAGATAATGGCGTTCCAGCACGTACGAAGTCATTGTTTTGTACCAAGATAAACTTAGTCAATGGCACCAAGTACTTACGCTCTGTTCCTTCTTTTGGAGTAACAATAATCTCACGGTTACCACGCTTGATGATACCATATGAAATAACACCGTCAATCTCAGAAACTACCGCCGGGTTAGATGGGTTACGCGCCTCAAATAACTCAGTAACACGTGGAAGACCTCCCGTAATGTCACGAGTTTTACCCGCTGCACGTGGAATCTTCGCGATGATCTGTCCAGCTTTGATTTTGTCTCCTTCATCAATCGCCAAACGAGCACCTACCGGAACGTTATATACCAAGTCTTCTTTGCCTTTAGCCACAACCAATACGGATGGGTTCTTCGTCTTATCTTTCGATTCGATAATTACCTTCTCACGTAAGCCTGTTTGCTCATCAGCTTCTTCTTTGTACGTATTGTTCTCCTCAATCGATTCAAACACCACTTTACCTTCAGCTTCAGATAGGATGACCGCATTATATGGATCCCATGCACAAATCTCTTCACCTTTCTTGATGGTTTGACCATCTTTCACGCGAATCACAGAACCGTAAGGGATATTGCTTGAAATCAACAACTGCTTGTTAGCCGGGTTGATAATCTGAACCTCACCTGAACGACCCATAACGATTTCTACTGGATTTCCTTCTGAATCAGTTGAACTAACTGTACGAACCTCTTCAAAATTAATTACCCCGTCAAACTTAGCTTTTACGCTAGCATCTAAGGAAACGTTTTGAGCAGTACCACCCACGTGGAATGTACGTAATGTTAACTGTGTACCTGGCTCACCGATCGACTGAGATGCAATCACACCAACAGCTTCACCTTGACCCACCATGTGGCCTGTAGCTAAGTTACGTCCGTAACATTTCGCACAAACCCCATTTCTAGTTTCACAAGTTAATACCGAACGAATCTCAACGGATTCAATCGCTGTTTCATCTATTTTGTTAGCTGCAATTTCCGTGATTTCATCACCAGAAGCTACAATCAATTCATTGCTGATAGGATCATATACATCATGTACTGACACACGACCCAAGATACGCTCTGATAATGGCTCAATGATCTCCTCATTATCTTTCAATGGGAATACCTGAATACCACGTAAGGTACCGCAATCTTCTTCATTCACAATCACATCTTGTGCTACGTCATGTAAACGACGAGTCAAATAACCCGCATCGGCTGTTTTCAAGGCAGTATCTGCCAAACCTTTACGCGCACCGTGAGTTGAAATGAAGTACTCTAATACGTCTAGACCTTCTTTAAAGTTAGAAAGGATTGGGTTTTCGATGATTTCACCTACCGAACCTTGTAAGTTCTTCTGTGGCTTAGCCATCAAACCACGCATACCACCCAACTGACGGATTTGCTCACGAGAACCACGGGCTCCAGAGTGCATCATCATGTAGATGGCATTGAATCCTTGGTTATCCTCTTCCATCTGCTTCATCAATGTCTCGGTAATTTTCGAGTTCACTTTTGTCCAGATATCAATAACAGCATTGTAACGCTCGTTATCCGTGATTAAACCCATTAAGTAGTTATCCCAAACTGCTTGTACATCTTCCTGAGCTTTCTTCACTAAATGTGCTTTCTCCTCTGGAATTTGAACGTCACCAATACCCATCGACAATCCGCCGTGGAAGGCTTGTTGGAATCCTAAATCTTTGATATCATCCAAGAACTGCGCAGTACGAGCCATTCCACAAATCTTGTGAACTTGAGAAATGATTTGCTGCAATTTCTTCTTAGTCAACAATTCATTAATGTAACCTACTTGCTCTGGTACGCAAAGGTTGAACAATACGCGACCCGCTACTGTCTCAACCATTTCACTTACTAAAGAACCATCTTCCTTACGTACATTCGCTTTTACCACGATGTTCGCATGTTTAGATAATTTCTTTTCGTTCAAAGCAATCACCACTTCTTCAAAACCATAGAAACGACGGCCTTCACCATCTACTTTATGCGTTTCGGTCGATTTTCTTCCCTTCGTTACATAATATAATCCAAGAACCATGTCTTGTGAAGGTACCGTGATAGGTGCTCCATTCGCAGGGTTAAGGATGTTATGAGAGGCTAACATCAACAAAGAGGCTTCCAAAATCGCTTCATGTCCTAGTGGAACGTGAACCGCCATCTGGTCACCATCAAAGTCGGCGTTAAATGCCGTACAGGTCAATGGGTGTAATTGAATCGCTTTTCCTTCAATTAATTTAGGTTGGAACGCTTGGATACCCAAACGGTGCAAAGTAGGAGCACGGTTTAATAATACCGGGTGACCCTTCATGACATTTTCCAAAATATCCCAAACCACTGGATCTTTGCGATCAACGATTTTCTTCGCAGATTTAACTGTTTTAACAATACCACGTTCGATCAACTTACGGATAACAAATGGCTTGAATAACTCAGCTGCCATGTCTTTTGGAAGACCACACTCATGCATTTTTAATTCTGGTCCAACCACAATTACCGAACGACCTGAGTAGTCAACACGCTTTCCTAATAAGTTTTGACGGAAACGACCTTGCTTTCCTTTCAACATATCTGAAAGGGATTTCAAAGCACGGTTACCTTCTGAACGAACCGCATTGACTTTACGAGAGTTGTCAAACAAGGAGTCAACAGCCTCTTGTAACATACGCTTCTCATTACGTAAAATAACTTCTGGAGCTTTGATCTCAATCAAACGCTTCAAACGGTTATTACGGATGATTACACGACGGTATAAATCATTCAAATCTGAAGTCGCGAAACGACCTCCATCCAATGGCACTAATGGACGCAATTCTGGTGGAATTACTGGCACCATTTTGATGATCATCCATTCTGGACGGTTATCAATACGGCCAACTGATTCACGGAATGCTTCAACAACCTTCAAACGCTTTAATGCTTCCGCCTTACGTTGTTGTGAAGATTCAGTATCTGCCGAGTGACGTAAGTCTGCCGATAATTCGTCTAAGTTGATGCGTGATAACAACATGTTCAAGGCATCAGCACCCATCTTCGCGATGAATTTCTGCGGATCTTCATCCGGCAAATGTTGATTCTCACGAGGTAACTTATCCAAGATATCCAAGTATTCGTCTTCAGTTAAGAAATCAAGGTATTGAGAACCTATCTTTCCTTCTTCAGCATACATACCGGCTTGAACAACCACGTATCTTTCATAATAGATTACTTGATCTAATTTCTTAGTTGATAATCCAAGCATGTAACCAATTTTGTTGGGTAAGCTACGGAAGTACCAAATATGCGCTACTGGAACCACCAATTCGATGTGGCCCATACGCTCACGACGTACTTTTTTCTCTGTTACCTCAACACCACAGCGGTCGCAAATGATGCCCTTGTAACGAATACGCTTATATTTTCCACAGTGACATTCCCAATCTTTGGTAGGTCCAAAGATTCTCTCACAGAACAATCCACCCATTTCAGGCTTGTACGTTCTATAGTTGATGGTTTCCGGTTGGGTTACTTCACCATTTGAACCTTCTAAGATCGACTCAGGGGAGGCCAATGAAATGGTCACCTTTTGGAAATCGCTATTCAGCTTTCTAGTCTTTTTAAATGACATTTTCGTTTAATTTTTTTGGAAAATGATGTTAGTTAAGGGCCGTTGCCAGCCCTATGTATGTTTACTCTAGGGTGATTTCTAATGCTAAACCACGTAATTCATGAATCAATACATTGAATGACTCCGGAATATTTGGTTTTGGCATATTTTCACCTTTTACGATGGCTTCGTATGCTTTAGCACGGCCGATAACGTCATCGGATTTAACAGTCAAAATCTCTTGCAAGATATTCGCTGCTCCGAAGGCCTCAAGCGCCCATACCTCCATCTCACCGAAACGCTGACCTCCAAATTGAGCTTTACCACCCAATGGTTGTTGCGTAATCAATGAGTATGGTCCAATCGAACGAGCGTGCATCTTATCATCCACTAAGTGGCCCAATTTCAGCATGTAAATGATACCTACTGTTACTGGTTGATCAAATTTATCACCCGTCAAACCATTGTATAAATACGTACGGCCCCAATCTGGTAAACCAGCTAGAGTCAACTCAGCAGCTACTTCAGCCTCAGTTCCACCGTCAAAGATTGGTGTCGCATAGCGCTTACCTAATTTTTGTCCAGCCCAACCTAATACCGTTTCGTAAATCTGACCTAAGTTCATACGAGAAGGTACTCCAAGTGGATTCAATACGATATCTACTGGTGTTCCATCTTCCAAGAATGGCATGTCTTCCTCACGTACAATACGAGCTACAACACCCTTATTACCGTGACGACCCGCCATTTTATCTCCTACTTTCAACTTACGTTTCTTAGCTACATATACTTTCGCCAATTTCACGATACCTGCAGGTAATTCATCACCTACTTCTAACACGAAACGCTCACGCTTGAATCGACCAGCGATTTCATTACGACGAATGTTATAGTTCTTGATCAATTGTAAGAAGCGCGCATTTAATTCTGCATCAGCAGTAGCTTCTTCTACGATCAAATCAGACAGTAAATTAGCTTCCTCTGGTACTGCATAAGTGCTCTCATCGCGATACAAGTTCTTGTCAGGGAATAATAATTCTTCAATGTTTTTAGCACTGAATTTAACACCCTTCTCAACAATCACTGTTCCGAATTTGTGCTTGATTCCATTAGATGTTTTACCATTTAACAAGGCTACTGTCTTGTCAATCATGATACGACGAATGTCTAATAAATCTTTGCCGTACTGCTTCATCACTTTTTTCAACTCCGCTTTCGACTTCTCACGCTCTTCTTTATCCTTCTTAGGACGAGAGAATAACTTCGTGTCGATTACCACACCTTTTAATGATGGAGGTGCTTTCTTAGAAGCATCTTTCACATCACCTGCTTTGTCACCAAAGATGGCACGTAATAATTTTTCCTCTGGAGTTGGGTCAGATTCTCCTTTAGGAGTAATCTTACCAATTAAAATATCACCTTCTTTAACTTCAGATCCTACACGAACAACGCCGTTTTCATCCAAGTTACGAACAGTCTCTTCCGATACGTTCGGGATTTCAGAAGTTAATTCTTCTTCACCACGTTTTGTATCACGTACCTCTAATTCAAACTCTTCAATGTGAATCGAAGTAAAGATATCATCACGAACTACTTTCTCTGAGATTACAATCGCATCCTCAAAGTTGTAACCTTGCCATGGCATAAATGCCACTTTCATGTTACGTCCTAAAGCTAATTCTCCTCCTTGAGTCGCATATCCTTCACAAAGTGCTTGTCCTTTCGTAACGCGCTCTCCTTTGAAAACAATTGGCTTCAAGTTGATCGTGGTATCTTGGTTCGTTCTACGGAACTTGATCAATTTGTAGGTTTTAGAAGAACCATCAAAACTGATTAGTTTTTCATCTTCCGTTTGATCATAATTCACTACAATCTTCAATGCATCTACATACTCAATAACACCATCTCCTTCAGCTACTACTAAAGTTCTTGAGTCAATGGCCACACGGTGCTCTAAACCAGTTCCTACAATCGGAGCTTCTGGTCTTAATAAAGGTACCGCTTGACGTTGCATGTTAGATCCCATCAAGGCACGGTTAGCATCATCATGCTCCAAGAATGGAATCATAGAAGCAGCTACCGAAACAATCTGGTTAGGAGCTACGTCCATGAATTGTGCTTCGGATGGATTAACCAATGGGAAGTCACCCTCAAAACGAGCCTTAACACGATCAGATAAGAATTTACCTGACTTAATATCAATAGGAGCATTAGCTTGAACAATGTTCTTGCCATCTTCCTCCTCAGCAGTCAAATACTGAACATGGCTACTTACATCCACTTTACCGCCATCAATGACACGGTAAGGAGTTTCAATAAAGCCCATGGAATTCACTTTAGCGTGAACGCAAAGTGAGGAAATCAAACCAATGTTAGGTCCCTCAGGAGTTTCAATGGTACACAAACGACCGTAGTGCGTGTAGTGAACGTCACGAACCTCAAAACCAGCTCTTTCACGAGAAAGACCGCCTGGTCCTAGGGCAGACATACGTCTTTTGTGCGTAATCTCGGCCAATGGATTTGTTTGATCCATGAACTGAGAAAGCTGATTGGTTCCAAAGAATGAATTGATAACCGAAGACAAAGTACGAGCGTTGATCAAATCAACAGGCTTGAAATCTTCGTTATCACGTACGTTCATACGCTCCTTGATGGTACGAGCCATACGAGCAAGACCCACTCCGAACTGAGCATATAATTGCTCACCTACGGTACGAACACGACGGTTTGATAAGTGGTCAATATCATCGACTACCGCACGAGAGTTGATCAATCCGATCAAATACTTCACGATAGAAATAATATCTTCCTTCGTTAATACCTTCACATCCATTGGGATGTCATGGCCTAACTTTTTATTGATACGGTAACGACCAACCTCTCCTAAATCATAACGCTTGTCAGAGAAGAATAAGTTTTGGATGATGTCACGAGCAGTTTGCTCATCCGGTGCATCCGTGTTACGTAATTGCTTATAAATAACCTCTACAGCCTCTTTTTCAGAGTTGGAAGTATCTTTTTGTAATGTGTTATAAATGATGTTGTAGTCTGAAACGTTCACATCATCTTTATGTAGAATAACGGTAGAAGAACCTGATTCTAAAATCGTTTCTACTTCATTCTCCGTAATAACCGTATCACGCTCGATCAAGATTTCATTACGGTCAATTGAAACTACTTCACCTGTATCCTCATCTACGAAGTCTTCTTGCCAAGTTTTTAGAACCCTTGCAGCCAAACGACGACCGACGATACCTTTGATGATTTTTTTATCAACTTTGATTTCTTCAGCTAAACCAAATAAATCTAAGATGTCTTTGTCATTTCCGTAACCAATGGCACGAAGCAATACTGTTACAGGAAACTTTTTCTTACGGTCAATGTAAGCATACATGACGTTGTTTACGTCCGTAGCAAATTCAATCCAAGAACCCTTGAATGGAATAATACGAGCCGAATACAACTTCGTTCCATTCGTATGCTTCGATTGCGCGAAGAATACCCCTGGTGAACGGTGTAATTGCGATACAATAACACGCTCAGCTCCGTTGATCACAAAGGACCCACGTTCTGTCATGTAAGGAATATTTCCCAAGAAAACCTCTTGTTCGATGGTTTGGAAATCTTCGTTGTCTGTGTCATTACAGATCAATCGCAACTTGGCTTTTAAAGGCACTGAATACGTTAATCCACGGTCAATACACTCATCTACCGAATATTTCGGTGGATCTACTGAGTAATCAACAAAGGAAAGAACGAAATTTTCACGCGAATCCGCGATTGGAAAATTTTCAGCAAATACTTTAAATAAACCCTCGTCCGTGCGATTTTCAGCTGCAGTTTCAAGCTGGAAGAAATCTTGGAAGGATTGGATTTGGATATCCAGAAAATCTGGATAATTGATCACACTCTGCGTTTTCGCAAAGCTGTGTCTTCCGGTGGCAGTGATGTTACTCAAGGCTTTATACGTTTTAATTAATGTGAATAATGGCCCTAGGGGCACAAATTCTCCTCCATTTGGAAGAGATTAATCAAGCTGAACGCCTCGTAGATGAAAAGAAGTGGTGTCCCTTGACCATTTCCCTACGAAAAGAAAAGTTGTTTCGGAACCACTCTTCGGATTTGCCCAGAGGGCTTTAATCCTAAAATAGCCTGCAAAATTACTGATAATTTTCTAATAAACAATAGCTTAGCTAGAAGCCTCCACAAAAAAATACTATTCTTGCCAAAATGATGATCAGTTTCATGTGGAAAAATAAAGTTCATTACTACCTACGCTTCATATTAGGAATGACTAGGTCCGAAATGCTAGGAACGCTTTGCCTATTCATTTGTTTAGTCCTGGCGGATTTGACCGCTCGCTGGATTGAATATGCTAGTCGGCAACAAGTCATGGCAACCTTTCAACCGACCTATTGGACAAAAACTTTGATTGAAATGGAAAAAGCAAATCAAGAATCCTATTCTAAAAAGAAGCAATTCTCCACTTTTCCAGTAAATAAATTTTCTAGCTTTTCAAATACGGATTACCCTCATGAATTCAAAAAAGGAAAAAAGCAAAATTGGCAAATCGATATCAACGAAGCGGATTCTTTAGCATGGATTGCCTTGCCAGGGATAGGTCCGGCCTTTGCCAAAAGAATCATTGCTTACCGGGAAAAATTGGGGGGATTTTATCAAGTTTCCCAATTGAAGGAAATTTATGGCTTGGATAGTAGCTGGGTCAATGAGCATCAAAAGCACTTTCAACTAGGGAAAGGTGTTTATCGATATTTGCTGATTAATAGGGCGGAATGGAAGGAATTTAGACATCCTTATTTGCCATACCGACAAGCGAATTTGGTTTTGAACTACCGCAAGCAACATGGGCCTTTTCAAAATTGGGCAGATTTGAAAAAGGTTCAACTACTAGATGAAGCCGTATGGCAAAAGCTTAGTCCTTATCTTTCATTTGAACCTTGAAAAATATGCTGTACTTTTGTTTGAAATTTACACTTCATTAAATAAAGATATGTCAACTGGTTTTTTTAGAGTCCCCCAGCCTACAAATGAGCCCATATACGCCTACTCAGTAGGTAGTGCTGAGCGTCAAAGATTACAAGATACGCTTCAAAATCTGCGTAATACGCAAGTTGAGGTTCCGATGCGTATTCATGGGAAGTCGGTTCTAGGAGCAAAGAAAGTAGCCATGACTTGTCCACATGATCACCAGCATATTTTAGGATATTATTACGAAGGAGGAAAAAAGGAAATTTCAGATGCCATTGAATCAGCTTTATCTGCTAAAACAGCATGGGCAGCATTGACTTGGCAAGAGCGCGTTTCCATCTTTTTAAAGGCCGCTGATTTGTCGGCCAACAAATACCGCATGGAATTGAATGCCAGAACCATGTTGGGTCAATCAAAAAATGCTTACCAGGCAGAAATAGATGCTGCTTGTGAATGGGTAGATTTTCTACGCTTTAATGCCCATTTTGCAGCTCAAATTTATGCAGATCAACCGATTTCTTCACCAGGAGTTTGGAACCGATTAGAATATAGACCTTTAGAGGGTTTTGTATATGCCTTGACGCCCTTCAATTTTACGGCTATTGCGGGTAATTTACCAGCAGCTCCAGCCATGATGGGGAATACAGTAGTTTGGAAACCAGCCCCTCAGCAAATTTATTCTGCAGCCTTATTGATGCAAATATTAGAAGAAGCAGGATTGCCGGCGGGTGTTATTAATTTAGTTTTTTCCGATGGACCCGAAGCAGGGGAGGTTGTATTTTCCCACCGGGAATTTGCGGGTATCCACTTTACAGGTTCTACGAAAGTGTTTCAGACCATTTGGCAGAATATAGGAAATAATATCGCTAAATATAAATCATATCCGAGGATTGTGGGAGAAACGGGAGGCAAAGATTTTGTAGTGGCTCATCCTTCAGCAGATGTAAAGGCCTTAGTGACAGGATTGATTCGTGGAGCATTTGAATATCAAGGTCAAAAATGCTCAGCTGCTTCTAGAGCTTATGTGCCAGCATCCTTATGGTCAGCCGTGAAAAGCGAGTTGCAATCTGAACTAGCCCAGATTAAAGTAGGAGGGACAGAGGATTTTGGCAATTTTGTGAATGCAGTCATTGATCAAAAAGCATTTGATAAGATTACATCCTATATCATTGAAGCTAAAAAATCATCGGAAGTAGAATTGATTGCAGGAGGAGGCTTTGATGCTAGTCGGGGGTATTTTGTGGAGCCGACCGTCCTATTGACGAGTAATCCACATTATCGCACCATGGAAGAGGAGATTTTCGGGCCAGTATTGACGATTTATGTTTATCCAGATCAAGATTGGAAAGAGACTTTACATTTGGTGGATCAAACTTCGGCTTATGCATTAACGGGGGCAATATTCTCGCAAGATGCCTATGCTTTGTCGGAGGCAGCTAAAGCCTTGGAGCATGCAGCAGGAAATTTATATTTGAATGATAAATGTACGGGAGCGGTAGTAGGTCAGCAGCCGTTTGGTGGGGCTAGAGCCTCTGGAACAAATGATAAAGCGGGTTCTTATCTGAACTTATTGCGTTGGGTTTCTCCAAGAACAGTGAAAGAAGTGTTTTCTTCCCCGACGGATTTTCGATATCCGTTTTTGGGGTAGGTGTACAAACCTTAGACAAAATTTAAACGAAAAGGCAACCAATTATTACACAACTGTTTCTACAAATGTGTCCAAGTATTAGGGGTTTGTACAATAGCATTAGTCCCTAATTTTTTGCAAAAGGTTAATGTTTTAACATTTTTCTTTGGGTAAAATAAACAAAAAGTCCAGAAATGATTGAATAAATAAAAATATCCATAAACGCACTTTTTATGATACCATTCACTTCATAATTAGATTTTATGTCAGTGTAAACTTTTTTATATTCAGTGCTTTTGTTTACATCAATTTTAATATTATTTTCTCTTTCGATTGACTCTATTCTAGCTACCACTCCTGATGCAATTTTGTTAGCGATAATGCTAGAACGTTCAGGATCTATATATTGATAAATGAATATTTTTACGAACAAATGACATATTGCACAAAGTGTAAGGGCCAATAAACATGAAAAATAAAGAGATTTTACATTAGATATTCTTTTTTGAAAGAAATAAAAATATAAACAGAATGGAATTGAAATTTCAATGGTGATTAGACATAATTTCAATATTGTATTATTTGAATATTCAAAATCAATAAAGTATAATGTAAAGTATACTATCAAATAGTATATTATCATTAGCGTTGCAATTTTAAAATGTTCAGTTGTCATTTGAATTCTAAGATTGTTTTTTTGTTAAAAATGATTTTGTAAAGTAATAGATGACAACAACATAGGTAATGGAGATGATATATTTTGGAAGGATGTCGATTAAAGTAAATAATTGATTACCCGTAAGAATAGAGTGGTGAAGGGAAAAAACTGTAACAGCAATTCTAAAAGGGTTTGATGGAAAATAAATGTAATTACTTGAAAGATGACATAAGAAGATTATAGTTACATTTAAGGCTGTACTTTTGATTATAATTGGTAGTATATATGCTGTTAGTAAAAAAGGAAATGAAAGAATAAAAAAATGAGAAGACATAGCCCAAAAACCGTTCCTAAAATATAAATATTCATTTTTTGTTAGTAATATCCGACTTGAAAAACTATAATGGGTAAGGAAATATGATACGCTAAGTATGATGAATAGACTAATGAAAAATAGAGAATAAAGCGTAAAAAATCTCGAAACTAATAAATGGGTTGTACTTATTGGATATGTTTTGAAAAAATTTATACATGACATTTCCTTGATTGTACTATACATAAAAACAAAGCCCCAAAGAATAAAAGTTAGGTTAAAATTCATAAATAAAGCTACAAAAGCAGTATCAAAATAATTATTAATTACAGACTGTTTAAGGACAGGATTAGAAACTATAAAATAGTAACATAATAAGTATGAAATAATTAGGAAGGTAAGTGTGATAATCCAAATGGGATATAGCGAAATAATTTTCCGATATTCATTTTGAAATAATTTAAATATCATAACTGTGTACTTAAAATTTTATATGATATTCCTATTGAAAGTAATAACCAAAATCCGATGAGTAATCCATCAACCAATATTATTTCATCATTTATAAATAACTTATACTCAAACAGGCTATTAGAAGGGCTAAATTTTATAAAACTCATACTATATGTTATAATTATACAAATCAAGATGGTGTAAAATTGTTTTCTTTTCAAGAAGAATGAAATATTCAAAACAACCGCTGTAATCGAAATGGTTTTTATAAAATAATAGAAGAAATTAATTGCAATATCTAAAATTGTTAATTCTTCAAGTTCTGCTTTTATATATGGTTCGATACCGGAACTATACAAAAAATAAAATATAGTAGCATAAAACATTAACTGAAAAAAAATGGCAAAGTTGCAGATTATGAACTTTGACAAAAAATAGCTGCAATATTTTGGTGGTAGGAAAAACAAATTTCTTATGAGTAAATTTTTCTTTTCCATTTCATTTACAAGGAAAGTTAGATTACAAATTGAAATTGTTATAATGAAAAATACACGGTTGGAAAGACTAGCGCTGAAATATGTAAAAAATGTTCCGTATTGAATTATGTCTTTACTTTTTTCATACCAGCGTTCGTAAAGATTTGGTAATGAACCAAAGAAGTTAGAGATCACAATAAAAAAAAGTATTGCTTGAATTATAAAAACAATACAAATCTTCTTTTGCCAAACTACCTTTTTTAGTTCTGCAATAAAAAAATTAAATAAACTCATAAATATCTTTAGTGGTTAATCTGCTAAAAGTTATTATTTTTTCACTTAAATTATTTTTAAAGCAAAATTCTTTAATATCCAAATTCGATATTATTTTGATCTTATTCTCAAAATCAATTGTAAAATAGAGATTACCATAGCTTATTTTATCAATAGGAATATGCTCTTGAATGGTAAATAGATAATAATTATTTAGATTCTCAACTTGAATATCCAAACTAATGCATGTCTCTTTCAAAAGTACCACTCTTGAAAAAATTGATTCTACTCCTTCTAAAGAATGACTTGTTATTAGAAAAGTTGTATTCCAAGATTTTTGAAAATGCTTAATAATATTAATTACAGACTTTATATAATTCTTATCAATTGAATTGAATGGCTCGTCCCATACTACAAGTTTGGGGCAATTTATTACACTTAACGCTAATAAGAGCCTCTGTTTATATCCAGCAGAATATTTGTTTACTACTTCGTTAGCAACACTCTTTAATTCAAACAAATCAATTATTTCATCTGTTGAGAAAAAAGGGTTTTTATAGAAATTGCGTACAATTTCTATATTGTCTCTACCTGTTAAGAAATCATAAAAGGCATCATTAAAAATCATTATTCCAATTTCATGAATTATTTGACTTCTATTTTTAGAAGCTAAATCTATATCTTCGAAAAATGAATGACCTTCATCTAATTTGTAGACTCCTACGATCGATTTTAATAATGTCGTTTTTCCAGCACCATTTTTGCCTAAAAAACAAATAATTTCTCCTAGCTCTACTGACAAGTTAACATTTGATAGGATTATTTTTTTTGATTTGGATAATTTTAGATTTGATACATTGAGCATTATTGAGAAAAATTAGGGTATCAGGGCTTAGATTTGGAATTAAAAGCCCTGATACCTTGTAAGTTAATATTAACGGTAAACATCAATCCAAAAATTATTGGCCTCGGGGTTATCGCAAATTACAATAATCCATTCTACATAATGATTTCCAAAAGAAAAACTTCCAGAGTAACGTGTACAACGAACTATAACTTCTGGTAGCATTGTTTGAGCAATAGTTACTGAAGGTATTGCAAATAGAGATAATGTAATGACCGCATTTTTTAAATATTTAATTGTTTTCATGATTATATCTGTTTTAGTTACTTTTTTATTTATAAAAAAGATTATAAATAACTTCCTTTTAATAGTCAATTTTGTACCAACGATTTACAGATTGACATCCAAATTTTTCACTTAGAGTCTTTAATGGGATCTTCACATAATTAATTATGATTAAAACAAATAATCCCAATGTAAATCAGTTCATAATAAGTACTTTAATTGATTTTAATGTTGGAATTAAGTATTTACTTCCGTACTCTTTATTGGTTTTTCGGGTGACACCAAGACTTGCAAACTTGATGTAAAGCTAATGGACCTCAAAAAGTATTTTATAGGGAAAGAAGTCCTATTTTATCCAAGAAGTTGATAATTATGATCTATTGAATTAGGCTTGATTTGACTTTGAAATAAGCTTTATGTCTTAAGCCTGCTTTATTTTTTTTCTAGTTTATAGGCTGTATGCTATCGAGAGTAGAATCGACCTGCCCAATAGTGGATTACTATATGAAGAAGTGGCGTAGTCCGACAAGGTGACGAATGTTTTTTGAGTATAGTTCAATAAGTTATTTCCTCTAAGCGTGATTGACCAAGGTAATTTTTCTGGACGGTAGAGAATTGAAAAATCCAAAAAATGCAATGGATCTGCATTAGTGCTGTATTGCAAAGATTGCCAATCAAATCGATAGGCTAGTTTTTTTAATCGAAAGAATAATTGGAATTGGTTTCGGTAAGTAAAATTTTCAAACAAAGAGCTATTGTTCTCAATTACATTATAATAGGAATGAAAAATATTTTGGATGGAAAAACCTTTTAAAAAACCAGTGGAGAACCCCATTCCAAGATGAAAAGTTGAAGATTCATTGATTCTTGGTTGGGAATTGTTAATGATATTAGGAAATCGATAGGCGGAGACCTCAACTATACTTTTCAAATTAATGGTAAGAGGTTGGACAAAAAAGTTTACTTCAAGCTTAGTATTGGTCATTTCATTTGCAAGATTTAGCCAAATGTTTTTTTGTATAATATTCAAATCAGAAATTTCTTGTGACTGGTAATAATCTCCGTTCAGCTTGGAATGACTATAACTGAAATTATAGTATAGATTATGTTGAATGTTATTCCCTAAGCTAATGGACTGAGTATGTAAAATTGGGATATTGGTTAGATTTGAATCAAGCCGAATAAATCGACTATTTAAAAAAACACTATCGGTTAAAATGTAATTACGGTAGCTTGATTTATTTGATTTTGAGTTTCTATATTCTATAAATTGACCTAAAAACGGAAAACTTGTTTTAAATGAGTAGTTAAACCTTGAGGAATTATTTACGTGCTCATTATTTTCTATTCTATTTTCTTCATGATTGACGGAGAAATTATATTCCAGATTGGAAAGCTTACCTTTTAAGGTTTGAGACAGATTAATGGATTTTTCGAAATAATTGGATTGTCTGAAATTGAGTATAATCTGCTTAAGTTGATTAACATCTAATTTAGTTTCAGCAATTAAAATTTTAGGAATAAAAACGTGTATCAACTGAATTGTGTTTTTTGTCAAATGGTTCCGATGATTGATAAGTTGAAATTTATCTACTGGGTTTGATAACTTATATAAGTAATTCAAATCATAATCATTGGTATTAATGAGGCTTTGAAAGGTATATATGAGAGCAGAATTTTGGCCTATTTTGGAAGTGATAATAACATCAGCTAATTGGTCCCTCTGTTGAAAATTTTGATTTGAGTTAAAGTCTATAGCTGAATTAATTACTTGTTCCGTTGAATTCAGAAGTGATGCATCGGTATATTGGTATTTCCACTCAATAATTAAACTTGTAGAAGCTTGATATTTGGAATAAATAGAATTTAACCAATAATCCGATAAGGTTTTTTCATGGCGATTATCAGATATGCTAAAGGATTGATTTGGTAAGTTAATCGAACTAACGTTTTCTTGGATAATGGAATATTTATCTTTTAACCTAGCGCTGCTTACCTTAATTTTAAACTTATTATGAAGTTTAAAGATTGAATTGAAGTCTAATTGAAGTTGATTATTTCGATTCGTTTTTTGTAAATCCGAATTTAAAAAGGATGAACTAAAGGGAATTAATTTTTCAGGTAGAAAAGAGTAGGCGGGGTTATTAGAATTAATATTAGAAAATTCTATGCTAGTGTTATTATTTCCGATATTGTTAAATGAGCCATTGAAGATACTTTTGATTTTGGGGGTACTAATCAATGTGTTATTCTTAATTTGAAGTGCATTGACTGAGCTTTCCATGATTCCTGCATCCATACTACTGGAATTTGAAAAGGTAAATTTTTTCTTAAATTTTAAATTTATGGCGACCTCCTCAGAGCTCCCCAAGCTATTAATGATTGAATTCTCGGTAAAATGTTCAATGGCTTGAACTTCATCAATATCATCAATGGCAATGTTTTTAGTGGCTAGGCTATAATTTTGATCTAACAAGTTTTCCCCATCTAATAGCACCGTCTGTATTCTTTTGTTTTTGTATTTTATTTTGCCTGAATATTCATCCACCGTAATTCCAGGCAACCTCTTAAGTAAATCTTCAATTTTTTGATCACCGGGAAGTTTGAGTGCTTGAACCTTGTATGTTAATGTGTCTTGATTTTGATAAATAGGTTTTGCTTTTACGTAAACTTCCTCTAGTAAATAAGTAGTATCAGATTGAAGGAATATTTGTAGGGTGTTATTGATAGCCTCTTGAGCATGAAATTGATGGCGGTAGCCCTGATAGCCTAAAGAATTAACTGTTAACCAAATAGTCGTATTTCTGGGGATTTCAATAGATAGAAATCCGGACTCAATTTGGGCGAAATTGATATGGTTTTCAAGCGAATCTTCAATGATAGCTATGCCCTGAGGTATCTTTTTGCCATTCCTTGCATCCAAAATTTTGGCAGAAATTTTTGGATTTTGAGCAGGACTAGTAAAAGTTAAACCCAAAAGAACTAACACGGATATATTAAAAAGGGAATTTGAGTAATATTTCATTTGGGTCATTTTAGGCTTTTGATTATCCGATTATAATGACCTATTCGTTTAAATTCATTCCCCTTCCCAACTGTAATGCGGGATATTTGATTTCAATTTCATGGCTTTTGATGTAGTCTTCATCTCCAGGAACATGCTCTTCAGCCCTTGATTTGAGCTTGGCAATAATGTTTTTCCAAGTAGTTATATATGTTGAAACAAAATCTTGGTGAGAAATGTATTTACCATAATACTTTGTATATGAGGGAACATGGGTAATTGTGTTTTTCGAAAAATTGATGCTTTTCGTCAAAAATTTAATTTCTCCATCTGTTGAATATACTTCAAGAATTAATCCAGGTAATCCCCCAAACTTATATGGACCATTATTTACGGGTATTTTTTTTGTAAAATAGGCAATGTAGTCTCTACCTCTGAAATGTGTTTGAGCCTTTTGACAAGGATAGCCAAGAATTGATTTTATTTCCTTATTTATTCTCCATTTCATCGGATGTAATGAATCAACTACATAAAAGCGTTTTGTCATGATTGGCTCAGAATAATAGAGTTTATTTTCTTTTTTAATTTTTTCAAAAATGTAACTTCCTGGAGTCGTGACTTTCATTACAAAATCATTTGGGGTATTTTCTTTTGTTTCTTGAACTTTATAAGTTGAAAAATCATCCAATATTTTTACATCGAAATGGATAATATCACCGTTTTTGAATAGTTGATAAACTATATTTATTTCTGAATTTTGTGCTAGACATTTTATTCCAATTAGAATGGTGAAAAATAGAGTTATGACTAATGTTCTCATTTTCATTTAGAATTAAAATATTATTTGTTCATTAACATTATCAGGATAATGATCAGAAAGGATTACCCTGATAATCATCGTTTTCGTAAATTATTCCCCCAGAGCTATTGCGGCTTTTCGTGCTTCTCTGTAAGCAGCATCACAAGCATCAATAAGTGTAGTTCTACATTTTGTAACAGATATTGTACTCTCCCTATTTTCAAGCTTTATGGTGGCAGTACAACATTTGGTAAAATGTAAACTAGTACCATTGGATTTGGCTGATATGCCTGTAAGCCCAATAAGAATTGTAGCAGCCAATACTTTTGAAAGTTTTGTGTAATTTTTTGTCAAGTTCATTTGAATGGATATAAATTTTTCAATCCCTACTCTTTTCTGGTTTTTCGGGCAATACCAATGTTTGCAAACATGGTGTAAAGCTGCTGGAAAAATAAAAGAGAATAGTAGGGAAAGAAGTCCTACTTTAATCAAGAAGTTGATAATTCACCTTTCAGGCCTGGGGTAGAACCTCTGCCAAGCTACATTTTGATATTTCGAATGATTTTTCGGAATTCTATTTTGCCATGACTACCAATCTTACGGGCAATGTTTTCTCGATGTTTTTTAGTGGTATGAAGAGAGATGTCTAGATCTTGAGCAAT
>NZ_JBPXKC010000006.1:7505-164175 GCF_054558355.1 Aquirufa sp. OSTEICH-129A | reverse complement strand
CTAACGAGTCTAATGAATGAAGAGATTAACATTAAAACCCAATTAAAATTGGGGGATTAGCTCAGCTGGCTAGAGCACCTGCCTTGCACGCAGGGGGTCAACGGTTCGAATCCGTTATTCTCCACCAATTAATTATCCTCCCTCCTACTTCAACGGAAGTAGAACATAAGGGAAACGATGTAGACCAAATGAATTTATTCATGGAAGTTTACACAAGGTTCTTTGACATATTGTGAGAATAAAGTAAAGAGTAAGAGCAAAAATAGATAGCGATTGCCTTCGGGCATGAAGATATTAGAGAGTAAGTGAAATAAGGGCGTATGGGGGATGCCTAGGCTCTTGGAGGCGACGAAGGACGTGTTAAGCTGCGATAAGCTTCGGGGAGGTGCACAAGACCATTAATCCGAAGATTTCCGAATGGGGCAACCCACTAGATTGAAGATCTAGTATTCTATTTAAATAGAAGGCAAACCTGCTGAACTGAAACATCTAAGTAAGCAGAGGAAGAGAAAACAAAAGTGATTCCGTAAGTAGTGGCGAGCGAACGCGGATTAGCCCAAACCAGTGTTGTTGCGGCAAGACTGGGGTTGTAGGACTTCGATATCGATGATATAAATGAACGAGAACTGTCTGGGAAGGCGGGCCGTAGAAGGTGAGAGCCCTGTATTGGTAAGTTTATGTTATTGTAGGAGTATCCTGAGTAGGGGGGGACTGGAGAAATCCCCTTTGAATCTGCCGGCACCATCCGGTAAGGCTAAATACTACCAAGAGACCGATAGTGAACGAGTACTGTGAAGGAAAGGTGAAAAGTACCCTGAGTAAGGGGGTGAAAAGACCCTGAAACCATACGCTTACAAGCGGTCGGAGCCCTTTCGTGGGGTGACGGCGTGCCTTTTGCATAATGAGCCTACGAGTTACTTTCACTGGCGAGGTTAATCACATAGATGTGAGCAGCCGGAGCGAAAGCGAGTCTGAATAGGGCGCTTAGTCAGTGGGAGTAGACGCGAAACTTTGTGATCTACCCATGAGCAGGTTGAAGCTCCGGTAAAACGGAGTGGAGGACCGAACCAGTTTACGTTGAAAAGTATTTGGATGACTTGTGGGTAGGGGTGAAAGGCCAATCAAACTGAGAAATAGCTCGTACTCCCCGAAATGTTTTTAGGAACAGCCTCGGGGTCAAGTTTTAAGCAGGTAAAGCTACCGATAGGACTAGGGGGAGTCAAATCCTACCAAATCCTGACGAACTCTGAATGGCTTAAAATATACCCGGGAGTGAGGGTTGGGGTGCTAAGGTCCCAATCCGAGAGGGAAAGAACCCAGACCAACAGCTAAGGTCCCAAAATCTTTACTAAGTTGAACTAAGGAAGTCTGATTGCAGTGACAGCCAGGATGTTAGCTTGGAAGCAGCTATTCATTTAAAGAGTGCGTAACAGCTCACTGGTCGAGCGAGGCGGGCATCGATAATAAACGGGCATCAAGTAAAGTACCGAAGCTTTGGATTATATTTATATACTGGTAGGGGAGCATTCTGATTGCGGCGAAGGTTGAGCGACAAGCTTGGCTGGAGCGATCAGAAAAGCAAATGTAGGCATGAGTAACGATAATGAGGGCGAGAAACCCTCACGCCGAAAGACTAAGGTTTCCTCAGCTATGCTAATCAACTGAGGGTTAGTCGGGGGCTAAGGGTCTAGCGAGAGCGACAACCTAATGCACAACAGGTTAATATTCCTGTACTTACTTATTGGGCAAATAGATGACGGAGAGAATGGGTTACCAGATACTGACGGAATAGTGTCTTTGAGAGGCGGCAGCAATGCCAAAACGAGTGTAGCGAGTGATCTTCCAAGAAAAGTCTAGGCGTGTATAACTAATAAGTAACCCGTACCGTAAACCGACACAGGTGGTCGAGAAGAATATTCTAAGGCGCTCGAGTGAATCACGGCTAAGGAACTCGGCAAATTAACCCTGTAACTTCGGGATAAAGGGAGCCTCGAGTAATCGAGGCCGCAGAGAAATGGCCCAGGCGACTGTTTAACAAAAACACATGGCTTTGCAAAATCGAAAGATGACGTATAAGGCCTGACACCTGCCCGGTGCTGGAAGGTTAAGGGGGGATGTTAGCTGCAAGGCGAAGCATTGAACTGAAGCCCCAGTAAACGGCGGCCGTAACTATAACGGTCCTAAGGTAGCGAAATTCCTTGTCGGGTAAGTTCCGACCTGCACGAATGGTGTAACGATCTGGGCACTGTCTCAGCCGTGAGCTCGGTGAAATTGTAGTAACGGTGAAGATGCCGTTTACCCGCAACGGGACGGAAAGACCCCATGAACCTTTACTATAGCTTAGCATTGAGTTTTGGTACTGGATGTGTAGGATAGGTGGGAGGCTGTGAGCCGGTGTCGCTAGGCATCGGGGAGCCAACGTTGAAATACCACCCTTCTTGTACTGGAATTCTAATCCCTGAATGGGAGACATTGCTTGGTGGGTAGTTTGACTGGGGTGGTCGCCTCCAAAAGAGTAACGGAGGCTTTCAAAGGTTCCCTCAGCACGCTTGGTAACCGTGCGTAGAGTGCAATAGCAAAAGGGAGCTTGACTGTGAGACCGACAAGTCGATCAGGTACGAAAGTAGGATATAGTGATCCGGTGGTTTAGTATGGAACAGCCATCGCTCAAAGGATAAAAGGTACTCTGGGGATAACAGGCTGATCTCCCCCAAGAGCTCACATCGACGGGGAGGTTTGGCACCTCGATGTCGGCTCGTCACATCCTGGGGCTGGAGAAGGTCCCAAGGGTTCGGCTGTTCGCCGATTAAAGTGGCACGCGAGCTGGGTTCAGAACGTCGTGAGACAGTTCGGTCCCTATCTGTTGTGGGCGTAGGAATATTGACAGGTTCTGACTTTAGTACGAGAGGACCGAGTTGGACTGACCGCTGGTATATCAGTTGTTCTGCCAAGGGCATAGCTGAGTAGCCACGTCGGGACCAGATAAGCGCTGAAAGCATCTAAGTGCGAAACTGACCTGAAGATGAGTATTCCATGAAGGGTCCGTGTAGACGACACGGTCGATAGGCTACAGATGTAAAGGCAGTAATGTCAAAGTCGAGTAGTACTAATTACCCGAAAGCTTACTTTTATAAAAAAATGCAACGACTGTTTATTTTATCTCACAATATGGAAAAAGGCTAAGCCTTGCAAGATTTATGGAGCCGATAGGACGGGTGTTCACCTCTTCCCATCTCGAACAGAGAAGTTAAGCCCCGCACCGCTGATGATACTGGGATCAAACCCGGGAAAGTAAGTAAGCTCCAAGTTATTATTATCAAGCCCGCTAGGTTCTAGTGGGCTTTTTTTATGCCAGATAGGAATGGAGAAAAATAGTGATTAGTGCTTAGGGATTAGTGTTTAGATGTTGTGCTGTTCGATAGGTTCCGCAGGGGTCAGAACGAACAGCTCATTCAATTTAAATTGCAATGCTTGGCTTCGAGAACCTCATCCAACTCATACAACTGGTGTAAATTGAAGTTTTGTGTCTTATCACAGAAATTAACAGTTGACTGAGGCTCTCGAAGCCAATATCATATGTTGTTCTACGAAGGGTTATTTTGAACATTCAGTCTAAATCATTAAAAATACTTTCTGAATGACCTTTACTTAGTTTATGATTCTTTTGGTATTTCTTTTTTTTCGAAAAAAAAGAAACAAAAAAACGGTTATTGTCGTCCAGCAAAGGCGAATTCTGCTCCGCAGAACCGGGATTCACTTCGCTATCGCCTATACTTTTGACGCCGACGCGGCATGGCCCTTGCGCATTGTCAAAACCTCGTCTACCGCTGCGTTCATTCCCTTTCGCTGGAGCTGAACGACGAGAGCTGCCATTTATTTGAAATTACTTGGATAAATAGAACATATTAATTATCAGATTCTTAGCACTAACTACTAAACACTAATCCCTTTATTTTAAGTTGAACGGTTAATCCCAACGAAAGATGGGAACGAAGCATGAGCGAAGCGGCAGGCGCATTTTTGACCCTTGCGAAGGCTTAGCCAAGCGTCAAAAATTAAAGCCGTATGCGGAGTGAGCATCGGTTCCGCAAAGCGGAATTCGTCTTAGGATTAACCGTATTTTAAACTAAGTTTTTTTGTTTCTTTTTTTCTCCAAAAAAAGAAATACCTTGACATTAGATATAAAGAAGCGTTTAATTTAAACCTTCAAAATCAGTATCCATATAAAATAGATCTGAATTGTCCACCTAATAACTAAACACTTATAACTAACAACTATCTTTGCCCCATGACTATCCTCTACATCTTTCTCGGCATATTGGCAGGAGCAGGTATCACCTACCTCCTACTGCAAGGTAAAATTACGCTTTTGGCCAGCCAATTGGCCCAATTCGCTCAAGATCAAATCAAATGGCAAAGCAATGAAACCGAAGCCAAAAAGAAAATCCAAGAACTAGAACAAGAAAACCGAAGCCTTTTTGGACAAGTCTCTTTATTGGAAGGACAAACCAAAAGCATGAAAGAGACGCTTGATAGCCAGAAAGCAGACGAGGAAAAGATGCGGAAAATGCTGGTAGATATCAGCAATGAATCTGTGCTGAGACAAGGAAAAGTCTTAAGCGAGCAGCAACAAGTGAAATTGAATGATGTCTTGAATCCGCTCAAAGAGAAATTGAAGGAGTTTGAAGAGAAGGTCAACCTTGGCCAAAAGAGCAGTATTGAGCAAAATAGCGCCTTGATGGAGCAAATCAAAAACCTGACCAGCCTCAACCAAACCGTGACCCAAAAAACGGAGGATTTGACCAATGCGCTGAAAGGATCTAACAAGACCCAGGGCAACTGGGGTGAAATGATATTGGAACGGGTTTTGGAAAGCTCTGGCTTGAAAAAAGGCTCTGAATATGAAACGCAATTTGTCACCCGCAACCAAGTCAATGAAAGCATCAAACCCGACGCGGTGATTTTCCTGCCCGACAATAAAAACCTGATCATTGATAGCAAAGTATCCCTGGTGGCCTATGAACGCTACACCAGCGCCGAGGAAGGCAGTGTAGAGAAGGATATTGCCCTAAAGGCCCACATTGAATCCCTGAAAAACCACATCAAGGAATTATCTGCCAAGGATTACCATACGGGTCTGAACTTGAACAGCCCGGATTTTGTGCTCTTATTTATCCCAATTGAATCTGGTTTTGTGGCCACCATTTCTCAAGACACGACATTATTTAATTTTGCCTGGGAAAGAAAAATTGTATTGGTCTCCCCTTCTACCCTTTTGGCCACGTTACGGACCATTGCTTCTGTTTGGAAAACAGAATACCAAACCAGAAATGCGATTGAAATAGCCCGACAAGCGGGAGATCTATACGATAAGTTTGTCAGCTTTACCCAAGACATGGAAGATGTAGGCAAGCACATCAAAAAGGCGGAAGATGCCCACGCCAATGCCGTCAATAAACTAAGTACAGGAAAAGGCAACTTGGTAACTAGAGCCCAAAACCTAAAGAAATTAGGGGTAAAATCTACCAAGAAACTAAACCAAGAACTTATACAAGACGAGGAGGAAGAGGAGGAAGAAGAATAATCTATCTCAAGCTAAGTTAATACCCATTAGCCCTACCCTATTCATTACTTATTCTCCACCTTTAAATGGAGTAAAATTCTCATGTCCAAAGATTTCTTGAAAACTTCGTGTAAAGTGAAATGCATTTACGTATATACTAAGAACGTTTTAGGCCTCCATTAGAGTATTCCCGAAATACTTTGATTTAATTACTCAATTGATGTATTTAACAATATGTTCTGAAATTGTAATAATAGTTTTTGGTGAAGAATTTAAATTTTTGCTTACAAGAATGATTGACCAGAAAATAAATAGGATACAAAAAGAGTAGGGATTATTTCTATATTGAGAATGATTTTTAATTAATTACTGAATCATGTTATTGTGTGCTTAATATTCAACAATATATATATTAAGTGATATTATTAATTTTCTGCTTTTAAAGACTCAAAAGTTTCAAATCTAAAATTTGTGATGAATTTAAGAATTCTTCCAATTTTCTTTTATACCATAGTTATGATCAAATTTGAAAGATAACACTAATAGATAATGGCATATAAAAACAATGTGTATGTATCCATGGATGCAGATAGTGATTTAAGATACTATAATCTAATGAAAGCATGGAAACAAAGTGACCATAGTTCATTTTACTTCATTGATGCACATGATATAAATGAAATATATGACAAAAGTGAAGAATCCATAAAATCAGGCTTACAGAAAAGATTTAGAAACTCGAAGGTTTTCATCTTACTAGTGGGTGATTCAACAATGTATTTATATAAATATGTACGTTGGGAAATTGAACAAGCAATCAAGAGAGAATTACCTATAATAGTTGTTAATCTAAATGGAACTAGAACGAGAGATGATGTTAAATGCCCTCCAATAATAAAAAATGAGTTGGCTCTGCACATTAGTTTCAATTCCAAAATTTTAGAATATGCCCTTAAAAACTGGCCAAGTCTGCATGAATCCAAAGTAAAAGAAAAAGATAAATCATCTTATCATTATAAACAAGAAACTTATACTAAACTTGGAATATGAACAGGATTAGGCAAATTATATATTGTTTTCCATTTTACTTTACTTTACCATATTGGAAAAAAAATTACAAAAGCATTATAACTACATTTTTTGCAATGTTTGGTTTATGTTGGACATTTGTTGAAGCAGCGAATCATTTCAAAATGAAAATAGCTATTCCCGACACTACACCCTTTTCTTTCTCTATTTTACTTACTTCAGCACTTATATTGTCAATCATAATAAAATTCCCAATGCTTTTTTACGAAGTAGAAATTGCAGATACCGACATCAAACTTCAATTGATAGTTGGTAACTATTTGAAACATTCAGGGGACAAAGTAATTGCTACAAATTCAACGTTTGACACAACTCATAAAGGCAACTTCATTTCTCCCAAAAGTGTGCAAGGACAGTTTTATAAAGAATATTATGACAATATTGCTCATTTGGATAATGACCTGGAAATTGCATTGTCAAGCGAGAATCCTTTGAAAATATTATCAAGAACTAAAAGTAAGAACAAGCAATATAATATAGGCACAGTCGCGAAACTTACTCATAAACAAACTAAGCCTTTTTGGAAAATATGGGGAGATGATACTGAATTTAGAACCTATTGGATTGCAATGGCTGATGTCAACGAATTTGGAAAACCATCTTCCAATTTCGAGAATTTACAAACATCATTAGTTGAATTATGGCAGTTCATTTCAACCAAAGGTCATTTGGAAAATTTAGCAATACCTATATTAGGAAGTGGTAGGACGGGGTTAGTTGAAAAGCGAGAAAGAGTATTACAAGAGATTGTATTTTCATTTGTTGCTTTTGCAACCGAAAAAAAATTAACTGAAAAGTTAACAATAGTTATACATCCAGCCGACCTATTGAAATATAACTTGAATTTTTACGAACTATGCGATTTCATAAAATTTAATTGTAAATACAAATCCTCGAAAAACTTTGGAAAAAGTGTTGCGATATAAAAATTATTAGAACCTATCTCCATATGCAAAAAATTGGCGATTCTTTATCTAAATCAAGCTCTGTATTTAAATAAAAGTTCACAATTGGCTAATAAGAAGTTCTTCATAATACTCTTTTTCCAAAATCCAAAAACATTAGTTAGTAGGACATAAGTGAATCTGGAAATTAGAATGCATGAATAAATAACATAAATAAGCTAGCGCATGAGTTTCAATGATGAAATAAATATATTTATTAATGACTTCGTCAAAGATTTAAATGAAGGTACAGCTTCAATTTTTGCAGGGGCAGGCCTTAGTGTACCTGCAGGCTATGTTAATTGGACAGACTTAATGGCTGATATTGCTACTGATCTTAGATTAGATATAAATAAAGAAAAAGACCTAGTTTCTTTGGCTCAATTTCATGTTAATGAGAATCTAACTCGATCAAAAATTAACCAAAAGATTTTAGAGGAGTTCACGGAGGACACTCAAGAAACTGAAAATCATAAAATAATTGCAAGACTACCACTTTCAACTATTTGGACAACAAATTACGACCAATTTTTAGAAACAGCATTTCAAAAAGAGAATAAAGTTTATGATGCTAAATACACAATAAATCAACTTTTAACAACAAGGCCAAAGAGAGATATTGTAATTTTCAAAATGCATGGGGATGTAAATAATCCTAATGAAGCAATAATTACAAAAGAGCAATATGAACAATATCATTCTACTCACGAACCATTTATAACTGCCTTAGCTGGCGAACTTACATCAAAGACATTTTTATTTATTGGATTCAGTTTTTCAGACCCAAATCTTGATTATGTTTTGAGTAGATTAAACTTTAGATTTAGTAAACGACTTCGACAACATTATTGCTTTGTAAAACGACATCAACTTGGAGATTCTCAAAATCCCGACCAAGCAACTTTGGACTATAATAATCGAAAACAAGAATTGACAATAAATGATTTGAAAAGATATGGAATAAAATCGTTATCAATAAATGATTATTCAGAAATAACTTCAATCCTAAAAGAAATTGAAAACCGGTACAAAAAAAAAACAATCTTCATTTCAGGTAGTGCTGAATCATACGAACCTTTTGAAAAAAACGATGCAATTGGATTTGTCCATAATTTAGCAAAAATTATTATTGAAAATGATTTTCGAATTGTTAATGGTTTTGGTTGGGGAATTGGCAGCTCTGTTATAAATGGAGCACTAGAATCAATTTACAACAATCCAATTAAATACTCTGAAAATCAACTTATTCTTAAACCATTTCCTCAGTTTGAAACAGGAGATAAGAAATTACCGGAATTATGGGAAGAGTATCGTCAAAAAATGATATCACACTGTGGAATTTCATTTTTTGTATTCGGCAATAAAAGTGGAACTGAATCTGATATTGTTGATGCAAATGGAGTAATTAGAGAATTTGAAATATCAAGAGAAAATGGCAACATATGTATTCCTATTGGAATAACACAATATGCAACATTGAAAATTTATCTAATTATAAAAAGTAATCCTAGCCAATATTATGAAAATCCAGAGCTATTTATGCCAATTTTAGAAAAATTGGCAGATTCAAAAACCACTTTACAAATGGCTTTAAATGAAATCGAGAATCTTTTAAAAAAACTAAAAAAATAATTCCATGGCAAAAAGACAAGTATTTTTCAGTTTTGAATATAACAAAGACAATTGGCGCGCAGGTCAAGTTCGAAACATGGGTGAAGTTGATAATTCATCTACTTTTAGTGACAATGACTGGGAAGAAGTAAAGTCAAAAACTGATTCAAAAATTAAAGAATGGATTGATGAACAAATGGCAAAACGATCTTGCTTAGTTGTATTAGTTGGTTCCACAACTTCTGGTCGTAAATGGATTAATTATGAAATTCAAAAAGCATATGAACTGAGAAAAGGAATTGTTGGAATATATATTCATGGTTTAAAAGATAGCAATGGAAATCAAACACAAAAAGGTAATAATCCATTTTTCAATATATTAATTGGGAAAGAAAACAAGAGACTCTCAAACTATGTAACTTGTTTTGATAGCAATTATATAAGTAGCACTTACGTCTACGATGATATAAAAAAAAATATTGAGAAATTAATTGAAAATGCAATAAATGCTGTTGGCACATATTAACTAAAATTACGATCTTCAGCATGTGTTTCGCCCAATAATGAGTGAAGGGGTTAATCGACATTTTACCCTCGTATCAAGTCTTGTTTTAATTTAGTTTCTCTATATATTTTTCATTAGATTTTACACATTACGAAAGCCCAAATATTTTTAAATGACCACCCAATTCCAAATTAATGACCCCTCCTTAGAATCCCAATGGAGAGCCATTATTCTATTTGGAAAAAACTCATCTACTTACAAATTCGCATTTGCAAAATCATTGATTGGATTAATCGAAAAAGAAAAAACCAGTCTAAGCTTGGAGGAATTATCCTTACCATTTGCCAACTCTATTATTGAGCATCTAAGGAAAAATGATAAACAAGGGAGTGCCAGTTCAAGTAAGTTTTTGGAAGCTTGCAGAGGTTTTATTCAAGAGAAAATTTCCCAAGATGAACTTTATCATACCACGGAGAAATATGGCTTTGTAAACGTAGTTGACGCATTCCAAAATGTTAATGGAGGAGTTATTCCTAATTTATTTTATGAGAAAAACTTTGCCAATGGCAAGAAAGAAATCGTGTTAACCGACAACCTGTTAAAAATTAAAGAATTATTTCAATTCCAAAACTTCGAACAAGAAGTAGAGGCTCGTTGGAATTTGGTGGAAACGGCTTGGAATTTGCAAATCAATCCCAATTTATTGGAGGTTAGTTATGATGAGGATAAGTCGTTATTTTTCATTGAAAATAACTCCATGAGGCGAATTGATATTTCCTCCGTTCGAGATTCTTTGAATGGGTATCAAAAAGGAAAGTGCTTTTATTCCTACCAAGATATTTCCATCCATAAATTTGCCCCAGACATCTGTGAAGTGGACCATTTTTTACCTCACGTAAATAAATTAGCCCATGCAAAAACAGGTGCCAATATTAATGGAGTTTGGAATTTAGTCTTGGCAGATAGTAAAATCAATTTGCACAAAAAGGCTAAAATTCCTGAAAAAAGATTTCTTCAGCGGTTGTTCAACAGAAACGAGTTTTACATCGAAAGTAAACACCCTTTGGCAGAAACTATTATAAACCAGACAGGTTCAACCAAGGAAAGCAGGAGAAGATTTTTAGAATTTCAATATAACCTAGCCCTGACCAATTCTATTCAAATTTGGAAACCTGAAATAGAATTAAAAGGAACATTTTGATGAAAGATTTCAGCAATATTCAGCCAGACCGGATTATTTACAAAAACAACTCTTTTTTTGTCATTGAGGATGCGTTCCCCGTTTCTCCAGGTCATCTATTGATTATTAGTAATCAAATCAGAAAAGATTATTTTGAACTTACTGAAAGTGAAAAAACTGAATTATCGTCAACCATTAAAAAGGCAAAGGAATTAATTGAGATAAAGCATCAGCCGGATGGCTACAATATCGGAATGAATTGTGGAGAATCTGCTGGACAGACTGTTTTCCATTTTCATTGTCATGTCATTCCTAGATACAAAGGAGACATGGAAAACCCTAGAGGTGGGATAAGACACTGTATCAATGGGAAAGGATATTACTAAAAATCAAAGTTTACATCCCTCCCATTATTCATTTTGAAAAACTACGCCTTCTTCAAAAACTCCGTCTTAAGCACCATCATCGTTTTTTCAACCTTGCCTTCTACTTCGCCTTCGAAATCGGTTAAGCGGATATTGCGCACCATGGTGCCTCTTTTGATTACGCCTGAGGATCCACGTACTTTTAAGTCTTTAATGACGGTCACTGAATCTCCATCGTTCAATAAATTACCGTTGCTGTCTTTAACTTCCATTGATATAATTGATTAGTATTTTTGGTTTCTATTTCTAAAACCCAACAAGCGCTGGGCTAGGTCGGGCCGCTGTAATTTGGTCAATCGGTTCCTAATCCAATCCTTGAATTCGGCTTTGTACCAAAAGAAATACTTGTTCTGGTTTTGCTTCTCTTCCTTGGTTTTGGCCGTGTAAATCGGCTGCAAGGTATAAGGATGCACACCTGTGTAATAAATCACTTCGGCTACCGTCATGGGTGTCGGGGTGAAATCCTGTACCTGCTCCAACTGGAAGCCTAAATCCTTGGTCTCCGCCGCTAAATTGGCCATATCCACTTCCTCACATCCTGGGTGGGAAGAAATAAAATAAGGAATCAAGGGCTGCTTCAAACCATGCTTTGCCGAAATGGCATCGTACTTCTCTTTGAACTTTCTGAAATACTTGAACGATGGCTTACGCATCACACGCAATGTCGCATCAGAAGTATGCTCAGGTGCCACCTTCAATCTGCCGGAAACATGGCGCGTAATCAATTGCTCCATGTATTCATCGTGGTTCATGTCGGAATTGTTCTTGTTGAAATCATCCACCAACAAATCGTACCTAACTCCTGAACCTACAAAGGCTTTTTTGATACCCGGATGGGCGTCTACTTTCTTGTAAATCTCTGTTAAAGGTTTGTGGGATGTATCCAAATTGGAACAAATCACGGGGTGAATGCAGCTAGGACTGGAGCAACGCGCACAAATGGACTCGTCCTTACCTTTCATGCGGTACATGTTGGCCGAAGGACCGCCCAAATCGGAAATATATCCTTTGAAATCCGGGGATTTCGTGATTTGATCCACCTCTTTCATGATGGACTTCTCACTTCGCGAAGCAATGAATTTGCCCTGATGTGCCGAAATGGTACAAAAACTACATCCTCCAAAACAACCTCGATGCATGTTTACCGAGAATTTAATCATCTCAAAAGCGGGAATAGGTCCTCTTTTGCGGTATTTGGGATGTGGTAAACGGGTATAAGGTAAATCAAAAGAGCGATCCATCTCCACCTCATCCATGGTTTTGAAGGGCGGGTTGATAACCAAGATTTGATCGGCTACTTGCTGGGTAATGCGGTTGGCCTGCCATTTATTGGACTCCACCTCCACAATCTTGAAATTGGCGGCATACTTGATTTTGTCGGCCAAACAATCCTCATGGCTACTCAGTTCCACCGTTTCCCAAGACTCCACCACGGGTAAAGCTTGTTCTTTAGGCTGCAAAAAGGCCACTTGGTTAATATTTGTCAAATCCTTCAATGGAATCCCGCTTTTCACGCCCCGAATAATCTCCCGCAAAGGCTGCTCCCCCATGCCATAAACCAGCATGTCGGCCTGGGAATCCACCAAAATGGAAGGAAATAATTTATCTGCCCAATAGTCGTAATGCGTCACACGACGCAAGGAAGCTTCAATCCCACCGATGAGCACGGGAACATCGGGATAAATCTCTTTTAAAATTTTGGAATAAACCGTGGTAGCATAATCGGGTCTAAAACCGGCTTCACCACCCGGGGTATAGGAATCGTTGGAACGCAAACGACGGTTAGCCGTGTAGTGATTCACCATGGAATCCATACAGCCGGCGGTCACGCCAAAAAAGTATTTGGGTTTACCTAATTTCTTGAAATCGCGTAAATCATCTTGCCAGTTGGGTTGGGCTACGATACCCACCTTAAGGCCTTCACTTTCCATGATACGACCAATCACTGCGGTACCAAAAGAGGGATGGTCGACATAGGCGTCGCCGGATATTAAAATAACATCTAGCTCGTCCCAGCCTCGTTTTTCTACTTCCTTTTTTGTTAAGGGTAACCAGTCGGTGATCGGTCTTTCTTCCATACTACAAAAATAGCCTAAAATTGGGGGAAATGAAATGGGATAGGAATGTAGAATGAAGAATGTAGAATGTAGAATGAAGAATGGAGGGAATAGTTGTTAGGGATTAGGGTTTAGGGATTAGGGATTAGGGTTTAGGGTTTAGGGTTTAGAGGTTAGGGATTAGTTGTGCGCTGTTCGAAATGTTCCGATGTGTCAATTCAAATAGTAATCGTTGGCTTCGAGAACCTCAGCCAACTTATCCACTTGTTTTAATATGAGTACTTGTGTCTTAGCCCAGAAATTAACAGTTGGCTGAGGCTCTCGAAGCCAATTGCAAATTTACAAAATGCTATTTAACAGCTAAACACTAATCCCTTAACACTAATCCCTATTTTTATTCATTCAAAGGTTAATCCCAACGAAAGATGGGAACGAAGCATGAGCGAAGCGGCAGGCGCATTTTTGACTCTTGCGTAGGACATGGCTAAGCGTCAAAAATTAAAGCCGTATGCGGAGTGAGCATCGGTTCCGCTTAGCGGAATTCGTCTTAGGATTAACCGCTTTGTTTCAAGTTTTTTTGTTTCTTTTTTTATCCAAAAAAAGAAATACCTAGAAATTCAATGATTAGTTATTAGTGTTTAGTGATTAATGATCGTGCTTTTTATCAGACACCTTTAGAACATATCGAATAATTTTATTAAAACCATAAAAATGGTATGGAATTACAAATTCCAATGATCTATTATTCGACGTTGTTAGGGATTATGGATTAGAGGTTAGGGATTAGTTGTGCGTTGTTCGAAATGTTCCGATGTGTCAATTCAAATAGTAATCGTTGGCTTCGAGAACCTCCGCCAACTTATCCACTTGTTTTGATATGAGTACTTGTGTCTTAGCCCAGAAATTAACAGTTGGCTGAGGTTCTCGAAGCCAATTGCTAATTTACAAAATTTTATTTAACAGCTAAACACTAATCCCTTAACACTAATCCCTATTTTTATCCAAAAAAAGAAATGCCTTGAGAATAGCTACAAATTATAATTTTATTAAAACCATAAAAATGGTATGGAATTATAAATTCCAATGATCTATCATTCGACATGACCCTGCGGAACATGTCGAACAGCGCGTTCATCCTTCATTCTACATCCTTCATTCTACATTCTTCATTCTACATTCTTCATTCTACATTCTTCATTCTACATTCTTCATTCTACATTCTCCATTCTACATTCTTCATTCTACATTCCTATCCCATTTCATTTCCCCACATTTTAGGTTATTTTTGTGACTTATGCAGCTTTCCATCATTTTTGTTAATTACCAAAGCGAAGAACTATTACTGAATTGCTTTCAGAGCATTTACCAGTATACTACAGGCGTCGACTTTGAGTGCATTGTGGTGGACAACAAGTATCAAGCTGGAGCCAATGAGGCTATTCTAGAGGCTTTTCCTCAGACAAAATGGATTGATTTAGGCTATAATGCCGGTTTTTCCAAAGCCAACAATGCGGGTCTAGCTGTGGCCCAGGGAACTCATGTATTGTTCATGAATGCGGATACCTTGGTGAGCGATAATGCCATTGGTAAGGCTTATGAATACCTAACTCAAAAGCCAGAAATTGCTGCCGTGGGTGCCATTCAAGTAGATGCAAAAGGTGAACCTATCCCCTATTATCGGACGCTGAACGACATCAGGATTGATTTGTATATTTTACCCAATATTCCTGCTTGGAAACGATTCGTGTATGATTGTTTCCCAAAATACGTACCTGAGCAAAGCTATGAAACCAATAATTTGGTCGGTTTTTTCTTGATGACAAGTAAGACCGTTATCCAACAAGTGGGGGCCTGGGACGAAGATTTTTTCATGTATGCCGAGGATGCCGAATGGAGTACTCGTTTGATTAAAGCTGGTAAATTGGCCTATTTTGAAAACATACGCGTGATACATTTATTGGGTGATAATCCATTTCGCAGGGCTAAGACCTCTTGGGTCAATCGTTTTTCCGTGCAAATCCAAGTATCGAATTTGCTTTGGATACGAAAAAGTTATGGGGTGGCTGCCTATTTAATTATTCTTTTGAATTATGCCTTATTGGTACCTTTATTTTGGACTTGGAAAATCATGTTAAACCTGCTCAAAATGAGGTCTTTGACCCACAATACCGAAAATCAGTTATTATTTACGCAGAAAACGAGGATGCTCTTTCGTTATTTTTGGCAAACAATTTTTCTGCAGAAGAAATCCTACCAGATTAAAGCCGAAGAAAATATACAATAATTGCCATGGCTGATAAATATCATATATAAATCATGTCATCAATCTAAAGATTATGTAGTAAATTCGTTTTTAGCCTAAAATCATAAAAAAATAGCATATTTTGAATATCTCCGAGTCCCTATTTCAAGCATTAAGTACCCAATGCCAACCCAAGGAATTGGATTGGTTGAGGGAAAAATCAGCGAAAGACGCCAATTCTTTATCGCTCAGCTTTGTCATGGTTCCTCGTTTCATTGAAAAACAAGAACTAGAAAAAGAAGTGCTGAGTCAAGCCACCACCATCCTACCGGCGTGGAATTGGAACGGTTGGACCTTGGATCGGTTGGCAAGGGTCTATTTATTAAGCCTATGTCAAGAGCGAGATTTGAGTCAAGAAGCATACATCAAGAAAATTAACCTATTGTTTGACACTGCCGAAATGAATGAATCGGTGGCCTTGTACTCCGCCATTCCGATTTTATCATATCCGGAAGCTTGGATGAACCGCGCCACAGATGCTGTAAGGTCCAATGTAGGTTTGATCTTTGATGCCATTGCCTTCGGAAATCCTTATCCAAAGCAGTATTTCTCAGAATTAGCTTGGAACCAATTGGTTTTAAAGTGCATATTCAACGATAAACCCATCCATCAAATAGAAGGTTTGGAAGAAAGAAATAACGAAGCCTTAGTCGCTACGTTGGTGGATTTTGCCCATGAACGCTGGGCCGCTAACCGTCGTGTTCCTTCCCAAGTATGGCGCTTATTGGTTCCTTATTTGACCCAGGGCATGTTGGTGGACATTGAGAAATTAATACATTCCGACCAAGCATCCGATCGATTAGCGGCGGCTTTAGTCTTGTCACAAGCTAAATTGCCTGAAGCGAAAACTTTGGCAGAAAAATACAAAAACGAGCTACCCGCAGTTCCAGGCGAATCATGGGGTGCTTTAGAGAAACCAGAACCCATTTACCAACCAGCCTAAGATTATGTGTAAAAATCCACACCAATCGAACCCATCTCACTTTCAAGGATCTGCAGAGGAAGCTATGACTGCCAGTACCGTGGAAGAAACATTTGAGCAATACATCAAAGGCATGAAGTTTTTTGACCCGCATGTGCACATGACGGCCAGAACAACGGATGACTATCAAGCCTTAGCAGATGCAGGCGTGGTAGCCATCATAGAACCTGCATTTTGGTTGGGACAACCTAGAACGGGTTTATCTTCGTTCAAGGATTACTTTGCTACCTTGGTCGGTTGGGAGCGTTTCCGTTCTTCTCAGTTTGGCATCAAACATTATTGCACCATTGGATTAAACTCCCGGGAGGCAAATAATGAGGCATTGGCTGAGGAAGTGATGGAGATTTTACCGCTATTCTTACAAAAAGAAGGAGTGGTAGGAGTTGGAGAAATTGGTTTTGACGATCAGACAGCTTTAGAAGAAAAATATTACCGTGCCCAATTGGAATTGGCAAAAGAAATGAACTTACCTGTGCAGGTACATACTCCTCACCGCGACAAGAAAAAAGGGACGGAGAGAAGTATGGCCATTGCTTTGGAACATGGCTTAGACCCCAAGATGGTGATCATTGACCATAATAATGAAGAAACGGTTAAATCGGTATTAGACCAAGGATTTTATGCGGCCTTCACCATTTATCCTTTTACCAAAATGGGCAATGAGCGGATGGTGGAAATCGTCAAACAATACGGTCCATCCATGATCATGATTAATTCCGCGGCCGACTGGGGTATTTCCGATCCATTGGCGATACCGAAAACGGCAGCATTGATGAAAATGAAAGGTATTGCGGATGAAGATATTCGATTAGTGACCTACCAAAATGCCTTGGATGCCTTCGCTCAAAGTGGACAAATCAAAGAGTCGGACTTTATCCATGGTATGGAAATCGACCAATCTTTGAAATTCAATGGCAATACGGTATTACGGGGTGGCCAGGCTCCTAGAGTCAACAAAAACTCCTTGATCATACGCTAATGAGCCAAATACGGGCCTTTTTGGAATTAACTCGACCAGCCAATGTCATCACCGCCTTGACTGATATCTTGGCAGGTATGGCCATTGTGGGTTTTCTATTCGTCTGGAAAGATTATTCCATACAGCCTGTAATATTTTTGGGACTTTCCACCATGTGTTTGTATGCCGGTGGAGTAGTGTTTAATGATGTATTTGACCGTGAATTAGATAGCTTGGAGCGACCAGAAAGAGCCTTACCCAGCGGACGCATTTCATTAACTGCGGCAGTAACGGGTGGCCTTTTGCTTTTGGTTTTAGGGATATTTCTGGCATACCAACAAAGCTTACTAAGCGCTTACATAGCCATTATTATCTCGCTATTGGCCCTGTTTTATGATTGGAAAGGTAAACACATGACCTATTTCGGCCCTATCAACATGGGACTTTGTCGGGCATTCAACCTACTCCTAGGCATGTCAGTCTATGAATTAGGCGTCATTGAACAAGGACAATGGATGATTTTGCCATTGATTTACATTGCAGCCATCACCATGGTAAGCCGAGGTGAAGTACATGGAAGTACCCCATGGCCTATCGCTGCTGCAGCCCTATTTTTTTTAACCATTCATGCCGCACAATTATCTTTAGCGATAAAATCTGAACAATGGATCGCCATTCCGTTCATTTTCTTGCATATCACGCTTATCTTTAAACCTTTAATAAAGGCGTATCAAAACCCCATAGGTCCCAACATAGGTAAAACAGTGAAAGCAGGCGTCTTATCACTCATTGTGATGAATGCCGCTTGGGTGAGTCTGAGTGGACAGTGGGTGATCGCTTTGGCAGTTTTAGCCCTTCTTCCCATTTCAATGCGAGTAGGGAAATTCTTTGCCGTTACGTAATTTTATAGCATGCAGTCATTAGAACAATATTTTCAGGTACCCTTCCGCTATCAGGTCATTTTCTCCAAAGGCTTATTTCAGCTAGAGAATCCGGTATTCAAGGATTTTATCCAGCATTTTGGATTAGCTGATTTCAGAAAAAGAATTGTATTTGTCATTGACAAGGGTGTGGCCGATGCGCATCCCAATTTAACCCATGAAATCGTTCAGTACTTTGAGCATTATCCTGTGGCTGATTTAGCCCCTGAAATCCTCATTTTACCGGGTGGCGAAGTGTGTAAGAATGACCCACGCTTTTATGAAGAAGTGGTCAGAGCCATCGATGAACATCGGATTGACCGGCACTCTTTTGTGGCATGTATTGGAGGAGGAGCCTTTTTAGATATGAGTGGATATGCGGCAGCAATCTCGCACCGAGGAGTAAAATTCATTCGTATACCGAGTACGGTTTTATCTCAAAACGATTCGGGTGTAGGCGTGAAAAATGGGGTGAATTACATGGGTAAGAAAAATTTCTTGGGCACCTTTGCACCACCCGTAGCCGTATTTAATGACGTAAATTTATTGGCAACCTTAAACGACCGTGATTGGCGATCGGGTATAGCCGAAGCCATTAAAGTGGCTTTAATCAAGGATTTGGTTTTTTTCCAATGGTTGGAAGAAAATGCAGCCGCCATGAATGAGCGCAATGAGGCCGTTATGATAGAGCAAATCTACCGTTGTGCCGAATTACACATGCAACATATTTCCAGCGGAGACCCTTTTGAATTAGGTTCTGCTAGACCCTTGGATTTTGGCCATTGGGCAGCTCATAAGTTGGAATATTTAAGCAATTTTGAGATACGTCATGGAGAAGCGGTGGCTATTGGTATTGCTTTAGATACGGCCTATTCCCATGAAATTGGTTATTTGACGGCTGAGGAAAGAGATCGCGTGATAGCAGTCATCAAGACCCTAGGATTTGAAATTTATCACCCGGCATTGGCCGAAAACGATAAAGCTAATTTATTCAAAGGCTTGCAAGAGTTCCAAGAACATTTGGGAGGACAGCTATGCATCACCTTATTGGAAAAATTAGGAAAAGGAAAAGAAGTGCATGAAATGAATTTTGATTTGATTAAAAAATCGGTTGATTTCTTAGCTCAGATAGGGTAAACATATGAAAACAGCTCAAGGACTTTTAAGCTATTGTTCCAACATTCACCCCGGTGAAATTTGGTCAGAACATTTTGCCAATCTTCAAAAAAACATCCCGTCCATCAAAGCAGCAGTAAGCCCAGATGCCCCCATGGGATTAGGTTTACGCATTGCCGATTTGGCTTCTAAGGATTTGCAAGATGAACAAGCTTGGAAGGCTTTGACAGATTGGTTGAAAGCAGAGGATTTATATGTATTTACCTTAAATGGCTTTCCCTTTGGTGGTTTTCATGGAGTGGTAGTCAAAGATGATGTGCATACGCCCGACTGGACCACTCAAGAGCGTTACGATTATACGCTACGTTTGGCGCATATTTTAGCCAAATTATTGCCAGAAGGTCAAGACACTGGTGGAATATCCACCTCTCCACTCTCCTACCGTTTTTGGTGGAAAAGCCCGGAGGCATTGCAAGAAGCCACAGAAAAAGGCACTTTGGCATTGGTCGATTTAGTAGATCAATTGGCTCAGATTGAACAAAATACTGGAAAAAGCATACACATTGATATAGAACCAGAGCCCGACGGGATTTTAGAAAATCAGCGGGAATTCGTGGATTGGTTTGGCGATTGCCTTTTGCCTTTAGGAATTCCTCATTTAGTACAAAAAGGATATACTGCTGAAAAAGCAGAAGCCTTGATTCGTCGACATATTCAAATCTGCTTCGATATTTGTCATTTTGGCGTAAGCTATGACCATCCGGCTACCTGCATAGCAGAATTAAAAGCAAAAGGCATACAAGTGGGTAAAATCCAAGTGAGTTCTGCCTTGCGTTTAGATTTTAGCCAACAGGCGGAAGAAAAGCTAGCTTTATTGAGAAAATACCAAGAGCCCGTTTATTTACATCAGGTAAAAGCCAAAAAAGCGGATGGAAGCTTTATTCAATATCCAGATTTGGACCAAGCATTTGCTGCCTATGAAGCAGGTAAATTTTTAGAATGGCGCATCCACTACCATGTACCCTTATTTTTAGAGAGTTATGGCTTGCTGGGTTCCACCCAAAAAGAAATTAGAGAAACCCTAGCCATACAAAAGCAAGAGGCTTTTACGGCTCAAATGGAAATAGAAACTTATACGTGGGGAGTTTTACCCGAAGAACATCAAATTCCCATTCATGAATCCATCATTCGTGAAATTCAGTGGGTACAAGAACAATTAAAAGCTTAATATTATGCAAAAGACGGTCGTGATTGATGTCGTTGGTTTGAGTCAAAGCGTGCTCTGCGAACATACACCGTTTTTAAACCAGTTCATTGCTGCCAGGCAATTAAGCCACATTAAACCCGTATTGCCGGCTGTCACCACCACCTCACAAAGTTGTTATGTGACGGGAAAATATCCCAATGAAAATGGCATTGTAGGAAATGGCTGGTATGATCGGGAGGATGCCGAAGTGAAATTTTGGAAACAATCCAACCATTTGGTTCAAGGAGAGAAAATTTGGGATGCCGCCAAAAAGGAGAACCCGAATTTTACCTGTGCCAAAATGTTTTGGTGGTACAACATGTATTCATCTGCTGATTATTCAGTAACGCCTCGCCCACAATACCATGCTGATGGTGTGAAGGCACCCGATTGCTACGCTTATCCGGCTTCTTTGCGCGATGAATTACAAGCTGAATTAGGCACATTCCCATTATTCAATTTCTGGGGCCCAAATGCCAATATTAAGTCGACCCGTTGGATAGCGGATGCTTCCATTTGGGTAGATAAAAAATACAATCCCACCTTACATCTCATTTATTTACCTCATTTGGATTATTGCTTGCAAAAATTTGGACCTGACATTCCTAAAATTGCTAAGGAACTAAAGGAAATAGATGAAGTAGTCAAAGACCTAGTGACGCATTTTGAAAGTACTGGGGCTAAGGTGATCCTTTTATCAGAATATGGTATCAATGAAGTGAACCAACCGATTTACATCAACCGCATTTTGAGAGAAAAAGGGATGATTAGTATCCGAGTGGAAAAGGGATTGGAACTTTTGGATGCAGGAGCAAGTGCGGCATTTGCCACGGCAGATCACCAAATAGCCCATGTTTATATAAAAGATCCTAGTAAGTTAGCAGCATTAAAAGCTGATTTAGAGAAAGTACCAGGTATAGCTAAGGTGTTGAACCGCGAAGAACAAAAAGCTTACCACATAGATCATGCCCGTAGTGGGGAACTGGTGTTAATCGCTGAGCCGCAAGCTTGGTTTGCTTATTATTTTTGGATGGATGATGCCAAAGCCCCGGATTATGCCCGCTTGGTAGACATTCACCGAAAGCCTGGGTATGACCCAGTGGAGATGTTCATGGATCCCAAAAACCCCTTCATTAAACTAAGGGCAGCCTATAAATTGGCTAGAAAGCTCAGCGGTTTTCGCTATTTGATGGATGTAATTCCTTTGGATGCAACACTCATCAAAGGTTCTCATGGGGGTATTTTTTGCGAGCCGGAATATTATCCTGTCTACATTTCGGATCAAAAAGAGCTCCCTAGTCAAGTGGAGGCCCCTGAAGTATATGATTTAATTTGGAAAAGTATTTTTGAATAAAAATTTTATTAGAAAATTTAGCACTATATTTAGCCATTAAATCAATAAAATACTTTACCATGAAAAAATTTATTGCCCTTTGCGCCATGATGGCGATGTTCCTTGGCCTGAGTAACACAGCTAATGCACAAGACTTTGATCCCTAAGCGATGGTTCAACGACAGCTAGACCGTATTTCTACGGAACTAAGCCTGAATAAAGATCAGGTTAAGAAATTAGAGCCGATTATTTCTGCTCGTATGCAAAAAATGATGGAATTCCGTCAGGCAGGCATGGAGCGTGAGCAAATGATGGCAGAAATGAAGAAAATCAATGATGGCCAATTGGAGTCATTGAAAGCCATTTTAACACCAGAGCAATTGGAAAAATACATCACGATGCAGAGTCAAATGCGTCAAGGTGGTCCTAGAAACTAATTCAAGGCTACATTTGCCATGAAAGCAACAATTCTTTATCTCATAGGGCTGATCTTCATCAGCCCTATGTTATTAGTAGGAAATCCCATTCGAGTGGGCATAGCTGGTATGACCCATGATCATGTGGGACAGGCATTGGAAGCCGCTCAAAAAAATGCGGATGTTGTCATTGTGGGTTTCGCAGAAAAAAACAAAGCACTTGCCCTTCGTTTACTCAAACAATATCAATTACCCACTTCACTTTGGTTTCCAGATTTGGAAACATTGATTGCCCAAACTAAACCCGAAGCCGTATGTGCCTTTAATAGCATTTATGAGCATCTGGAGGTGGTACAAACCTGTGCACCGAAAGGCATACATGTGATGGTTGAAAAGCCCTTGGCGGTGAATATGGAGCACCTTAGTCAAATGAAGGCTATCGTCAAAAAACATCCCATTGCTTTACTAACCAATTTTGAAACGACCTGGTATCCCTCTCATGCCAAAATGTGGGATATGCTGAAAGTCGAGAAGTCTTTAGGTGATTTACGCAAGGTAGTCATCATGGATGGACACAATGGACCGGTGGAGATTGGTTGTTCCCAGGAATTCCTTACCTGGCTCACTGACCCCATCATGAATGGCGGTGGAGCCTTGATTGATTTTGGATGCTATGGCGCTAACATCATGACTTGGTTGATGGAAGGTCAAAAGCCCATATCCGTTACGGCAATAAGCCAACATTTGAAACCGAATATCTACCCCAAGGTAGATGATGAAACCACCATTATTTTAAATTATCCCCATTGTCAGGCCATCATCCAAGCATCTTGGAATTGGCCATTTGACAGAAAAGATACCGAATTATATGCCAGTAAAGGCATATTGGTAGCTAATAAAAACAAACAAATGCGCTATATTTCGGATGGTAGATTTGGAAAAGAAAGCTTGATTAATTTATCGCCCTTGGCTCCAGAAAGAGCCAATGTATTTGCCTATTTGGCGGCGGTAGTTCAAGGTAAAATAGATCCACAAAAAGATTTATCTTCTCTGGCCATTAATGAAATAGTCGTTGAAATCTTATCCGCTGCCACAGAATCAGCTAAAACACACAAAACCATTTTTTTAAACTAATATGAAAACTACTTTACTCCTTCTTTTTTTACCCTTATTGGCACTAGCCCAGAAACCCATGCAAATCAATGGCAAAGACATTGGCATGGTATCCTTTACCTACCGAAATAGTTTTTCCAAAGACATGGCAAAAACCTTGGATACGCTGAAAAACCAAGGCATTACCGACATGGAATTTTCTAGTTTATTTGTAAAAACAGCTCAAGAAATACGTAGCATGTTGGATGAGCGAGGCATGAAATGCTCCTCTTTCGGAGTGAGCATGGGAGATGCCTTGAATAAAACGGACCAAGTTGGGGAGAATGCTAAAACCTTAGGTGCTTCCTTTGTCCGCGTGGCATGGATTCCTCACACAGGACCTTTCACATTAGAGCTAGCTCAAAAGACAGCCCAAGAATTCAATCAAATTGGAAAAGCTTTAAAAGAAAAATACGATCTAACTTTTTGCTACCACAACCATGGTTTCGAATTTGAATCCTATGGAGAAGGAACCTTATTTGATTATTTGGCGCAAAACACAGATCCTAAATATGTTAGCTTTGAGATGGATATACTTTGGACTTATTTCCCAGGTCAAAATCCAGCCCAACTTTTGGAAAAATACGGCAATCGCTTTAAATTGATGCACTTGAAGGATTTGAAGAAAGGGGTTCAAGGCAATATGTCAGGCACTACATCGGTAGAAAACGATGTTGCCTTGGGTACAGGTCAATTGAACATTCCGGAAATCATGAAGGCAGCTAAAAAAGCTAAGATTCAGCATTATTATTTAGAAGATGAAAGCTCTAGATATCCTGTTCAAACCCGACAAAGCAGAACCTATTTATCGAATTTGAAATAATATGAGTAAGCATTTCCTTTACCTATTTATCTTTCCATTTGTCGTGTTTTCAAAGGTTTATGGCCAACAGGCCATCGAAAAGAAAATACAAACAGATTTGATTTTGGCAGAAGATGGAAGTACCATTCAACTAGAGGAAGGTACCTTTCAGATATCCCAAAGCTTGTCGATGGATGGTAAAAAGAATATGATTATCCGGGGTAAAGGAATCGATAAAACCGTACTTTCTTTTAAAAATCAAGCTGGCGGCGCTGAGGGCATTAAAATCACCAATTCGGAAAACATCATATTGGAAGATATGACTGTACAAGATTCCAAAGGAGATTTAATTAAAACCATGCACGTGAATGGAATAACCTTTCGGAGAATCAAAGCAGAATGGACGGGAAAGCCCTCACCTAGCAACGGTAGCTATGCCCTGTATCCAGTGCTCTGTGAAAATGTACTTATTGATAGTTGCATCGCCATTGGAGCATCGGATGCGGGTATTTATGTTGGTCAATCCAAATACATCGAGGTTAAAAATAGCACGGCCTTTCAAAATGTGGCAGGTATAGAAATAGAAAATTCCCAATTTGCGGAGGTTCATCACAACAAGGCCTATGGCAATACAGGAGGCATTTTGGTCTTTGATTTACCTGATTTGGTTCAGAAAAAAGGAGGTCACGTCAAAGTCTACCAAAATGAGGTGATAGAAAATAACCTGAGCAATTTTGCTCCGAAAGGTAATATCGTCGCTCGGGTACCCAAGGGTACAGGTATGTTGGTCTTGGCTACCAGTCAGGTAGAAATTTTCAACAATAAGATTCACCAACATAAAACCATGGGTATTGGGATCATTTCCTACCACATGACAGAGAATAAAATCAAGGATTTGGAATACGACCCCTATCCTACGGCCATTGAAATTAGGGATAATGATTTTGAAAGAAAACCTGGCCGTGTACCTGCCAAAGGCCGATTTGGTCAAATGTATCGTTTCAAATTAAAGTTTGGCCGACAAGTTCCTAACATCATCTATGATGGCATTTTGGACCCAAAGCGATTAGATTCCAGTGGAGAATATTTCCCATCGTATCGGATTTGCATTCGAAACAATACGAACCAAAGCTTCGCCAATATTGATGCTGAGCATGATTTTAAGAACATCAAACGGGATGTAAGTTTGTACGATTGCCATCTTCAAGCATTTAAGACATTACGTTAATCATGAAGTCCATCCGTTTAGGGCTGTTCTTGCTCGTATATTTCACTTTCATAAACGCTAGCTCCATCCGAAAAAACACATCGGGCTACGTCATGAAGTTATCTGACTATGGCTTTTTTAAAGGAGAAATGCGGGACCAAATTCCTCAAGATGGAGTAATTCCCTATCAGCTCAATGCTCCTTTATTTTCAGATTATGCTTCCAAACTACGTTTTATCAAGTTGCCTGAGGGAACTAATGTAGCTTATAACGCAGATTCTGTTCTTCAATTTCCCGTGGGTACTGCTATCATCAAGACCTTTTATTATCCCAAAGATGAAGCAAATCCTACGGCAGGAAGAAGAATCATGGAAACAAGGGTTTTAATAAGACAAGAGAAATCGTGGGTAGCCTTGCCGTATATTTGGGATGAAGCACAAACTGAGGCCAATTTAGAAGTGGCCGGAGGTTCTTCCTTGGTCAGCTGGAAAGATAAACAAGGTATTTTGAAACAAGTAAATTATCAAGTGCCTAATATGAACCAATGCAAAGGATGCCACGAAAGAAGTGGTAAAATGACACCCATTGGTCCTTCGGCCCGACAACTACATGGGGACTTCCCCTATACTTCTGGGAATCAAAATCAATTAGATTACTGGTCAAAAGCAGGTATTTTAACAGGTTTACCCACACATAAAGAGATACCGGCCTTGGTTAATTATATGGATGAATCGAAGCCACTACAGGATAGAGCCTTAGCATATTTGGATATAAATTGTGCACATTGCCATAATCCAACAGGCCCTGCACGTTCTTCGGGATTGTATTTAAATTGGGATTCAAAGGATAAAACAGCCTACGGATTCATGAAAACTCCTGTCGCGGCAGGAAGAGGATCTGGCAATTTGAAATACGATATCGTTCCGGGTAAAGCCAAAGAGAGTATTTTAGCCTACCGCATGGATTCAGTGGACCCAGGAATTATGATGCCGGAATTGGGCCGAAAAATGAAGCATCAAGAAGGTATTAAATTAATTCAAGATTGGATCAACTCCTTAAAAGAATAACATGAAAACAAGCTACCTCCTTTCCCTCTTGCTATGTGTTTCCCTAACTACAACTAGCTTATCACAAAGCAAAAGATCATCTAAACCGAACATTATCTACATACTTGCCGATGATTTAGGATACGGGGATATTTCCATATACAATCCCCAAGGAAATAAAATTGCTACTCCGAATATCGACCAATTGGCTAAGGAAGGCATGCGCTTCTTAGATGCTCACTCCGCCTCTGGGGTTTGTACGCCATCGCGCTACGCCATCATGACGGGACAATATCCATTTAGGAGCAAATTACCTGTTGGGGTTTTACGAGGCTATAGCCGTACTTTAATCGAAAAAGAACGAATTACCGTAGCTTCCTTTCTGAAAAGTCAAGGTTACCAAACTGGCGTGGTGGGCAAATGGCATTTAGGCGTTGATTGGGCTATAAAACCGGGATTTGAAGGAAATTTAACCCAAGTAAATTATGGTATAAATGAAGAGATGAAACCAGAGCACATTGATTTTGACAAAGACCCGAGTGGTGGTCCAGCAGGCAATGGCTTTGATTATTCCTATATTTTACCAGCTTCTTTGGATATGCCACCTTATTGTTATTTGGAAAATCAACATTTGGTAGAGAAACCTACGGCATATACAGATGGCAACAAATTAACTTCTGGCTATACAGGTCCTTTTTGGAGAGAAGGAAAAATGGCCCCTAACTTTGATTTCTATGGGGTGATGCCTCGCTTCATTGATAAATCCAAGGAGTTTTTGATGCGTCAAAAATCCGACAAACCTTTTTTCTTATACATTCCATTTTCTGGGCCACACACTCCATGGGTTCCTCAAAATAAATTCAAAGGAAGCTCAAAAGCTGGCGAATATGGAGATTTTGTTCAGCAAGTGGATGCTTCTGTTGGGCAGCTTATGAAAACCTTGGATAGCCTTGGGTTAAAAGAAAACACGGTGGTGATATTCACTAGTGATAATGGCCCCTATTGGAGAGAAAATTTCGTTAAAGAATTCCAACATCAGGCAGCTGGAGCATGGCGAGGAATGAAAGGAGATGCTTATGAAGCAGGTCACCGAGTTCCCTTCATTGTTCGTTGGCCTAAAAAAATAAAAGCAAAAAGCACCTCCAATGCCCTAATTTCACAAACTAGCTTATTGGCCACTTGTCAGCAAATACTGGGTCAGCCAACTAGTAAGAACGATAGTTATGGGATATATCCATTGTTGACCAAAAAAAGTAAAAGTATCCCAGAGCAGGAAGCCGTGGTTTTCACTACCTCCATTGGTTATTTAGTTGTCCGCCATGGCGAATGGAAATGGGTGGAGGGACTTGGCTCAGGAGGATTCACCGAGCCTAGAAATGTTAAAGCCACGAACCACATCACAGGCCAATTATTTAACCTGAAAATGGATCCTAAGGAATCTGAAAATCTTTTTGATAAATACCCAGAGAAAGTAAAGGAAATGAGGGAGCTGTTGGGGAAAATTAAGAATGGGGAAAATTAAGAATGGGGAATGAAGAATGGGGAATAAAGAATGTAGAATGTAGAATGTAGAATGAAGAATGTAGAATGTAGAATGTAGAATAGTCATGTACTAAATGTTCCAACGGGAGATGTTAAACGAATAATCATTGGAATTTATAATTCCTTCCAAAATCGAAAGGCTTTAATTTCAGAAAATTCTACATTCTACATTCTTCATTCTACATTCTACATTCTACATTCTTCATTCTACATTCTTCATTCTACATTCATCCCTATTTACCCAACACAATATTCACAATCCGCTTCGGAACTACAATAATCTTGCTTGGCGTTTGTCCATCCAAAACTTTTTGCACCTGAGGATTTGCTAAAACACCTGCTTCTACTTCCGCAGGACTAGCCGTAGCAGGAAAAGATAAAGTCAATTTCACCTTTCCATTGAAAGAAATAGGGTAATTAAACTCATCTTCTACTAAATAAGCCGCGTTGAAAACAGGGAAAGTAGCTTTTGAAATACTTCCTGCCTCCTCACCTAAGGCTACCCATAATTCTTCCGACATGTGAGGAGCATAGGGCGACAATAACAAGACCAAATCTTTCAAAATGGCTTTTTTATGGCATTTCAATTGAGTCAAATCATTGACACAAATCATTAAGGTTGAAACAACCGTATTAAAGGAATACCGCTCTAAATCTTCATGCACCTTTCTGATGGCGGTATGCAAAACCTTCAATTCTTCCGGCTTGGCTGGTGCATCTTCCAATTTTACTTTTTGGGTTGTTTCATCAAAGAACAAACGCCAAACTTTTCTAAGGAAGTTATGAGATCCTGAAATACTGTTGGTATTCCAAGGTTTAAATTGCTCCAATGGCCCTAAAAACATCTCATATACACGCAGCGTATCAGCACCATATTTGGCAATCAAATCATCTGGATTCACTACGTTGTATTTGGATTTAGACATTTTCTCCACTTCCCAACCGCAAACATATTTACCATCTTCTAAAATGAAAACGGCATCTTCCGGCACATCATTTCTGGAAGATTTAAATGCCTCCACATTCAATACATCATTTTCAACGATATTGACATCCACATGTAAGGCAGCCACATCGTATTGATCTTTTAGTCCATGCGAAACAAAAGTAGCCGGACTTACATTTTTTACACGGTAAACAAAATTCGATCTACCTTGAATCATGCCTTGATTGATCAATTTCTTGGCAAATTCTTCCTCCTGCACATAGCCTAAATCTTTCAAGAATTTATTCCAAAAACGGGAATACAATAAGTGCCCCGTGGCATGCTCCGAACCTCCAATGTATAAATCGACCGCTTTCCAATAATTCACCGCCTCTTTAGAAGCAAATTCTTGGTCATTTTGGGCATCCATGTAACGGTACCAATACCAAGAAGAACCTGCCCAACCTGGCATAGTTGACCATTCGTAGTCGTATTGACCTTGGTATTTCCACACGTCGGCAGCACGGCCTAATGGAGGCTCTCCTGTCTCAGTAGGTAAATATTTATCAATTTTTGGAAGCTCCAAAGGCAATTCGCTTTCTTGAATCAAATAAGGCAATAATTCTCCTTTCGAGTTTGCTTTGAAATAAACGGGAACAGGCTCTCCCCAATAACGTTGGCGAGAAAATACCGCATTTCGCATACGATACTGAATTTTACCTTTTCCAATACCTCTTTCCTCTAACCAAGCAGTTAAGATTGGAATAGCTTCTTGGTAGGTCTTTCCATTAATTAACTCAGAATTGATATATCGCCCTTCCTTAGTTGCATCCGCTTGTTTCTCTATATCTTTCTGGGCATCCAAAATCGGGATGATAGGTAGATTAAAATGCGTAGCAAAGTTCCAGTCGCGCTGATCTCCTGATGGTACACCCATCACAGCACCGGTACCATAACCTGCCAATACATAGTCAGCTAAATAAATAGGAACACGCGTTCCATTGAAAGGATTTATCACAAAAGAACCGGTAAATACACCGCTCACTTGCTTTACTTCTGACACGCGGTCTAGTTCCGAACGAGATTTCGCCCAAGTCACATAGGACTCTACTGCCTCTTTCTGTTCAGGTGTAGTTAATTCCTCCACCCATTCATGCTCCGGAGCTAATACCATGAAAGAAACCCCATAAATGGTATCCACTCGGGTAGTGAAAACTTTAATCTTTTTATGGGAAAGCGCAGGATTATCGATATCAAAATCAACCTCCGCTCCGATGGATTTACCAATCCAGTTTCTTTGTTGCTCTTTTAAGGAATCAGACCAATCTACTTCGTCCAATCCACGCAATAGTCGATCGGCATAAGCCGTAATTCGCATCGACCATTGACGCATTTTCTTTTGCTCTACTGGATGGCCTCCACGCTCAGAAACGCCATCTTTTACCTCATCATTGGCCAAAACAGTCCCTAAAGCAGGGCACCAGTTCACCACTGAATCATCCAAAAATGCTAGACGGAAAGCCAACAAATAGGCATATTTTTCTTCTTCCGAATAGGAGTTCCACTCCTCGGCAGATATTCTTTTTACCTCTTCATCACAGACTGCCTTCACCCCTTTGGAACCCGATTTTTCAAAAATCTGAATCAACGTATCGATGGACTCGGCTTTGTCTGTGGATTGATTGTACCATGAATTAAACAATTGCATGAAAATCCATTGGGTCCACTTGTAATAAGACGGATCAGATGTTCTTACTTCTCTTGTCCAATCAAAAGAAAAACCCATGTTTTTCAATTGTTCAATGTATCGAGCGATATTTTGCTCGGTAGTTAAGGCAGGATGTTGCCCTGTTTGTATCGCATATTGCTCTGCAGGTAAACCAAAGGAATCAAAACCCATAGGATGTAAAACCTCAAATCCCTGTAAACGCTTGTAGCGGGAGATAATATCAGAAGCAATATACCCTAGTGGATGCCCAACGTGCAAACCAGCCCCAGAGGGATAAGGAAACATATCTAGGACATAGTATTTTGGTTTGTTGGGATTTACCTTGGCTTGAAAGGTATGATTAGCCTCCCAAAACGCCTGCCATTGCTTTTCGATGTCTCGAAACTGATACTCTGTACGCATAAATTTTTATCATTTTAAAAAAGGGAATGCAAATTACGGCTTTTTTATGAAAAAATATTTACTCTACTTTATTGGTAGATTAGATAAAGTCTACTACTTTTGTAGGCAGTTTTATCTTACGAGTACATTTATGTCAGACAATACCCCTCCTAGTTCGGAAACCAAGAGAAACTTCCCCAGCATTTTTAAAGCGGTGCAAACCATTTGGAAAAGAGAAAGGAGTTTAACTGAAGTCATTATACACATCAGTAATGCTTTGGCTTTAATGATTGTGGGGCATTTACTTTTTACCTATGTGACCTTTGAGAAAATGGAGGTGGTGTTTTCCTCTGTTAATTCAGAAATTTTATATTATATCTTGGGTGGATTTATTGCTCAAATGATTGATGGGGCCTTGGGGATGGCTTACGGAGTAACTGCTACTACCTTTTTGCTATCTGTTGGAATATCCCCTGCTGCTGCTTCAGCGAGTGTCCATGCCTCGGAGGTTTTCACTTCAGGGGTTTCAGGATATATGCACTTGAAGTTTGGAAACGTTAACTCCAAACTATTCAAGACTTTAGTCATTCCGGGTATCATCGGTGCTATATTAGGTGCATATGTGATTTCTAGCTTAGAAGAATATGCGGGATACATCAAACCAATAGTTTCTATTTACACCCTTTTCCTAGGAGCCATCATTATCAGAAAGGCATTAATTAAAAGACAAGAAAAAAGACAATTGAAGAAAGTAGGTCTATTGGCTCTTTTTGGTGGCTACTTAGATTCCATCGGGGGTGGAGGCTGGGGCCCTATCGTTTCTTCTACCTTAATCGCTTCGGGGCGTCATCCTAAATACACCATTGGAAGTGTTAACCTAACGGAGTTTTTTGTATCCTTAGCGTCCTCCTTAACCTTCTTTACGGTCATTGGATTAGGTTATTGGCAGGTTATTATTGGTTTAATTCTAGGTGGTGTGGTGGCCGCACCTATCGCGGCACGTTTGGCTAATAAACTTCCCATTAAATCCATGATGATTTTGGTCGGCATGGTCATCATCATTGTTAGCCTCCGTCAAATCATTCTAGGCGCTGATAAATTCTTTTAGTCAATAAGCAATCGTTTTACTATCCTTTGCCCCGACTTACCTTGCCACTGCAAGAAAAGTGATCCTTGGAATGCTTTAGGTAATTGAATGGCCTTGGTTTCACGAGCTTGAATGGTGAAGGGATTCATCCAAACCTTACCCTGAATATCCAACACCGTAATTTCACCAGCTTCGAGACTCGATACAAAAACTGGTCCTTGGCTAGGATTAGGCCAAATTTGAAAGACATCTTGACTCATTTGTTCTACCACAAGATTGCTTGAATTGTTTTCTATAAGTTGAACGCCTCCAGAACCCAATCCTAAGGTCAGATCCATTTTCCCATCTCCGTTCCAATCAGCCGCAGTAGGCCATACTTTTTCACCAAAATCCGCTGTCCAAGCAAAAGCCTTAGACCGAGTAGCTGTTTTGCCATCGGTACTAAAAGAGATTAATTGCGCCTTCCCCACCCGATCAAAGACTAAACCTTCCAATTTCCCATCTCCATCCACATCTAAAAAACAGATACTTCTAGGGATAAAATTCAAATCCTGACTCAGATTAGCCCAATTGGCATTTTCCAGTTGAAATGTTTTATCTGTTTGGTACTGGTAGGAACGTATCCTCCCCGACTTTTCTACAATCAATAAATCTAATTTCCCATCTTGGTTCCAATCTACCCAAATGGGTACTTCTCCACTTTGTAAGGCGGGAATGCTGATTTCTTGCCATTTTTTATCTGAAGTATATAGGGCGACTTTAGGCCCTAAAAATGTTTGATAACTAATGACTAAATCCTTTTTTCCATTGGCATCCCAATCAATGACTTGGGGAATGATGTCAGTAGCTTGCGTAGTTATACTGAAATTTCCGAAGTCATTTGTCCTTTGAATCAAGGAAGGCTGTTGGGCTGTACCGATATTTTCATAAAAACTTAAACTGGCCCTTACTCCCATAGCCCCTCTAATTCCTGCATTTCCTATCAAGAAATCTAAATCCCCATCACCATCGGCATCCCACCAAATTGGGGCAGCACTTTCTCCTACATCCAACATTTGATCCTGAATAAAAGACGATTGCTGCAAAATCCAATTCTCCCCTTGCTTTTGATAATAGCTTAAAGAGCGTTGAAAATCTTGCGTATATAAGGCATTGTCATACGTATTACTCGATACCAATACGTCTAAATTTCCGTCGTCATTCACATCCAGAGGAAAAGCCGAGGCAAAAGCCCCTACCTGAACTGGATTACCGGTTGGAAAACGATAATTCAATTGGCTGAACTGAGGTTTTTTGGCAGTACCCGTATTGATTAAATGAATAAGATTTTGACAAGAAACATGACCAAACAAAAGATCAGGTAAACCATTTTTATTGGTGATTAGGGCCAGACTATTACCGGCATGCATCACTCGATTGGGGGTATTTACTTGCAAAGGTATAAAGGAGGAGCCGCAAGATTTTCCTAAAACCACATCCTCACAATCATTATGAATGAAGTCGCCCCAGCAATCCACTGTTTTACGGAATTGAATCAAACCTGAGCCTTTGGCTGAAACATTTTCATGAAATTCCACATAGTGTCCTGCCGGCTCAAATGCCAACACATCTATATCGCCATCCCCGTCTACATCCCCAATGGCCGGAATGTCAGAAGCCGCCACATATAAATTGATTTTACCCGAAAATCCTTCCGAAAAAACTGGGTCAATCAGGGTTTGAAAGGCGATGGTCTCCTTAGAAACATTTTGGTATATTTTCATTCCAGCAGCAGCCGAACAAAATAAATCTTTCCTGCCGTCTTGGTTAAAATCCACCAGGTGGAACCAGTTTTCTACCTTTGGAAAAAAAGATTCATAGCTTGGGCTATAAACCTCGGAATATTTACCATTCGACATTTTAAAGCGCAAAAAAGTACTTAGTTTTTGCGTACTTCGGTCAAAAATCACCCAATCTTCTACTCCATCCGTATTTAGATCCATGCTTTCTACTTGCACGGAATTGAAACCCCCAGCCCAAGGATTAGATAAAAATGATTGATTGACTTTAACGGGGATTTGCGAACTTTGCTTCCAGGATAAACCCTGGGCAAGTATTTCCGAGCTTAGGAATCCAAAAAATAAGAATAGTAAAAATTTCATTCGATATTTGTAAGCCTAAAGACCTGGTAATCCAACTTATGATGAAGACCTCTAATGTAACACTTTTAGAAAGATTTTTACAATCCACAGGTGTATCCACTGACACGCGGAAGATCACCCAAGGAAATCTCTTCTTTGCTTTAAAAGGTCCCAACTTCAATGCTAATCAACTGGCCGAGGAAGCCCTTGCGAAAGGTGCTGCCTTTGCGGTGATTGACGATGAAGCTTTCGCACATATTCCTAAAACGCTTTTAGTGGAAGATGGTTTACAAGCATTGCAAGATTTAGCGCGCTTGTACCGAAAAACTTTATCCATTCCGGTCCTTGGTTTAACAGGTTCAAATGGTAAAACGACCACCAAAGAACTATTATTTTCTGTTTTATCTCAAAAGTTTCATTGTTTTGCTACCACAGGCAATCTAAATAACCACATTGGGGTTCCTTTGTCTATTTTGGCCATCCAAGCTAGCCATGAAATAGCGGTTATCGAGATGGGGGCAAATAAACAAGGAGATATTGCAGAGTTGGTCAACATTGCCCAACCAACCCATGGTTTAATTACCAACATTGGTAAAGCGCATTTAGAAGGTTTTGGAGGTATAGAAGGTATCAAAAAAGGCAAAGGTGAATTATTTGATTTTTTGTCGCATCATGAAGGAACGGTCTTTTTGCCTTATGAAAAAAATGTGGTGCATGACATGCATGCAGAACGACTTTTTAAGCATAGCATCAGGGCGAATGAAGCCTTGTATACAGAACTAGTAGAAGCTAAGCCAACGGTAGTGTACCGAACCCATGATGGTTTAGAGGTCAAGAGTCATTTGCCGGGTATTTACAATTTTGAAAATATCCAAATGGCATTGGCTGTTGGTAAACATTTTGGCCTAAGCGATGAGCAATGCCACGAAGGTATTCGCAGCTATATCCCAACGAACCATCGGTCACAGTATATTCATATTGGTAGCAACCAGGTTTTGATGGATGCATATAATGCCAACCCTTCTTCTATGTCGGCTGCTATCCAACATTTTGCAGAGACAGAAAATTCTCCCAAAATTGTGATTTTAGGTGATATGTTTGAATTGGGAGATTCTTCCGAGGAAGAGCATGCCGCCTTAGGAGCATTACTAGCGCAACAGTCATTCGATAAGGTATTATTGGTAGGTCAACACATGCAACATGCTTTAATCCATTTGCCTAAGGCCTATTATTTCCCTGATAAATTTGGTTTGCACAATTGGCTTCAAGACCATCCCATTACGAATAGCTATTTATTAGTAAAGGGTTCTAGGGGTATTTCCTTGGAAAGTGTATTGCCTTTTTTGGAAAATAAAGGCTAATAATCGAGATAGAAATTAAATGATTCATTGGGGCATATCCATGAGGCCCTAATCCTTTAAATAAGTATTATTTCTTCTTTATTAAAAAAAGAAGTAATTTTGCACTTTATTAAGAAAATTCAATTCAACATCATACACAATGGCATCACAATCAGGTACCTATGTACCATTTAAAGTTAAAGACATTGCATTGGCCGACTGGGGTCGTAAAGAAATTCAATTAGCAGAAGCAGAAATGCCAGGATTAATGGCTTTACGTGCTGAATTCGGAGAAGCTCAACCATTAAAAGGAGCACGCATCGCTGGATGTTTGCACATGACTATCCAAACAGCGGTATTGATTGAAACATTAACTGCATTAGGCGCTGAGGTAACTTGGTCTTCTTGTAATATTTTCTCTACCCAAGATCACGCAGCAGCAGCTATTGCGGCAGCGGGAATCCCAGTTTATGCTTGGAAAGGCATGAACGAAGAAGAATTTAACTGGTGCATTGAGCAGACTTTGTTTTTTGGTGAGGATAAGCAACCATTGAACATGATTTTGGATGATGGTGGTGACTTAACGAACATGGTATTTGATGAATACCCTGAGTTAATTCCAGGAATCAAAGGCCTTTCTGAGGAAACTACCACCGGTGTTCACCGTTTGTATGAGCGTATGAAAAATGGTACTTTATTCTTACCAGCGATCAACGTGAATGACTCGGTAACTAAGTCTAAATTTGATAATAAATACGGATGTAAAGAGTCATTGGTAGATGCGATTCGTCGTGCTACCGACTTAATGTTAGCAGGTAAGGTAGCTGTAGTGGCTGGTTACGGTGACGTAGGAAAAGGTAGTGCAGAATCTTTACGTGGTGCTGGTTGCCGTGTTTTGGTGACTGAAATCGACCCTATCTGTGCTTTACAAGCTGCGATGGACGGATTTGAAGTAGTGACTATGGATGAGGCTGCTAGTCGCGCTAATATCTTCGTTACAGCTACAGGAAACGTAAAAATCATTCGTGACCGTCATTTCAAGGCCATGAAAGACAAAGCGATTGTATGTAACATTGGTCACTTTGACAATGAAATCGATATGGCTTGGTTGAACGATAATTACGGTGCTTCGAAAGATCAAATCAAACCACAAGTGGATATGTACACGATCGATGGCAAAAACATCATCGTATTAGCAGAAGGACGTTTAGTGAATTTAGGTTGTGCCATGGGTCACCCGTCATTCGTTATGTCGAACTCATTCTGTAACCAAACCTTAGCTCAATTAGAGCTTTGGGCTAATTCAGCTAATTATGAAAACAAAGTGTACATTCTTCCTAAGCATTTGGATGAGAAAGTAGCTTTCTTACACTTGGCGCACATTGGTGCTAAATTAGAAAAATTAGAAAAAGATCAGGCAGAATACATTGGGGTACCACAAAATGGTCCATTCAAACCAGAGCATTACCGTTACTAGTCTTTTTTGAGATTAAATACAGAAGCCACCTTCCAAAGAGGGTGGCTTTTTGCTTTCAATACATTCTTGGCTACTTTTACCCTTTAACAATCGTACATCATGACCGATAATCCCAATCCTGGCTTTTATTTCAAAGTAGAATTTGGCAAACTAGAGATGTATTTTCAAGAAATCGCTGGTTTAGATTTTAATAATCTTGAATCATCCGAAAACAAGAAGTATGATTTTATCAGGCTGAAAAAAGGCATTGGGGCTAATCCAGAATTGACGCAAATATTCAGGCAAATATTGCTTAGCGAAAATGAAATAACCTTCAAAAAACTACTTAAGATATCTTTATTGGACTCTAACGGTAAAGCATTAAGTAAATGGGAATTTGAAAATTCTATTCTAGTAAAATCTAATTACACTCCAATTGAATTGCCGTCACAGAATCTGCCCATTGAATTATTAGTATTTACCTTTACAAGCTTTCGCCGTACTAAATAATATAGAAGTTTTAACTATACCTTTATGACATTCAGCACGTTTAAAAAAAACCTTTTATTATTTCTATTGAGCATTTCATTGGGCCTCTCTGCCCAAAAATCATTCACACATGCAGATAGCCTACGCGGCAGTTTACGTCCTGCTCGTACTTCGTATGACGTGTTGCATTATGATTTGAAAGTAAAAGTAGACCCAGAAAAAACCTATATAACAGGCTCCAATATCATCTCTTTTCTTGTCAAGGAAAAAACCCAGCAAATTCAAGTGGATTTATTTCAAAACATGAACATTGACCGAATTTTATTCGAGAATAAAGCCTTGAAATACCACCGAGATGGGAATGCCATCTTCATTGATTTTCCTCGAGCTTTATTTGTGAAACAAAAACATCGGATTCAGATATTCTACCAAGGACAACCTCGCAAAGCGGTAAGACCACCCTGGGATGGTGGGTTCTCCTGGACCAAAGACCCCTCGGGTAAACCCTGGGTAACTGTATCATGTGAAGGATTAGGTGCATCTGTTTGGTGGCCATGCAAGGATCACCCCGGCGATGAACCTGAATCCATGGACATTCGCATTGAGGCGCCCAAAGGATTGATGGCGGTATCCAATGGCAACTTAATTGAAAGTAAAGCCACAGAAACAGGAACGGAATATCACTGGAAAGTACAATATCGCATCAATTCCTACAATGTGTCTGTCAACATTGCCGACTATGCCCATTGGTCAGAAAAAATGATTCAATTGAATGGTAAGCCCTTAGATTTGGGTTATTATGTATTAAAAAACAATGAGGAAATTGCGAAAAAGCACTTCCAACAAAGTCAGGAAATGTTGCGCATTTTTGAAAAATACTTTGGCCCCTACCCTTTCCCCAAGGATGGCTATGCGCTTGTAGAAACGGATTACTGGGGCATGGAGCATCAAAGTGCGGTGGCGTATGGTAACCATTATAAAAACAATGCCTATGGTTTCGACTTCATCATTGTACATGAGTCGGCCCATGAGTGGTTTGGAAATTCCATCTCTTGTACCGACCATGCCGACCTTTGGATACATGAGGCGCTAGGTACCTATGCTGAAGCCATTTATCTAGAAGAAAAATCGGGCAAGGAACAAGCTCAATTGTATTTGAACGGACAAAAAAACAACATCAAAAATCGCTTTCCAATCATTGGTCCCTACGGAGTCAATTACCAAAGTCCAGATTCAGATATGTATTTTAAAGGGACCTGGATGTTTCATACATTGCGTTCCATCGTGGCTGATGATAAACTTTGGTTCAGCACCATCAAAGACTTTTGTTTGAGCTTTTACCATAAAAATACCAATGCCGAAGAGGTCCTCAATTTCTTTGAGAAGAAACTGAAACGAAATGTCAAAGCCATCATGAGCTATTACCTGAATCGGGCAGATATTCCAACCTTAATTTATCAATTAAAAGAAGCCAATGGCGTCTATACCTTGCGTTATAAATGGAAAAATGTGCCAGGAGATTTGGATCTACCGATTGAAATAAAACATGGCCAAGGCTTAGGGGAAAGAATTCATCCTACCGACACCTGGCAGCAAATTAAGTTGACCGAAGCACCCCAATGGGACTTTGAGCATTTTTTATTCCAAGTAGAAAAGCAAATTTAATCGGGGAATTCTGAACAAAAACCGCTATTTTTGTGGTCATATTTAATAGCATCTTATGAAATTTGGCGTAGTAGTATTTCCTGGTTCCAATTGTGATGATGATACCGTTGGTGTCATTGAAAGTTTAGGTCATCAAGCAGTGAAGCTTTGGCATAAAGAAACCAGTCTTCAAAACTGTGATTTCATCATTTTACCAGGTGGATTCTCTTATGGAGATTACTTACGTTCGGGTGCTATTGCCCGTTTTTCGCCGATTATGGACAATGTCATCAAGCATGCCAATGATGGTGGATATTTGATGGGTATTTGCAATGGATTTCAGGTATTGGTAGAGGCGCACTTATTACCGGGTGTATTATTGAGAAACAATTCTCAAAAATTCATTTCCAAAAATATTTACTTAAAAGCAGCTACCAATCAATCCTTGATTACGCAGTCTTTAGATCTTAACAAGGCATACAAAATACCGATCGCACATGCGGAAGGTCGTTATTTTGCTGATGAAAAAACCTTGGAAGAATTAAAAGCTAAGGATCAAATCTTATTTTACTACTGCGATGAAAACGGTCAGGTAAATGATGCCTCCAACCCCAATGGCAGCCTATTTAACATCGCAGGAATATGCAATGAGGGCCACAATGTGATTGGCATGATGCCTCACCCAGAGCGCGCTGCAGATCCTGATTTATCGAATATCGATGGATTGGAGATTTTGAAGCAATTGGTTTTATAGTGTTTAGGGATTAGGGGTTAGGGATTAGGGGTTAGGGATTAGGGGGTAGGGATTAGGGGTTAGTAGTTGGGGAATAGATGGAGGTACTAAGGGACAAAGCTAAGATTTAGTGTTTTGACCTAGTTCAGAGAAAAAGAATTTAATAAATGAAAAGAGGCTACCTTATCAGGTAGCCTCTTTTTTATTTGGATCTCGCATGAAGATTATTGATTTTCCTTAAATCAACAATATTACTCCTCTACCTTACCAATAAACACGAATAACTAATCTCTAAACACTAATCCCTATTAATCCTCTACCTTACCACCAAACACGGAATAACTAATCCCTAAACACTAATCCCTATTATTCCTCTACCTTACCATTAAACACGAATAACTAATCCCTAATCCCTAAACACTAATCACTATTTCTCCTCTACCTTACCACCAAACACGGAATAACTAATCCCTAAACACTAATCCCTAACCACTATTACTCCTACCTCAAATCATTCACCTCTACCCCTGGATATTGCTTTTTGTCAAAAGTAAAATACTTATCATCTAAGGATTTAGACTCAATCTTCAACACTTTGAAGTTTTGTTTTTTACCAGCCTTATTGGTGATAGTCCATTCCTTCACCGACTTATCTGCCGTGTTAATCTTGATGCTGATTTTTTGCATCTGAGCCGTTTTGGAAGTCGGCACCAATTCTACTGTGGCTATTGATCCTGCCTCCCCTGCTAATGAGATTTTATAAGCTTTTTTGTCAAACGAATAAATCTTAGCCGGATTCAAATCATTATCTGAGGGATCAAAGGCCGATACGTTCACCTCATTGATTTCTTTAATGTAGGTGGATACTTCCTTGCCATTATTAAAAATCTCTTGTCCAGCTGTCTTTAAACGAAATTTAGTCCCCTTAACAGAAATAGACCCATTCATCGCAGGACCTCCATCTGTAGCGTAAGAAAAACTAGCCGCAAAAGAAGCCATGGCCTTATACTTCTTTTGCATTCCATCTATGTAGCCAATGGCTTTATTCGCTTGCGCAAAACTGAGGGTACTAAAACAAACTCCGACAACAATTGCAATAATTTTCTTCATGGTTATGTTTATAAATTTCTCAAAATCTCTTCCAATTCGGTCTCACTTTTGACTAAGACATCACGGGCCTTTGATCCTCCAAATGAACCTACAATACCGGCAGCTTCTAACTGATCAATCAGTCTGCCTGCCCGGTTATAGCCCAATTTTAATTTACGTTGTATCAATGAGGTAGATCCCTGCTGATGCATCACCACCAACCTAGCCGCTTCATCAAAAAAGGAATCACGGTTACTCAAATCCATGTCTCCTCGTTCCTGTCCACCTGTTTCCTCTGAATCAGGCTCTGGCAATAAATATGCCGAGGCATATCCCTGTTGATTTCCAATAAACTCACAAATTTCTTCTACCTCTGGCGTATCCACAAAAGCACATTGTAAACGTATCACTTCAGATCCCATCGACAAAAGCATGTCTCCTTGTCCGACCAATTGATCCGCTCCACCTGCATCCAAAATAGTCCTAGAGTCAATCTTGGACATAACCTTGAAGGAAAGTCGGGCTGGGAAGTTCGCCTTGATCGTACCCGTAATGACATTCACCGAAGGACGCTGTGTGGCCACTACCAAGTGAATACCAATAGCACGGGCTAATTGTGCCAATCGAGCAATGGGATGTTCTACCTCTTTTCCTGCAGTCAACATCAAATCAGCCAACTCATCAATCACCAACACGATGTATGGCATGAAATCATGTTCATTGGGATTCAATCGGCGATTAATGAACTTCTGGTTGTATTCCTTGATATTTCTACAACCAGCATCTTTCAATTTGTCGTAACGTAAGTCCATTTCCTTACATAAGGAATTTAAGGTACTTACTACTTTCTTGGTATCCGTAATAATCGCCTCTTCCGAATCAGGTAAACATGCCAAGAAATGCCTTTCTAACTTATTGAATAAAGACAATTCCACCTTCTTAGGGTCAACCAACACAAACTTCAAGGTGGCTGGGTGTTTCTTGTATATCAAGGAAGTCAATAACATATTCAGACCTACCGACTTACCTTGACCTGTTGCTCCTGCCATCAATAAGTGAGGCATTTTAGCCAAATCAGCTACAAAAATCTCATTGGAAATGGTTTTACCCAAAGTGATGGGCAAATCGAAATTCGATTTTTGGAATTTCTCTGAACCAATCACCGCACGAACAGGCACCATTTCTCGGTTCTTATTCGCTACCTCAATTCCAATCGTATTCTTACCAGGCATTTGACCAATGATACGAACCCCCATGGCGGCTAAGGAAAGTGATAAATCATCTTCCAAGGAAGTAATCTTACTCACTCGAACACCCGCTTTTGGCACAATCTCATACAAAGTAACTGTTGGTCCAATCGTGGCTTCAATCTTGGAAATACCTATGCCATAATATTGCAAGGTCTCAACGATTTTCTCCTTATTTTCCTTCAACTCATCCATAGTAACCTGAGTCGTCTGATTTTTCACATCATACTCCTTCAATAAATCCATGGTTGGGTATTGGTACTTAGGTAAATCAGCCGTAGGGTCGTATAATCCAAATTGCGCAACTAAATCATTGGCCTTTGTTTCGGTATTTAATTCTTCCACTTCTTCCACAGGCGCATTCGGGTCAACCTCGGCCACTTTGTAGGTAAAGGTTAAATCATCCTCTACCGGAGCTTCAGGAACTTCTTCAGTGGCTAATTCTTCATCTAAGACCAATTCTTCCACATCCGAATTCACTTTTAGTGGAGGAACAATAGGCCTAAATTTCTCTAAATCGTCATTATCTATGTGAATGCTCGGGTCTTCGTCAAACAAATCTTCTTCAAAAAGCCCATCCTCTGCATTGGCTACTAAGGGGTCTTCTACTGCCACCTCACCACTTGGAACATCAATAGGAGCTTGTGCTTTAGGCTTAGGATTCAATTGATAAAACAAAATAATGAAGACCAAACCCGCGAACAAAATCACGAAAATGGACATATAGCCAATCAGCTGATGTAATTTCTCATTGAGGAAAAATCCAACGCCTCCGCCTAAGGAATGCGGCAAATCCAATTGAAAAGACAAGAATCCAGCAACTAAGCTTCCCCAAATGACATAAAAGAGTACTTGCCAAGAAAGGCGATCTACCGAATATATTTCTTTTCTAAAACCGACTTTCAAAGCCGACAATAAAAATAAAGGAATCAATAAAATAGAAGACCAACCGAATGTTCTGAACAAAAAGAAATGGGCTATTTTGGCTCCTAAAAGACCGGCCAAATTTTTCACTGGGATATCTGAACCCTCAATCACATCCAGCGTACTGCGTTCCACTTCGCTTTGATCCGCAACCCCCATGAAGAAATTAGAAACAAAAGCTACCAGAAGTAAAATACCGGTTAGAAATAAAAAACTGGCAACAATGAGGCGAATACGGCCTGATAATTCACTCCTCTTTACAGATTCCTTATTGCTATCCTTCTCAAAGTTCAGTTGGAGAGTATTGCTAGGACTAGTAATCTTTTTGGCCATAAAGGTGTAGGATGAATGCTTTGTGTAAATTTCGCTTTTTTGATTCGATTTACAAAATCATTTTTATAGACCTGATTGAATGATTCCTCGATTGATTTTTTTGACCAAACAAGGGCCCTCATAAACAAAGCCGGTATATACCTGAACTAGGCTAGCTCCAGCTCTTAATTTATCCAAGGCATCTTCAGCTGAATGTATTCCTCCTACGCCGATGATGGGTATTTTACCCTGAGAATGTTGATGCAAATAAGCAATCACTTCTGTTGAACGCTGCGTCAAAGGTTTTCCACTTAATCCACCCGTTTCTTGTGTTAGACTAGGCTCCGACTGCAATCCTTCCCTCGAGAGTGTCGTATTGGTCGCTATTATTCCAGCCAAATTTGTCTCTTGAACGATTTCCAATACATCATCTAACTGAGCATTGGATAAATCGGGAGCAATTTTCAATAAAATGGGCTTGGGTTTTATTTTCTGGCCATTCAAATCTTGCAATCGACTCAATAATTTCTTCAAAGGCTCCTTCTCCTGCAAATCACGTAAATTAGGGGTATTGGGGGAGCTCACATTCACAACAAAATAGTCTACTACATCAAATAAAGCCTCAAAACCCAAGCAATAATCCTCTTCAGCTAATTCATTGGGCGTCACTTTATTCTTTCCTAAATTACCCCCCACAATGACCTTTGAGGTTCGTTTGGCCAATCTGGCTTTCATGGCATCTAAACCCTCATTATTAAATCCCATGCGATTGATTAAGGCATCATCAGCCAGCAAGCGAAATAAACGAGGTTTGGGATTACCATCTTGAGCTTTTGGAGTTACGGTTCCCACTTCAATAAACCCAAAACCCAAATTAGAAAACTCATCCACTAGGGAAGCATTTTTATCAAACCCAGCGGCTAAACCCACAGGATTAGGAAATTGTATACCGAAAACGGTGCGGTTTAAACGTGGATCTTCTAGATGAAACAAGGAACGGAAAATAGACTTTACTCCCGGAATCTTCATCAAGCCTCGTAAACTATCAGCCACAACATAATGAGCTTTTTCTGGACTCAATAAAAACAACAGAGGCTTTATGATGGATTGGTATAACATAGAAGAAATTTAAGCTAACCCAAAAATACAAAAATTGGGCCAGATGGAGGAAATTCTTCCCCATAAAATCCAAATTTTGTCTCCAATTCTAATTTTATGTCGACCTCAATTGCTACTCTTAAAAAAAAGGCTAATTTTAAGTATCATTGAAAAAATCAAGCATTTAATTAAAAGAAAAGCCTATGTTAAGTCGTGTTGCTAATTCCATTTATTGGATGAATCGATACATTGAAAGAGCGGATAATTATGCCCGCTTCATCTCTGTCAATTTCAACCTTGCCTTAGACCTTCCTCCCAATGTTCCTGAACAATGGGAACCGCTGATCGTGGCAACCGCCGATCACTTTAATTTCTTTGAGCATTATACAGAGGCTAGTCGAGAGAACGTATTGCACTACATGACCTTTGACATTAAAAATCCCAACTCCATTATTTCTTGTTTGTATTGTGCCCGTGAAAATGCGCGCACCATCCGGGAAAGTATCTCTAAAGAAATGTGGGAATATGTCAACCAAATTTACTGGAAAGTAAAAGACAAAGTGGAAGGCAGTAAAAATTGGGAAATATCCCGCTATCAAGGCTTTTTGGAAGAAATTAAATCAGGAAGTCAGTTATTTTATGGTATCGTGGATTCCACCATTACCCGGGGAGAGGCATGGCATTTTGGGCAATTGGGTAAATTACTGGAAAGGGCTGATAAGACTACTCGTTTCTTGGATGTGAAATATTTCACCCTGCTTCCTGATGTCAACGAAATTGGCTCTCCTTTGGATTTATTACTTTGGTCTGCCGTACTTAAATCCGTTTCAGCTTATAACATGTTCCGGCAACAATATAAAGTGGTCAATCCAACGCATATTGTGGAATTTTTAATTCTAGATAAAAACTTCCCTCGCTCAGTTGTACATTGTTTAAAGGAAGCACAAGCCTCACTTTATGCCATCTCTGGAACCTCCTCAGAGGTTGGATTCTCTAATCCTGCTGAAAAGAAACTCTCCAAACTCTTGTCAGAAGTAGAATTCACGGAGATTGAAGATATTTTAAATACCGGTTTACATCAGTACTTGGATAATTTTCAAATCAAAAATAATGAAGTAGGTCAAACCATTTTCAACACATATTTTGACCTCAAACCGGTTAGCTAGGCCTAGCCTTCATTTAAAATTTGTATTTTTGCCCACATTTTTGATTTGCACCCCATGACATTTTGCCTAGGAATTAAGGTTAAAGAAGGTTTAGTAGCCATTGCCGATACCCGCATAACAGCAGGTAACGAAGTTTACTCGAATAAAAAGATTTCCATTCACGAAATTCAAAAACACAGCTTGTTCATCATGACCGCTGGCTTACGCTCCGTAAGAGACAAAGCGGTAACCTATTTTAATCAAGCCATAGAAAAGGAAGAAGCTACGTATGATTTCATGTTTGAAGCTGCTACGGCCTTTGGCAATATGTTAAAGAAAGTTGCCTCTGAAGATCGTGATACCCTAGAAAAAGAAGGTTATCAATTTAACCTTCATGCCATTGTAGGTGGACAAATGTCGCAGGATAAAGAACATAAACTCTTTTTAATTTTTCCTGAAGGCAATTGGATTGAAATAAATGAAGGTTTAAAATACCAGATCATAGGTAATTCCAATTATGGCAAGCCTTTGTTAAACCGTAACCTTACAGCTGACACTTCCTTGAAAGATGCGTTGAAAATGGGCTTTCTTTCGTTTGATGCCACTCAAGTAAGTTCCAATGATGTGGATTATCCCATTGATGTAGTGGTCTATGAAAAAAATAGTTTTCATGCCAAAGAAATCCGTTTGAGCAAAGAAGACATGAAAAACATTTCCGACGATTGGAATACGGCCTTGCGCAAATCTTTGGAGAAAATCGATGAAAAATGGATGGAAAGCCTCATTTCTTTTAGCCCCAAACCTGCATGATCGCGCACATTCAACACCGTTTGAATTATCGATATAGTGAGTTAGTGACATTGGATCCCCATGTCCTTTATTTACACCCGAGGAAAAGTTCTATGCTCACGGTGAATTCCATCAGTTTGGATATTCAACCTTTACCCGTTCAAATTTCAAAAAACTTAGACCCAGAGGGCAATATTCAAAATATTTTATTTTTCAAGCAGCCGACAGACCAACTAAGCATATACATGGAGGCGGTAGTTGAAACAACGGAATTTAACCCTTTTGATTTTGTCTATTTCCCCTTTGAAAGTCAAAAACTACCTCTTCAATACAGTCCTAGCTACCAGCGAACCTTAAGTCCATATTTGGCTCAAGATACTGTTAGTACTGAAATTGAACTTTGTGCCCAGCAATTGGCCAAAGCGGTTCTTTGGGACACTTCGGCCTTTCTCTCTGCCGTAAATGAATTTATATTCCAAAACTTTGCCTACGAAATACGAGAAGAAGGTGCTCCGCATAGTCCTGAATTCACCTTACAAAATCGAAGCGGTTCTTGTCGAGATTATGCGGTTCTCTTCGCGGCATTATGTCGGGCCATGGGATTAGCTACCCGCTTTGTTTCGGGATATTACATTGGAGTTGCTCCCGTAGATGTACCCAACCAAACCCATCATCTACATGCTTGGGTGGAGGTCTATTTGCCGGGAGGTGGATGGAGAGGATATGATCCAACCCAACATGAAGTTGTTTCAGGTAATCACATTCCTTTGGCAGCCTCTTGCCTACCCGAAGAAATCACACCGGTGTATGGCACCTATCGAGGTATTGCTTTGTCAAGCCTAGAAACAGAAGTGAAAATAGAGCGAATTTAACCGACCAATAATTGGGCTAATAAATAATCAGCAATTAAAACAGCTATACAAGAATTAGTTACCGCTGCGGTACTTGCCTTACCCACTTCATAAGCCCCACCTTTGGTGTAAAAACCTTGAAAAGAAGCAATAGAAGCAATTAAAAAGGCGAATACAACAGATTTCACCAAAGCGAAAAACATATAATTCCCTTTGAACTGAAACTGAATGCCATGAATATATTCTTGTGGTGAGATAGCACCTGTCAACCAACCTGCAATGTAACCCCCATAAATTCCCAAGAAACAGGCCAAAGTAACCAACATAGGAAAAGTAATGACGGAAGCTAAAATTTTAGGTAATACTAAATAGGATTGAGAATTGATTCCCATTACTTCTAAAGCATCAATCTGCTCCGTGATGCGCATCGTACCCAGTTGTCCAGCAATACTAGACCCCACTTTACCACTAAGGACCACACAAGTTATGGTAGGACCTAATTCTAATAATGTGGAATCACGCACAATCAAACTAATGATGTACTGTGGAACAAATGGATTATCCATATTCGCAGCAGTCTGCACACAAGTAACTGCTCCTAAAAATGAAGCCACAATGGTCACAATCAGCAGGGAGTTAATCCCAATATCCATACATTCCTGAATCACCAAAGAAACATAGACCCTAAATTTCTCAGGATTTGTAAAAAGCTTACTAAGGAAGATTAAATATTTGCCTAATTTTGACATGCGTTGGATTAATTGAGCGCAATAAGACTCAAATATAATGAACAAAACGGTAGTAATCAGCGGAGGAAGTCAGGGAATTGGCAAAGCTTTAGTGAAAAAATTCATCTCGGAAGGATTTAATACCTTTACTTGCTCCCGAAAAGCGACAAGTTTAGCCGCATTGCAAGAAGAAATCAATAGTCCTTTGTTGCATACCTTTGTAGCAGACCTAAGTCAAAAAGACCAAACTCAAGCTTTCGCTCAATTTGTTTTATTCGCAACGAATCAGGTAGATGTATTGATTAACAATGCTGGATTTTTTCTTCCTGGCCAAATTCAAAACGAGGAAGAAGATGTGTTAGAGCGACAAATTGAAACCAATTTATATTCGGCATATCATTTAACAAGGGCCTTATTACCTACGTTTCAGGCCAAGCAATCAGGACATATTTTCACCATTTGCTCCACGGCATCCATCACGGCTTATACCCAAGGTGGATCTTATTGCATCAGTAAGTTTGCCCTATTAGGTTTTACCAAAGTCCTGAGAGAGGAATTAAAAACACAAGGGATTAAAGTAACGGCTATTTTACCCGGAGCTACCCTAACCCCTTCTTGGGATGGTGTGAACTTACCCGCTAGTCGATTTATTCCTGCCGATGACATTGCCTCCACCATTTGGGCTGCTTATCAAATGGCACCTTCTACCGTGTTGGAAGAAATATTGATTCGTCCACAATTGGGAGATATTGACCTAGACTAATGAAACAAGTATTTAGCGCAAGCTACACCTTAGAAGATTTACCCACCGTGGTCAAAGATTGGATGGCTATCAGTAAACCATTTCCACGGGTTTATCTATTTCGTGGACAAATGGGAGCTGGAAAGACGACTTTCATTAAAGAAATGGGGAAACAATTGGGCGTTTTACAATCGGTACAAAGTCCTACTTTTTCTTTGGTCAATGAATATCAAAACACGGCTGGCGATATCATCTACCATTTTGATCTGTACCGATTGAAAAATGTTCGCGAAGCTTTGGACATTGGTATTGAAGAATACCTAGATTCTGGTCATCTTTGTTTCATTGAATGGCCTGAACAAGCCGAAGAATTGTGGGATTTCCCACATATTGAATTACTAATCAGTACTCAAGATGAAAATCACCGTCATCTTATAGCGAATTGGCACGAATGATGGAATCGAATCCCTTTCAAGATTTATTAGCCCAACAAGGCATCTTGCCCATGGAGGCCATGGCTTGGACCAAACAAAATGCGCGCAGCATCTTGATTGGAATTCCCAAAGATCATGCAAAATATGAAAATCGAATTGCACTTAGTCCTCATGCAGTTCAATTACTGGTAGCCAATGGCCATGAGGTCATTATTGAGAAGTCGGCAGGAGAACGAGCAGGTTTCATCGATTCAGATTACCTATTGGCAGGCGCAACCATCACAGAGGATATAGCTCAAGTGTGGCAATGCCCTTTAGTCATTAAGATAAGTCCACCTAGCGAAAAAGAAATAGAATTAATGAAATTAGGTAATTGCCTAATTTCCTGTGCTTCCTACCATCATTTATCAGTAGAAATCATTGATAAATTAATTCAAAAGAAAATCTTAGCCATTGGTTTAGAGTATGCCGAAGATAATGGAGGGGGCTTTCCATTTGTGAAAATCATGGCGGAAATTGCTGGGCAATTAATATTACCCATCGCCTCTGAAATATTAAGAAAAGAGCATCAACCTGGTATATTGCTAGGAAATGTTACGGGAGTTCCTCCATGCAAAATGGTGCTTTTAGGATCGGGTCAAGTGGTAGAACAAGCGGCTCGAGCAGCTTGGCACGCAGGCATTCAAGTACAGGTTTTTGATAAAGACATGTATAAATTACAGCGCTTGAAACAAAGTTTAGGATTTCCGCTCATCACCCAAGTGATCGATTCGGAAAACTTACCTAAAGCCTTACAAGAAGCCCAAGTGATAGTAGGAGCCTTGCGCTCTGACCATGGCATTACTCCTTGTATTGTAACCGAAGAAATGGTCAGTAAACTGAAAGAAGGCACCTTGATCATGGATGTGTGCATTGATCAAGGCGGTTGTTTTGAAACATCTTTCACGACCAATTTAGGCAATCCTACCTTCACCAAACACGGTGTCATCCACTATTGTGTGCCCAATATCCCCTCCCAAGTGAGTCAAACAGCTAGCTTGGCTATCAGTAATTTGATAACTTCCTTTTTATTGAAGGCGGGTAAAACAGGGGGTGTAGAGGAAATGCTATGGCAAGGAAAATCCTTCATGAAAGGAGTCTATGCCTACAAAGGTTATATCACCCACCCCATGATCGGCAAATTATTTCATAAAGCGGTGAAAGACATCCAATTATTGTTACTAAGTAAGAGTTAAAGATATGATTGAAGATTATCAAGCCCTGTCCAATGCACCCAACTCGCCAGATTTAAATGGCAAGTATTTAGGGTTGATTTCCAGTGATTTTATCTTGGTATCCGAATTAATCAAGGAGGCATCCTATCAAATCAAGAAAAGAGGCTTTTCTGATTTTCCCATTTTTGTTACTTCTCATAGGCCCATCGAAATTGGTCAAAAATTGATCGGGGTCAATGAAATGAATGGAAACAAATGGAATTACCATGCTTCCACCATGGAAGAATTTCTTCAACGAGGATTGGTGGCGGAAGAAAATAAGGAGCTGTTTGTTCAAAATTACAAGGACATCGAAGAATTCGCCTGCCTTTTCGTGGTGGATGGCCAGTTTACCAATTTTGTGTTTATTCCGTTTCCGGAGGAGATGTAGAATGAAGAATGTAGAATGTAGAATTATGTTGAGCATTCCTATTTCTTATTTAAAAAAGCATGCTATTCTGTAATATTAAAACTTTTCATTCTACATTCTTCATTCTACATTCTTCATTCTACATTCTACATTCTCCATTCTACATTCTCCATTCTACATTCTCCATTCTACATTCTACATTCTTCATTCTACATTCTTCATTCTACATTCTACATTCTACATTCTTCATGCTACATTCTACATTCTTCATTCTACATTCTTCATTCTACATTCTACATTCTACATTCTACATTCTACATTCTCCCTTCCCCTATTCAGCGGATGAAAATCACGCACCATCTGACTTAAATAAGCCCTGTCAAGGTGGGTATAAATCTCCGTAGTAAGAATGGACTCATGACCGAGCATTTCTTGAACAGCCCTTAGATCCGCTCCTCCCTCAATTAAATGCGTGGCAAAGGAATGACGGAAGGTATGTGGACTAATCGATTTTTCAATCCCGGCTTTCGCAGCCAGATCTTTGCAAATCAGGAATACCATCACCCGACTCAAAGAGCCCCCTCGCCTATTTAAAAAAACATAATTCAAGGCTTCCTTTTTCACGGAAATGTGTGACCGTACTGATTCCAAATAGATTTTCAAATAACGAAAAGCATCTTTCCCCGCCGGAACCAGTCGTTCCTTGTCTCCCTTGCCTCGCACCTTTAAAAATCCAATATCCTCATACACGTCTGTCAATTTCAATTGAGTCAACTCGGAAACGCGCATTCCTGCACCATATAACATTTCCAGCATAGCCCGATTGCGGACACCTTCCGGGGTCGACATATCATTTTGTTCCAAAATCAAATTTATCTCATCGAAGGAAAGGGTATCAGGCAATTTTCTTCCTTGCAGGGGGCTCTTAATATGCAGCGTAGGATCTTGCTGAATACTACCCTCAAAATTGAGAAAATGAAAGAAGGAGCGTATGCCCGACAAACACCGAGCCTGTGTACTTGCCTCTATCCCTAAACCATGCAAATCTTTCAAAAAAGCCAATAAATGCATTTCTTGAACCTCGGCTATGGCTAGCTCATTACCTAAACTAGTGGCTAAATAAGTAGCTAATTTGGTCACATCCCGCAAATAGGCCTCATGCGAATGGCCCGACAAGCCTCGCTCGATCTTTAAATAGTTTCCAAACGAACGGATTTCCTTTTCCCACATGGGCTTTTTATTGAAACAAACATGTAAATTTAGAAGAATTACGTAATTTTAAATCGGAACGGATGTTTTTAAATCCCTAGAAGATTAAGCAAAACCCATTTTTATGGTACGACAAAAAATATTGATTCTTAACGGGCCCAATTTGAACCTGCTAGGAACAAGAGAACCAGAAATTTATGGTCATCAGACCTTTGAACAATACCTAGAAGTACTGAAAGATAAATTCGGCAAGGAATTGGATTTGGAATATTTTCAATCCAATAGCGAAGGCGCGATGATCAGTAAATTGCATGAAGTGGGATTTAGCTATGACGGTATTTTATTGAACGCAGGCGGATATACCCATACTTCCATTGCTTTGGCAGATGCCGTTTCAGCCATCACTACGCCAGTCATTGAAGTGCATATTTCCAATGTACATGCCCGTGAATCATTCCGTGCACATTCCTACTTAAGTCCAAAATGCAAAGGAAGCATCATTGGTTTTGGATTAAGAAGTTATGATTTAGGCCTATACTCCTTTATTTAACATGCTGTCTTTTTACCCTGGTCCTTCCAAAGTCTATCCTCAAACTTTGGGCTTCATCCAAGAAGCGTATGAGCAGGGAATTGTGAGCATCAACCACCGCAGTGCCCGCTTTGAAAAATTATTAAAAGAGACGCTGGAAAACTTGCACGTTAAATGGGCTATTCCTTCGGATTATACCATTTATTTTATTTCTTCAGCTACTGAGGCTTGGGAAATCGTGGCACAGTCTTTGATAGAAAAACAAAGCCTACATCTCTACAACGGCGCTTTTGGTAAAAAATGGGGACATTATGTGGAACAAATTATCCCGCTAGCATCTAGTTTAGAATTTGGGCTCAATGAGTCTTTATCGGAATTTGCTCAACAAATATCTCCTGATTTAAAATCGAAAATAGATACTCTATGTTTGGTTCAAAGTGAAACTTCTAATGGAACGGGGCAAGTAATCAACAGACAAGCTTTAGGTTTTCCCGATGATTGCCTGATTGCGGTAGATGCGACTTCTTCCATGGGAGGCATTTTATTACCTTGGGCAGAAGCAGACGTTTGGCTGGCTTCATGTCAAAAATGCATGGGCATTCCAGCCGGTTTAGGTGTATTAGTCTGTTCTCCTAAAGCCTTGAAAAGAGCTGAAAAACTTAGCAAAAAAGACCATTATAATAGCATCCTTTTAATGGAACAAAACAGAAAGCTGTTTCAAACCCATTATACACCCAATGTACTAGGAATCTACTTATTGAATCGATTAAGTCAAACCTTGCCTCCAATTGAAGAAATTCACAAGAACACCATGGAAAAAATGGCCATTTGGGAGGATTTTTGGACGCATCAATCCCAATTTGAATTTGATTTTTTAATAGAAAAAAATGAACTTCGATTGGCCACCGTGCTCGCTCTGAAAGGACAATCCGCTGAGGTGAGCCGCATACTCCACGTAGGAGAACAAAACCAAATCGACCTAGGTAAGGGCTATGGCACATGGAAAAACAACACTTTCCGCATTGCCAATTTTCCTAGCCATACCGTCGAGGACATACATACGCTCATTCAACTACTACAAGTTTAACATGCACTTCAACCTAAAAGAAATTATCTCTTCTTCCTTGATTCTCTTTTCCGTGATTGACATCTTGGGCTCTATTCCCATCATCATTGATCTTCGAAAGAAAAATGGAAGCATCCATGCGGAACAGGCCACCTTGGTATCTGGAGCCATCATGATTGGATTCTTTTTTGCGGGTAAGTTCATCTTACATTTATTGGGTGTAGATACCAATTCATTTGCCGTTGCAGGTGCTTTGATTATCTTTTTAATTGGCCTTGAAATGACTTTAGGTAGAAATATTTTCAAAGCGGAAGAAATACAAAGTGGTACACATTCCATCGTGCCTTTAGCATTTCCTGTCATCGCCGGAGCCGGCACCATGACCACGCTGATTTCCTTAAAATCGCAGTTTGAAGAAGAAAATATCATCGTCAGCATACTTATCAACCTAATTTTCATCTACCTCGTTTTACGTAGCAGTGTTTGGATTGAAAAGAAATTAGGAAACGTAGGTACTCAAATTTTACGCAAAGTTTTTGGTGTTATATTAATTGCCATAGCTATTAAAATCATCAAAACTCGATTGTTCTAAGTATGAGTAAAAAGCAAAAATATTATGTCATTTGGGCAGGTCATGAAACCGGAATTTTTGATTCTTGGGGCAAGACGGAAAAGCTGATTAAGAATTTCCCTGGGGCACAATATAAATCATTTGATAGCAGAGCCGCAGCCGAGGAAGCCTTCAAAAAGAATTATTGGGCAAGCATAGACATGCAAAAAAAAACCAGTATTACTAAATCCAGAAATACGCAAGCCATCATCATACCGAGTATATCTGTTGATGCCGCTTGTTCGGGTAACCCAGGTGTATTGGAATACCAAGGCGTAAATACCGAAACCAAAGAAGTGCTTTTTGCGCAAGGTCCCTATCCTATTGGCACCGTGAATATTGGAGAATTCTTGGCCATTGTTCATGGTTTGGCCTATTTAAAGAAAATCGACTGCCCTTTCCCATTATATTCTGATTCAAGAACGGCCATCGCTTGGGTTAGAAACAAGGCCATCAAGACCAATTTGGAACGAAATGCTGAAACGGAAGAGCTATTCCAACGAGTGGATAAGGCACTAGCATGGTTAAAAGGTAATTTCTACCAAACAAAAATCCTCAAATGGGAAACAGAAAACTGGGGTGAAAATCCAGCGGATTATGGCAGAAAGTAGATCCATTTTTCAGTTCAAACAATTTCAACTGGCCCACGGAAAACCCGGACTTAAAATTAGTACAGAAGCTTGCCTTTTCGGTGCCTGGATTCCCATGGAAAATCCCCAACATGCCCTGGATATCGGAACTGGTTCCGGCTTGATTGCCCATATGCTTTGCCAAAAGGCTGCAACTCTTCAAATGGATTGTTTAGAAATCCATTCAGAGGTAGCAGAATTAGCCCGACAAAATGCCGAAATTAGTCCATTTAAAGAGCAAATTAAGGTATATCAAGGCGATATAAAAACCTGGACTTCCAAGCAAAAATATGAGCTCATCGTATGCAATCCGCCCTTTTTCTCCCAACATTTATCAGCTTCAGATCAATCCAAGCAAATGGCCATTCATGCGGACCACCTCAGTGCAGATGATTTAGCTCAAGCCATTGATCTACACTTGTCTGAACATGGACAATTTGCAGTTTTATACCCTCCTTATGAAATGGGGGTATTCCAACAAGCAGCTGAAAAGAGGGGTTTATTCGCCAAGAAAATAGCAGAAGTTATCCCCAAACCAGAGGCCAAGGTACTTCGCCACATGCTGTTTGGCTCTAGAAAAAAAGGAGAGATTGACTTGGAGAAAATCTATATTCGGGACGAAGAAGGTGATTACCACCCTGATTTTCAAGAATTATTAAAACCTTACTATTTAATCTTCCCCTAAAATAATAACTTAGCTTTTTGTATTTTTGTCAACATGCAAGATTCTACGCTACACATTTCCATCGTCGTCCCTCTCTATAATGAGGCTGAATCACTCCCTGAACTATGTGCTTGGATTGATCGGGTCATGCGAGCCAATCATTTCTCCTATGAAATGATTTTTGTCAACGATGGTAGTCGGGATGACTCTTGGGAAGTATTAAAATCCTTATCCGTTCAATACCCCAGCCTAAAAGCGAGTTCTTTTGCCCGCAATTATGGAAAATCTGCCGCTTTGCATGAAGGGTTCTCAAAGGCCCAAGGCCGTGTTGTTATTACTATGGATGCTGACTTACAAGATTCTCCAGACGAGATTCCTGCTCTGTATGAAATGATTACCTCGGATGGGTTTGATTTGGTTTCAGGATGGAAACAAAAACGTTTTGATCCATTGTCAAAAACCATTCCAACCAAACTTTACAATGCTGCCACCCGAGCTCTTTCTGGGGTTTATTTGCATGATTTTAATTGTGGGCTGAAAGCTTATAAATTGGAAGTCATCAAGACCATTCGCTTATATGGTGAAATGCATCGCTATATTCCCGTACAAGCCAAATGGAATGGTTTTTCTAAAATTGGGGAAAAGGTTGTACAGCACCAAGCTCGAAAATATGGTGTTACCAAATTCGGCTTAGAACGCTTTTTATATGGTTTTTTGGATTTATTATCCATCACTTTTGTCCAAACTTTCGGCAAAAGACCCATGCACCTTTTTGGTAGCTTAGGTATCTTATCTTTCTTTTCAGGAAGTATCATCACCTTATGGTTGATTGGCGAAAAACTCTATAATATCACCCAGCATTTAAAATACCGGAATGTCACGGACAACCCTCTGTTCTTTTTGGCCTTAGTGGCCATTATTCTAGGAGTACAATTATTCCTAGCAGGATTTATCGGTGAACTGATGGTGACTAATTCTGACAAGACAACTGATTATCAAATCAAGGAAGAAATATCCTAAATATGAGTACTAAAGACCTTCGTTGGCTGAGTCGCTCGGAACTTCTCATTGGAGAACAAGGCATTCAGCAATTACAAAATGCCCATATCTTGATAGTGGGGTTAGGTGGAGTTGGCTCCTTTGCCGCTGAATTCATTGCACGGGCTGGGGTGGGAACCATGACCATTGTAGATGGCGACGTGGTAGATCCGACAAACAGAAACCGTCAATTACCCGCCCTTGCCACCAACCACGGTGTGGCTAAGGTAAAGATAATGGCTGAGCGATTAAAAGCCATCAATCCAGACTTAGTATTACATGAACATGAAACCTTTTTGAGCCCTGAAGCGGCCAAGGAGATTCTGGAAAAAACAAAATATGATTATGTTATGGATTGCATCGATTCGGTCACACCCAAGTTGACCTTATTGAAAACTGCCTATGACCTTAATTTGAAGATTGTGAGCTCCATGGGCGCAGGAGGAAAATTAGATCCTACCAAACTCAAAACAGCCGATTTATTAGATACCCGAGAATGCTACCTGGCTTCCTTAGTCAGAAAACGTATTCGTAAAATGGGGGTATCTCGTGGTATCAAAGCCGTGTACTCTCAAGAAAAAGTCAAAGACGAATCCTTGATTTTGACGGATGGATCTAACTTTAAGAAGTCTGCTTACGGAACCATTTCCTATTTGCCTGCCGCTTTTGGAGGGGTTTGTGCCTCGGTGGTGATTCGTGATTTATTGAATGAACCGATTCCCATGGAAAAAAAGCCCAAAGCTTTCATTAAAATGGAGCAAAAAAATAAACAAAAGAAATGATCAAAATAGGGGTTATCAATGTTTCCGATCGTGCAAGTGCGGGTATCTATGAAGATATTCCAGGCAAAGCCGTGGTAGAATTACTCAAAGAATATTTGATTTCGGAATTTGAAGTGATATACGCTGTCATTCCTGATGAGCAAGCTTTATTGGAGCAGACCATGTGCCAAATGGCCGATGAAAATGAAGCTTGTTTGATAGTTACCACGGGTGGAACAGGCCCAGCTCTACGCGACGTGACTCCTGAAGCTACAGAGGCAGTATGCCAAAAGATGATGCCCGGTTTTGGAGAACTTATGCGTCAGGTAAGCTTGCAATACGTTCCTACAGCCATACTTAGTCGGCAAACAGCAGGCATTCGAGGCAAATCACTGATAGTGAATTTACCCGGTAAACCCAAGGCTATTCGTCAGTGTTTAGAGGCAGTTTTTCCAGCCATCCCCTATTGCATTGATTTAATTGGAGGACCGTTTTTGATTTGTAATGAGGCAAACATGAAGGCCTTTAGGCCTCCTGCATCCTAGTATTCATGTTGAATAAGTAGGTCGTATAACTGAGCCGTTATCGAACCTCTTTTACCATTACCTATGATGCTATCGTCGATTTGAAGAATGGGTACCACCCGCTTGGTACTTCCCGTCGTAAATACTTCATCAGCTTGCTTAAAGGCTTCCAAACTAACATCTTGTACTTTCACATCCAAAAAGGAAGAGGCTAAATCTATCACATGCTTTCTGGTGATACCTTCCAAAATATGCTGGGCTGGCGTATATAAAACCCCGTTTTTGACACAAAATAAATTACTTCTGGAAGATTCTGAGACTCCAAACTCGTTGGTATAATAAATGAGATCATCAAATCCCTGGGATTTAATGGTCCCCCAGTTACGAATGGCATAGGCATAATTCAAAGACTTGATATCAGCCATTTCGCGCACAAAATTCCGACTCGCCAATTTCATACCATGAATAGGGTCCATAAACTGAAACTCATTAGGTATGATGAATAATTGACTTTTTCCTTGAGGCTCAAAACCATTAGAAGAATCTCCTCCGCTTAATACCATTTTGATTCCTAGGCATTCCACTTCTGACTTGGCAGCAATTTCATGAACCAAGCCAGCCAATTGCTCTTTGGTATAACTATGAACAATACCCATCTTTTCTGCCGAAGCTAAAAATCGATCAAGATGATCTGAAAGAAAGATAGGTCTACCATGCATGACCCTAAAAAAGTCAAATATGCCAAAGCCGCGTAGAAAACCTACATCTTGGATACTGACATACACCTGATCTGGATCAATCCAGCGGTGATTATGGTAAATTGGATAAACCATTTTCTTGTAATTTCTTAACTAAAGTAATACACTCTCGGGCTTCTAAAACATCATGAACCCGCAAGATTTTAGCCCCTTGCTGCAATGCCACAGTATGTAGCACGCTGGTTCCATTCAAAGATTCTTCAGGTGATGTTCCTAACACTTTTTGAATCATGGATTTACGTGATACCCCCACCAAGATAGGTACTCCCAAATAATTCAATTGATGCAAAGCAGCCAATAATTGATAATTCTGATCTAGTGATTTTGAAAAACCAAAGCCAGGATCCACTATAATATCTTTTGCACCTAATGCCCGCAAGCTTTGTACTTTCTTGGCCATGTCTAACCAAACTTCTTCCACCACACTTTCATAGGCAGGAACTTGATGTACTTGAGAAAAAGCCCCTACACTATGCGTTAAAATATAAGGAACTTGATTTTCTGCTACCCAATCAAAAATCCCCTCATCCATTTGTCCGCCTCCAACATCATTAAACCAATCTGCCCCAGCACGTACTGCTGCTTGGGCAACAGATAGTCGATAAGTATCTACCGACAAACAGACATTGGGGAAAGCTTTCGATAAAGCCTCCAAAACAGGAACAACACGATCTTCCTCTTCTTGGGCTGAAACAGCCTCCGCATTCGGTCGAGTAGAATGTCCTCCAACATCTAAAATACTTGCACCTTGCTGAACCATTTGTTCAGCCAAAGCCAAGCAATCATCAATGACACGCACCCGACTAGCCGAAAAAAAAGAATCGGGTGTAGCGTTCAATATACCCATGATTTGAGGTATCTGAAGATCAATCAATCCAGACTTATATCGAATTGTTTGAAAAGATGGAAAAAGAGCTTCCAAATGAGCTGAAATTTAGGATAATTTAAATATTTTTGTAGTCTGAAAAAAAGAGATTTGTAAACTAATCCTCTCCTATGAACAGGGACAATGCGCCTTCCCAAACTGAAATCGAATATCGACAAGTAATTTCACACTGCAAAGCCTTGTTTGATAAAAAAAACAAAGATTACGGTACTTCTTGGCGAATTCTACGATTGCCCAGTTTAACAGATCAAATTTTTATTAAAGCGCAGCGCATTCGCAGCATTCAAGAAAAAGGAGAGCAAAAAATCCAAGATGGTATTGAAGGTGAATTCATTGGCATCATCAATTATTGCATCATAGCCTTGATTCAAAAATCACTGGAAAATTCTGAACAAATGGAATTCAGTGCAGAAGAATTAAGTCAATTTTACGACCATCAAGTAGAAACTACGTTGGAACTTCTTAGAAACAAAAACCATGATTACGGTGAAGCTTGGAGAGATATGCGGGTGAGTAGCATGACGGATTTAATCCTCATGAAGATTTTCCGTACCAAACAAATCGAAAACAACCTGGGCGTCACCCTTGTTTCAGAAGGTGTAGAGGCTAATTATCAAGACATGCTAAACTATGCTGTTTTTTGTTTGATCAAAATCAAGGAAGAGCAAATGCAAATCCAACAACAATAATCCAATAATATGCGGCCATACAGTCGAATAGCTACTTTTTTATTGGTTTTTATCTTCCTTTTTTCAGGGCTCATCAAACTTAATGACCCGATTGGAACGCAATTAAAATTAGAGGAATACTTTGATGTATTCTCCCAAGATTTTCCTGCCATGGAAGGCTTCTGGAAATTCTGGATTCCCTTTGCTTTGCCACTGTCCATCCTGCTTAGCAGCATGGAAATCGTTCTAGGAATCGCTCTTTGGGTTAATTACCGAACCAAACAAGTACTCTGGACCTTTTTAGCCTTATTGGGTTTCTTTGGCTTTTTGACTTTTTATTCGGCCTATTTCAACAAGGTGACCGACTGTGGATGCTTTGGAGAAACCATTAAGCTAACTCCTTGGACCTCTTTCTTTAAAGATGTATTCTTATTCGTTTTGGCGCTTAGTTTATTATTTACGGACAAAGTAAAAACCTTTAATAAAAACCTAAGCCCCATCGTCTTGAGTGCCCTCATTAGTGTTTCTTTAGGTCTTTACTGCTATTTTTATTTACCTATCCACGACGGGCTCCCTTATGCTGAAGGAGATAATATTCCACAAAACATGAAGTCCAGAGAAGCCTTACGCTTTTCTTATGTGTATAAAATCAATGGTAAAGAGGAAACCCTGACCGAAATGCCAGCTGATACCCAGGCCGTATTTGTTTCGATGCAGGCTTTAAATGAAAAAGAGGCCCGACCTTTAATCACAGATTATCGAATTTGGGTAGAAAATGATACCACAGATTATACCGCTGAGAGTTTCAAAGGAAAGAAACTCATGGTCATCATGCCTAATGTACATCACGCGCATGTAGAGGCTTTAAAAGAAATTGGTGTGCTGGCCAAAGAAGCTAGTAAAAAAGGAATTGAAGTATGGCTATTGAGTGCTTCCTCTGATGAAGAAGTCAATGCCATCCGACACGAGTACCAATTGAATTTCCCAGCCATGTCTGTGGATACCAAAGTATTAAAAACCATCATTCGGTCTAGTCCAGGACTTTGGTTACTTAACCAAGGAACTGTTCGTGGTAAATGGTCTGCCTACCACCTGCCTAGTATCGAAGACATAGACCAACGTTTAATAACAACAGATTAAGAATGAAAAATATTTATTTAATAGGAATGCCCTCCTCGGGTAAAAGTACTCTTGGGAAAGAATTAGCTAAAAACTTAGGATTTAGTTTTACGGATATGGATAAGCTGATTGAGACAAGGGAACAAAAAACTATTTCAGAAATTTTTTCGACTCAAGGCGAAGCTCATTTCCGTGAATTAGAACGCAAAACCTTGCACGGTTTCCAACCTGATCAATCCATGGTCATTGCAACAGGAGGTGGTGTACCTTGCTTTTTTGATAACATGGAGTACATGAAAAAGCATGGTATTAGTATTTTCTTGAACGTGGAGTTGAACGACCTAGCCAAAAGATTATATAAGGCCCAAGGAAACAATCGCCCACTGTTAGATAAGAGCCAAAGTGAGGAGGCGGTCATAGCCACCATCAAAAAGACATTTGAAGAAAGACTTCCTTTTTATAAACAAGCGGATATACAAGTCGATGGAGAAATCAGTGTCAATCAATTATTATGGTTGATTGAATCTTATGTTCCCGTTCAATAATTAGAACAATATTCCAGCTCCTAATACTAGCTGCAGGTTATCTTTAGTCAACATGGCTGATGAATAATCTGCAGCATTTTTTAAGCTATAAGGTGTAAATCCATCTTTAGCACTGCGCTTGACAGCCGTCAAATCAATATAAAAGGAAGAGGCGCGGTACCCAATTCCACCAGAAATTTGAAGGCTATTGCGATCGATACTATCATAGGTACTAGCAAATCCACTCCCAAACTGAGCTACCCCAGCCCGTATATTCCAGTTAGGCGTTACGCGTATTTCCGTACCTAATTTGATGTTCAGAGCAGAATCAAAATTACGCTTGATTTGTCCGTTATGTTTATCTTGAAATTGTTGATTAGCAAATGAGGATAATTCCCCTGAAGAAACCCGCATGCCAGGGTAATTCACATAAGCCAAATCCATACTTAAAAAGCCTCTTTTACCAAAGAAATAGGCCAAACCACCAGATAAAGTCATGGGCGTGGTCATTTGATATGTAAACTCATTGGGCGTCACATAAACAGGTCTAACCTTAGTGATAATGATAGGCGTCCCATTGGAATCAAATGAAGGTATGCCATTGACAGTCGGGCTTATCCGAGCATCATAACGCTCACTCATTTGATCAAAATAGGCAGGACTTTGGAAATTAAAAGCCACCCGTAAATTAGGGCTCCATTTATAAATCATCCCTAAGGACAAAGAAATTCCCGAACCATTGGTCACTAAATTTTCTCGGTAATTCATGGCCGCCACATACCGTGCACCTACATAATCCTCTGTCCAATTGCTCGTTGTTGTGGAGGTAATTTTAGAAAACTGTAAACCTGCACCAATGTACAATTTGTCCATGTAAGAAGCCCCATAACTAAAATTCCAACTACTTAAAGCTCCGGAATTAACCACCTCTCCGACTTGTGAGGTAGGTAAATTAGGCTCATAACGAGAGAAAGGTACTCCACCGCTGATTGGATTAGGATCAATCAAATATGCTTGGTAGGCTGCTGCTTCAGGGCTATCAGCATAATTGCTTGCAGAACTATATTCATCATCTAAACTAGCCCCGGTAGCCTTTTTATCATCCGCTTTTTCAATGAATGAATCCAATAAAGAGGAACGATTATTAGTTCCTGATACATAAACAGGTTGCGTAAAAACCACATGCCTAGTAAAACTAATACCAAAAGCCCCATGCCATTTGCTATAACTAGTAGGGTCTCCTGCTAAAACCAAACCTAAACTAGGTAAATGAAACAAGGCATCTGTCTGCTTAGCACTAGTGCCTAAATAATTGGAAGAGGTTTCCGAATTTTGTTGAGCCATGCTTAGATGCACTTCCGAACGGTTATAAAATCCCAATCCAGCTGGATTAGCCGAGATGGAACTGATATCCGCTCCCAAAACGCTGTGTGTGCCTCCTAATGCCTGCATACGAGCCGTTCCTGTAGCATAAGTAGAAGAAAAGTATTTGGCCAAATTGGCATAGCTGTATATCTGCCCAAACACAAGGTTAGGTAAGCACAATCCTAAGGCGATTGTTACAATGTACTTTTTCATAAGTTTAAATATTACCTAGGTCCACGTGAACTTCCACCGCCGCCTCCGCCACCAGTACTTCCACCTCCACCATAAGAACCTCCTCCAGAATTATAAGAGGGTCTAGAAAAGGTTTCTACTTGACGTGATTGGGATGGTTCCGCATAACGGTATTCCACATTACTATTTCTTCTCGGTGCGGCCGAACGCTCATAAGATTGAGTGCCTACCGAACGGTTGGAATAAGTACTTGGCTGATTAGAACCTTGACTATTGTAATAGTTATTACCACTTCTAGGCGTATTCGAGAAGGAATCCCCATAACTACCACGGTTTGAAGAAGCGGCATCTCTTGGTCCATAATTAACCTTACGAGGTGGATCTACTGTGGTATTATTATAATTATAGCCATTAGAACCTAATGAGTTATAATAGTTGTAATTATTGTACACTACCCCACCAAAATTACGGTATGGATTATAAAATGACCAAGGGTTATAAAAGGGATCATAATAACGGAATGAATTAAATCCGTACATTGATCCCATGCCATAAGGTGAACCAAAGAAAGGGTCATACATCATTCCAAATGCTGAACTGTAAGGGTTCATCATCATATTATAAGAATTCAATGGCGAGAACCAACGAGAACCAAATCCATATCCAAAGCTAATCATGGGATTAACATACCAATTATTCCAAGCAGAGGCAGAATTAAAGCCCGCATTAAAACCCCGATTGAATCCTTGGTTGTAGGTATTCGGATTAACACTGTTATTGTAATTATATACGCTTCTCGAGTTCAAATACGTCGACTGTTCAGCTATGCCTTCCTCCTCTTCAATCACCACCGTATTATCATCGAAGTTCAAATAATCCGATTTGGTTTTTTTGGTAGAGGCCACGGCACGCTGGGGTACATCATACAAATCATCTGAAGCAAATTGCTTCTTGGCAACTTCTCCTGATGGACTGACCTGAATGGTCACACAGCCTTGAAATAAAGCCGCGATACCCAGAAAAGACAAGATAATTAGTTGATTTTTCATGGTCTTCGAGATAAAAGTATAAGCTTAACTAAGGACAATAACGTATCTTTGTCGCTAATCGTTCGTTGAGTGATAATATTAACACAAATAAAACGAATAAATATTTAATTAATTACGCGACAAGCTATTTTTATGAGTAAATCCTTACCCAGCAGAGCTGAAAATTATTCTGAATGGTATAACGAACTGGTGAAGCGTGCGGACCTAGCTGAAAATTCGGCGGTAAGAGGCTGCATGATCATCAAACCTTATGGCTATTCTATATGGGAAAAAATGCAAAGAGCTTTGGATGACATGTTCAAAGAAACAGGACACGTTAATGCCTACTTCCCCCTATTAATCCCTAAATCATTCCTTTCCAAAGAAGCTTCTCACGTAGAAGGTTTTGCGAAAGAATGTGCGGTGGTAACCCATTACCGACTAAAAAATGACCCAAATGGCCACGGAGTAATCGTAGATCCAGAAGCAAAATTGGAAGAAGAATTAATCATTCGTCCTACTTCTGAAACCGTGATTTGGTCTACCTATAAAAACTGGGTGCAGTCCTACCGCGATTTGCCTATCTTAATGAATCAGTGGGCTAATGTGATGCGTTGGGAAATGCGTACTCGTTTATTCCTAAGAACAGCCGAATTCCTTTGGCAAGAAGGCCATACGGCCCATGCTACTCAAGAAGAAGCGGTAGAAGAGACGGAACAAATGCTGAACATCTATGCTGAATTTGCCGAAACTTTTATGGCTATGCCTGTCATCAAAGGACGTAAAACAGCCAATGAACGTTTTGCTGGTGCGGAAGACACCTATTGCATCGAAGCCATGATGCAGGATGGAAAAGCTTTGCAAGCAGGAACCTCTCACTTTTTGGGACAAAACTTTGCGAAAGCTTTTGATGTGAAGTTTTTGAATAAAGCCAACCAACAGGAATATGTTTGGGGTACTTCTTGGGGTGTATCCACCCGTTTAATGGGTGCTTTAATCATGGCACACTCGGATGACCAAGGTTTGGTTTTACCTCCAAAATTGGCTCCTATTCAAGTGGTTATTGTACCAATTTATAAAGGCGAAGAGCAATTAGCCAATATCAAAGCTAAGATTGACCCTTTAGTAGCTGCCTTAAAGAAAAGAGCTATCTCCGTTAAATTTGATATTTCTGAAAATCAAAGTCCTGGATTTAAGTTTGCTGAATACGAATTAAAAGGAGTACCAGTTCGCTTAGCCATCGGTAACCGTGATATAGAAAACGGCACCATCGAATTGGCTCGCCGGGATACCCGCGTAAAAACCAGTTTGCCATTTGAAGGCATAGAGCAAGTGATTGTAGATACCTTGGAAGATATCCAAACCAGTATTTACCAAAAAGCCTTAGACTTTAGAGCAGCCAATACTTTTGAAGTGAATACCTGGGATGAATTCTTAGCCAAAATAGAGGACGGTGGATTCTTGTCGGCCCATTGGGATGGAAGTCCTGAAACGGAAGAAAAGATCAAAGAATTGACCAAAGCCACCATTCGTTGTATTCCTTTGGATTCTCCAGAAGAAGCAGGAACCTGCATTCTTACTGGAAAGCCATCAAAACAACGTGTTATTTTTGCCCGCGCTTACTAAGACGCAGGAATTAATTTCTTCAGTACCTCCAATACCCGATCGATCTCCGATTGGGTATTGTTTTTTGAGAAAGAAAAACGAACAGCCGCACCGGTCGCATTTGGATTCAAGGCAGAAAGTACATGGGAGCCCACCGATGTTCCACTAGAACAGGCGCTACCACCTGATGCAGAAATTTTCTCAATATCTAACTGAAACAAAAGCATATCACCATCGGCTACCTGAGGAAAACGCACGTTCAGAACAGTATATAAACTATTTTCTACGTCACCTGATTTACCATTGAACTCCACATTAGGGAATGCTTTTTTCAAGCCTTCGATGAAATAAGCTTTCAAACCTTTGATATGAGCCTCATGTTCATCCATTTCTTCATAGGCAATGGACAATGCTTTAGCTAAGCCAATGGCTCCATACACATTTTCCGTTCCTCCTCGTTGATTTCGCTCCTGAGCCCCACCGTGCATCAATGGATGAAACTTGGAACCCGCTTTGGCATACAAAAAGCCAATACCCTTGGGACCATGAAATTTATGAGCTGCGCCCACAATGAAATTAACAGGTAATTGCGACATATCATGGCGATAATGCCCCATGGTTTGAACGGTATCTGAATGAAATGTAGCACCATATTGCTCACAAAGCGCACCTACGGCATTCAAATCCAACAAATTACCAATCTCATTATTTCCATGCATCAAGGTCACCAGAGCATGATGGTTTTCTTGTAATAGGCGTTCTAAATCCGACAAATCAATGGTACCATCAGGTAAACATTGCACTATTTTCAAATCGACCAAACCTAGTTTCATCCAGGCCTCTGCCGTATGCAAAACCGCATGGTGTTCCAATGGAGAAGTGATGATGGTTTTAACCCCACCATACAAAACAGCTGATTGAATGACCGTATTATCTGCCTCTGTTCCTCCCGAAGTAAAGAAAATCTCTGAAGGAGAAGCGTTCAATAAGGTCGCAATGGTCTTGCGCGCACGCTCTATCGCCACTTTGGCTTGTCGGCCATGAGCGTGAATCGAGGAGGGATTAGCCGTGAAATTTTCAAAATACGGCTGCATTTCTTGCCAAACTTTTGGGTCAATGGGTGTAGTGGCCGCATTGTCCAAATAGATAGGCGTGATGGTATTCGACATAAATGTTAAGACTGTGCGATCTTTTCAATCGCATTCATAATTTGTTGAGCAAAAGTGTTGGCTTGTTCTTCCGTAGAAGCTTCCGCATAAATTCGAATGATGGGTTCCGTATTGGATTTACGCAAATGCACCCATCCATTCGGGAAGTCGATTTTGACCCCATCAATCGTATTGACATTGTATTCTTGATAAGCTTTGGCAATCGAATCAAGGATTAAATCCACGTTCAAATTAGCAGAAAGCTCTATTTTATTCTTTGAAATCACATAGGCAGGATAAGAAGCTCTCAGTTCAGATATTTTCTTACCTGAATTGGCTAAATGCGTTAAAAACAAACCTATACCTACTAGTGCATCGCGGCCATAGTGTGATTCAGGGAAAATTACTCCTCCATTACCTTCTCCACCTATGATGGCCTTTTGAGCCTTCATTTGATTCACCACATTAACTTCACCTACGGCAGCGGCAAAATAATGCCCCCCTTTGGATTCAGTAACATCCCGCAAAGCACGTGTTGAAGACAAGTTAGAAACGGTATTACCCACTTGCTTCGATAAAACATAATCGGCCACTGCCACCAAAGTATATTCTTCACCAAATGGCGTTCCATCTTCATTGATAAAACACAAACGATCCACGTCAGGGTCAACTACGATACCTAGGTCGTAATTTCCCGACTTCATTTGTTGAATCATTTCGGTCAAGTTTTCAGGAAGTGGTTCTGGGTTATGAGCAAAATGACCATTGGGTTCACCAAAGATTACATCCACATGAGCGGCACCCAAGGCTTTTAATAAATGAGGGACCACGATACCTCCCGTTGAATTCACGGCATCTACCAAAATGCGGAATTTAGAGGATACAATGGCATTAACATCCACCCAAGGAAGGTCTAGTACATGTTGAATATGTTGATCTAGGAAGGTATCATCTTGCGTGATTTTACCTAATTGTAACACCTCCGCAAATTGAAAATCTTGTTGTTCGGCTATTTGCAATAAGGCTTTTCCATCGGCATCTGAAATGAACTCACCCTCAGAGTTTAATAATTTTAAAGCATTCCATTGGGCAGGGTTATGACTAGCGGTGATGATAATACCTCCGGCAGCTTTTGTCCAAGGCACAGCCAATTCAACAGTGGGAGTAGTAGACAATCCTATATCCAACACATTCCATCCTAATCCAATCAAGGTATTGGATACCAAGGAAGAAACCATTTCCCCTGAAATACGGGCATCTCGACCAATCACGATGGAATTGGATGGGTGATTATTTCGACGAAGCCAAGTACCATAAGCCGCAGCAAAAGTAACGACATCGATTGGGCTAAGTCCTTCACCAGGCTTTCCGCCAATGGTACCACGAATTCCAGAAATTGATTTGATTAAGGCCAAAATACAAAAGTTTTAATTGGGAAACAGAGTATAAAATTACGAAAATAGCTCAGGAAAAAACCTAAGATTTGTCAAATTTTGAAAATTTGACAAATCTCCAATCAATTCAATTTAGTTAAAATCCTTTGCTTAAATTTGCCAGGACTTTCCAATTCCTAAAGGAGGAGTTGAAATCTTATATTGGCAAAGTTTTAATGTAAACCAAAACTTTGCTTTTTACACCAATATTCAATTTAATGAAAAAAATTACATTATACTTGTTCATCACAGGTATGGCTACTCAGGCTCTCCAAGCCCAAAATACCAAGCCTGGAAGTTGGAATATCCTAAATGCCAATTATAATGTAAACGATGTTTGGAGCATTTGGGGAGAAGGCCAAATTCGCTCCATAAACTTTTATAATAACTTCCATTATTATGAATACAAGGGAGGCATTAATTATCAAGTCCACAAAAACGCCAAGTTAACATTAGGAGCTGGTAGCTACCAAACCTACAAGGAAGGGGGAAATTTTATACTACCCAAAAACAATGATGAATTCAGACTTTGGCCACAAATAACACTATCACAATCCATCGGTAAAATAAAAATTGAACAACGATTTCGCCAGGAATTTAGGTATACCAGCAATGGCTACCGAAATCGTTTTCGCTATCGCATGGGGGCCGCCTTGCCTTTAGGACGCGTTCGGGATGAATACCAAGCTTTTCAAGTAAGTGTCAGCAATGAGTTTTTCTTTACGGATAAGGAACCTTACTTTGAACGAAATCGATTTTTAGTTGCGCTGAATTATAAACCATCCAAAGTTACCACGCTGCAAATTGGCCTTTTGCATCAATTTGACTATAAAATAAACGATGAAATTGGTCGAGATTTTTTAGTTATTGGCCTGTATTATGAAATTTTCCGAAAAGCCAATTCTTCGCATTTTAAGGAAACTGAAATTAAGGATAATTAATGGCATCCTGCCCAATGGCCGCAATCTGTTTGAAGACTCGCTATTGGATTGATTCTTATTTCCATCTCCCCAATATTCTTGCATTTAATTCGTTAGTGCCATGATTATTACATAAAAATCACTAAGAATAAGTCGATATGGAATTATTACCCATTGAAGAAATAAATGTCAATCAGACTAAAATTAATGAAATTAACCACTTAGTTAAATCGATATACCGTCTTATTATCTACAGTCGGCATCATTTAGATGATGATTTACTGGATACTTATTTGACCAATGTACAAGAGCTTCAAGAACTTCTCAGCATCAAAAATGCCCAAATGGAGGCTCAGAATGAGGAGGAGGCAGAAGAATATTTAAAAAACCTGAAGGTTTCGCTGGATTTTGTCATTGAGGAAATTATTTCGCACCATAACTTCGAAAAAGAAGTTCAGCTTTTTCAATTACTTCGGCTCGTCTCCCCTGAAACCAATGCCATTCATCCGAATCGTTACAGAAAATCTTTGGTTCAAGTTGGGGCCCATATTTGTCCAGACAAAAACGAAGTCCCCGGCTTGGTGTCTGAACTGTTTTATCGGATGCAATTTATCTCAAACCCCATCATTCGAGCCATCTATTTTCACCATGAATTAATACGTATTCACCCCTTCGTGGACGGAAACGGTCGGGTAACCCGAGTGGCTAAAAACTGGATGCTGATGTATGATTTATATCCTCCTATTTTCATCAATGACGCTCCCCAGAAGAAAGAATACATATCCACGCTTTCTAAAAGTTTCCGAGAATTAGATCAAAATCCTAAAAAATGGAATGAACATACTGCTTCATTCTTTGGCCAAGAAATTGATCGCCTATTAGTCAATGCCAAGTTTTTATATGAAACGGTCAATCAAATTGGCCTAGAAAGAGAAAAATCCAATCCGAAAGCCTAAGGACTTGTTTAGCTTTGTCAAATTTTTAAAATTTGACAAAGCTGTTATTTTTATCCAACTATCCTTAGGCATCTTTTGAATGCCTTAAAAACTTCCTTCCTTATCCTTTGCACGGGTTTAAACCCATGGACAAATCTAACCCTTAGGACAAAAATCAACTTTAGGCCTCATTGGAAATTCCCAATCTTGGGAATTTAAATTTTTGTTTACAAAAAATAGGCCTATTTGAAATTCAGAACAAAGCCTTCATATCCTATCTATTAGGGTGATTTTATCTACAAACTCAAGAATTTAAATTTCGCTTAACAAAAAAAAACTTAACAAGGTAAAATCTAGCTCATAGTAATTAAAGTGAAAAGCTAGATTTGGAAGCATTTATGACCTGCAAAGTTGATTTCAGGTTAGTAATTGTCAAAAGTTCTACTTAAACAATTTGTATAAAATGCTTACCAAACTATAAAAGGATATCCTTACCGGCAAGCATTGTTAACCAAGGTCAAATAGGGCTGACCACCCAAGGTGACAAAAAATATAAAAGTGGAGCAGATACCACTTTATAAACGGATTGTTCTCATTCAATCAATTCAATGAGAGGCGGAAACCGAAAAGCCTACGAGTAGGAAATAATCTCTAATTAATATGTCAAATTTAAAAGCTAAGTTCACATTTGTTTCTGCTAAGAACAATACCTATGTTCTACATGTACAAACAGGCCCTCTTACCAATCCAATTCACACCATTGACAATCCAAATGCAATAGGTTGGCCAATCTTAAGTGGTACTTTAGTAACTGTCATTGATGAAGTTACCACTACTTATGCCGTTCCTGCTGGAGGTACCTATGGCATGATTTATAATGGATTATGGCAGAGTGATGGTAGCTCACCCCAAGGCGGTCCCTTGTGTCAAGGTATTGAAAACTTAATAGTAACACCATTTGACGGTAAGACTACCCCCATTTCTGCGAATAGTCCTACTAGCGTTACGTTTTCATTGGGTACATCCAGTGAACAAGCTAAGCTAGTAAGCTCTGTTTTTCCTCCCCAATAAGTATTGTTTAAATTAGAAATTACTTGAACAGTTTCGATTATATTAGAATTTCTAGAAGCTATTAAAGTATAGAATTACTCTTAACAATATCTTGGCAAAAAGCGGATTTCCCTAGTTCTATATTTCTATGATAATGAAACTAATATAGTGCTTAGAAATCCGCTTCTTTGCCAGGGCATTCCAAAAAAGTTGATAAGGTTGAAAATGGAAACTTGTCAGAGGGATTCCCGAATAATTTTCAAATTTACTACTTTAGTAAATCTAAGATCTCCTCCATGTCCACAACTGCTATTTCCCCAGATGATTATCAAAACCAATTAGAAGATGACAGAAAAGCAATCATCGCTAAACTTCGACAAACCATAGTTCAACATCTTCCTCCGGGTTTTGAAGAATCCATGAGTTATGGCATGATTGGCTATGTAGTTCCCTTAGCAACCTATCCTGAGGGCTACCATTGTAAAAAAAATGAACCTCTGCCCTTCCTGAGCATCGCTTCCCAAAAGAACTTCATTGCCTTGTATCACATGGGCTTATATGCAGATGACCATTTACTTCAATGGTTCCAAGCTGAATACCCAAAGTATGCTACATCTAAATTAGATATGGGCAAAAGTTGTATTCGATTCAAAAAAATGGAGGATATACCCTATGAATTAATCGCTCAATTAGCCCAAAAAATAACAGTGGCAGATTGGATAAGCCGTTATGAACGCATGTTTAAAAAACCATAATTCTCCTTTATGCATTTTCCAACATTGACACCCCGTATAGAGTTTATTCAAGACAAAAGACTTATTGGTTTACACCTAGAAATGAGCTTACAAACCAATAAAACAGGTCAACTTTGGGCTAACTTCATTCCTAGACGCCAGGAAATAACTCAGGTTCTTTCCTCCAATTTAATATCACTACAAAACTACCCTCCGAATTATTTTTCACATTTTTCTATTTCGAATAACTTTGAAAAATGGGCCTGTGTAGAAGTAAGTCCGAGTGCTCACATTCCCCATGGAATGAACGAATTACAATTACCTGGCGGGCATTATGCGGTATTTGACTACCAAGGTTTAAGTGCTAATTCTCAAATCTTTGAATATATCTTTGGTTCGTGGTTACCATCAAGTCAATATGAACTAGATCATCGACCACATTTTGAAGTCTTGGGAGAAAAATATAAAAATAATGATCCAAATTCAGAGGAGGAAATATGGATTCCAATAAAGATGTAGAATATAGAATTTACTATGTAGATTCAATTGGGAAATTTGTTTTTTGAAAGCTAAATAAAAACAGCATGCTTCAATTATCTTCAACATGTCACCAAGTATAAATATCACAATTTACCATTTCCTTTCCCCGCTCTTTTACCGATTTTTATTTAGCTTTACAAGATTATAAACCTATTATTTCAAACTATACCCTGTACGCATGTCCCCCGAACAATTACGGCATATCCTTGGCCGCATTTCATCCCTAAAAATAGCGGTCATAGGAGATTTTGCCATTGATTTTTACTTTCAAAAAATTGAAAATACCGGCGATATATCTGTTGAAACAAACAAAGAAGTTCACTGGGCGAAATCCCCGAAAACAGGCTTAGGTGGAGCGGGAAACGTAGCCAAAAACCTAGCTGTCTTGGGTGTTCCCACCTCCGCATTTGGATTAATTGGGTCCGATATTTTTGGTCGCGACATGAACTTCCACTGTCAAAATCTAGCCATTCAGTCCGACTATTTGCGTGAAACGAAAGGTATGGATACACCCACCTACTCTAAACCCATGTTAGGAGATGTGGAATTGAATCGTATCGACTTTGGAACACAAAAAAAAGATATCACACAGGCGAGTAATGACTTAGTCAATGCACTTTGTGATCAACTGGCCCAGTATGATTGGGTGATCATCAATGAGCAATTCCGCTATCCATTATTGAATCAAATACTCCTTGAAAAGTTGCAAAATGCTTTGCAAAAGCAACAAAAAACAGGCTTAGCTGATTTAAGAAGTCTGGGGAAATTTGCTAATAATGTACTATTAAAAGTAAATGAGTCAGAATTAGCCCATGTTCTCAACATCGACCCGGCCTTATTAGAAGATAATAATTTAGTACCCAATATTGTACAAAACTGGGTGAATAGCCGCCAACAAGGTGCCTTGGTTACCTTAGGTGATCGAGGTTTAATTTATGCCGACCAACATCATTTTCATTGGCAAGCAGGCATACCCGCCAAAGGCCCAATCGACACTGTCGGCGCGGGCGACATGGTCGTAGCTGGATTCTCTGCCGCCAAGGCTGCAGGTGCCAGCATACAAGAAGCCTGCGAATTTGCTACCTTGTGTGCACATATTTCCATCCACAAATTAGGCGAAACCGGTGCCGCCTCCCCTCAAGAAATTTTAGATCTAAACCAATCACAATTATGAACGTTCAAGAAATTGAAACACTAAGAAAAGAAATCAAAGATTATACCGAAGCGCATTTACTGCCTTTCTGGTCAAAAAGAACTATTGATAAAGAATATGGGGGTTATTTAACCCATTTTGATGAGTTTGGAAACGACTCAGGAACTGATGAAAAATCACTCATTGCGCAAACCCGTTCCGTGTTTACCTATTCTCAAGCCTATCGACATGGATTTGGTGGTCCTATCATGAAGGAAATGGCCGAGCATGGCGTTAAATTTCTGATAGAGAAAATGTGGGATGAGAAAAACGGAGGTTTTTACTGGATGATGGACCGCAAAGGAATTGCGACCAACAAACAAAAAATTGGATATGGCCACAGTTTTGTCATCTATAGTTTAAGTGAATATACACTTGCCACGGGTGATCCAATCGGTCTGGAATATGCTGAAAAGACTTTTGACTTATTGCAAAAATATGCCGTAGATACTAACCTAGGTGGATATTGGGAATTCTTCTCGGAAGAATGGGAACTAATGGGCCCAGGATCTCCGGGTGGAGACCGAAAAACTTTGGATGTGCACATGCACTTAATGGAAGCTTTCACCACCCTTTATGAAGCAAGTGGCAAAGAAGTGCACCGTAGAAAATTAAAGGAGTCGATCGATATCTTGATTCAAAAAATCATGCATCCCGTGTACGGAACAGGTGTCCCTCAGTTTTGGGCAGATTGGAGCGTAGCGCCTCAAATTAAGTTTGATATCGTTTGGGGTTGGGATCGATTTGCAGAGGGCGGACAAAAAGCCTCTGCTGTAGACAATACCTCCTATGGACATAATTCAGAATTTGGTTGGCTGCTTATGCAAGCATTACGCATAGGAAAATTCCCCGTGGCCGACTACATGGAAAACCTAAAAAAAGCATTTTACCACTCCATGGAGCATGGAATCGATTGGGAATTTGGGGGTGTATATGTGGAAGGATCTCATGATGGACAAGTCTATGATAAAGAAAAGGAATTTTGGCAACAGGCTGAAATGCTGATTGGTATGGCAGATGCCTACCTTTTAACTAAAGATCAAGACTTCTTGAAAGCTTATCGTCAAGTACATCGTTTTGTTTTCGATAAAATGATTAATTTTAACACCGGTGAGTGGTGGCCTTTGATGACTAGAGAGGGAGAACCTATCTGGAGACACATGTCACACTCATGGAAAATTAACTACCATAACGTAAGATCGATGATTTTGTCCTATGAAAAATTAGGCGAAGCAGCAAAGGTCTTAGCCAACTCTAATTAACTCATAAAGCCATGAAATACGTGTTCTTTTCCCTGTTTGTTTTTGCGAGTGTTTCAGTGTGTGGACAAGCTTCCACATCTTCTCAAGAAGTTAGTCAGATTTTAAGTACGTATTTCGGCAAAACAGCCTCTTCCAGTGCATTGGCAAATAAAAGCCAAGCCCTGGAAGCAAGCCGAACATTTAGTATTCGTCGAGATAGTTTATTCATCTACCTCTATGACCCAATGGACGTCTTTACCAAGGCACCTTTTTATGATACCACCATCATCCCTATCAACCAAATCCAGCAAATCAAAATCCATAAATCAAGAAATACGGCTGGACAAGCTGGGATTGGCATCGAATTTATTCAAAAGAATTATACAGGTATTGCTCCCAAAGAAAGAGCTAAGGATAATGGAGCTCCTGCGAAGATCACCGATAAAAACCTAGCAAATGTAAACGCAGCAAGTGTCAATCAAAAAATGATAGGTCAGGTTGCCGGAGTGACGGTAGGTAATGACAATTCTCCTGGTGGAGCAACCATGGTTCGTATCCGTGGATATGGATCTATTAATTCCAACAGTCCTTTATATGTGGTGGATGATGTTCCCGTATCAGGAAATTTGAACTCCATTAATCCGAATGATATCGAATCAGTTCAAGTATTAAAAGATGCTTCCTTAACCGCCATTTATGGAGTAAGAGGAGCCAATGGGGTTGTTCTTATCAAAACAAAAAAAGGAGGAATCAGCTCTGGAATACCAGCAGATTTGCCAAAGGATTTAGTTTTATCCTATACCCTTTGGACATGGGGAAAAGCAGCAAATGATTTCAACAAGTCAGACGACAAAATCAAATTGAAAAAATTCCTAGAACAAGATTATAATTAATGGCTTACGATGATATTTTTCACGTATTCCAATTGATCATTTGTTCTTACCCATAATTTATACGTGCCTTGCGAAAGGTGCTGTACGTTTATTTGGGCTGATCCATCTTGACTAATTTGTGAATCCATCACCAATCGGCCATCCAAGGTATAAATTTTAACCAAGGCACCCGCTAAGGATGTTCTGGCCTGCAATGACATAGAATTAATCACAGGATTAGGGAATACAACTACTCCAAGATCATCTGGAAGACTGTAGCTGAAACTAGCCTTGGGTGAAACGCAAGTAGGTCCTGGAACATACTTTTTGGTCAAATACAAGGAATAGGTTCCGGAATCTCGAACGCGTAACAAGGTGTTTTTTTCTGGCAATACCGTTTGATTAAATTCCCAAAACAAATTGGTGTCACTTGTTTTCAAGATGGAAGTCTTGAGAAAATAAGGACTTTCCTGGGTGATAACAGGTGCAGCAGGAATATCAAAAACCTGGGTATTTACTGCCTTCGAAAACGTAGTAGTACATTGATAAGCATTCGTCCCTTTTACTTGAAATGAACCTTTATCCTTAACGGTAATAAGCGAAGATTGGGCTCCTGTATTCCAAATATAGGTTAAATCAGGGTTAGCAACTTGCAGTTCAACAGAACCCCCTTGGCAAAATAGGGTATCACCTTTGACCAGGATAATAGGAGTAGCAGGTGTTTGTAAAGGCTTAAATTGAAACAAAGGAACAGTAAATTCATTACCAACTCGGTCCTCCAAACGCATGGAATAATTGCCAGATAGAGCCTTTTGAATGGTAGCTGTAGAATTGACAACTTGAGCACTCTCGTTTAGCCATTTAATATTATCTGTGGTTTGAACACTCAAATTGGTAGCATTACTATTATCACAAATCACCGAGAAACTTGGTAATGGTTTGGGACTAATTGGCTTCGCATTTTTACCAATGGCATCCCCAATTTTTTCCAACCAAAGGTAGGCTAATTCCTCATATGCGTCAGGTGAAAAATGTACACAACCAGAAAAATCGTCTGTTTTACGCGGTATCTCTACCACATCGGTATAAGGCCCCAGGTAAATCTCTGGAATTCCACTCACCTCGGTTACCATATCACTTTGTTTTCTAATCAATAACTCATCCTTATATTCAATACTGCAAACTCCATTTGCAATACCTGCCGAATAAGAAACGCGTGAAATTAACCAAGGCACATCGATTCCCGTTTGTGTCCGTAGGTTCTTAATCATATCTTTAAAATTCTGCTGATAGGTATCTGTTTTGGCTTTTCGGAGTTCAATGGGATCATATCTAAGTCCAAAAGCATCGGTTTCTCCTTGATGCCATAGAATAGCTCTTACTCCATTTTTCTTACCAAAAAGCTCAACTGCTCGCTTTAAATTTTTAAAGGGAAAACCAGCATCATAAAAAAGAGTTGGATCAAATGGATTAGCAGAGGGTTTAGGGTCGGGCAAGGATGACTCATACCAGTTTCTCATGGCGGTAGCTAACCAAGCCGTATTAATAAAACAGACAGGCACATTATAAGTCTCTGCTAAACGGTCGCCCAACCTAGCCCAATAATAATTGGAGAGGCCCATGGGACCTATCGTATTTTTGGCATCTAAATGTTGAAAATCTGTGAAAGGGAAATCCGTGTTTAATTGACCTAAATAGCGGTAAAATGGAGAATTATTATAATCCTTATAATAGTTGTAAATATTGGCTACATTGACACGATCATCTTTTGAAAAACTTTCTTCAGAACGTCTTCCATTACCACCTTGAGCATTGGATTGACCCGAAATAATAAAATTCTCCCCTACTCCAACCCGTTCTAATTGCGTAGAATCTTTTAATTTATCACCCTGGTAGGTGCGAATCTTTAAGGTATACCAGCCACCTTTAACCGTCACCTTCTCTTGATAAAAACCAGAAGCAGGTGCGCTACTGATACTTGTCCAGTTAATTAAAGTCCCTTGACCCGCTTTAACTGGTTCAAACTTGTATTGAACCGAGCTGACATCCTGTGGGCAATTTCCAAGTATGGAAATGATGGCCTCATTCTGAGCATTACGCTGAAAAATCTGGCGATTATGAGGAAAAACAATGGATACTTGAGCATTTACCAGCATAGATAAGAATACTGAATAACAAAGAAGCAAGTATTTCATGGTTGGATGTTTGACGTGTAAATAATTTAAAATTTGGCTATAAAAATAGTAAAAAGCATCCGCTTAGGGAAATGAAACTAAGAAAGACTCGATAAATGCACTTCTAAGGTCTTTAAAAGATCCAATTGAATGGTGATATACGCTCCAAATGCATCAACAAGGTATAGGTAGGTGTCAAGAAATTCGCCAAAAACAAAAGACACATAAAAACGCGCGCATTTTCAGCCTCCTTCAAACGAAATATGATCGGAAACAATACAAATAAAATTGGAAAGCAAAAGGTTAGACTTCGAGTGACATCATCTACTGCCGTGGCAGCCATAAATGATAGCAAATAGGTTCCAAAATAAAACCAAGCGACAGTCCATTTCCTTTGTTTGATGAAATAAATTAATCCCATTATAGGTAATATGATGGCCCATTTCAAAGATGAAAATAAAGCATAAGGTAGCTTGTAACCATGCAAAAAGGCAAAACCTAACTGAACACCAGCTTGCTTTCCAATAGGAGTTTCCAATTGAAAAGTGACATATAAATAATAACGGATAAGCGCATATAAAACATAACTCAATAAAAGATACTGGGCTCCTTTATTTTTCCATATGAAATCACGAAGTAATTCCGACCATTTTCCTTGAGGTATTCCTGAATGAAATAAGTACAGTAGAACTAGATTTAAGGCTGGGAAAAGACTTCGCTCATCTACAAAAAAAGCTAACAAAAGCGCTAAAACAGACCATAGTCGATCATAAAAATAGCAGGCAACTAATAAGAAGCAAAAGGCATAAGAATCATAAAAAAGCGTATCATATACAAATGAATGCCCCACATAAGTGAAAAGTATACAAGCCGTAGACCAAAATGCCAGAGGGGCATCTCCATGGGTTAATTTTCGAATCAGATTAAAAAAACCAAATAGAAAAAAAGACAATAAAAATACTTGTAAATAAAATAGCCGGATGGCATTTAAGTGAAAGATCTTGCCTATGAAATAGGGGGTTACTCGCAATTCCCTTTTGGAATAATGTTCACGAGAATTATTTCCTACAGCTGCTAAAAAAGGATGTTCAATTTTACGATTGACAAAATCAATCATGTACTTTTCATTGCTAGTCCATGAATTATTTATTCGCTTGTGAAAAACCTTTGGAAAATAAAGGGCAGAAAATCCAACAAACAAGGAGAGGCAAATGATAACAACCCCTAATTGATGCTGAGACCATTTGCTAATTAAGTCATTCCACTGACGGAAAATATTGGATAAATTGGGAATCATAAAATGAAAAAATAAACCTCATCGCATCTATATCATCAAGATATGTCCGCACACCTATGTTGCAATTTAAATTTAATTATAAATTATTGCTACAAAATTGCATTATTCAGGTGCAAAATTTGTCCTAAAAATAAAATAAGGGAACTTAAGGCTGTTTAAGGCAATATTTTGACTGTAAAGCAATAGCCGCAGTATCTCCTGCAGCAATAGCTTCTTGAATATCCAAACAAGCCTCCGTCAAATCGCCCAATTCAATAAATGATAAAGCACGGTGACGATACACCTCCACGTAATAAGGAGCTTTTGAAATACAAATGGAATAATCCATGATGGCACTTTTGTGGTAGGCCAATTGTGATTTAAAATAAGCTCGAAAAAAATAATAGTCCGGCCGTGAATCATTCAAACTGATGGCTTTATTCATGTCGGCTATAGCCAAAGAATGATAGCCTGCCAAACTTCGACTAGCTGCACGAGCAAAATAGATTTCATCATTTCGTTTATCTTTTGCTAAGGCCTCACTAAAATCTTGGTTGGCCCCCAAATAATCTTGATTAGTAAATTTGGAAATACCTACTTGGTACTGCACATGACTGGCACAGGAGCTGAGAAAAATCAAAAATAGGATGATCAGGTATTTCAAAATCAAAAATTTACATGAGAATAATTTAAAAATAAGGCCAGCTTGCCAAAAATCCAATTTTATTATTTACACCAAAAGCAAAAAAAATCCCTCACTGAAAAATCAGTGAGGGAAAGGGTGGTTGACCTACTAGGATTCGAACCTAGAACGACTGAACCAAAATCAGATGTGTTACCATTACACCATAGGTCAATTCCAAATCGAATGCAAAAATAAGACCTCCTAAGCGAATTATCAAATGTGCTTCAAAAAAAATTGAATTATTTCATCCGAAATCAGCTTGAATGCTCTAAATCAAGCATTTAATTTGCACTTGACAAAGCTAAGAAGCCAACTCCATCGAAGCCACTTGCACCTCAGCGCTAATTTTCTTCACCAAACCCTGTAAAACTTTTCCCGGTCCACACTCAATAAAGTCGGTTGCACCAGCTGCCACCATACCTTCTACCGACTGTGTCCAACGAACGGCACCTGTTAACTGGGCAATTAAATTTTGTTTAATTTCCGCTGGGTCTTGCGAAGCTTTTGCTGTGACATTTTGGAAAATCGGACAAATAGGTCGTTCAATCGTGGTTGCTTCAATGGCCGCAGCTAACTCCACACGTGCAGGCTCCATAAAAGGCGAATGGAATGCCCCACCTACCGGAAGCGTTAACACACGTTTAGCTCCAGCCGCTTTCAATAATTCAGCCGCTTTTTCAATCCCTGAAACACTTCCTGAAATCACTACTTGTCCCGGACAATTATAATTGGCAGCTACCACCTCTCCATCTAATTCCGCACATATTTTTTCGATTTCCGCATCTGCTAATCCTAATACTGCTGCCATGGTACTCGGTACTATTTCACAAGCTTTTTGCATGGCTAAAGCTCTTTGGTAAACCAATCGTAAGCCGTCCTGCCAAGATAATCCACCAGCCGCCACCAAGGCAGAAAACTCGCCCAATGAATGACCCGCTACCATATCTGGGGCAAAATCTTTTCCCAATTTAGCCACCAAAACCGAGTGTAAATAAATAGCAGGTTGCGTTACCTTCGTTTGTTTTAAATCTTCATCAGACCCTTCAAACATGACTTTCGACAATGAGAATCCTAATATTTGATCCGCCTCATCCACGATTTCTTTCGCTAAAGCATAGTTCTCATATAAATCTTTGGCCATACCTGGAAATTGAGATCCTTGACCGGGAAATACGAATGCCTTCATTTTTATTATGTTTTGTTATATTTTTGATTTAAGATTCACAATCTTAGACAAAGATAAATTAATCTTCTGGCTATCTGAAACGCTCCTAAATTTCAATTGCATGTTCCTTCGAATTTTGTCATTCTTGGCTCTTACATTCAGCTTAATGGTATTTAATTCTTGTAAAACAGAGGAAACAAATCCCATGGGCAGTCAACAAGGAAACATTTCCATTGATGCGACCAAGAGCCGCATGTTCGTTCAAAGGGATCTCAATAACCAGGGCAAAATTGTTTTAGTAGGTCAAAGCAGCCAAACATTCAGCTCTGCTCAAGTAAAGTTCAAAAACATACTAGGAGGAAAAGAGACTGACTGGTTAAATCTATCTAAAGAAGGAGCCAGTTTCAAAGGCGAATTCCTACTGCAAGCGGGCGGATACTACCCAGAAATCAAATTAATTCAAGATAATAAAACCATCAGTGATACCATTTTAACGAAATCTCCCTTCAAAGTGGGAGAAGTTTTTGCCATCATTGGACATTCCCTTGCCGAAGGTCAACCTCCCTATGAATTAACAGATTATGATAAAGAATGGTGTGAAGTCATTAAGTATTCGGACAACAATGTGGTGGCATTTTGGGGAAGATTAGCCGATAAATTAAAAGTTCGATATCAGGTCCCTATTCGTTTTTATAGCACAGGTATAGGCGGTTCCACCTCCGAACAATGGGGAAAATCAGCACTTGGCTTGGAATTTACCAGTACACTTTTCGATTGGAAAAAGCGGTATCCTTATGCTTTTTTTGAAAACAAAATCCTTTCCGAAGTACCCAAAAGTGGCTTAAGGGCCATTTTAGTGATTCACGGAGAAAACGATGCAACTACTTCAATGGACAACATCATCAAGTACACGGGCATTTACATGGATTATACCAGGGAAATTCTTCAAAGTAAAAACCTGACTTTTATGTTAGCCCGCAGTAATAGAGGTTTGAACAAAACAGAAGATTTACATGTTCAAGAAGCTCAAAATATCATGTTAAAAACCTTACCCAATGTAGTAGAAGGCGCTAATTTACAATCGGTGGTAGGAGCTGGTTTTAGGTGGGATGGCACACACTTCAATTACGCTGGCCTGGAAGAAGCAGCAAGAAAATGGGATATTATGTTTGAGCCTAAAGTATTTAGTCAAATGACGCCTATTTTGCGAAATCGTTGATCTCACAAGCGTCCACTGATTTTCCCCAAATCAGCCGATTTTTAGCAATAAAATCATAGCCCTGATCCAACACTTTGTCGGGTAACAGAAAGAACACTCGAAAAATTTGGTAATACCAAGGAGCCAACTGTAAGACTATATTTACAGCTTGGGACTTTATCCATACTCGACCTTGATAGAGTACTTTGATGCTGTCTATTTCCCACTTGTCATCGGGATTTTTCGATACAGCCTCCTGAAAAGAACTTGAACCTTGGTAATCAATCTGAATTTTATCCCCGCACATACTTTTCAGGACTTTGGCACAAAAGCGGCAAAAGCGACAATTTCCATCGATAAATACAGGAACTTTCATTATCGAACTAGTTCAACCCAGCCTTTTAAACTCTTGGTTTTTAAACTTGGGTCATTGACATCAAAACTAACGTCTACCGTGTAAAAATAAGTTCCAACAGCCATGTCTTTTCCAGAGGTATCTTTACCATTCCAACCAAAATCAGAACCTGTTCCATTGTATTCATAGATCAGCTGCCCGTAGCGATCTACAATTTTACATTGTAAGGCTTTGACAAATCGTGGACAACGTAAAGGCAACCAAACATCATTTTTCAAATCGCCATTCGGACTGAACAAATTAGGCAATTCAAAAGATGGACAATTATCTTGGTTTAAGGTTTCACTCTTAGGACTTTCTTTACCCAATTGACTGATGGCTGTCACGTAATAACTTCCAATGAATGAATCTCTCTTCTGATGCAAATAACGCAGATCACTTACTTCCGCAATTCGCGTAAATGGTCCTGCAGCACTAGAAGCATAGTAAATTCGATACGAGGCGATGTTTTGATCACAATTCCCTGTCAAAGTTGGCTGCCAAGTTAATTGGTTGGTAAAGCTTGTAAAGTTGCAATTCAGGGAACCATCCAATGCAGCACAATCTGGAGCTGATAATGTCAATTTTGGAGCACATGGATTAACATCCGATTGTGGCTTTAAACACACAATTTTGGATGCATTGATAAGGGTCATTACTGGAAATCCCTCTCCATAAGATCCTAGCGTTTCTACATAATAACAATAGCTTGAATCTGGAGAAAGTGTCACATCAAATTTACCATCTTTGGTATAAAAATCTGTTCCCTGATCCGTAAAGGTATAGGTACTTGGGCCTGCTACCGAAACTTCTGTGATTTGATTAAACTTACCTGATCCTCTTGGGCTTTCGCGGTAAACACGGTGAACTTGGAAATCATTTAACCAAGGTACATCTGCTGACCAAGCCAATTTATTGGAACGAACCGCTGACTGCGCCACTAATTGCACTTGCGCTGCCGGACTAGGTGAATCTAATAATTTAAATTGACCATTGTTGGTATAATAGAAATCTGTACGATAACGATATATCTTGCTATCCGTAGCTAAACCTTTGTCTATGAAAGATGTATCACTTTTAGCCAGGTAAATCGAGGCTGGAATTGGACTACCAACGGATACAAAATTAGTGGATCCATTACCCTCAGCCCGCATAACTTGATACTGGTATGGACCTTTGTACAAAGTTGTATCTAAGTTCAAGGGTCGAGACCACCTAACTAGAATTTCTCCATCACTAGCTCCTGTTTTTTGTATGGAGACATTGGTCATCAATGGAGCTGAGGAAGGAATAAAAGCACAACTTGAATTGGACATAGGACTAAAGTCTGTTTGTCCGCTTGAATTAGTAAATACAACAACCAAGACGTAGATATAATTGGCATTTTTCAATAAACCTGCTCCCTTGTTGGTATCCTCATACTGTACCTCGGTGGCATTTATCCGGGCTATCTCGGTAAATCCACTAAGTTGCATTCCCGTTTGACAAGATTTATTCACCACAGACGTACAAGCCGCTTGTTTTCTAAAAACAATAATCTTGGAACCAGGTAAACTACAAGTATAAGGACTCCAAGTCAAGATAGCCGAGCCTTTAGTTGGCTGAATTCTTGCCACCAAATTTTTTACCGAAGGAGCAATGATTTTTATCTTCCAAATTTTGGAATCAACCAACTTCACGCCCCCACCAATGGACGTAGGAGGGTTATCCTCGGCTTTGAAGAAAATATCATAAGTTTCCTTTCGAATATGCTGACAGGCTGTTTGCCAAGTAAATGCACCCGTAGCCGTACCGGTTTGTCTCGGAGAGGAAATGAAGGTAGCAAATGGCTGCTTGATCGCAAATGAGGTATCAATTGGGTACACATTACCCGAACTAATGATCGTCACAGGATCTAGTCTACCCGTTTTAGACGCCACATCCGCAGCGCCAATGGTTTCTCTGATTAATGTACCCGCTTGTACACACACATCAGGGGGAACCACAATTTTCGGACCTTTATTGTCTAAATCTTTGACCTCGATTTGCATATCTCGAACAGTTTCTGAAATCTTAATTCCATTTCTCCATTCTTCTACAATGAAAGCACAGTTGTATAATCCCAATTCTTGAGGCGAGTCCCAAATTAAATCACCATTGAGTGAATTAATCGTAAAAGAAGATGCCATGGGTGAAATTTCGTTGGGCTGTCGAAAATTAGGAGCTGTGATTCCTCGACTGGATGGGTTACAGGTTTCATAATCACCATAACGAGAAACGGTTAAGCGATATGCTAAACTATCACCTTCGGCATCCACTGCATTCGGATTATGAATGAATGGCTGACCTACTACTGCCGTTAAATCAACAGCTGGATTCAATAATACTGGGGTAGAGTTTTGACCTAAACCTGAATTGATGGAAAAAATAGTCTCTACATAAAAAGGAACTTCTACTGAGCGTGTAATATTTCGGACTCCATCATTTCGGTTGGGAATGGCTACGGAAACCTTGTAGAATAAAGCAGGAGCTGGATAAGTATACTCTATCTTATAAGTGTTTTTCAAGGTACCATTGCCCAAATTCACGATGGGCAGCAATCTTTTGGCCTTGAATATTCCTGAACCATCGCCAAAACAAAAATTTACATCTGTCTGATCTTGATTAGCCCTATTGTCCTCGGTATACGTGGTTAAGGTAAATTCATAGGTGAGGCTTACGTTGGAAATCCGCTTGACCGTTATCTCCCCCCCTTTTAAGTGAGTAGCTTGAGCTTGGAAAATCATTCCCAAAAAACTAAGCAAAAAGGCAAGAATGTAGGCGGAATAATTTTTCACAGACATAAAACAAATTTGTAATATGGAAAGTTAATTAAGCAATTCGAAAAAAATAAAAAAAAAGGTTTTTTTAATCGAATATTTGAAAGACCCACGAATCAATTGTAGTTTTATGTCCTAAATTTTCACTTATGGTTACCGTGGGCGAATGTTTACTTCAATCAAAATAAATTTCATTTATGGCTTGGTTATCAAAATCACTAAATTCATCACTGGGTAAAAAGCTCTTAATGGCAATCACCGGCCTCTTTTTAGTCAGTTTCCTAATTGTTCACTGCGGTCTTAACGCTACCATCTTCTTGAATGATGGAGGGGCTACCTTCAACGCCGGAGCGGAATTCATGGCAAAGAATCCTATTATACGTACCATGGAAATCGTATTGTTCGGAGGTTTGTTGCTTCACATCTTAGACGGATTACGTTTATGGATGGACAACAAAAAGAAACGTCCTGTAGCATATGCCGTTGTTGATGGTGCTGCCAACAGTAAATGGTACTCTCGTTCCATGGGTCTTTTAGGAACTTTATTATTATTGTTTTTAATCATCCACTTAAAACATTTCTGGTATTTCTCTCGATTGACTGACAACCTAACAGAGGAACATACATTATATCATGAAATGCAAGCGGTTTTCACAAGCCCAGTAGTGGTGGCTATATATGTATTGGGATGTATTTCTCTAGGTTACCACCTATTGCATGGATTTCAAAGTGCTTTCCAAAGCCTTGGATGGAACCATCCTAAATATACTCCGACGATCAAGTGCATTGGCGCAGCATATGCCATTATTATCGCTGCTTTATTTGCCGCTATGCCTATCGCACTCCATTTTAATTTGATTCATTAATTCCTCAGCCGATACGATTAATATGACAAAATTAGACGCAAAAATTCCAGAAGGTTCTTTATCCGAAAAATGGACCAAATACCGTTCCAGTGTTTCATTAGTAAATCCTGCCAACAAACGTAATTTGGAAGTGGTCATCGTTGGATCAGGCTTAGCAGGAGCATCTGCTGCCGCCTCTTTGGCTGAGTTAGGATATAAAGTAAAAGTTTTCTGCTTTCAAGATTCTCCTCGACGTGCGCACTCCATTGCAGCCCAAGGAGGTATCAATGCCGCTAAAAACTATCAAAATGATGGAGACTCTATTTTCCGTTTATTTTATGATACCATCAAAGGCGGTGACTACAGATCTCGTGAAGCCAATGTGCATCGTTTAGCAGAGGTATCTGGAAACATCATTGACCAATGTGTGGCCCAAGGTGTTCCTTTTGCCCGTGAATACGGTGGTTTGCTTTCAAACCGTTCATTTGGTGGAACGCAAGTTCAGCGTACATTTTACGCGGCAGGTCAAACAGGTCAACAATTATTATTAGGAGCTTATTCGGCTTTACAACGCCAAGTTGGTATGGGTAATGTCGAATTATTCACGCGCCACGAAATGCAAGACGTGGTGGTGTTAGATGGTAAAGCTCGCGGTATTATTGCCCGTAATTTAGTTACAGGTGAGTTAGAGCGTCATTTTGGACACGCGGTATTATTGTGTACAGGTGGTTACGGAAACGTATTCTACCTTTCAACCAACGCCATGGGATCTAACGTGACTGCAGCTTGGAAGGCCCACAAAAAGGGAGCATTCTTCGCTAACCCATGTTACACGCAGATTCACCCTACTTGTATTCCAGTTTCGGGAGATCACCAATCTAAATTAACCTTGATGTCCGAGTCACTACGTAATGACGGACGTATCTGGGTTCCTAAAAAGAAAGACGATCCGCGCAAGGCTAATGAAATTCCAGAAGACGAGCGTGACTATTATTTAGAGCGTCGTTATCCTGCCTTTGGTAACTTAGTACCTCGTGATATTGCTTCTCGTGCTGCTAAGGAGCGTTGCGATGCAGGTTATGGAGTAGGTTCCTCTAAAATGGCCGTTTACCTAGATTTTGCTGCAGCTATCATCCGTTATGGCAAGGCTGAAGCGAACAAGAGAAATATCCACCACGCAAGTGATGAAGAAATTCAATTAATGGGTAAGGAAGTCGTAAAAGAAAAATACGGTAACTTATTTGATATGTATAAGCAAATCACGGGTGAAGATCCTTACGAATTGCCAATGCGTATCTATCCTGCGGTACACTATACCATGGGCGGACTTTGGGTTGATTACAACTTGATGACTACTGTTCCAGGTTTATATGCCTTGGGAGAAGCTAACTTCTCTGACCACGGTGCTAATCGTTTAGGAGCTTCGGCGCTAATGCAAGGATTAGCTGATGGATATTTCGTAATTCCATACACGATTGGTGCTTATCTAGCTTCTGAAATTAGAACTCCGGCTATGTCAACAGACAGTGAGGCCTTTGTTAATGCAGAAAAAGCAGTTAAGGAGCAGATTGAAAAACTAATGAGTATTCGCGGAACCAAGTCGGTTGATTATTTCCACAAGAAATTAGGCTTAATTATGTGGAACCAATGCGGTATGGCTCGTAATGAGGAAGGCTTAAAAATGGCAATCGCTGATATTCAGGCATTGCGCAAAGAATTCTGGAGCGATGTTCGTATCCCAGGAGAAGCGAATAACTTGAACCCTGAATTAGAAAAAGCTGGCCGTGTTGCTGACTTCCTAGAATTAGGAGAGTTAATGTGCAAGGACGCTTTAGATAGAAATGAAAGTTGCGGAGGTCACTTCCGTGAAGAATACCAAACTGAGGACGGCGAGGCCTTGCGTGATGATGAAAATTATGCTTACGTGGCGGCTTGGGAGTTCAAAGGTGAATCACAATTCGAATTACATAAAGAAGAATTGAAATTCGAAAACATTAAAATTGCTCAAAGATCTTATAAATAATTCGATAACATGGAAGGAAATTTAAACCTGACGCTTAAAATCTGGAGACAAAAAAACGCCCAAACTGCGGGTAAATTCGAGACATACCAAGTAAGTGGTATTTCGGAGGATATGTCCTTTTTGGAAATGATTGACGTGCTCAACAACCGTCTTATCGAAGAAGGTGATGATCCAGTAGCTTTTGATCACGATTGTCGTGAAGGTATCTGCGGTATGTGCTCCATGTACATCAACGGTCGCCCTCATGGACCGAACAAAGGTGTTACCACTTGCCAGTTACACATGCGTAGCTTCAGCGATGGACAAACTATCACCATTGAACCTTGGAGAGCGGAAGCTTTCCCTGTCATTAAAGACTTAGTAGTTAATCGTTCTGCCTTTGATCGCATCATTGCTGCTGGTGGATTTATTTCTGTCAATACAGGCAATGCACAAGATGCCAATAGCCTACCTATTCCCAAAGACAATGCGGACGATGCCTTTGCAGCGGCAGCATGTATTGGATGTGGAGCTTGCGTGGCGGCTTGTAAAAATGCTTCGGCCATGTTATTTACTTCCGCTAAAATCTCTCAATTGGCTTTATTACCTCAAGGTCAAGCTGAGCGTGCGAAGCGTGCTGAAGCCATGGTCGCACAAATGGATGAAGAAGGTTTCGGTGCTTGTTCCAATACAGGTGCTTGTGAAGCAGAATGTCCAAAAGGTATTTCCCTTGAGAATATTGCTCGCATGAACCGTGAGTACTTCTCTTCGGTTTTTACGTCTAAATAAGATACCACCTAAACTAGGCCCCTTGGAAGCAAGGGGCTTTTTCATGCCTTGTTTTTAGAGCCCAATCATTCCAAATCTTCCCAAAATTCCAATCCAAGCGGTTGGGTGGAGGTAATTTGTGGCTCCATGTTTTCAGGCAAGACAGAAGAATTAATTCGTCGTTTGAAAAGAGCCAAAATAGCTCAATTGCAGGTAGAAATTTTCAAACCAGCTGCCGATACCCGTTACCACGACGAAGACATCGTATCCCATAACCACAATTCCATTCGCTCCACTCCTGTTCATAGTTCGAGTGAAATCTTATTATTGGCAGGCAGCTGCGATGTAGTAGGTTTGGATGAAGCCCAATTCTTTGATCACCACATTGTAGAAGTTTGCAATACCCTCGCCAATCAAGGCAAACGTGTCATTATTGCAGGCCTAGACATGGATTTCAAAGGAATACCCTTTGGCCCAATGCCCGACCTTATGGCCATAGCTGAATACATTACCAAAGTACATGCGGTATGTGTCAAATGTGGTGGTGTAGCTACCTATTCACATCGCATCGTGCAGCAACAACAAACCGTGATGTTAGGTGAGGCGGATAGCTACGAGGCCCTCTGCCGGACTTGCTTCCCACATGCCTAATTCAGATGCCTAGAGACCCCAGTTTTACTAAAGTTTTCCAACGTATTCGGGCCAAAAAACCGAAAGACCTCGATGTGCAATTTGAAAAAGCCCATGAGGTGGTTTTTGAAAACATCGATTGCCTTGATTGTGGTAATTGTTGCAAAACCACAAGCCCCATGTGGAATGAGACTGATATACAGCGAGTAGCCAAACTGCTAAAAATGAAGGTAGCTGATTTTCTAGATACCTATTTAATTAAAGATGCGGATGGAGACTGGGTTTATCCTTCTAGTCCATGCCCGTTTTTATTAGAAGATAATGCCTGTGACATTTACGAACACCGACCTAAGGCATGTCGGGAATACCCCCATACCGATCGCAAAAACATGTTGGGTATCCTTAAAATAACCCAAAAAAATGCCTTAATCTGTCCAGCCGTTTCCCAAATCATGGAAAAACTGGAAAGAATCTATCTCTAAACTAAATTGCCGAATAGAATATTTGAATATGCGCGTAATTTTAAAGAAATTCGCAGCAAATTAAACCAAAAGACCGCATGGAAGCAGCAGAATATCTAGGAATTGACGTTGGAGGAACAGGAGTAAAAATGGGCATTGTCCATCCAGAAACTGGGCATATTAGTAATTTTCAAAGTTACGATACCGCCACTTGGAGAGAATCCAATCACTTCTTAGATCGCCTAGCTGATGCTATTGCACTACAATTATTTCAGCACAAGCATGTACATAAAGTAGGTATTGGTCTTCCTGGTATCTTAACTAAAAATCGTAAAACCCTAATCGAAATTACGGCCATTCCAGAAATTGATGGAGCTCACTTAATTTCCATGTTAGAAAAGCGTTTTCCGGACCATGCCTTTTTTATGGAAAATGATGCCAATGCAGCTGCGCTGGGAGAATTTTATTTTTCTCCAGAAAAAGATACCATGCCAGAAGATTTCATCTTTTTAACCTTAGGAACAGGTATCGGTGGAGCCGCCATCATTGATCGCAAGATCTTTTTAGGTGGAGATGGAAATGCGATGGAACCAGGACACGTTCCGTCTAGAAATGGAAAAGTCTTAGAAAGAAACATTGGTAAAAAGGAATTATTACAAATGGCGAACGCCATGCGTGCCACATACAAAGGAAAAACAGTTTTGGCAGCAGATGGATCTATATCCACTACCGCACTAGTCGTAGCTGCCGAAGAAGGAGATGAATTAGCTTTGGCTATTTGGAATGAAGTAGGAGAAATGTTGGGTGATATGATCGTTTCATTAATCCGTATTCTAGATATTAAAAACATCTTCATTGGAGGCGGGCTTTCAGCTTCATTTGATTTTATCTTGCCAAGTATGGAGAAACAGTTGAACTATTGGTTAACTCCAGCTTACTTGAAAAAACTAAGTATTAAAAAAGCACTTTTAGGAAATGATGCAGGACTTTTAGGTGCCGCATCGCTTTGTTTTTAATGCTTAGAAATAAATCATTCGCAAGAATTTTAAACAATTCAAAAAAAAGAATTATTTTTATCTAATTAATTATTTTAATAATGCAATTAGGCTTAAAATTTGTTTGATAATCTAAGTTTTAATTCTAATCTTTGCATCGTTTTTGAACCCCAAAATATTTTAGAAATGGCAGATATTGCAGAAAAAGTAAAAAGCATCATCGTTGAGAAATTAGGAGTAGAAGCATCAGAAGTTACACCTGAGGCATCTTTCACAAACGATTTAGGAGCTGATTCCTTAGACACGGTAGAATTAATCATGGAATTTGAAAAAGAATTCAACGTATCTATTCCAGATGATCAAGCAGAGAATATCCAAACTGTAGGACAAGCCATCACCTACTTGGAAGAGAACGCAAAGTAATCGTAACGAAATAATAATGATGTCAATTGGTAATTGGTAATGACTCAGGAACCTAGTTCCTAAGAAAATCACCCTTACGAATTGACATTTTTTATTTTTCAAACCTAAAATATCAGGATAATTATGGAGTTAAAACGAGTTGTAGTAACGGGTTTAGGTGCCCTTACCCCTATTGGAAATACAGTTAGTGAATATTGGGAAGGTTTATCTACCGGAAAAAGTGGATGTGGACCTATCACCAAGTTCGACGCTGAAAAATTCAGAACTCGTTTTGCCTGTGAACTCAAGAATTTTAGTGTAGAAGAATTCATTCCACGTCAGGAGGCCCGTAAAATGGACCCTTTTACCCAATATGCTATTGTAGCTTCCGATGAAGCTATCAAGGATGCGGGTTTCGATATGGAAGCTATCAACAAAAATAAAGTCGGTGTAATCTGGGGATCAGGTATCGGTGGATTAAAAACCTTTGAAGATGAAATGATCTATTTCGGCAAAGGAGATGGTACGCCTAAAATCAATCCATTCTTTATCCCTAAAATGATTGCTGACTCTAGCTCAGGTCAAATATCCATTAGAAACGGTTTTCGTGGTCCAAACTATGTAACTGTTTCCGCATGTTCATCTGCGAACAATGCCATCATTGATGCTTTCAATTACATTCGTACAGGTCGTATTAATATCTGTGTGACTGGAGGATCGGAAGCACCGGTGACCATTGCCTCTGTGGGTGGTTTTACAGCCATGCGTGCCATGTCTGAAAGAAATGATGACCCTGCTACTGCTTCTCGCCCTTATGATGTAAACCGCGATGGTTTTGTAGTAGGTGAAGGTGCAGGTGCATTAGTGCTAGAAGAATACGAACATGCTAAAGCACGTGGAGCAAAAATCTATGCCGAGTTAATCGGTGGTGGATTCTCCTCAGATGCCTACCATATTACGGCCCCACATCCTGAAGGATATGGCGCTTTACTTTCCATGATTGATGCATTAGAAGATGCTCAAATCAAACCCGAGGAAGTAGATTATATCAATACTCACGGTACATCCACCCCTATTGGTGATCCTCAAGAATTAAAAGCAATCGTTGATTGCTTTGGAGAACATGCTTATAAAATGAGTATCTCTTCCACAAAATCCATGACTGGTCACTTATTGGGAGGCGCAGGAGCCGTAGAAGCGGTGGCTTCCATCTTAGCCATACAGCATCAATTTGTACCTCCAACCATTAACTGCCAAGATTTAGACCCAGCAATAGATCAAAATCTTGATTTAACTTTAAATCAAGGTAAAGCAAGAAAAATCAACGTGGCACTAAGCAATGGATTTGGATTTGGTGGGCATAACGCAACCGTCATTTTCCGAAAAGTATAGGCTTATGAAAATTCTCTCGGTGTTAAGCTGGTTGAATCCTACCCAACTAAATGAAAGAGAGAAATTTCTAAAGAAATCTGTAACCCATTTGATTGGCGAAAGTCCCTCCAATTTGTCGCTATATCGTTTGGCCTTTTTGCATGCTTCGGCATCCAAAGACAGCATTGCCAAGTCGTTTAAAGAATCCAACGAGCGCCTCGAATTTCTAGGAGATTCTGTTCTTGGAATGATTACAGCAACCTACCTATTCCAAAAATTCCCTTTCAAAGACGAGGGTTTCTTAACCGAAATCCGTTCTAGAATGGTAAGCCGAGAATCTTTGAATGTATTAGGTAGAAAATTAGGTTTGGACGAAGTCATTGAATACGAAAACCAAAAGAGAACGATTCTTTCACGCTCCAGCATGTATGGAGATGCTTTGGAAGCGTTCATTGGGGCCATCTACCTAGATAAAGGTTTTGCCTTTACCCAAAAATTCATCATCAAAAAGATATTAACCCAGTATTTCGATTTAGAAACGGTGGTTCAAAATAATCCTAACTTCAAATCCATCTTAATTGAATGGGCCCAAAAAGAAGGGAAAAAGGTGATTTTTACCCTGGATGAGGAGGGGCAACACCACAATAAAGAATTTACAGCCATCGTTTTGGTAGATAACTTGAAAATAGCCGAAGGTAAAGGCTATTCCAAGAAAAAAGCAGAACAAACAGCTGCCATGAAAGCCTGTGAAGAATTGGAACTTAAATAATAAAAGATGCCAACGCCCAATATTTTGCTTCATTACTGGACCGAAGAAGGTCAAACAAGTACTTTTCAAGATATTTTACAGCAAGAAATACCTGCTTCAGTCCTAGAGGTCTTACAATCAGAATTACTTTTGCAATTGCAAAGCCAACGTATTCAAGATCAATTCCCTTGTTTTGATTGGCAAAATCAACGTATCCACGAAAAATGGGATAACATCACGCGCTCGCTTGTATTGCAAGTATCTCTTCCCAATTATATTTGGAACCAGTGGATTGATGAATTAAAAGAAGAAAGCGCACCTACTGATTATTTATTCAATGTTTTAGGCGCAGAAGCACAAGAAATTAGTCCGGATACTCTTCTGACTGCTGAGGTATATTTTGAAGCTCCAGCAAGCTTAGATGATCTTCCAGAAGATGAATTAGTGGAAAACATAGCCACTGAATCTGACATTCAACCTGTAGAGGAAAATTCCATTGAGCCTGAATTACCCCAAGAAATAAATCCCGAGCCTGTTCCTGTCAAGCCTGTGACAGAAATCATCATCGAAAACGTACAATTAAACCCCAATACATCTTTAAATACTAGTAGTTTCTTCCAAGAAGAACCTAAAGAGCAAGCTTCCGCTGGCAAAAAAATCATGGAAGTCATTGCTGATTCCACTTCTGAAAAGGTCTTTGAAAAACTGCAAGGAAGCGATGGATCGCTCAAGTCTTTGGTGGAGACTAAGATGACAGAAACGCTAGCAAACAGCATTAGTCTAAACCAAAAAATCAAATTTATCCAATCGATTTTTGATGGTGAGGGCCATCATTTGAATCAATTAATTGATTTCATCGACCATGAAGCTCAGAGCCATAACTGGCAAGAAAGTATTCAGCAACGTTATGCTGAGTTCCGCAGAGCTGATAATGAAGAGTCTTGGAATGAATTACAGGAGATGATTCGAAGGAAATTCAACTAAGTGATATTCTTCATCAAGTATTAGATTAGATTCCTGAATTCAACTAGGTAATTTCACTCAAAAAAAAGTGAAATTCCTTGGTTTACTACTTTTCGCCTCTCTCCCTTTACTAGCTCAAGTGGATGAAACCCAACCTTGGGATGAATCCGAAATACGAAGCAGTATATTCCAATATTATATACAAAACCCCATTGATATCAACCAGGCAAAAGAAGCCGATTGGTATCATTTAGGATTAGTTAATTCCTCCCAAATAAAAGCGTTTTTTGAGTTCAAAAAAGCTACAGGATCCTTCCTTAGCATCTGGGAATTACAAGCTATACCTCTCTGGGATCTAGCTACTTTAAAACGCATTCGAGATTTTATCATTTGTCGGACTAATTCCCCCACATGGAATTGGCAATCAGCGAAACACCTATGGATACATCGGATTGAATTTACTGTGGAGGAAAAAAAAGGATTTAGTCCGCCAGACAAACGAAGTAAAGTTCGCTATTTCAATAGCCCTTATGCGGAACTACATCGATATCGAGGACAGATCAGTCCTGCCTTAGGAATGGGATTTTTAGCACAAAAAGATGCGGGAGAAAGCCAAATAACTGATTTTACTAGCTTTTACCTTCAATGGCATAAACCCATAAGTACCTTATACAAGATTATCGTAGGTGATTTTGTCAATCAATGGGGCCAAGGTTTAATTCAGGCTGGAGGCTTCTCTTTAGGTAAAAGCTATGAAAGTATCATTTCTACACAAAAATTCCATCAAGGCTCAATTCCATACAGTTCTAGCGTGGAATCCGGATTTTATCGAGGATTAGTGCTAGGTTTTCAAAGAAAACAATGGAATATGGAAACTTTCATTTCGAAAAGAAATTGGGACGCTAATATTCAAACAGATAGTTTAGGATGGCCCTATTATACCTCGCTGAATCGAAGTGGGCTACATCGAACTTCAAGTGAGCTAGAGAATAAAAATCAAGTGCAAGAATGGAGCCTAGGTAATTCCCTAAACTGGCAGGCCCGAAGAATCCCCTTATCGCTTCAAGCAAACATCGTCTGGAGTCGTTGGTCAATTCCCAAAAGAAATTCTAGCAGAGCTTATCAAATAGATGATTGGCAAGGGAATACGCTTGTCAACAGTTCACTATCAACAAATTTTACCTGGCAAAAAGCTCAATGGATGGCTGAATTGGCATTTGCTCCGCAATCCTGGGCTTTCATACATGGGGCCGCTTGGGCTCAATCCAAAGCAATGGATTTCTCCTATGTATTTAGGTACGCATCCACTTCCTATTTTAGTCCTCAAGCACAGGCGTTTGGAGAAAATTCAGAGGTTGGTAATGAAATGGGGCTTTTTATAGGCAATCAATATCGCTGGTCAAAGAGGTCAAGACTATCCTCTTACCTGGATTTGTTTCTATTTCCAGCAGCTAAATACCAAGTGAGCCAATCTAGCTCTTGGGGTTGGGAACTTCTCCATCGTTTCCAGTTTGAACGAAGAAATGTATATAATTACTTCATACAAATTAAATGGACTTCCAAAGAAGAAGATGCCCCCAAGCCACTTTCAGATTTAATCAGAAAACATCAATGGCAATTTAGTGGTGATCTAAAAAAAACTATAAATAAAAAATGGGATTGGCATAGTCGACTCATGGGTACCTACCTGCATTCTCCTGCACAAAAAGATTGGGGATGACTGTTGCTTCATGATGCACAATTTTCGTGGCAAAATTGGCAAATTAAAGCAAGAGCTGCTTATGTTCAAAGTACGAACTATGACAGTCGGCTTTATGCCTATGAACCCAGTTTACCTTATGCCTTTTCCTTACCTGCCTATTCTGGACAAGCTTGGAAAACTTGCCTGCTCATCAACTATAAGTGGAAAAACAAAATTACCCTTTCAACCAAAATAGGGCGAATGGATTACTTGGATCGAGATGAAATAGGCACAGGTTTAGATCTAATTGCAGGCACACATAAAACGGATATAAGCCTACAAGTCGTTTGGAATAGCTTATAAAATAGCTTCTCTGATCTTAAGCAATTTTTCTAAAAGTTCTTCCAATTGATCTAAAGGCAACATATTAGCTCCATCAGATTTAGCGGTGGATGGATTGGGATGTGTTTCTATGAATAATCCATCCGCCCCAACGGCTATAGCCGCCTTGGCAATGGTCTCAATCAAGGCCGGTTGACCGCCTGTTACCCCTGATCCTTGATTTGGCCTTTGTAAGGAATGGGTACAATCCATGATTACGGGAACCTGAAAGGCTGCCATTTCCGGTAAATTTCTAAAATCAACCACTAAATCTCCATAGCCAAATGAATTACCTCGATCTGTTAAATATACCAAGGCATCTGGATTTTCATGCTTCACCTTTTCAACAGCAAACCTCATGGAGGCGCCCGACATAAATTGTCCTTTTTTAATATTAACCGCCCTGCCTGTTTGAGCAGCAGCTGCTAGGAGGTCCGTTTGCCGACAAAGAAATGCGGGGATTTGTAATATGTCCACATAAGAAGCAGCCATAGCGGCTTCAGCACTTTCATGAATATCCGTAACCGTAGGTACTTGAAAATGCTGACCTACTTCTTGTAATATCTCTAAGGCAAGGATGTCACCTATTCCTGTGAAAGAATCTATTTTCGTGCGGTTAGCTTTACGGTAAGATCCTTTAAATATAAATGGGATACCCAAGGAGTCCGTGATTTGCTTGATGCGTTCAGCAATTTCATAAGCTAAATCTTTGCTTTCAATGGCACAACTGCCTGCCATCAAGAAAAAAGGTCCTTTATCTTGAAGGGTGTTATAAGGTAAGTTCATCTTATAAAATGTTTACTTCGGTTTCTAAAACTACACCGAATTTGCTGAGAATTGATTGTTTAATTTTTTCGGATAAAGCAAGAATTTGCTTTCCACTAGCCTGGCCATAATTCACCAAAACCAATGCCTGTTTGGCATGCACTCCAGCGTCTCCATCCCGGAAACCCTTCCAGCCTGCTTGCTCGATAAGCCAACCTGCTGGGAATTTTATTTCACTACTTCCTGCTACCGGATAATGCGGAATTTCAGGATATTTCTCCATTAAGGCAGCTGCTTGGGTGGCATCTAAGGTAAGGTTTTTGAAAAAACTACCTGAATTTCCTATCTCCTTGGGATCAGGCAATTTGCTCTTTCTAATTTCAATGACCGCATCAGATACATCTTGAATACTCGGCTGAGTAATGGATTTGGCATTCAATACATCCTGAATAGCCCCATAAGAGGTTTGCGCTTTAGCTATTTTATTTAATTTAAAACAAACATAAGCTATCAAATATTTCCCCTTTCCTTCATGCTTAAAATAACTCTCTCGATAGCCAAACCGACAAGCCTCTGCATCAAAAGTTTCTAGTACTTGATTGGTTAAATGAAAGGCCTGCAAATGGTCAAATGTATCTTTTATTTCCACTCCATAGGCACCAATATTTTGCATGGGAGCTGCGCCTACCGTTCCGGGAATTAGGGATAAATTTTCGATACCTGCCCAATGATGACTAACGGTATATTGAACAAAATCATGCCAAACGACACCCGCACCAGCACGCACCCAAACATGGTCTTCATCTTCTTTGATAACCTCAATACCTTCAATCGCCACCTTCACCACCAAAGCATTCAAATCTTGCGTCAACAATACATTACTCCCCCCTCCCCAAAAAATATGAGGAACATGGGAATATAAGCCAGCATTCAACAAGTGGTGGTATTGCTCAATGGAACGAATTTCTACAAAATACTTGGCCTTGACATCAATTCCGAAAGTATTGAGCGATTGGAGTGAATAATTTTCCAATACTCTAGGCAGAGCAATTGATGAAGGCATTTTAATGCAATTTAGTAGATAAAAATTCTTGTAAAGCAGGAACTTCGGTACTCATTAAGTTTTTGTTATTTCCTTCCCAAAGCTTCTTCCCATCTTTTAAAAAGATCACATATTCCCCCATCCGAAGCACAGAGTTCATGTCGTGAGAAATAACGACCGTAGTTATATCAAATTCTTTGGTAATTTCTTGAATCAACAAGTCGATTTTAACCGCTGTCAGTGGATCTAATCCTGAATTCGGTTCATCACAAAATAAATATTTGGGGTTCATCACAATGGCCCTAGCTATCCCAACCCGCTTTTTCATACCACCGGATATATCAGAAGGCATTTGATTAGCCGCAGCTTCCAACCCTACTCGTTGCAAACAAATCAAAGCCCTTTCATTTTTCTCTTCCAAAGTTTGGTGAGTCAAAATATCTAAAGGAAAACGCACATTTTCTAAAACGGTCTTGGAATCAAACAATGCTCCTCCTTGAAAAAGTACTCCCATTTCCCGGCGAATCGATTTGATTGTATCATTGGAGGCTTTAACAAAATCCCGACCATCATACAATACCTTACCTTGCTCAGGTTTTAAAATACCAATCATACATTTCAACAATACACTTTTCCCTGTACCACTACCACCAATCACCATGTTGATTTTGCCCTTTTGGAAGCAGCCATCGACTCCGTCCAAAACAACTTTTCCATCAAACTCTTTGTGTATGTTTTTGATTTCAATCATATTCAAAATTAGGCATATTTTGCCAAAAATGAAGAATGTCTACTTTTTTCCCAGAATTATTTTCAAGTCTAAAATTTGCCTTTAAATCCAGAATATTTTCTCTTTACCACATTTGATTGTTTACTGATGGGATTCTATGTACTTTTCCATTGAGTGAATTTTTAACCCTACATAAAATATTTATACCTATGTTTTTCATCGTCGTTGGAATCGTTTTACTTCTAATTGGCAATTTCATTGCCAATCCGAATTTAGTATTTTCAAAATATAGCAAAGCCTTTAAAATAGGGGGAATTGCCCTAGCTGGATTGGGTTTATTCAGCTCTACCGTCAAGCAAATAGAAGCAGGAGAAGTTGGTGTTCAAAGTCTATTTGGGAGCGTTAAACCACAAGTTTTAAACAGTGGCTTAAACTTTGTCAATCCTTTATCAAATATTTATATTTTTGATTCAAAGACTCAAAACTACACCATGTCAGGCGTGCATGATGAAGGGGATAAATCAGGAGATGATGCCATTCGGGTTTTAACTGCCGATGGATTAGAAGTGATTGTTGATCTTACCGTATTATTTAAAATATCCTCTCAGGAAGCACCCAATATTTTCAAAAAAATCGGTTTAGACTATAAGGATAAAGTAGTCCGCCCCATTACTCGAACTAAAATACGCGACAATGCCGTGTACTATGATGCCGTAGGTTTATTTTCCAAGAAGCGAAATGAATTCCAAAATCGAATTTTCAAGGATATTGAAGCTAACTTTAAAAATAGAGGGCTTATTCTTGAGCAATTATTAATTCGTAACATCACCTTACCTAATTCGGTCAAACAAAGCATAGAATCAAAAATCAATGCAGAGCAAGATGCCCAAAAAATGCAATTTGTCCTGCAAAAAGAAAAGCAAGAAGCCGAGCGTAAGCGCGTAGAAGCACAAGGTATAGCCGATTACCAGCGAATATTATCTACTGGATTAAGTGACCGCCAATTGCAATATGAGTCCATTCTTGCACAAAAAGAATTAGCCAAATCGCCCAACAGTAAAATCATTATCATGGGAAATGGTAAGAGTAGTCCCATTATTTTGGGAGGAAACTAAAGAAAAAAAAGTACTTTTTAAAAATTTGGTTATAACCCAATAATTCAAAAAAAAGAGCTCGCTAAAATCCTAGCGGGCTCTTTTCTTAAACAATTCTACATTACCTAGTTTTTTTACTTTCTCAAAATGGCATGTCCCATCTTATCACGTTTTGTTTGCAAATAATGCTGGTTGTGTGGGTTGGGATTAATTTCAATCGGTATAGATTCCACAATTTCCAATCCATAGCCTAATAATCCAGCTCGTTTTTTAGGGTTATTGGAGATTAATCGCAATTTTTTAATTCCCAAATTTCTTAAAATTTGTGCCCCCACTCCATAATCACGCTCATCCATAGCAAAACCTAATTCTAGATTAGCTTCTACGGTATCGCGGCCCATTTCTTGTAATTTGTAGGCTTTCAATTTATTCAATAAACCTATACCTCTACCCTCTTGGAACATGTATAAAACCACTCCCTTCCCTGCTTTTTCCACCATCTCCATAGCCTTGTGCAATTGAGGTCCACAGTCGCAGCGACAAGAACCAAAAATATCTCCTGTAACACAAGAACTATGCACACGCACCATCACTTCCTCATCTTTTTCCCAGGTACCTTTCACTAAGGCTAAATGGGTATCCCCTGTATTTTTTTGCTTGAATGCAATCAAATCAAAATTCCCCCATTGAGTAGGCATATCCACACCAATCTCCCGCTGAATTAAGGATTCCTTATCTAATCGATATTCAATCAAATCTTTAATAGTCACTAGTTTTAAATCAAATTTATCCGCGATTTTACGAAGATCTGCCAAACGAGCCATGCTGCCATCCTCATTCAACACCTCAATTAAAACACCTGAAGGCTGAAAACCCGCCAAACGAGCAAAATCCATGGAGGCCTCGGTATGACCTGTACGGCGTAAAACGCCCTCAGATTTACTCTTTAAGGGGAAAATATGCCCAGGTCGACCTAAATCACTTGGCTTAGTCAAAGGATCGACTAATGCTTGAATCGTTTTTGCCCGATCAGAGGCTGAAATCCCAGTTGTACAGCCATTGCCTAATAAGTCAACCGAAACGGTAAACGGGGTTTCATGTGAGGTTGTATTATTGTCAACCATCATTTCTAGGCCTAAAGCTGAGCAACGATCCTCCGTTAAAGAAACACACATTAATCCGCGAGCCTCTTTAATCATGAAATTAACCAATTCAGGAGTAATTGCCTCGGATGCGCAAATCATATCACCCTCATTCTCACGGTCCTCATCATCGGCTACAATGATGATTTTACCTTGACGAATATCTTCTATCGCATCTTCAATACGATCCAAACGAATGGAATCTTCCTGCATGTTTTTAAGCTTTATGAACCAAAACACAAAGGTAAGCAGATTTAGTTCCCATTTTACTACCTTTGTCATATAATCTATCCCTTATCAGGTATGTCGATTGAAGTTGTCAAACTTTCTAAAAATTACGGTTCACAAATTGCCGTTAATGCCATTTCATTCCAAGCTTCAGAAGGTCAAATCATTGGTTTTCTTGGACCTAATGGTGCTGGGAAGTCTAGTACCCTTAAAATGTTGGTAGGATTAAGCCTGCCTAGCCAAGGAGAAGCCAAGGTGTTAGGTTTAGATGTCACAAAGCATGCCCTAGAATTGAAAAAGAAAATTGGCTATTTGGCGGAAAACAATCCATTATATCCTGATATGTATGTTCAAGAATTCCTGGATTTTATTGGCAAAATTCATGGATTTTCATCTCGTCAACGAAAAATAAGGATGGATGAAGTCATTCAATTAGTGGGATTAGAGCAAGAAAAGAAAAAGAAGATAGGTGAATTATCCAAAGGCTATCAACAACGCGTAGGCATCGCGCAAGCAATCTTTCATGACCCTGCGGTTTTGATTTTGGACGAACCAACCAGCGGATTAGATCCAAATCAAATGGCTGAAATTCGTTCCTTGATTCAATCGCTAAGGCAAGGTAAAACCATTTTATTTTCAAGTCACTTATTGAATGAAGTTGAATCAATTTGTGACCGAATTTTACTCATTAGCCATGGGAATTTAGTGGCAAATTGTTCTTTACAAGAAGCTCAAGCGTATGCGGGAGGATTACCAGCCTTTTTTAAGGACAAAACAGCTTAATTCAAATCAAAAGCATCGGCATCGAGATGCGCAGGGAATTTTTCTCTAAAATCTAGCAGAGCTTCTTTCGAAATAGTCGTGGTGGAAATTGTTTCTTCATCCATGAGATGAATCAGTTCCTCTCCTTTAAAGGTCACAAGTGCCGAATCACCTTGGTAAAGCAAATCATTGTTATCTTTTCCTACTCGGTTAACTCCAACCACATAGGCCAAGTTTTCTATGGCACGCGCTTTTAATAAGGTTGACCAAGCATGAGCCCTAGCTGCCGGCCAATTGGCCACATAAATAGCCATATCGTAGGCTAAATCAGTATTTCTGGACCAAACAGGAAAACGTAAATCATAACAAACAAATAAGGCAATCTTCCAAGATTTATAGCTTACTATGACTTGTTGTTCACCTGGACTATAAAATTCATGCTCATGACCCATGCGGAACAAATGGCGCTTGTTGTAGGTCACTATTTTCCCATCTGGAAAAACCGCTAACATTCGATTGAAAAATTGATTATTCTCCTTGATTTTGAGACTTCCAAGCATCAATACATCCAAACGATTAGCCATCATTTGCATCCATTGTACTTGAGCACCTTTAGGAAAATCAGCCCCTTCTGCACTCATGCTGAAACCTGTCAGAAACATTTCTGGTAAAACGATTACATCTGTTTTACCATGCAAGACCTGCAATTTTTCTTCTAAAACAGCACAATTGGCAGCAGGATTCTCCCAAATGAGAGAGGTCTGCACCATACTAACCCGCAAATTATCATTCGGGGAAACCATGCGTCAAGCGATTTATTTGGCAATGTAAGTATAATATACCTTTAATTTAACTTTACTCGCGTTCAAAGGCACATATCGGATATTTTCACCAATGATTCGGCTGAATCCAGCTGAATTACTGGTTAATGGACTTGTCACCAAGATGGCAAAATTCTTACGATTATTGGCCAAGATATTTTGAATGGCAGTGGTGACATTAAAACTATAAGTTTTAGAAACTGGGTCAAAATTAGCTGACTGTATACCTGTTCCACCTTCGGTCAACAAATACCGTAAACCATATGAATTCTTTAAAGTTCTATTGCTTGCATCCGTTTCAACCAATGAAAGTGAACCTAAGGTCTTCGACCACTCATAGCTGTCAGCAGCTGGTAAAACTAATTCTGCTTTGTTGATGGCTACATTTTTATTGCCTTTCAAATTCAATAAATAAGGAAACTCTAATTTGGTAGCTAAACCAGTTCCTGCTTGAACATAGGTAACCATATTCGACTGCGAGGCAGGAACACGATCACCTGGCTTTTGTAAATTTCCTAATACACCAGACCTAGAAACCTGTAATTGGTTAAATCGTCCATGAATTTCTTGAATCAAAGCAGTAGAAAGACTGAAATAGTAATTTACCTTGTATTTAACCGTATCATTGGGATTATGGTAATGCAAAGTCATGACAGAATACGTAGGAGAAAAACCCAAGATCGCGGCTTTGCCCGTAGTGTTCGACTTAATATGCATTCCTCTAAAATATTGCCTAAAAGCTGCACCACCTGCGGCAATGGACTTGTCGGTATATTTCTCTAAAAGTTCTTTACCAAAGGAAGCATTCAATTTAAATCGTAAGGTATCGTATTTTAGAGAGTCCCCATTGGCCGATTTGGCTTTGATAGGTCGAGGAAAAAAAGAATGAGTACCGATTGGTGTAGGATCATAAGCCACGGTAGAAGTATTAAAATAATCCACAGCCCGGCTAACGCTATCCTTTAATCGGTAGATTGAAATCGTTTGTTTTTGGGTAGTATCCCCCACAAATGATTGGTAAATCAATTCCATTTTTAAGGAATCCAAAATAGAATTCTCCTTGCTTTTCAAGGTATCTACGTTAGCTACCTGTGTGAAAGCAGAGGCTACCACCGTCCCTAAAATAGGATCTTGATGAGAGCCTACCAAAAATGAGTTGGTTTGGTTGGTAAAGATAGAGTCAATCAACACCGTGGATGATTGAATACTTAATGAATCTGTATAGTTTAAGCCTACTTCAACACTAAACAAATCTGACCCAATTTCTTTAGGCAAATCACAAGAAGTAAGGAAAAGGGAAAGAATCCCTACCCATTTAATTGCCGGCCATTTCCAAATACAATTTTTCGAAGAAATCGAGATCATTTTCGGCAATATTTTGATAGGTTTTTGATTTAAATTCATCAATGATGGATTGGATACGGCTGTTTTCCGCATTTTCTAATGATACTACTTTGTCGGCATATTCTGCACCAATTTTAATAAAGGCAGAATAATCTGAATTGGCTAAGCTAGTTAAATTATCGTCTTCAATTTCGCCTAATTTAACTTTCTCTAATAAATCTTCGTTAGAAAACGTAAAATCAAATTCAGAATTGTGAGGAGAGAAAATAGTTTTTGAATCTTTAAAGATAGGGTGGTTTTTGTAATGTGTAGAGATGTACAAAGGTACTAAACTCGACATCCAATCATTACAATGTACGACATCAGGCGACCAGCCTAATTTCACCACTGTTTCCAATGCTCCTTTGCAGAAGAAAGCCGCACGCTCATGATTGTCATCATAGAATGCCCCTTCTTTATCGGTTAACACAAATTTACGCTGGAAATAATCTTCATTATCTATGAAATAAACCTGCAATTTAGCAGCAGGAATACTAGCGACCTTAATCGTTAACGGTTTTTCTTCCTCACCCATGGGGATGGTGATTCCTGATAGCCGAACTACTTCGTGCAAACGATTTTTGCGTTCATTTATAGAACCAAATCTTGGAACCAAGATTCGAATCTCCATTCCCCTCTCCTGCATGGCAGTTGGTAGGTTACGAACGAAGTCTGCAATTCTAGAGGTGTTAAGGAAAGGGTCAACCTCACTCGAAACGTAAAGAATACGTAATTTGGACATTCTAAATTGATTTAGGGGAAAATTATCCCAAAAAAACTTTGCAAAAATATAAAAATTTTATCGGATTCCAGCTATATAATTTAAGCAAAGCTCTTTATTTTGCCTTGTGATTCTCGAAATCCAACACCACAACATGATAAAATCCATTCTTAAGTACTTATTCTCGACTTTATTAGCTGCCTCTCTCTTGTATTGGGCATTTTCGAAAAGTCAGTTAGAATGGGATGATATTTACCAAACGCTCCTGCAAGCGAACTACCAATGGGTAAGTGTAGCTATTCTAATTTCTTTGATTTCACATTGGTTAAGGGCGCTTCGCTGGGAACAATTATTGGATAGTCTTGATTACCAGCCAGGTCAAATAAGAACTTTTTCTGCTGTAATGATCGGCTATTTTGCCAATTTCATTGTACCCAGAATGGGGGAAGTTTCTCGTTGTGGATCGCTTCAAAAAACAGCTGATATACCTTTCGAAAAGTCATTTGGTACCGTTATCACAGAGAGGGTAGTCGATTTGCTCGGTTTAATCGTCATAGTGGGTATTACATTTTTAGTCGAATGGAAACCCATTCAATCTTTTTTATTTCCACAAACAGATACACCTCCATTAACATTAATTTTGGGTTTGTTAATCGTGGGTTTAATTGGATTAATCAGCCTTTGGTTGACCAAAGATTACCTACTTGCCAAATGGGAAATTCTTTCAAAAAGTTCAAAAGTTGGACAAATTCTCTCAGGTTGGATTGATGGCATCATTAGCATCAAAGATGTTAAAAAACCTGGATTATTTTTGCTTTATACGGGGGCCATTTGGTTTGCTTATTTCCTTAATGTCTATACCTTACTTTTAGCTTTCCCAAGCAGTGAAAACCTAGGATTATCGGCTTCACTCAGCATTTTAGTTATGGGTACATTCGGCATGGCCACGCCCACCCAAGGCGGTATTGGAGCCTACCATAGCCTCGTAGCATCAACTTTATTTTTCTACCAAATCCCCATGAAAGAGGCTACTGCCCTAGCCACATTTTTTCATGGAACCCAAATGGCTACCATCTTGTTATTTGGGGGTATTAGTTTTATTCTAACTCTTTTCTTACCTAAAAAACTAAACAGTGTCGACACTCAGTGAACATAAAATTCATACCCTAAGTGAAGCAGTAGAAATTCGCAACAACTGGAAAAAGGAACATCAAAAAGTTGTTTTTACGAACGGATGCTTTGACATTTTGCATCTCGGCCACGTTGATTACTTAGAAAAATCAAGCCAAGCCGGGGATAAAATGATTGTAGCTGTCAACTCAGACCGATCTGTGCGAGAACTGAAAGGACCCGAAAGGCCGGTTAATTCAGAATATGCACGAGCCCGTTTAATTGCAGCCTTGGGTTTTGTCTCTTTAGTTATCATATTTGATGAGGAAACGCCTTTGGAATTAATTAAAACGCTTTTACCCGATGTGCTAATTAAAGGAAATGATTATACCATTGATACAATTGTAGGCTCAAAAGAAGTTTTAGCCGCAGGTGGAGAAGTTAGCACCATTGATTTAGTACCCAATTATTCAACAACAGGAATTATTAACAAACTTAAAAAATAAAAGAAAATGACAGGAATCTATGTTTTAACCATCCTTTTTGGAGTTATCGGAATGATGATTTCTTGGAGATTAAAATCCAAATTCAAACAGTATTCGGAAGTACCCTTGCAGAGTAATTTATCCGGACAACAAATTGCGGAGAAGATGCTTTCAGATCATGGAATCTATGATGTCCGGGTGATTTCCGTAGATGGTCAATTAACAGACCATTATAACCCAAGCGACAAAACCGTTAATTTAAGTGCGGATGTATATCATGGCCGAAATGCCGCTGCTGCTGCAGTAGCTGCCCACGAATGTGGACATGCTGTCCAACATGCCCAGGCTTATTCTTTTCTACAGTTTAGAAGTGCCATGGTGCCTTTATTGAATGTGGCCAATGGTTTCATGCCTATCTTATTGATGATAGGAATGATGATTTTGTATTCAACTGGAAATGCCACTCTTTTGAGTATAGGGGTAGCTTTATTTGCCCTAGCAACCATTTTTAGCTTTGTGACATTACCTGTAGAATTTGATGCCTCTAACCGTGCTTTAGCATGGATTAAAAATAATCAAATCGTTAATTCAAGTGAATATGAAATGTCCAAGGATGCACTTTGGTGGGCGGCAATGACCTATGTGGTAGCAGCTTTAGCCATGCTAGCTCAATTACTTTATTACCTCAATTTATTGGGAGGACGAAGAAGTAATGACTAACAAAAAAGGGCCAATTAAATTGGCCCTTTTTTTATACATGTAATTTACTTTTTCGATAGCTATAACTGAAATAAATTAAAAAACCTGCGATACACCAATAAAGGAATCTCTCCCAATTGGTGGCACCCATTTGCGTCATTAAATATAAATTAACTAATAAGCCTAAAACTGGGATCAAAGATAAATTGATGGTATAACTAAAGTAGGCCAAAACCAACCAAATTAAAAAGAATGCACTGAGCAAGAAATGGTCTACTCGCGCTTCTCCCACCCAATGGGCATTCCAATAACTTGACCATGCATCGGCTGTCGGCAGATAAATATATAAGCAAATCAAAAAGGCCAAACCTACCCAATATTTAGCATTGATATATGGTATTTTAAACTTGGATTTCTTTTGATTCTCTGGGTCTAAATCCAATATCAATACACCGCCACATACCAACACAAATGCGAATAAGGTACCAATACTGCTAAGGTTTATCACTTCTTCTAGATTGGCAAATAGTGCAGGAATACCCACTAAAACGCCCGTCATGATGGTAGAAAATGATGGAGTTCGGTATTTAGGATGAATATTAGAAAACGCTTTAGGTAATAATCCATCCCGAGACATTGTCATCCAAATACGAGGTTGCCCCAATTGATAAACCAATAAGGCACTAGTTAAGGCAATGACCGCACTAGCCGCAACCACTCCGGCAACTCCATGTAAGCCTACTTGGGTAAACATATAAGCCAATGGATCTTCAATACCCGCCAAAGAAGCAGAGGGAACAATGCCCGTCAAAACCAAAGTCACTAATACATAAAGAACCGTACAAATAATCAAAGCCCACATCATGGCCTTGGGTATATCCCTTTGAGGATTTGTACATTCCTCTGCAGTCGTTGAAATAGAATCAAAACCAATATAAGCAAAACAAACAGCTGCCACACTTTTTAATACCCCACTGATGCCATTGGGAGCAAATGGCGACCAATTTTCTACTTGAACATAAAATGCACCTACACCCACCACAATCACAATGACCAATAGCTTTAGAATGACCAAAATATTATTCATATTTTTGGTTTCACGAATACCAATATATACCAAATAGGTAATAGCGGCCGTAATCAATAAAGCAGGAATATTAGCTACAAAATGCCAACCGAAAATAACCGGAGCCGTGGCATAAGCAGTATAACCTTCACGCACATTTACTGATAAGGATTCTAACAATTGGCCTTGATTAAGAGCTACTTGTGCTTCAGAAAACGCTCTTTTGGCGGACAAAAAATCCATGGTTAAATAATCTGGGATATGATAGCCTAGACCTTCCATTAAATCAACAAAATATTTAGACCATGAAATGGCTACAGCCACATTGGAAATAGCGTATTCTAATAAAAGATTCCAACCTAAAATCCAGGCAACTATTTCCCCTAAACTCGTATAGGCATAGGTATAGGCGCTACCACTAATGGGGACCGTTGCCGCAAATCGAGCATAACAAAAGGCCGTAAACATACATGCCACGGCAGTAAAAACAAATAAAAGAGATACAGCGGGACCTCCATTGGCGGATGCCTGACCGATGGCAGAAAAAATACTAGCACCAATGATTGCGGCAACACCTAAAAAGGTTAGGTCTCTAACGCCTAAATTCCGAACCATGGATCCACCTTCCAGCTTTTCAATCTCGATTTGATCAGAAACTATTTTATCAATGGACTTTTTGCGAAAAAAGGATGAATTCATGCAAATTAATTAGTTGATGTGATGGTAAGTAGAACAAAAATACATCTTTCTCGAATAAATTCTAATTTGAACGATTTACTTACCTTTGTAGGAAAGGAACATTATGTCGGTAGCCATTGTCATTTTAAATTTTAACGGAAAGCATTTTTTAGAAAAATTCTTGCCATCCGTTATTTCTACCTGCCCTTCAGGCAGCATTTACGTAGCAGATAATGGTTCCACCGATGATTCCCTGGATTACCTAAAAAAGCAATTTCCAGAAATACATCGAATAGAAGGAAAAGGAAACTTAGGTTATGCAGGAGGTTACAACAGAGCATTAAAATCCATTCAAGCCGAATTCTACGTTTTAATGAATTCCGACATTGAGCCTAGCGAAATCTGGTTAAATCCATTATTGGATTACATGTCAAAAAACACCCAAGTAGCTGCTGTACAACCCTATATCCTAAATTATCAAAACCAAAATTCATTTGAATATGCTGGTGCTGCAGGTGGATTTTGGGACAATTTAGGATTTCCATTTTGTCGGGGAAGGATATTTGAATCCATTGAAAATAATCATGGACAATACCCCACGGGTCTAGTTCAATGGGCCACGGGAGCCTGCTTACTCGTTCGTTCAGAAATTTATTGGAAAGTTGGAGGATTAGACGACTATTTTTTTGCTCACATGGAAGAAATAGACCTATGTTGGAGAATTCAACGAGCAGGATATCATGTAGCGGCGGTGGCAGAAAGTAGTGTTAAACACGTAGGAGGAGGAACTTTAGCACAAGGAAACCCCTTTAAAACCTATTTGAATTTTAGAAACAATCTGATACTCCTATACAAAAATCTACCTCAGAATAAGAAAATTATCACTATTCTGTTCAGAATGCTTGCAGATGGCTTAGCTGGTATCAAATATCTATTATCAGGTGATTTTGCGTTGATTGGGGCCATTTTGAAAGCACATTTTGCATTTTATTCTTATGTATTATTTGAAAAAAACAAACAAAATTTAGCCCCTGAATTAATTAAAAAAGAGCACATTGCTAGCTACCCAAAATCCATAATTTGGGCCTATTTCGCACAAAAAAGAAAAAAATTCAGTGATTTAAAATTCTAAAATTCCCAGACCGTTGGGTTGTTTCTTTGGCGTAAATATCGACGAATATTCATCCAAAAAGCCAAGATTAAATAAATGATGATGGGAGAACCCATCGTAATGAATGAGGTATAAATAAAATACAATCTGATGCTAGAGGTAGAAATTTTAAACTTCTCTCCTAATCTAGTACAAACTCCAAAAGCTTGATTTTCAACGAAATACTTTACTTTTTTCATGTAGCTAAATTTAATGCCTACAAAAATATTAATAATTACCCGATTTTAGGTAGTAAATTTAAATAATTCAAATTTTTATACGAATATTGCAAAATTAAAATAAAATAAATGATAATTTTTAATATTTAATTTGATTTTGCTTGCATGCAATTGAATTTTATATACATTTGGACACTTAAAAGTTTTAATTCAGCAAAATTCTCGACTTCATCCCTCCTAGTATCTCTCCGGCTTACACTCCATTTGATTCTATAAGTTTGTCCCAGTCAAAATTCTTGCGTCTAAAATTCTTTAAGATTTAATTTTTAACATTAATTTTTTATGCAAACTGGTAAAGTAAAATTTTTCAACGAGACGAAAGGTTTCGGATTCATCGTTGACGACCAAACAGGTGAAGACATTTTTGTACACGTAACTGGCTTAGCTGGTGTTACAATTCGCGAAAATGACAGCGTTTCCTACGAAGTAACTGACGGAAAGCGTGGAGCTAACGCTATCAATGTAAAGAAAATGTAATTTTCTTACATGTCCTTGATTAGAGCAAATCAGTATTTTCCAATATATATTAGGTTATCCTATTAAAATTGCAACATTGATCTCTAATAAAGAGAAAAGAAAAAGCCATCCCGAGGGATGGCTTTTTTGATTTAAATGCATGTAGTTGATTAAGATTCAATCCAAGCAATGACTTCTTCTTTGCTTGGCATAGGTGATTCTATCTTTAATTTCTTACGTAGGCCCCCTAAATCATTGAATACTTTATTGGGATTGGCTGATTTTAAGGCCTCTAGGGTTAAAATTCCCATTTTTTGCAGGGCTGGAATCCATTGTTCTGCAACCCCAGCTTGAATAAAATCAGCATCAGAAGATACTTCTTTCAAAACTTCTGGGCGCATTTGTGGGAAGAATAAAACTTCCTGAATGGATGCTTGATTGGTCATTAACATGGTTAATCGATCTATTCCAATTCCAATGCCTGAGGTTGGAGGCATGGCATACTCCAAAGATCGGATGAAATCTTGATCCATAGCCATTGCCTCATCATCTCCTTTTTCGGCTAATCTCAACTGATCTTCAAATCTTTCTTTTTGATCGATAGGATCATTCAATTCAGAATAGGCATTGGCGATTTCTTTACCATTAACAAATAGCTCAAATCGTTCCACTAATCCATCTTTTGAACGGTGCTTTTTCGTCAAAGGAGACATTTCTACAGGATAGTCTATGATGAAAGTCGGTTGAATCAAATTTGCCTCAACTTTCTCTCCAAAAAGCTCATCAATTAACTTGCCTTTACCCATTTGCTCGTCCACTTCCATGCCAAATTCAAGGCATTTAGCGCGTAATTGATCTTCAGACAAGGCATCAACATCTACACCGGAATACTTTAAAATAGCTTCAGAAATGGATAATTTCGGATATGGCCCGGCAAATTCAATGGCATTTTCACCTACTTGTACCTGGGTTTGCTGGTGCAAAGTTTGAGCTACTTTCTCAAAGATTTTTTCGGTTAGGTCCATCATCCAATGATAGTCCTTGTATGCTACATAAAATTCCAAAGAAGTGAATTCAGGATTGTGGGTACGATCCATTCCTTCATTTCTAAACATTTTTCCAAATTCATAGACTCCGTCAAATCCACCAACAATTAATCGCTTCAAATACAGCTCATTAGCAATGCGCAAATAAAGAGGCATATCCAAGGTATTGTGATGCGTTTTGAAAGGACGAGCAGACGCCCCCCCGTGAATGGATTGCAAGACGGGTGTTTCTACTTCTAACCAACCTCGCTCATCAAACATAGACCGCATGGTGGATATGATTTTGGCACGCTTGATAAAAATATCCTTTACCGATGGATTAACGATCAAATCGACATAGCGTTGGCGGTACCTCAATTCAGGGTCAGAAAAGGCATCAAAAGTTTGACCTTCTGCTTCCTTAACCACTGGTAAAGGTTTAAGTGCTTTGGATAAGAGGGTAAACTCACGTACATGGACAGATATTTCACCCATTTGTGTAGTAAACACATAGCCTTTCACACCAATAATATCACCTATATCAAGCAGTTTTTTAAAGACCGTATTATATAAGGTTTTATCCTCGCCTGGACATAAGTCATCTCTCCTAAAATACAATTGAATTCGGCCACTCGCATCTTGCAATTCAGCAAAAGAAGCATTTCCCATGATTCGGAATCCCATCAATCGACCTGCCAAAGTAACATCTTGAAAATTGGCTGATTCTACCGAATAATCTGACAAAATATCCTTGGCATATACATTGACTGGATAGGCTGCTGCGGGATATGGATCTATGCCCAAAGCCATCAAATCCAATCTTTTTTGTCTTCTTAATTGTTCTTGCTCACTTAAAACCATGTGGAATTCTCTTATTTCTAAATTGAATTGCAAAATTAACCAATTATGAGCCGATTAAAAAATGGATTCTATGTCAATAAAGATTACTACTTCACCTAGAAATGAAAATGCCAAAAATTCATAAAATCTGCCATTTCTTAAATCTTGTTAATAATATACCTCGAGCAGAACAATGGCACACAAATTGCGTTAATTTAGCAAAACAAAAATCTAAAGCATTTTTATCATTATGGAAATCAAAAACCACCTTAAAACGTATGTGATTATTGCGCTACTATCTAGCGGTATCACTCTTGGCGCCTATTCTTTATTGAATTTAGGTTCCTCGCACACCATAGGTGATGCACCATCAGCATTTACAAGTTCAGTTTCCAACATTCAAAATGTACCCGGAAATCCCGGAGAATTCACTTTCGCAGCTGAAAAAACAACTCCTGCGGTAGTTCATATTAAAACCAAGATGACAGCTCGTCAGAGTCGTCAATCATCCAGCCCATTTGATGACTTTTTTGGATTCGGTGACCCTTTTGGAGGTCGTCGCCAACAGGCCCCGCAAACACAAGAAGCTTCAGGATCTGGTGTGATCATTAGCTCGGATGGATACATTGTTACCAACAATCACGTCGTTCAAGAAGCCGAGGAAGTAAGTGTAATTCTAAATGACAAACGGGAATATAAGGCCAAAGTCATATCTACAGACCCATCTTCCGATTTAGCTGTTATTCAAATCAAGGCCGAAAACCTACCTTTCCTAACTTTTGGAGATTCCGATGCCTTAAAAGTAGGTGAATGGGTGTTAGCAGTAGGAAACCCTTTCAATTTGGAATCTACGGTTACAGCGGGTATCGTTTCAGCAAAGGGTCGTCAAAACATCATTGATCGCGATGGAGATACCAATCCATTGGAATCCTTTATTCAAACAGATGCTGCCGTTAATCCAGGTAATTCAGGAGGAGCATTAGTGAATTTAAAAGGAGAGTTAATTGGCATTAACACGGCCATTTATTCTAGAACGGGTCAATTTGCCGGTTATTCATTTGCTGTCCCTGTAAGTATTGTTAAAAAAGTCTCTTCCGATTTAATTAAATACGGAAATGTACAACGTGGTTTCTTGGGAGTAAGCATTATGGAAGTAAATGCCAAATTGGCAGAAGAAAAAGACTTAAAATCGAAAGATGGAGTTTATGTAGGAGGTTTCTCAGAAAATTCTGCTGCTAAAGATGCAGGTATTAAAATCAATGATGTTATCACCAAAATTGATGGAACAGATACAAAATCTTCATCCAAACTTATGGAGATCGTTGGTAGAAAACGTCCAGGAGAAAGTATTTTAGTAACTGTTAACCGAGATGGCCAAACCAAAGAATTCAAAGTAACCCTTAAAAATAAGGATGGAAATACGTCCATCGTCAAAGGAGATGCTGGAGAATCAACTAAATCCGAGTTCTTAGGTGCAAAATTTGGTACATTGAGTAGCGCTGATAAGGAGAAATTCAAGGTTAGTAATGGGGTGAAGGTGATTGAAGTTCTCAGCGACGGCCGCCTAGAAATGTATGGTTTATCAAAAGGTTCTATCATTACCAAAATCAATGACAAAGCCGTAAGTGACCCAAAAGAAGCGGTTCAGTTATTGGAAGCGCGCAAAGGACGGATTAAGCTTGAGGGTGTTGATGTAGACGGATCTCGCTTCATTTACGTCTTATAACTCTAAGAAAAATTTAAGGTATTGAAATAGTAAAAGTCCTCCGATTTCGGGGGACTTTTTTTTGTTTTTGAACGCTATTTTCTAACGCTGTCAAGGTTTGGAACCTTGACAGCGTTGAGCGTTCATAACGATTTTGGAAATAATTTTGTTGTCCAAGAAATTGATAATGATGAATAATCATAGATTCCGCAAAAAAAAGAGCCAAGTTATAGCTTGGCTCTTAATCAGTATTATGAAAATAAATTACTTTCTATAAGTAACCGTTTTAACTGCTTGAATGGTACGTTCCACACTTGGTAAAATTTCTTCTATCAAGGTAGGAGCATAAGGTAAAGGTAAATCTTTTGAATTAACACGAACCACAGGTGCGTCTAAATAATCAAATGCCCAGCGTTGTAGGTGATAAGTAATCTCGGAAGAAATGGCTGACAATGGGTTTGCCTCCTCCACTACTACGCAACGGTTTGTTTTCTTAACAGATTCCACAACGGTAATGTAATCAATAGGGCGGACACTACGTAGGTCGATAACTTCCGCATGTATTCCCATCTTAGTTAATTCTTCTACTGCTGGCATTACCACACGAGAAAGCATTTTACCAAAGGTTACAATGGTAACATCTTTACCTTCTTTTACCACGTTAGCTTTACCAATTGGAATTAAAAATTCTCCATCGGGCACTAATCCTTTGTCGCCATACATCAATTCAGACTCCATAAAAATAACAGGATCATTGTCACGAATCGATGCCTTTAAAAGACCTTTTGCATCTGCTGGATTAGAAGGAACTACTACTTTCAAACCAGGAGTATTAGCATACCAATTCTCAAAGTTTGACGAGTGCTGTGAGGATAATTGACCGGCATTTCCAGTAGGTCCACGGAAAACAATTGGACATGAATATTGTCCACCTGACATCGACATCATTTTGGAAGCGGAGTTGATAATTTGGTCAATAGCTACCAAAGAGAAGTTGAAAGTCATAAACTCGACAATCGGACGTAAACCATTGGCTGCCGCACCTACTCCAATACCCCCAAATCCTAACTCTGCAATCGGAGTATCAATTACTCGGTCCGGACCAAACTCATCCAACATACCTTGGGAAACTTTGTATGCACCATTGTATTCCGCAACTTCTTCACCCATTAAAAAAACGGATGCATCGCGTCGCATCTCTTCTTGCATTGCCTCACGCAAGGCTTCTCTGAATTGAATCTCTCTCATAAAATGTTAAGGTGTATGAAAAAACATAACCGCGCAAAATTAGGCAAGAAAAAGCATACCGCAAAACCAAAATTAGGTTCTCAAATTGCCCATTTTGAGAAATTCGTGGTATTTTTAGACTTTCATACGAATTTTACATCCTATGTCCGTACAAATAGCTCCCATTTCCACTTCACTATCTTCTTTTCTTGACTCTAAAAACTATTCCAGAGTTATTGTTTTAGTGGATGAGCTAACCCAAAAACATTGTTTACCCAGAATTGAAAAACTACTTCCAAAAAATTTCATCAAAGTTGTTATTAAATCAGGTGAAGCCCATAAAAACCTGGATACTTGTGTGAAAATCTGGGAGGTAATGACCAAATCTAATTTAGATAGGCATGCCTTGATGATCAATTTAGGAGGAGGAGTCATTGGAGATATGGGTGGATTTTGTGCCTCTACCTATAAAAGGGGGATTGACTTTATTCAGATCCCCACAACGCTATTGGCTCAGGTAGATGCGAGTGTGGGTGGTAAATTAGGCATTGACTTTCAAGGCTTTAAGAATCATTTAGGTGTATTCCAATTACCCAAAACGGTCCTAATTGACCCTACTTTCCTAGAGACATTAAGCGAAAGAGAAAAGCGTTCAGGTTTTGCCGAAATCATCAAACATTGCCTAATTCGCGATGCTGCAAAGTGGGAGGAAATAAGTCAGTTAGATTGGCAAGAAAATGATTTCCCTAGCTTAGTAGCCCATTCTGTAGCCATCAAGCAAGCCGTTGTTACAGAAGATCCTAAAGAAGCTGGAATTCGTAAAATACTTAATTTGGGTCATACCCTAGGTCATGCTGTAGAAACATTTTTATTAAACCAGGGGAAAAGAAAAATTCTACATGGGGAGGCCGTTGCGGTTGGAATTATTACGGAGGCCTTTCTTTCCTACAGCCGAAATTTAATTACTTTGACTGAATTGGAAGACATTGAAGCTTATCTATTTGCTACCTATGGAAAGGTAAGTATACAAGAAAGTGAAATTCCGGCGATTATTCGATTAACCATGCAAGACAAGAAGAACCTCGGAAATGAGGTTCGTTTCTCTTTACTAACAGGAATTGGTGATTGCGGATATGATATTCCGGTTGGAAAATCAGAAATGAAAAAAGCCCTGCAATACTATATTGGGTAATTATTCAATAACTTGAGGTACTTTAAAATAACTTTCGTTGGTATCTGGACCTAATTTCAAGGCTTTCTGACGATCCAAAGTTGCCTTGGCTTGATCTTCCCTAAAATGATTTATGGCGGGTGTCATATGAACTAAAGGTTCAACTGATGAAGTATCTACTGCATTCAAAGCTTCCATCCAATCCAATACTTTATTGATGGAATCTTGCATATCTTGAATTTTCTCCTCTTTCAACTCCAAACGAGCCAAATGAGCTATTTTAATCACATCTTCCTTATTTACCTTCATCATTCTTAGGATTTAATTTTTTATCATCGGGCATTTCTTTATCTAAAAATGCATTCAAAGCATCTCGATTCAAGGTAGATGTAATTTGTCCAAATGAATCAATATTCATCTCAAATCCAGCCAAATCGGGGTGAACTTTAGGAGCTTTTTCCTTTACTTTCTTTGATTTATCTTTCATATTAAATGGCTGGAAATATTTCTAAGGCTTTATTTAGTCTTGCTAACACTTGTTCCTTACCCCAAAGTTCCAATGAAATCATTAAATCCGGTCCTGCACCTTTCCCACTCATCGCTACTCTAAACAATTGCATCACCTTACCCATTTTAATTCCAGCTTGCTCCAAACAAAGTTGAATACAAGCTTTAATATCTTCCGCATTCCAATGCTCACAAGTAGGCAAAGTTCCCAAAATTAATTCTAGTGCTTGTTTGGTTTCAGCATTCCATTTAGAACTTAAAACCGCCTCATCGTAGGTTACTGGAAATTCAGAAAATTCTTGTACCAGTCGTTCTAGTTCTTGGGGAAACGTTATTCTATCCAAAAACAAATGCACAAAGGCTTCTGCCTTTTCAGCATCAATGGATGGTAAATAAGTAGAAGCTAATTCTTGAGCACTATGTTGTTTCAAATATTGTTCATTGAACCACTGTGCTTTTTTAACATCAAATTTGGCCCCGGCTTTATTTATTCTTTCCAAAGAGAATGCTGCAATTAACTCATCCAATGAAAACAATTCCTGCTCAGTCCCCGGATTCCAACCCAGAAAAGCTAGAAAATTCAAGGTTGCTTCAGGCAAATATCCTTCTTGTTTAAAGCCTTTCGAAATGGCTCCTGTTTGTGGATCTGTCCATTCCAAAGGAAATACAGGGAAACCACCCAAATCAGCATCTCTCTTGGAAAGTTTACCATTCCCTTCCGGTTTTAACAATAAAGGTAAATGAGCAAATTGGGGAGGATTCCAACCAAATGCTTGATATAGTAAAATATGTAAAGGAGCAGATGGCAACCACTCTTCACCTCGAATTACATGCGTAATTTGCATGATATGATCATCTACTACATTGGCCAGGTGATAGGTTGGCATACCATCTGACTTCATCAGTACTTTATCATCTATGCTGGAAGTATGCACATGTACCCAATCACGTATGGTATCTTGAAAACGAATTTCTCCTTTAGCAGGAACCTTTAGACGAATGACATAAGGGGTATTGTTGGCCAATAATTGGTCAACTTCCTCTTTAGAAAGTGATAAAGAATTCCTTAGTTTTACTCGAGTTACTGCATTGTATTGAAATGCTGATCCTTGACTTTCAAAGGTTGTTCGCATGGCATCCAATTCTTCAGAAGTATCAAAGGCATAATAGGCTTTGCCAGAATTAATTAACTCATCCGCATAAGACTTATAAATATCTTTTCTTTCGCTTTGACGATATGGTTCATGAGGTCCACCAGCACCAATACCCTCATCAGGTGAAATGCCTAACCATGCCAAACTTTCTAGTATATACGCTTCAGCACCGGGAACAAAACGTGCTTGATCTGTATCTTCAATCCTTAGAATGAAGGTACCTCCCAATTTTCGAGCTAATAAAAAATTATATAAGGCTGTTCGTACACCACCGATATGCAGTGGACCTGTAGGACTTGGGGCGAAACGAACACGTACTGAATTAGGCATATGAATTTATTTATGGGCAATACAAGAAATTTCTACTCGAACGTCTTTAGGCAAACGAGACACTTCTACCGTTTCACGTGCGGGAGGATTGACAGAAAAATACTGGGCATATACCTGATTTATTTGAGCAAAATGATTCATATTTTTAATAAAAATGGAGCACTTAACCACATCCTGAAAATCATAACCCGCTTCATTCAAAATATATCCCAAATTCTTTAAAACCTGATGGGTCTCTTCTTCAATATCTCCACCGGCCTCGTAAACTGACACAGCAATTTGACCTGATACATACAAAGCGCCCTGAACGGCAACCGCCTGAGAATATGGACCAATGGCAGCAGGAGCTGATTCCGATAAAATTATTTTTTTTGTCATACCTTTGAAAAAAGAAATGCAAGTTACCAAAAAAATAAGGATTAAAGAATCTCCGACAAGCTTTCTCCCTAAAATATGCTTTCCAAAATTCAACCATTCATTCGCAAAAACAAGGGAATAGGCTTTATGCTTTTATCTTCTTTGTGCTTCGCTATGATGTCCGCTATGGCCCAAAGGATGAGTAAATTCTTCCCATCGGTTGAATTGGTATTGTTTCGAAATGCAGTAGGACTACCCTTTTTAATAATAAGTTTATGGCAAAAACCAGCTGTTCAAACAGGTGGAAAATTAGGCTTCTTAGTATTTCGAGGCATTTTAGGTGCCTTTACTTTATATTGTTTGTTTTATGCCTTAGAGCATTTAGGACTATCATTAACCAATACCTATGGCCAAGCCTTCCCGCTCTTCATCGCCATTTTTACATTTTTATGGATCCCAACAGAAAGCTTAAAAAGTAGACAAGTATTATTTTTATTGATGGGCTTCCTAGGGATTTTACTCATATTCCAACCATCAGCCGATAAGCAATGGCAAAATCATTCGGTTGGATTGTTATATGCCATAGGAACTGCATTAGGATATATGGCGATAAAAGAAGCTCAAAAATATTATGACTCACGTTGGGTAATCTTCTCTTTCATGGCAGCGGGATTTGTCGCATCCAGCATATCCTTGATCCTGGGTACCTGGGGTAATTTACCCAATAGTTTTTGGTCAGGCCAATGGGTTAATCCCCAAGGAAGTCAATACATGGAGATTATCATTATGGGTCTTTTGGCGCTGGGAGTACAAAGTTTTACCACTCAAGCATTACGATTTGAAAAAACGAGCATTGTGGGGGCCGTAGGTAATAGTGCTGTCTTGTTTTCAATTTTAATAGAAATCATCTTGGGACATGGCCTACCTGATTTAGTAGTACTTATTGGTATGGCCTTGGTGATTGTGGGGAGCTATCAAATCTCAAAAAAATAGGATGTATTCTAAACCTTGACAGCGTTTGAAACGCTGTCAAGGTTAACGAAAAAAGGCCAGGCAATGATATCATCGCCTAGCCTTTTAAGCTAAATTATCAAATTCTTGATTAAGCAGTAGCTGAATTCATTACTTCCGTTTGCTTACGGATAGATTCTAAGTGAACCAATTTAAATAATTCTTCTACGAACTCAGGATATAAACCTAAGCCTTTAGCTTGGTTAGCACGGTCTCCATGTAATTGTTTCCAACGGTCAAGTTGTAATACAGCTACATTGTTATCACGCTTGTATTCGCCTAATTTTTCAACCACAGCCATACGAGCAGTTAATACCTCCAATAACTCGCGGTCAATGTTGTCAATTTTCTCGCGCAAAGCAGCTAATTCATCAGAGAAATCAGCACCATAATTGGCTTTTCTAACTTCTAATTCACGCAACATTTCTCCTAATTTCTCTGGAGTTACTTGCTGTGAAGCATCAGACCAAGCTGCATCTGGATCGCGGTGAGTTTCGATGATCATACCATCGTAATTCAAATCCAAAATACGCTGAGATAATTCCATCAATAAAGCACGCTTTCCAGCCATGTGAGATGGATCACCAATAATGGGCATTTGTGGGAACAAACGCTTCAATTCAACTGCCATAGCCCACATAGGTGAATTACGGTATTTAGTCTCTTGTGCATTAGAAAAACCACGGTGGATAGCACCTAATTTTTTAATTCCGGAACCTTGTAAGCGCTCAAACGCACCCACCCAAAGAGCTAAATCTGGGTTAACTGGGTTTTTCACCAATACAGGAACATCAACACCTTTTAACGCATCAGCTAAGTCTTGTACATTAAATGGATTTACAGTGGTACGAGCACCAATCCATAAAACATCCACACCATATTTTAAAGCTAATTCAATGTGCTCTGGTGTGGCTACTTCGATAGCTAATGGTAAACCTGTTTCTTTTTTTGCTTCAACCAACCACTTTAATGCTGGTTCTCCCATGCCTTCAAAACTTCCTGGACGTGTACGAGGTTTCCAAACACCAGCACGCATGATATGCGCATAACCTTCCGCTTTAATACGGCGGGCGGTTTCTAATACTTGGTCCTCAGTCTCAGCAGAACAAGGTCCAGCTATAATAAGCGGCTTGCCATCTGTCTGAATCCATTCTTGCATCGGCACTACTTCTAAATTGGCATTCATAAATTTGGATAGATTAAAAGAGCCTAGGCTCAAAACTGTTTTAATATTATTATTCTTGTGTTACAGATTCGGTTAAATTTTATTCACTTATATTTGCAGGCAATTTAAAAAAAATGACCCACCAAACATCTTCGAAAAACTTGAAAAAGCTATCTTTTGAGGACACCCAAATCGCCTTTGCTTCTAAAAGTGATTTTCAACTTCGCAAGTCCTATTGGATTTTTGCGATAATGAACCAAAATTGGCTTGTAAAGTTAGGGACTTTTTTCATCAAATTATTCCTTTTCTTACATTTACCTGTTAAAAAAATAATAAAAACTACTCTTTTTGGCCAATTTTGTGGGGGAGAATCTATACAGGAATGCCAAACCACCATTCATGAACTTGATAAAGCTCACATTGGTACTATTCTGGATTATTCGGTTGAGGGAGAAGAAAACGACAAATCTTTTCAATTAACTAAAAATGAAATACTTAAAACCATAGTTCAATCACACGAAAACAGTGCTATACCCTTTGCTGTTTTCAAGATGACGGGGATTTTTAATAGTGAACTATTGGAGAAATATCAAACAGAAAAAGGACTGACGGAAGAGGAAGAAGTAGATTTCCTCAAAAGCAAAGAATATTTGGTTGAAATTTGTCAAGAAGCATACCAACAGCAGGTTCGTTTATTCATTGATGCGGAAGAAAGTTGGATTCAAAACACCATAGATGAATTATGCTACGAAATGATGCAGCGATTTAACCAAAAAACTGCTATCATTTTCAACACTTTCCAAATGTATCGAGTAGATATGTTGGAAAATCTTCATCAGGCCATTCAAAAGGCCGTCGATCAATCCTATTTTTTAGGGGTGAAGTTAGTTCGCGGTGCCTATTTGGAAAAAGAACGATTAAGAGCACATGAGGACGAATATTCGGAACCTTTGCACAAAGAAAAAGAGGCAACAGACCGCGATTTTAATTTAGGCATTCAGGCATGTTTGGAACACTTGGATCAAGTGCATTTCTGTGTGGGGACACATAATGAGCAAAGTTGTCAATTATTATGCCAATGGATGGATGAAAAAGGTATTCCATCAAATCATCCTCATATATATTTTGCTCAATTATTGGGAATGTCAGATAATATTTCCTACAATTTAGCGTCTTCAGGGTATAATGTGGCCAAATATGTACCATATGGTCCTGTTTCCGCAGTAATGCCTTATCTATTCCGCCGAGCTGAAGAAAATAGTTCCATTGCCGGACAAACATCCAGGGAGTTTGCCCTTTTACAAAAAGAAGTGAGCCGAAGAAATAACCTATGAAGTTGAAAAATTACCGCTACTTTTTAGTCAGCATTGCTATTATTCTCATTGATCAAGCCATCAAATTATCTGTGCATTTTTTCATGGAGCCAGGTTATTTTGGTCAAATTGAAATCATTGGAAGCTATTTCAAGTTACACTATACCCTGAATCCAGGGATGGCCTTTGGTATTCAATTAGGCACTATTTATGGCAAATTAATGCTGACCACTTTTCGCATCATAGCGATGTTTGGCATTGGCTATTACCTTTATAGTTTCACCAAGAAAAAGATGCATTCCGGATTATTGGTATGTATGGGATTAATTTTGGGAGGTGCCATCGGAAACTTAATCGATTCCATTTTTTATGGCGTATGGTTCAATAATGCCCCAGCCAATGCTCCAATGACCTGGTTTCATGGCCAAGTAATTGATATGTTTTTCTTTGATATTTGGGAAGGTATTTTACCCAACTGGATACCCATTTGGGGAGGAAGCTATTATTCTACGCCCATTTTCAATTTTGCTGACGCTTCCATTTTTTGTGGTGTCGTGCTTTTCTTGATCTTTCAAAATAGATTTCTAGAAAAACATAGCTCAGAAGAAAATAAAGAATTGATTTCGGAATCTATCGAATCTAAAGAAAACGAAGATTCTTCCCATTAGAATCTAGCGAGTATTTGGTATATTCAACGAATGGAAACCTATACTCTATTCTTTTTTCTAGCTCTTTTGGCCGAAATAATAGGTACGGTTAGCGGATTCGGCTCTTCTATCCTATTTGTTCCACTGGCCTCTTTGATTTTAGATTTCAAAATTGTTTTGGGAGTAACCGCAGTATTTCATGTATTTAGTAATACCTCCAAAATTCTTTTATTCAGAAAAGGAATAGACAAAAACATTGTCATTAAACTTGGCATACCTGCAGTCCTATTTGTCATATTGGGGGCATTATTAACTAGTTTAATTCCTCAAAAAAAGATTGAGTTAAGCATGAATATCATCATCCTTGCTCTATCGTTTTATTTAATGTCAGGAGCTCATCGGAGAATTCAAAAAAATAATCAAAACCTGTATTCAGGTGGAGCTATATCTGGCTTTTTAGCCGGTTTAATTGGCACAGGAGGGGCAATTCGAGGTGTTACTCTAGCCGCATTTCAATTAGAAAAAGATGTATTTATCGCTACATCTGCGGTCATTGATTTTGGAGTAGACCTGAGCAGAGCAGTTGTATATATTTCACAAGGTTACTTCCACCGGGAACATATCATTCTCATTCCTTTTTTGATTATCATCAGTATTTTAGGGACATACATTGGTAAAATCATTTTAACCAAAATATCCGAAAATGCCTTTCGATACATCGTTTTATCGGTGATAATTATTACGACCATCCTTCAGACGGTTCATTATTTTCAAGAATAAAAAAAATCTTATTTACTGACATTTGACATATTTTTAGCACAAATACAGGTTTCTAGCTGAATAATGTCGAAATTGCGCGGGTATTCAGTGAATGGCTCAGAAAGTATTGAACCATTTTCGTCATGATGTCGTTGGATACATTAGCTTAACATGCATTTTTATTTCTATGGCTAACACGAATCTTATCGGACTAGACAGTCAAAAGTCAAAAGAACTAGCCGCTAAATTGAATATCCTTTTAGCAGATTATCAAATTCTTTATATCAATGCTCGAGGTTTCCATTGGAACATTTCGGGTGATAAGTTTTTTGAATTGCATTTGAAATTTGAAGAAATTTATAATGATGCTTTGTTGAAAATTGATGAAATCGCAGAACGTATTCTAACGTTAGGCCATACCCCATTACATTCTTTTACGGATTATGTGTCTCATTCGACCATTAAAGAAGTCAAGCATGTATCGGACGGAAAAGAAGCTTTAAGCCATATTTTAGAAGGTTTTCAAGCGCTTATCCTTTTGGAAAGAGAATTATTGAATTTAGCCTCTGATGCTCAAGACGAAGGGACAAACGCCCTCATGAGCGATTACATACGAGAGCAAGAGAAATTAATTTGGATGTTTGCTGCATTTCTTAAAAAATAATACGTCTACATTTCAGACAACGAGTTCCTTTTCGTCCGACCGGTGATCAAGAAATCAAAACAACCCGGTCGATAAACAAAAAGGCAATATGTCATTTGAAAAATTAAATTTAATTGAGCCTATTCTGAAGGCTTTACAATCAGAAGGGTATACAACCCCCACCCCTATTCAAGCTCAAGCCATTCCTTTGGTTTTGGACAGAAAAGATTTATTGGGATGTGCGCAAACAGGTACAGGTAAAACGGCTGCATTTGCGATACCAATTATTCAACTATTAACTCAAGACAAACATTTACCTGCAGGCAAAAGGCTAATTAGAAGTCTTATATTGACCCCTACACGTGAATTAGCTATTCAAATTGGTGAAAGTTTCGAAAGTTATGGTAAAAACACCAATTTGCGCTACAAAGTGATCTTTGGTGGGGTTAGTCAGCATAGTCAAGTGGAATCATTACGTGCTGGTGTAGATATATTAGTAGCCACTCCAGGTCGATTATTGGATCTGATGAATCAAAAAATCATTAGTCTCCAAAATATACAGTTCTTTGTATTGGATGAAGCAGATCGAATGTTGGACATGGGCTTTGTTCATGATGTAAAGAAAGTGATTGCTAGGTTACCACAAAGACGTCAATCATTGTTCTTTTCCGCTACGATGCCCCCAGCTATTGTTGAGTTGGCCAACAGTATTTTAGTCAATCCTTCAAAAGTGGAAGTGACTCCCGTCTCATCCACGGCAAACACAATTAATCAGGTGATTTATTTTGTTGATAAGGACAATAAACGAAAATTATTAATCGATATTCTCAAGGATAAATCCATTGAAAGAGCTTTGGTATTTACAAGAACAAAGCATGGTGCTGACCGAGTAGCCAAGGATTTAACCAAAGCTGGAGTTAATTCGCAGGCCATACACGGAAACAAATCACAGAATGCCCGTCAAACAGCCTTGAATAATTTTAAATCCAAACTTACGCGGGTATTGGTAGCAACAGATATTGCGGCTCGAGGTATTGATATTGATGAATTAACCCACGTAATTAATTACGAGCTTCCGAACATACCTGAATCTTATGTACACCGAATTGGTCGTACAGGAAGGGCGGGGGCTAGCGGCATAGCCATTGGGTTTTGCGAAGCAGAAGAAAAAGAATATTTAAGAGATATTCAAAAATTAATAGGTAAACAAATCCCTGTTATAGAGGATCATCCTTATCCATTAATGAACCATACCATTGCAAAGAAGGCCGCTAAGCCACAAAGACCCCCAAGGGCAGCGAATGCTAGTTCCTCTCATAGAAATAGTGGAACACCTAGAACAGGTGGGCCCGCGGGTGCAAATACTTCTAGCACCTTTGAACCCAAAAAGAATACGCCTTATACGGGTTGGAAAAAGAATAAATACCAAGGGGGAAAAGCCTAGGCTTCAGACACCCTAATTGAGGGGGGGCATCAAATATAACTAGGGGACTAGGAGATTAGGGAGCTAGGGGACTAGGAGATTAGGGATTAGGGAACTAGGAGATTAGGAATTAGGGATTAGGGATTAGGGATTAGGGATTAGGGATTAGGGATTAGGGATTAGGGAACTAGGAGATTTGTCAACTTTTTAAAAGTTGACAAATCTAAAAGCTAGACAAATCCCAAGGCTTGACAAATCCCAAAGCTTGAAAAACCTGAATGCTTACAAATCAAAAAGCTGAAAAAACTCAAAACTAATGAGCAAAAAGTAAGCAAACCTGGCTTAACAAATGTAAGTCAAAAGCGATTCAATAACTTGATATAATAAGCGCTGATTCGAATAAAATCAAGTAGTTGGAACACATAAAAAAAGGGTGCAAGTCAGACTTGCACCCTTTTTTATCAACAAATAATACTTATTTCTTCGTTGCTGGAGTAGCTGTTTTTGTAGCTGGAGTGGTAGTAGCAGCAGCTGGAGTAGCTGTTACTGGCTTTGGCGTAATACCCATTTTCTTTAATACTAAATCAGAGATGCTAGCATCAGCTGGATAGTGTAATAAGATTGGAGCGGTACCCATACCTGCATCGTAATTAAATACATAAGTATAAGCATTTTCATTAGCTACCGCATGCATATTTTCCTCTATTTTCTTCAACAAAGGCTGCAACAATTGTGCTTGCTTCTTTTGTAAAGAAGATTGAGAATTTTGTTGGAACTCTTGAATAGAAGTTTGAAGGTTCTGTAATTCCTTCTCTCTATCTTGTTTAATGATATCAGCAGTACTAGCTGGCAATTTTTCAAATACAGCTAATTTATCTTGAAAGTCTTTTACCTTACCTTGGTACAAAGTCTCATATTGCTTTTGCGTATTTTTCAAATCCTCTTCCACTTGTTTAGCTTCAGGCATTTGACTTAATATGTAATCTGCATTGATAAATCCGATCTTAATCTGCGCCTTAAGAGGCAAAACAGCCATTCCGAACACTAGGCCCATGGCCAACAAAAATTTGGTTTTCATACGTTTGTTTAATTGATTATTAATTTTCTTTTACTGGTTTACTTTTATCAGTTGCTTTATCGACCAAATTAGGATCTAGTTCCAATCCCAATTCTTCCAATACGTAATCAGAATAGTCGTGTACCGGATTGGTATAAATCATAGCCAATCCATCATTTGCCTTATCAAATAAGAAATCGAGTCGCTTTTGACGAACTACTTTTTCAACCGCTTTAGACACTTCATCCAAGATAGGTTTCAAAGCTGCTTGCTTAAACTTAAACAATTCACCTTCTGTTCCAAATATTCGATTTTGAAAGGTCTTGGCTTCATTGTCTTTTTGACGGATTAGATTTAACCTTTGCTGGCGTAAATCTTCTGTCAAAAGAAGTTCTTCTAACTTATATTCCCGCTCCAATTTAGCGACTTCCTCATTTTTACTCGAAATCTCCTGAATCCATTGTTTAGTCATCTGATCTATCTTAGCCTGCACCTGCTTATATTCTGGCATTTTAGACGTAATAAATTCAGTATCAATGTATCCAAATTTCTGGGCAAAAGACCTTTGTCCTAGCACCGTAAGCATCAAAATTAATAAAAAAATCGACTTTTTCATTGTCTGCTGCTAAATCACTATCTAATCTGTTGACCGATAGAGAAGGTAAAGGCCTGGCGTCCAAAATCACTATCTCCTGGTCTTGGTTTATCAAATCCAAAACCATAATCAATACCAATCATACCAAAGGCCGGCATAAATATACGTGCTCCAAATCCTGCTGACTTGTACAAGTTAAAAGGATTGTAATCAGATAAGCTAGAGAAGTTATTTCCTCCCTCAGCAAAACCCAATACAAAAATAGTCGCAGAAGGATTTAAGGATACAGGATAACGAACTTCCATCACAAACTTGTTGTACGCCACTCCCCCATTTCCATATGATCCAGATGGTCCAATAACACGGTCTTTATAACCTCTTAAACCTACGATATCACGATTGAAAGAAAAACCTTGAACCATACCTGAACCTCCTAAGTCAAATCGTTCAAATCGAGTTGTTTCTTTTCCACCATAAGAGCCCAAGAAACCTAAGTGAGCACGCGTATGAAGGACAAATTTACCAGCTAATGGACTAAACCAACTAGCATCTAACATCCATTTATGGTACTCAATCAATTGACCTGATTTATTTCCTCCTAATAAAGAATAAGGTGGAGTTAAGGATGCTGTCAATGAAAAACTAGATCCTGAACGAGCAAATGTAGGGTTGTCTATACTATTTCTAGAAAAATTAGTCATGAAAGTAACCGAAGTAGAAATACCTTGAGGATAAGCCCAAGTATAGTAACGGTCTACGTCATATTGCGAAAATGATAAAGAGTGACTCAAAGAGAAATAATCATCCGGCCATTTCAAACGCTTTCCTAAACTGAAAGTAATACTATTCACATTGAAGTGAGCCGATAACAATGAATCTGGCACAGAATAACTTTGATAGCCACCATAGCCGCCATAACCTCCATAACCACCATAGCCGCCGTAGCCACCATAACCACCATAGCCGCCAAATCCACCGCCTAGACCACCAAGTCCTCCACCAAGACCTTGTCCACCATAACCTGTCGTTCTAAACTGATATGGGTAAGAAATACTACGATTTAATGCAATAGAAAACGAGTTAGGCTTTTTACCTCCCAACCATGGTTCAGTGAAAGTCAAACTATAATTTTGAAATGCCACTCCATTGGCCTGAAAACGAACCGCCAATTTTTGACCATCTCCAGCTGGTAATGGTCGCCAAGCTGACCAATTGGTCAAATTTTTAGCGGAGAAGTTGTTAAAGACCACTCCAAGGGTTCCTACAAAACCCACGTAACCACCCCAACCTCCAGACAATTCAATCTGATCGGAAGGCTTTTCCTCCACATTGTACTCAATATCCACTGTTCCATCGGCACGAGGCTGAGGATTGGGCGAGATTTTTTCTGGGTTAAAATAGCCAATTTGAGATAACTCACGAACCGTACGAATAATGGCTGATTTATTGAATTTTTGACCTGGTAAGGTACGAATCTCACGCATCACCACGTGGTCAGAAGTTTTGGTATTACCATTCAAAATCACTTTGTTGATGGTAGCCTGTTTTCCCTCTGAAATTCGAATGGTTAAATCTATGGAATCACCTACGATGGACGTTTCAACGGGTTCTGCATTGTAATATAAATACCCATTATCCATGTAAACCGAACTCAAATCCTCTCCTGGATTTCCTCCCATTTTTTTATCTAATTCCTCGGTATTATACACATCCCCTTTTTTGACTCCCAATACATCCTTCAAAACGGAGTCTGGATAAATGTAGTTTCCTTCAAAAAAGATATTTCGATAGTAATATTTACGACCTTGAACTAATTTGACCTTCAAGTTAACCGATTCATTATCATGACGGTAAACGGAATCAGAAATCAATTGGAAATCACGGAAACCCAATTTATTCATGGCTGCCAAAAGTTTCTCTTTATCTTCATCCCACTTCTTAGGAACAAACTTTGATGGCTTAAAAATACGACCAAACCGAACTTGCTTGGTGTTTTTAATTTTTCTCAAAATAAGCGATTGTTGGGAAGGCTCTATTCCGTCTAAAATTATTTTATGTACCTTAACTTTTTCACCTTTATTAACCGTAACAATCAAGGTGGCGTTATTTCCTTTAGTGGTATCCGTTTTTACAACGGATTTGGTAGTAACATTTAAACGACCCTTTTCTTGGTAATATTTACGAATAACTAATTCAAGATTTTTACGCAGTGTTTCTGTAATTATTTTCCCTTTGTAGGCTTTTACTTTTTCATTCAAAGTCTCTCTTTCTCCCTTTCTAATCCCGTCGTAGGTAATGGCAAATAAACGAGGCCGCTCCTTCAATTGGATTCGCAACCATATTTTCTCTCCTTCTACTTTTTCGGCAAAAATCTCAACATCTTCCAAAATACCCTGATCCATGATCTTCTTGATAGCAGAAGCTATGGCATCTCCGGGAACTTTAATTTTATCTCCCACCTGTAAACCCGAAATGTTTACCATGGAATTAGCATCATAAAATTGGGATCCAGAGATAGAAATCCCCCCAATGGTATATTCTTGGGGCAATGAATAGGAAAATGTAGGTTCTGCACTGCTAGGTGTGGTGGAAAAAAGACGCCCACCCAAGCCTTGAGCTAATACACCTTGACTTACAATCATCATCAAACTGAAAAACAAGCCCAATGATTTCCATTGTAATTGGCACGCGTTAACTCGATTCATTAAATATCTATTTTTCATACGAAGCCTTAGCCTTCACTTTTAACTTGTTCACTCGTTTTACCAAATCGTCTTTCTCTCATTTGGAAATCAACGATAGCCTGATGTAAATGTTCTTTTCTAAAATCAGGCCAAAATAAATCTTCAAAAATATACAATTCGGCATAAGCCAATTGCCATAACATAAAATTACTAATTCGGTGATCACCACCGGTTCTAATCATTAAATCTGGATCAGGCATTCCTGCGGTCGACAAATGCTGGTCAATGACCAGATCATTAATATCATTTGCTTTCAACTCCCCTTTTTCTACCTTTTCAGCTACCTTTTTAGTGGCTTGCACCAAATCCCACTTTCCAGAATAAGACAAAGCTAAGACTAAAGTTAAGCCCGTATTATTTGCTGTCTTATCCATGGCTGCCAGCAATTCTCTTTGAGATTTATCTGGCAATGACTCTATGTTCCCAATGGCCTTTAAACGCACCTGATTCTTCATCATGGTGGGCAATTCCTCGTTGATGGTACTCACCAATAAACTCATCAAGGCCATCACCTCAGCTTTGGGTCTATTCCAATTTTCAGTGGAAAAGGCATACAAAGTCAAAAATTTTACCCCTAATTCTCCACAACCTTCTATGGTTTCCCTAACTGCCTGAATCGCATTACGATGACCAAAAATTCGATCTGTGAAACCCTTCTGTTTCGCCCAACGACCATTACCGTCCATGATAACGGAAATATGGGCAGGAAGATTGTTAAGGTCAATGGATTCTTTCACAAATAGGGCAATAATTAATCGGATAAAACAAAGTGGTAAAGATAGCTAATTTGAACACCTATTCAAAATGCACGGAGCAATCAATAAACTTTGGGACAAAAGATGGATTGAATAGTATAAGTAACAGAAAAACCGAGATGTAAATATTGGTCTCCACCGTCTAGGGTAAAGCTTTCCATACTTCCATTGTGTGAGGCAACTTGGTCTAATTTATCAGTAAACACTTTTCTACTACCCAGCTCCCCACGAATCCCCCAATTTTTATTGATTTGAAACTTGACCCCAATTCCAAATGGAATGGCGGGAGTTAAAAAGGCATCAATTTTATCTGGACTAGCAAATACTGCTGCCAATCCACCATAGAAATAGGGGGTCCAATTAACATGTCTAGGATCAATTTCATAATCCAAAAAATTATAATCTACGATACCAGAAAATTCCGTGATTGAAGTGGCAAAAATGGAAGCATCGGCAACTTTTCCATTAGGAGTTATCACGGTTGGAGGAGTTCCCACGGGAAAAAATGTACTGGGCCTATTGGCAATATTACCTTGAAGCCGACTCACCATCATTTGAAAACGATAGGAAAAAGCATGCCTTTCTTGATAAGAAACAAATAAGTGCATGGCAGGCAAAGTTTCCTTTAACTCAGCCACGCTAGGTCGATATCCCCAATCGGCTAATTCCCCTTTATATGCAGTAGCACCAAAACCTGCACCCCATGCCCACCTTTGAGCTTTTAGATCCGTAGATTGAGCTAAAAAGAAAACAAGAAGACACAAAAAACTGGCCTTGTATATGTTGGAGGGTACTATCGTGGCAGTGGAGGACAATCAATCTTATTTTTTAAATGATAAATCAAGCGAATTTGGGTAGTAAAATACTGGTCAGAACCTTTGGCGACTAAAGGGGGATTACCTGAACCCGTGAGTAAGTTGGGTCTACGATCTGCCAAAGTATTAGCCGCGAACCATTCTGTTGAACGGTCAGTAATCAATGAAGTTACAGCAGGAACATTCACACGGTTATCGGATACATCGTCCAAATAATCAGAAAACGCAATACGATATCCAAAATCAAATCCAATATCAAAGGATTGATTGAGTTTGTAACGAATTCCAAAACCAAAAGGTACAGCACCTGTAATTTTAGAGTAATCGACACCTTCGGTTTGCAAAGATTGTAAATCGGTATTCCAATCCTGCTGAACAGGTGGAACTGTAGTTAAAAAATTTGTCTCATGCGTTGCAGGCCTTCTCGTGGTTGGGTTAAAATACACCCCAGATAGCCCTGCATATAAATAAGGTGACAAAGTTCTGCGCTTGGGCAAGTTTTCCTCGTTTCCTAGAATTTCATAAATACCTATCAGAGATAATTCCTGCATATCCGTTCTAAAATGCAAGTTTCTGGTATAACTTGGTTCGAATCGACCAGCTGGATCAAAATAATTATCATCAGCAGCAATGCGGATATAGGTAAAGCTTCCTTGGATACTAAAATGCTTTTTAAAATGACGGGTATATTGTAACCCGGCATTCCAACGCAAGGTTTTACCTCCTACATCCAGTAAGGTCATAGCTGGTGAAATATCGCCGAGGTAAGTTGAGGATCCGGCACCAAAACCAAAAGATGAGTGAGCTTTAAATGGACTTTTAGGAGCTGCTTTTTTGCTATTTTGACCCAAAAACCAAAATTGTGCCTGCACGGAGGTGGATGCCAAAAGAGAAATCAAAATACAAAAGCTGAAGAGTCTGATCATAGATGATGCTGCTAGTTAGATCATAAAACGTTGATACCCCCTCAAATGTTGCAGTAAAAGGCGCTACGAATATACAAATTTATGGCTTGTATTAAAATCACCCCCTTACTGAACAATCATCCTTTTGTGCATCGAAAGCCCTGATGTACTAGACATATGTACCAAGTAAATGCCCGGAGAAAGACCTAATGCGATCAAAGTCAACTGATAAGTCCCTTTTGTCCGCGTACCTTGATAAATAGTCTTGATCTCCTGTCCTTGTATATCATAGAGACTAATTTTGATGTCTAAAGCTGGTTTATATACGGCATATTGGACGGTAGTAAAATCAGTCACAGGATTAGGCATAGGAGAATTCAGCTCCATTCCCAAAGTATCTGGTAAGACATCTGGAGAATTTTTATAAATAGGTACACGCTCAAATGTCTGTTTGAAAAGCTCCTGCGTCTTATAGGCATCTAATCCTAGATGATCGCGAAGGACCGTACTATAAATCTGACGATAATCGAAATTATAGCGTAAATCGCCATTATTATCCAAATTAGTTAGATTAGGATTGGCTCCAATTAAGCCTCCACGAACGGAATTTCCAATAAACAACATAGGTGCTGCGGTTCCATGATCTGTTCCTTGGGTACCATTTTGATTTACTCTCCTTCCAAACTCTGAAAAAGTCATGATGCTGACGGAATCCGCTAAACCTTGGTTGGTCATATCATACTGAAAAGCTGAAACCGCCTCTGAAATGGTTTTCCATAAGTTGGCATGCTGGTTTTTTTGATTCGCATGGGTATCAAATCCGCCAATATTAGCTAGGTAAACCGGTGTCTCCAATCCTCCAGCCACTAATCTAGCGATGATACTTAATTGTCTAGCTAAATTTGAATTGGGGTAAGTGTAAGTATTTTTTGCCTTATTGGCTGCGTCACGAATAACGGTGGAATATTGTATGGATGAACTCGCGATTTGCTTTAGAAAAGCCAACTCGTCGCCGGCAAGGGTAGCAGGTGGTAATTCAGCATCAGCTAAGGTGCCAGAAACTAATTGGTAAAATAAATTGGGATCTTCAAATACGGTCCCAACCCTTCCCACATCCGTTTGAAATAAGAGTGATTCCACAGACCCAAGTTGTATTGCCATGGGATCCTTAGGCAATTGAATGGGATAGTTGGGGTATTGCATTTCTAAAAAACGGCCTGCCCAGCCCTCATCCCATACGGTCGCGGCATCGGAACCTGTATTCCAAATATCCGTAGCTCTAAAGTGAGATCGATTAGGATTAGCATACCCAACGCTCTGCGCAATGGATACCAGTCCTTTATCGTACAAAGCCTTCATGCTGGTCATGGCAGGATTCATGTACATGCCATTGGAAAGCGGAAGAGCATCAGCCCTTTTAATGGAAATATCTGGCCTCTTAGAAAAATAATTATCGTCCTCAGCAGGTATTATGGTATTTAATCCATCATTACCTCCATTGAGTTGAATAATAATCAAAACCTTCCCTCTTGCCGAACTTGCATAGGGAATGGCTCCAAATGCTTTCCCTGAAATGGAACCCATACCCCAGGTCACCCCACCACTAAGCAAGGCCATTTGACGCAAAAACTTTTGGCGGCTAATTTCTTTTTTCATTTTATGCCAATTGATATTCAGGTAAACGCATCATTGCTTTCAAAAATTTATTAATCCTCGCATCTGCATTGGGTGTATACGTGGACCAATTGGCTGCAATAGTGCCATCCAAAAGGACTTCCAGTAAAAATGCCTTTCTAGCTTCAGTTAAGGGGAAGCGAATGAATAATTTGACCATTTCTTCCACAAATTCCTTGGGTTTTTCAGCATTGGAAGATAACCTAGCAAAAGCTATGGGATCTAATTTTCCCGTGACCGTAGCCCCATTATACCTTTTCCCACTTAAAAGTGAATCCGTAAACCCTGATCGGTAGGAATAGGTTGTTGAGCTGATCCAATCGCGCTGGCCTTCCCAACCCGAAACATCAGGTGGCTGAAACAACTGCATTTGAAGGATGATTGCCATATCATACCAGTTCTGTAAATCTGGGTTTTTCAATTCCAATTGCTTAGCTGCCCCTACGATCAACTCCGTTGGGCTCTTAATTTTAGCTGCTATAATTTCTGGTTTATAAAACTCCTCTGAAGTAAATATGAATTTCAATAAGGGCTTTAACTCAAAATTGTTTTGCCTTAAAACCGCAGCCATTTTTTTAACAAACACCTCATCTGGCTTGTAATAAACGAATTCCTTGTAAATCTTACGACTTATGAATTCGGCTGCTGCTGTTTGTGTAAAAATATGATCAATCAGGCCATTATTATCAAATCGGGCAGTTTTACCTAAAACCGTAAGACTAGTTTCTCGGTACCACCTTGTTGCATCAAAAACCGAAACCAATCCCCTTACTTGCCATCCTGAAAATACTTTGGCTGCTTGCTTGATGTCATTCTCAGTATAGTTACCAATCCCTAGCGTAAATAATTCCATTACTTCCCGGGCATAATTCTCGTTGGGAGAAGTCCCCCTACTATTATTTCCATCCAAATAGATGAGCATGGATGGATCAATACTAATATCTTTCACTAATTGCTTAAAATCCCCAAAGGCATATTTTCTAAAAAGCTGATTTTGCTTGTAAACATATTGAGGATAATTTACTTTTTGCCTCTCGTTGGAAAAATGGTTATGTAAGAATAAAACCATTTTTTCCTGCATGCTGAGTGATTCTTTATGCATACGGCTGTACCACCATTTCGTCAACTGCAAAAACCAAGGACCAGCCTGATTCCTATCCAATTGAGCTTGCTCAGGAGTTAAATCCACCCAAGTATCAGGTGGGGAAGGGAGTGGAATATCCTTTAAAATAGCTAGGTCTAGCAAATCATTAAAATTGCCATAACCCATAGCTCGCTCTAAATCCGTTTTAGAATAGCCGAACAATACGCGGGATAATAAATGGGAAACATGGGTGGTATTCCAGGTTAACATGGTGTCCATGTGTTTAAATGTATTTCATAAAAGCCATTGAAATACAGCCGTTAATAAGTTTAAAGTAGATTGTAATAATAAAGCAATCAAACTTAATTATCAAATAATTGATAAATTAACTTGTCATTTTTCTATTTTCAAGAAATCTGGGAACTTCTCCTTGGGGTATTCCGTTCTACTGAAGTTTACTGTTAAAATATTTTGGAACTGATCAAAAAAATTAACCGTAGAAACCAAAAAAAATCACTTGATTTGCGAGAATTATCCCTTTTCCTATGTCACAAGCTTATACCCCACCCAGAAGAGCTCCTCGAAAAAAATTAAAAATGCCCTTGTTCGGCAATATGGTTGGTGGCAATTCAGGTTCAGGAGAATCGGTGGATTGGGGAGGAAAAAATTTCACCAAACTTGTATTCATCGTTGGAACTTTAGGATTATTGGCCCAACTTTTTTTGCCTAACCTTTGGGCAGAAAAAATGTATGATTCACCAAGTGAAATTCGCGATTTAGCTTTGGAAGGGTCTATTCGTAAAAAGTATACGGATGCCACTAACCCAAACGAAATACATTACATCTTGGTTGTGAAGCAAAAAGACGGGACACGTAGAAAATTAGATTTACATTTGGCCGATCCTGTATTTTTCGATCAAGTAGCTGTTCCGCAGCGACTTAAAAAAGAGTCTGGATCCTTGAATGTGGTCGTTACCCGTTTTTCCAAACCAGATACCACCATGACCATAAAGTTTAAAGATTAACATGTCGCATCATCTATTTTTGGTCAATCAATTAGCACAATATATATTCCAAAAGTTCTGAAAGTGATTTACTCTAGCCCAATCCTGGAGAATTTAGAGATTTTAGAGATTAATTGGTAAATTGCATATTCAATTTTAAAATGGCCTAGGTAGGCACACATTCTATACAATGTTATCCATCTTCAGCAAAACAGTAACCAAAATATTTGGAACCAAGTCGGAAAGAGACATCAAAGCCTTGATGCCGATTGTCGACAAAATAAAAGAAGAGTACGCTCGCTTGAGTTCCATCTCAGACGATGAATTACGTCAAAAATCCTATGATTTTAAAGCTCGTATTCAAGCATTTTTAGCTGATATCGATGCTCAAATAGATAGCTTACATGCGCAGGGTCAAGCCACCGAGGACATAGATGCCAAAGAGAAGTTTTTCCAAGAGATTGATAAATTAAATCTGGAACGCAATAAGCAATTAGAAGTCATTTTGAATGAAATTCTACCAGAAGCATTTGCCGTAGTTAAAGAAACGGCTCGTCGCTTTACAGAGCATAAACAATTGGTGGTTCAAGCCAGTATTGAAGATAAATTCATTGCTTCCAAGAAATCCAATGTAACCATAGATGACGATAAAGCCATCTGGTCAAATACCTGGGATGCCGCAGGAAATACCATTACTTGGGACATGATACATTACGATGTCCAATTGATTGGAGGTATTGTATTGCACCAAGGAAAAATCTCTGAAATGGGCACAGGAGAAGGTAAAACCTTGGTTTCTACCCTTCCCACTTATTTAAATGCTTTGGCTGGTCGAGGTGTACATATTGTTACTGTCAATGATTATTTAGCTAAACGTGACTCGGAATGGAATGCGCCTTTATTTGAATTCCATGGGTTACGAGTAGATTGCATTGATAAGCATGAACCCAATACCGAAGAGCGTAGAAATGCCTATGCAGCGGATATCACCTATGGTACTAACAATGAATTTGGCTTTGATTATTTGCGCGACAATATGGCTCGTAGCCTAGAGGACCAAGTTCAAAGACCGCATCATTTTGCTATGGTGGATGAGGTTGACTCCGTTTTAATTGACGATGCAAGAACCCCATTGATTATTTCTGGCCCTATTCCTCGTGGAGATGAGCAAGAATTTGATGTCTTCAATCCTCGAGTTCAAAAGCTTGTTGAAGCTCAAAAGCAATTAGTACAAAACTTTTTAGTTGAAGCCAAGAAACAGATTGCGGCAGGCGATAAAAAAGAGGGTGGATTAGCATTATTTAGGGCTTTCCGTGGTTTACCTAAATCCAAACCATTGATTAAGTTTTTATCGGAATCTGGAAATAAGCAAATTTTACATGAAACGGAATCCATTTATTTGGCAGAAAACCAAAAATTAATGCCACAAGCAGATTCTCCTTTGTTATTTACCATTGAAGAAAAAAATAACCAAGTAGAATTAACCGAAAAAGGATTGGAATTCATGAGTGGTAATACCGAAGATCCAAACTTCTTCGTACTTCCAGATTTATCCATTGACCTTAATAAAATTGAGAAAAATAAAGAGCTGTCAGATGCTGACCGTTTATCTCAAAAAGAACAATTGATTCGTGAATACAATGATAAAGCCAGCCGAATACATACGGTCAATCAATTGTTAAAGGCATATGCATTGTTTGAGAAGGATACGGAATACATCATAGTAGACGGCAAAGTGAAAATTGTGGATGAGCAGACTGGTCGTGTGATGGAAGGACGCCGTTATTCGGATGGTTTACACCAAGCGATCGAAGCGAAGGAAGGCGTTAATGTGGAGGATGCTTCCCAAACTTATGCCACCATCACCTTGCAAAATTATTTCCGTATGTACCACAAATTAGGTGGTATGACCGGAACAGCCGAAACGGAGGCTGGTGAGTTTTGGACGATTTACAAATTGGACGTCGTTTCTATTCCAACCAACCGTCCTATTCAAAGAAAAGACGCGGAAGACAAAGTATATCGTACGGTTCGTGAAAAATACAATGCTGTAGCCGAAGAAATTCAAGAGTTAGTGAACCGAGGCCGACCTGTTTTAGTGGGTACGACTTCAGTAGAAAACTCAGAATTAATTAGCCGTTTATTGACGATTCGTAAGATTCCTCACAATGTATTGAATGCGAAGCAACATGCACGTGAAGCAGAGATTGTAGCCGAAGCTGGTCAATCGGGTAAGGTAACCATTGCGACAAACATGGCGGGACGTGGTACAGACATTAAGTTAAGTCCGGAATCAAAAGCTGCTGGTGGTTTGGCCATTATTGGTACTGAAAGACATGAATCAAGACGTGTCGATAGACAGTTACGTGGTCGTGCGGGTCGTCAAGGAGACGTGGGATCATCTCAGTTCTTTGTTTCTTTGGAAGACAATTTAATGCGTTTGTTCGGTTCTGACCGTATCGCTAAGGTGATGGATCGTTTGGGTATGGATGAAGGAGAAGTTATTCAACATTCCATGATTACCTCTTCCATTGAAAGAGCACAAAAGAAAGTAGAAGAAAATAACTTTGGTATTCGTAAACGATTATTGGAATACGATGACGTCATGAACTACCAAAGAAATGCCATTTATAAACGTCGACAAAATGCCCTTTTAGGAGAACGTTTATCTTTGGATATCATCAATACGATGTTTGATGTATGCCAAGATTTGGTGGGTCAATATTCAAGCTATGCTGAATTGGAATTGAAGGTTATCGAATTATTGGGCATTGAGCCACCATTTGTGGAAGAAGACTTCAACCGTTTATCTCCTGAGGTGAAGATTGAGCGTTTATTCTTGGCTGCAGAAGATCATTATAAGAGTAAAAATGAAGGTATAGCTCAGCAAGTTATTCAAGTAGCTCAAGAAGCTTTGCGTCAAGGATATTCCGGCATTCAGGTTCCTATTACCAATGGAAATTGGGTAACGGGTGTTGTGGTTGATGCGCAAAAGACCATTGATTCGCAAGGAAAAGAAGTAGTCAAAGAAATGGAGAAATTCATCACTTTGACATTGATTGACCAAGAATGGAAAGAGCATTTACGTGAAATGGATGATTTAAAGCAGTCCGTTCAAAATGCCGTATTCGAGCAAAAAGATCCATTGTTGATTTACAAATTTGAAGCCGTAAATCTATTCCAACGCTTTGTGTCAAGAGTAAATGTAGACACCATCAGTTTTGTATTAAAAGCAGAAATACCTGAAATTCAACAAACAAACCAAGCACAACAAGTTAAAAAAGAGAAGGCCCCGAAATTGCAATTAAGCAAAGATGAAGCTATTTCTTCCTTGTTGGGCGGTTTAGCCGGAGGACAAGGTGAAGAACAGCAAGAATACCATGACCCTTCTTCGAGGAGCGAAGAGAGAATTGCTCCGCGTCAGGCTATTAAAATTGCTGACCGAAATCAAAGAGTCACTGTTCAGTATCGCGATGGTTCCTTGAAGGAAAATGTCAAATATAAGACAGTGGAACAAGATGTAGAAAGTGGAGAAGCGGTTGTGATCGCCTAAAAACTACATATTATTTCCATATGAATTGGTTAGTTATGGGCGGCTCAGCGAGTCGAATAACTAACCATTTTTTTTGTTTTTTTGAAAATATTTAAATAATTAAATAATTTTCTAACTATTGTATTAAAACGTTCAAAATCTACTATACCATGCCATTTAAAAATCAAGTATTAACAGATCCGGTCAAAGGAGATGTTTACGAATTTCTAGAAACTGCTCAGGATAGCCAAGGTAAAACACAAATAAAATGTTAACGCATTTTTAACGCTGTCAAGGTTCGAAACCTTGCCAGCGTTGCGTTAACGGATTAAAATTCAATAAATTGTCCAAGAAATTGATAATTAAAAAAGGTAGGTACTAGCTTTATAATCCATCGTTCTTTTCACTGATTTTTTGAAAATAATCCTTCTCATGAAAAAATTTAATCCCTATTTTCTGCCCACATTAGTCAAACATTATCCCTTGACGGCCAATGAAATCATTTTCAAAATGGATGTCCTTTATCCCCAGATTTACGATGCTAGCTTAGCTGACTCTCAAAATCCCATCGACAAAAGATTATCTTTCAGTGCCTACTTTTTAGCCATGATTCAAAGTCTAGATGAGAAAGGGGAAAGTTATGAACAGATTAGACAAGTATGTTTAGAAGTAGCCAATGATTTTGTTCAGCCTAAAAATAGATTTCAACGATTGATCAAAACCTGGCCATCTCGCTTCATAGGAACTTGGTTGGGACGACTATTAATTCAAAACTTAAAAAAAGAAGCTGAAAAATCGGGACATCCTGATGGATTTATTGCTCGAATAGTGACGGATAAAGCATCTACGCATGGCTTAGGCTATGGCATTGACATCCTACAATGCGGTATTTGCAAGCAATTTCAAAAACATAATTATGCTCGGTTTACCTCCATTTTATGCGAGGTTGACCACTTGACTACTAGTTTAGCTGGATTAGAAATGATCCGACAAGGTACGATTGCCCAAGGTGCTGAGCGGTGTGATTTTAGGTATAAAATAAAAAAATAAAAGGCTGACTCCTTTACCAAAGCACAATATCATCTGCATGTGCTACTTCTAAACTAGATGTAGCTGCTAGCAATTCAGATTTAGCACAACGGGCCCTAGCGATGGCCACAGGCGTTTTGGAAACATCCAATAATTCGATGACCTCCCCTTTTTCAAAATCACCTAAAAACTCAACTACGCCCACAGAAAGCAAACTTTTTCTTTGAGATATAGCTTTTACTGCACCCTTATCCAATACCGCTTTACCTCGAATCAAAGAACCTGTTGCCAACCACTTTTGCCGAGAATTCAAAGTAGCTTCCTGAGCCTCAAAAACTGTCCCTATTTTTTCGTGCAAGGCATCCACTATTCCCTCCTTTTGATCAAGGCCAAATATCACCACCTTAATTCCGAGCCGTGTTGCCATACGAGTGAATGTCAATTTGGAAATCATTCCTCCTAAACCAGAGCTAGATTTATCCGTACTTACCACACTTAATACCTCAGAATCAATCTCTTTAACATACCTGATGATATTTCCTGCTCCATCCAAAAGCCCTCCAACTGAGGTGGAAATCAATAGTTTAGAAGCTCCAAAACCTGTAGCTATCAAAGTAGCTAATTCATCATTGTCGGAAAATTTCAACTCTACATTACTCACTACGTCATTTTCATTGGCAATGGGTATAACTCCATTTTTCCAAAGCTCCTGGTAGGTTTCTTTTAATTGTAAAAATTGACCTCTCTGCGAAAAATGATGACGTTCGCAAAGACTTTGAGCAATAGAAATACCGTATTTCTGAAAATAATGATTGTATTTCGCTATCAAAATGGGATTTCCCACGGCGGCTGCGGCTTTACGTTCCGACAAACTTCCCTTGTAATTTTTAAAGACTGATTTACCTGCTGCCACAGCCCCACTCGATACCAATACAATATGGTAATTAGGCTGTAATTGAGCGACTTGCGAGGCTATTTTCTCTAAGGTTTGCTCGTTTACCTCCCCATTAGCATGGGTGATTGAGGACGATCCAAATTTTATTACTAGGATGGGTTTTGACATAATCAATCGATATTCCTGCAATTTAAGCAATAGAATTCATTCTTGGAATGGAGAATGGAGAATGGAGAATGGAGAATGGAGAATGGAGAATGGAGAATTGCTTTATAAAAAGAAAACTTTCTATGATTTTGAAATTTTCAAAAAGCCACTTAAATTACTCAAATATGATTCAACCTACTCATTATCAGGCATATGGAAAATACCACATTACACAAACAGCAGGCCGATAAGCTCATATTTTTGGGCATTTTCTTGTTCTTTTTAGGATTAGTGATAGGATTACTCATCCCAATACTTGCCAAACCTAGATTAGGCTTATCCTCTCATTTAGAAGGAGTTATGAATGGCATGTTTTTAGTTATTTTAGGACTAATTTGGCACCGACTGAATTTATCAAATCTTTGGTTAAAATTAACTTTTCAGTTGGCCGTGGTAGGAACCTACCTCAATTTTCTAAGTATCGGTCTAGCAGCAGCGACAGGAGCAGGAAAATTATTACCCATCGCTGGAGGAAGGGAACAAGGGCCATTCATAGAATCTGTCATAACCACGGGCTTGGTTTTAGTCACCATCACTATGCTCTTAGTTTGTATTTTAGTCATGAAAGGATTGACCCAGCAAGCAAAATAGTACCTAGTTCAATAATCCATTCCGGGCAATTGAAAATGGCAGGTCTTTTTTAAGGCCTTGGCTAATCGACTTTTATATTCCCTCCGACTGATTTCAATGGCTCCATAACGTAGCACATTGTCATTCATAAATTGGGTATCCAATAAAGAATATCCTTTCTCGCGCAATAAAACCATTAGGTAATGAAAGGCGACCTTGGATGAATTTGATACTAAACTAAACATGGATTCCCCAAAATAGGCCCCACCCAAAGCTACTCCATACAAGCCTCCTACCAATTTCCCATCTTGATATGCCTCCACAGAATGAGCAAAACCCCTCCGATTTAACTCGGTATAAGCTTGAATAATTTCCTCCGAAATCCAAGTTTCGGAGTCCGTAGACCTAGGTGCTGCACAAAACTGCATAACTGCTTCAAATTGCGTATCCACACGTATTTCAAATACATGTTTATTTATTACGGAGCGCAAAGATTGGGCAGGTTTATAGGTATCAATCGGGATGATAGCTCTGGGATCTGGACTATACCAATGTATTTCACCCTCATCTGCCATGGGAAAAACCCCTTTGGCATAGGCATAAATTAACTGTTCGACTGATAATAGTTTAACCTCTTCCATGAAATAATTTGGAGATTATTCGCATTTCCCCGTTGAATTTCTGAAATTGCGAGCTAATTAGGACAAACTTAGGACGAACTACCTGGGTTTACAAAAAGAATGCAGATAAAATTATTATTCGTACATCTTACATCTCCTATCCGACGAAGGCGACGATACATCTTTAGGGTATGATCCCCTAGGGACCCGAAGAATGCTATTGTTTAATTTTTATCGTCGTTACTGAATGAATTCTTATACTGTTCAAGTTGCTAGTCAAGCCCATTTTGGCCTAGCAGAGTCTATTTGCCACGAAATGGCAGAATCGGCAAAAGCTCGTGGAACGGGTATTGCCAAAAGAACGCCTGAATACCTGCAAGAGAAAATGTCGGAAGGTAAGGCCATCATCGCCACTGATGACGTCACCGGTGGATTTGTGGGCTTTTGTTATTTAGAAACCTGGCAACATGGAAAGTTTGTTGCTAACTCGGGATTAATCGTTAATCCTTCTTATCGGCAATATGGAGTAGCCAAAGCCGTAAAAGCTAAGGCCTTCGAATTATCTAGAACCCGCTATCCTGATGCCAAAATCATAGGTATCACCACTTCCCTAGCCGTGATGAAGATCAACTCGGACTTGGGATATGAACCCACTACTTTTTCTGAATTACCAGTAGATGATAATTTCTGGAAAGGCTGCGAATCTTGTGTCAACTATGATATTTTAACTCGGACTGAGCGAAAAATTTGCCTTTGCACTGGGATGATTTATGATCCCAATGCAGCAAAGAAGTCTGTAGGCGATTCAGAGGAAAAATGGTTATTCCTCAAAAACATTGCTGATTTCAGCAAATTGAAAAAGATCAAAGAAAAATTATTAATGCCCTTTAAGAAAAAGGGGAAATCCAAATAAACATGAGCAAGCCGAAAGTAATTTTAGCCTTTAGTGGAGGATTAGATACCTCATTTTGTGTCAAATATTTAACCGAAGAGCGTGGCATGGAAGTGCACTCGGCATTGGTAGATACAGGTGGTTTTTCTCCGGAAGAATTAAAAGCCATTGAAGCCAAAGCCTATGCTTTAGGAGTTAGCTCACACGTTACTTTGGACGTGGTGGATTCTTATTATCAAGATTGCCTACGTTATTTGGTTTATGGCAATGTTTTGAAAAATAATACTTATCCGCTTTCTGTATCTGCTGAACGTGTATTTCAAGCCACGGCTGTGGCAAAATATGCTGAAAAATTAGGTGCCAAGGCCATCGCTCATGGAAGTACAGGGGCAGGAAATGACCAGGTTCGATTTGATGTGGTATTCCGCATCTTAGCTCCTGAATGTGAAGTCATTACGCCAATTCGTGATTTACAACTTTCACGTGAAGCTGAGATCGACTTTTTAAAATCTAAAGGTGTCGTTCAAGAATGGCATAAAGCCGCTTATTCCATCAATAAAGGCCTTTGGGGTACTTCGGTGGGCGGAAAAGAAACATTAACTTCTGATGGATATTTACCGAAAGAAGCTTGGCCTACTCAATTGACCAAAACTAGTCCAGAGAAAATTACTTTGGAATTTGAACAAGGAGAATTAGTTGGTATCAATGGAAAAAAATCCGCATCTAAAGTAGCTGCCATCCGCGAATTAACAGAATTAGCGGGTGCTTTTGCCATTGGAAGAGATATCCACGTAGGAGACACCATTATTGGTATCAAAGGTCGTGTGGGATTTGAAGCTCCTGCTCCTTTAATTATCATCAAGGCACACCATAGTTTAGAAAAACATATTTTGACCAAACATCAATTGTATTGGAAACAAAACATTGGTGATATGTACGGAACCTTGTTGCACGAAGGCCAGTTTCTAGAGCCTGTCATGCGCAACTTTGAAACATTCTTGGCAGATACCCAAAGCAATGTAACAGGAACTGTTCATGTACAATTAAACCCATATCAATTCCACATCCTAGGTATTGAATCGAAATACGATTTGATGTCCTCTGTTTTTGGAGCCTATGGAGAAATGAATAAAGCTTGGACGGGCGATGATGTAAGAGGTTTCTCTAAAATCGTCTCCAACCAAACCATGATACACCGGAAGGTAAACGAACAATAGTATGGCTAAAATAGGAATAGTAGGCGCAGCAGGATACACCGGAGGTGAATTATTACGGATTTTAGTCAATCATCCTGATGTGGAATTGACTTGTATATTATCTAATTCACAAGCTGGGAAATTGGTTTCTGATGTACACACAGATTTATTGGGTAGTACTTATGCCAAATTCACGGATACCTTAAAACCCGTGGATGTACTCTTTCTTTGCTCGGGTCACGGAGAATCCAAAAAATTTCTAGAGGCAAATGACATTCCTTGGCATACAAAAATCATTGATTTAAGTACCGACTACCGGGATGAATCGGATGGCTTTGTTTATGGTCTTCCCGAATTTCAAAAAGCCAAAATTCAAACGGCTCAAAAAATTGCGAATCCAGGATGTTTTGCCACATCCATTGAATTAGCTCTTTTGCCTTTGGCAGCTGCAGGAAAAATTACTGGCGATGTGCATGTTTCAGCCATCACAGGTAGTACTGGAGCCGGACAATCCTTATCCAGCACCAGTCATTTTTCTTGGAGAAATAATAATATTAGTATTTACAAAGCTTTCACCCATCAACATCTGGCAGAAATTGGTCAAACCTTAGCCTTTGGTAACAAGGCCCCTTTGATCCATTTCGTCCCTTATCGAGGAAATTTCTCCCGGGGAATCATGGCCAATGTATATACTCCATACACAGGTACTCTGGAAGAGGCCTTGGAATTATACAACGATTACTATGAGTCCTTACCCTTTGTCTTCGTCTCTAAAGCCAGCATTGATTTAAAGCAAGTGGTGAATACCAATAAATGTTTGTTGCACCTTGAAATCCACCAAGGACAATTATTGATTACTTCCATTATCGATAATTTAATCAAAGGAGCCTCTGGTCAAGCCGTGCAAAACATGAACATCATGCTCGGATGGAAAGAAGATGAAGGTCTACGATTAAAAGCCATTGGTTTTTAATTAGTATTTAATAGCTAGATTTTCATTCAAAAATTACGCATATCATGAATTTATTTGACGTATATCCACTTTATCCAATTGAACTTGTAAAAGCACAAGGAGTCATTTTATGGGATAAAAAGGGTCAAACATATATCGATTTATACGGGGGCCACGCCGTTATTTCCATCGGACATTCTCATCCCTATTATGTGGCCAAATTGACGGAACAATTGCAGAACATAGGATTTTATTCCAATTCTGTGATCATTCCAGGTCAGGAAGAGCTAGCAGAAAAGCTAGGGAAATTATCAGGTTACCCTGATTATCAATTGTTTTTAACCAATTCAGGGGCTGAATCCAATGAAAATGCCTTAAAATTGGCATCCTTTCATACGGGACGCAAAAAAGTGGTGGCATTTAAAAATGCGTTCCATGGACGTACAGCTGGTGCAGTGGCTGTGACCGACAACCCAAGCATAGTAGCACCCATCAATGACACCTCTCATGTGAGTTTCCTTCCTCTCAATCAATTAGAAGGTTTAGATGAGGGAATTACTGAAGAAACAGCGGCGGTGATCGTGGAAGGAATACAGGGCGTAGGTGGTATTCAAGTAGCTGAAACGGAATTTTTGAAAGCCCTTAGAAAACGTTGTGATGAAACGGGAGCTCAATTAATATTGGATTCTGTACAATGCGGATACGGCCGTTCAGGTAAATTCTTCTCCCATCAGTATGCCGGTATTCAACCAGACATGATGACAACCGCCAAAGGCATGGGAAATGGTTTTCCTATGGGTGGGGTATTAATAGCACCGCACATTAAAGCCAGCTATGGCCTTTTGGGTACCACTTTTGGAGGTAATCACATGGCTTGTGCAGCAGGAAATGCGGTTTTGGATATCATCAAAGAGGAAAATTTAATTGAAAACGCCGCTAAAGTGGGTCAATATTTGATCGATCAATTAAGTCAATTCACCGCGGTCAAAGAAGTAAGAGGAAAAGGTTTGATGATTGGAATAGAATTCGAAGCGCCCGTTGGACCCATTCGTGATGCTTTATTATTTGATCACCATATCTTCTGTGGATACGCTGGAAAGCATACATTGCGCTTATTACCAAGTTTAGCTATTGACCAAAAGGTGGCTGATCAGTTTTTAGAAAGTTTGACCCAAGTCCTGAAAGCTTAAATTTCGGAGTTACATTCTGACAAAGGTTTGCTTTTTCATTAGAAATGTGATTATTTTGCGTTTCTTTTGTGAAAGGCTAAGGCTATTAAAAAAGACATTAAACAACTTATTATACATTATCAATGGCATTAATTACAAAAATTAGAGAGAAATCGGGAATCGCGGCAGCAGCAATCGCCATCAGTTTAATTTTATTTCTCATCGGTAGTGATATTTTCCAAGGAAGATCGTCTTTATTTGGCTCCAACAACCAAGAAGTAGGGGTAATTGCCGGTGAAAGCATTTTATTACCTGAATTTCAAAAGAAGGTAGAAGAGGCTACAGCCAATTACACGGCACAAACAGGAAAAGGTCCAGGTGAGCAAGAAGCCACTATGATACGTGATCAAGTTTGGAATCAATACATTTTGGATATTGCTTACAAAAAAGAGTTTGATGCCTTAGGTCTAAAAGTTTCTTCCGAAGAATTGATTGACATGGTTCAAGGAAATAATATCCACCCATCTGTTCGTCAGCAATTCACAAATCCACAAACAGGTCAGTTTGATAAGATTTTTGTGATTCAGTTTTTGAAAAACTTAAAGACAATGCCTGCACAGCAGCAACAAGGCTGGGCTAGTTTTGAGAAATCCATTGCTCAAGATCGTATTCGTTCAAAATATGAAAACCTTATCCGTTTATCTACATACGTAAACACGGCTGAAGCACAAAAAGAATACCAATCTCAAAATGCTAAATTTTCAGCTCGCTTCTTATACGTGCCTTTCTTCTCTATTCCTGATTCTACTATCAAGGTGAGTGATGCACAATTGGAAGAATATTTAGCTAAACACAAAGATCGTTTCAAAGGGGTTAACTCACGTTCCATCCAATATGCTACTTTCCCAGTTGTGCCTACGGCACAAGATACGGTTGAGTTTTACAACCAAATCAAGAAGTTAGCGAAAGACTTAGCTGTTGCACCGAATGATTCAGCTTTTGCCATGTTGAATTCCGATGTGCGCACACCTTATTTATTGGCTTACTCTGAAATTCCAGAAGCGGTTAAATCTCAATTAGGTACTTTCCAAGTGGGTGGTATTTATGGCCCATTCAAAAACGGATTGACTTATTCTATTTACAAATACGGCGGTGTTAAAAAAGATAGCTTGTTCACTGTTCGTGCCAGCCATATCTTGATTGCTCCGGCTAATAAAACAGATTCTGCTAAGGCACAAGCAAAACAAAGAGCAGAAAGCATCTTGACTCAAATCAAAGGTGGTGCAAGCTTTGAAACCTTGGCGCAATTGAACGGAATGGATGGTACTGCACAAAATGGTGGTGACCTAGGATATTTCAAAAACAATGGTGCTATGACCAAAGCCTTCGAAAAAGCTGTTTTCGGATTTAACGGTGCTGGTTTAATGCCGGGTGTGGTTGAAACTGAATTTGGATACCATATCGTTAAAATTACTGATGCGAAAACCAATACAGCTTACCGTTTAGCTGCTATCAACAAGACCATTGCTCCTTCACAAGCTACTTTAGACCGTGTTTATACACAAGCCGATGCATTTGCCAATGCCAATGGAACTTTAGGCGCGTTTGAGGCAGCTTTGAAAAAAGATAAAAACATCATCATGATGCGTGCTGAGCGCTTGTTAGAAAATGCGACTAGCATCAATAACCTAACGAATGCTCGTGAAATTGTGCGTTGGGCTTTTGATGAAGGTACTTCGATCGGTGATGGTTCTAAAAAAGTATTTGAACAAGACAATCAATACATTGTGGCTTATTTAACTGGTAAAACAGATAAAGACAATGTTAAAGTGGACGATTACCGTGAAGGTATTACCAACTTGGTTCGTGCTGAACTGAAAGGTGAAAAAATTGCTGCGAAATTGAGCACTATCAAAGGTAGCTTAGAGCAAATTGCTCAGAAATATGGTGCTGGTGCCTTGGTAGAGAATGTAGCTGATGTTACTTTATCTACGGGTATGTTAAATACTGCTGGTCCAGATGCGATAGCTCTAGGTAAAATTGCAGGTTTAAAAACTGGGAAAAGAAGTCAAGTATTCGTAGGAGACAATGGGGTTTACATTGCAGAAAAAACGGCTGCTGTAGCTGCTCCAGCTTTGGCGGATTATACCACGTATAAAACTCAGATTCAGTCGATGGGTATACAACGTACTTCTTACTACATCAATGAAGCCATTAAAGAAAATGCGAAGATTGTAGATAAGCGTTACAAATTCTATTAATCAAAATATCTTTTATCTTTGAAAAGCATTCTGCAAAGAATGCTTTTCTTGTTTGAAACCAATTTTATCTACATGAAACTGACAAAAAACAGCTTATGGGCCATCTTGATCGGATTGGGTTTTTTACTCATGATCATTAGTCCACAGCTTCGTTTACGTTGGGATTTAAGTGAAGAAAAGAAATTCACCTTGAGTGAATCCTCCATATCCGTATTGCAATCCTTGGATGGCCCAATCGCCATCAAAGTATATTTGGGTGGGCGTAATCTTCCAGGCGGCTTTAGAAGGCTAGAAAAAGCATTGATGGAGCTACTTGATGATGTTCGCGCACAAAGCCCGCAGCGCATCGATATAGAGCAAATAGACGTCTATAAAACCTATCCGAAGGAGAAAGATCGACAAGCTCTCATATTTTATTTAGATTCATTAGGCATCCCTCCTACCAATGTTGTCAATCAGGAAGATGGCCAACAAGTACAGCAATTGATATTTCCGGGTATCGTTATTGAGAAATCAGACCGCCAAGCTGCCATTTTGCTTTTGAAAGGAAATAAGCTGACTAGTCCACAAGAGGTATTAAATCAGTCGATTGAAGGCCTAGAGTACGAGTTGATGCAGGGAATCAGGCAGGTACAACAAAATCAAGAACGTAAAAAAATCGGTTTCTTTTTAGATCATAGTCAAGTACCCGCCATCAAACAACTGGATTTGATAGCTCAATTAAAAAAATCCTACGATTTATATCCGGTTGATTTATCACAATCCTTGACCCTTGACGGCTTGGATGCCATTTGTGTGATACAGCCTTCCATCAAATTCTCGATGGAAGATCAATACAAAATAGACCAATTTCTGGTTCAGGGCGGAAAGGGCATTTTCTTTTTGGATGGAGTTCGAATTGATACCTTGGAGAGGCAAGGCTTAATTGTGACTCCCCAGGAGATAGGTTTGCAAAACCTTTTGTTTCAATATGGCATCCGATTGAACGCTAATTTGGTGAAGGATGCGCAACTCTGTGGAGCCATTCCATTGGCGGTGGGCAACTTTGGTAACCAAGCTAATTTAGAATTAATGCCTTGGCCGGCATTCCCCTTGTTGAATGGAAATCCGAATTCGGTCATTACTAAAAACTTAGATGCGGTGTATGGGCATTTTGTTTCTAGCTTGGATACGGTACAAAGCGGCCAGCGTTTAAAACGGACAGCTTTATTAAAAACGAGTCCTTATACTCAAGTTCAAAAAACACCTGCCACCCTTCCCTTTTCAGCTTCTGGCAAAGAATTTGACCCGGCTAAATACCAGGGAGGATCGCAAGTGATTTCTTACATGCTGGAAGGTGCATTTCAGTCGGCCTTCACCAACCGTATTTTACCTACCGAAAAATTAGCGAAACCGTTTCAAGCCCAATCTGATAAAAAGGGAGCTTTGATCATTGTGGCCGACGGGGACATACCTTTGAATGGAGTGGACCCTAGTACCAAGGCGCCACTCCCGCTAGGATTTGATACTTTCGCGAAACATACCTTTGCCAATAAAGACTTTATTTTGAATGCTTTTCATTATTTATTGGATGATCAACAAGCCTTATTGGCCCGAAATAAAAATGTTCGTTTGAGGCCCTTGGATAAAGTCAAGGTAAAGGAAGACAAAAGCTTTTGGCAAGGTATAAATTTGGCTATTCCCATCGCTTTTGCGGGAATTATCAGCCTTTTGGTAATAGTCTACCGAAAGAAAAAATACAATGCCTGAAACCTTTGGTAGAATACCTAAATTATTTTAACTTCAAGGTTTGAATGCACCTGCAGGTGCCTTTATCACAAATACTCTTAAAACCATCCTATACATGAAATTTAATGTAGCTTCTAGTGTTCTTCTGAAACAAATCTCAGCCATCAATGGGGTTGTTGCGAGCAATCCAATCATTCCTATTTTAGAGAATATTTTAGTGGAATTGGAGGGCAATCAATTGACCTTAACGGCATCTGATTTACAAACGGTGATGACCACCACCTTGGATGTAGAAGGCTCAGAAAATGGATCTATTGCACTACCAGCACGTTTATTGTTGGAAACCCTTCGTAGCCTACCTGAGCAGCCTGTTACGATTATGGCAGATCAGGGTACCTTTGGGGCGGAAATTTCCACACAGAATGGTCGTTTTAAATTGAGCGGAGAAAATCCCATCGACTTCCCACGTATTCCAGAAGTAGCCAAAAATCAATCGATTAGTCTTTCTTCTTCTGTTTTGGGAGAAGCCATTGCTAATACCTTGTTGGCCGTTTCTAATGATGACATGCGTCCGGCTATGACAGGGGTTTTGATTCAAATGATGGGTGATCATACCAATTTTGTGGCTACTGACGGCCACCGTTTAGTTCGTTACCGCAGAACAGATATTCGTCCAGAGGCTCAAAGCAGCTTAATTTTACCTAAGAAAGCATTATCCTTATTGAAATCTACCCTACCGATGGACGATACCACGGTGAAAGTAGAATTCAGTCAGTCGAACGCCTTCTTTACCTTCCAAAGTTTCTCCTTGATTTGTCGGATTATCGACGAGCGTTTCCCAGAATACGAAAATGCGATTCCGAAGGAGAACAATGAGATTTTGACGATTAACCGCATGGAGTTTTTGAGTTCGGTGAAACGTATCTCGATTTATTCCAATAAGACAACGCATCAAATTCGCTTGAAATTAAGTGCCAATAAATTAACGCTTTCTGCAGAGGATTTAGATTATTCCAATGAGGCCAATGAGGTCTTGGCATGCGAATATGCTGGAAAAGATATGGAGATTGGATTCAATGCCAAATTGATATCGGAGCTATTGGGTAATTTAAGTGCGAAATATGTGGACATTAAATTGAGCGAACCGAACAAGGCAGGTTTAATCATTCCATCGGATCAAGATGAAAATGAGGATGTATTGTTATTGGTGATGCCGGTGATGTTGAACTCGTATAATTAAGAATGAAGAATGTAGAATGTAGAATGAAGAATGAAGAATGAAGAATGAAGAATGTAGAATGTAGAATTAAGTATGTAGAGTTTCAAACTTTATATTTTACATTTTGAAATTTAATGTTATCATGCTAGTTTTTCATTGCTGCAATTACTTCAAATATAATTTTTAACTTATTTATCCGTTATCAATTGTAAACTTAAAGCACAACCGATTCTTCATTCTTCATTCTTCATTCTACATTCTTCATTCTACATTCTACATTTAAACAATATGAAATATTTAGCTCTAACATTTTTACTATCCATTTCACTCGCTTCTTTTGCTAAAACGGCAGATGGTGATGGCATTGAATTTTTTCATGGAACGTTCAAGCAGGCATTAGCAAAGGCGAAGAAGGAGAACAAATTAATCTTTTTTGATGCTTATACTTCATGGTGTGGGCCATGTAAGGTATTGAAAACCAAAGTATTTCCAGACAAAGAATTGGGTGAATACATGAATGCGAAGTTCATTTCTATTGGTGTGGACATGGAAGCGGGTGAAGGTCCGCAATTGGCCAATATGTATCCAGTAGAAGGTTATCCAACTTTGATGTTCATGGATGCTTCGGGAAAGGTAAAGAAGAAGGTATTGGGTTTGCCTCGTGGTGGTGCTAAGGAGTTATTGACGGTAGCCAAATCTGTTAAATAATCAGTCCCTCATTCATAAAAAGGCTGTAAGGCTCTTTAAATAATGTTGGCTTCGAGAGTCTCAGACGATGTTGGCTTCGAGAGCCTCAGCCAACTGTAAATTGTGCTATTCGACATGTTCCGAAGGGTCATGTCGAATGATAGATCATTGGAATTTGTAATTCCGAAGATCATTCATTTGATACGGCTTTAATTTTTGACGCTTAGCTATGCCCTACGCAAGAGTGAAAAATGCGCCTACCGCTTCGTTCCAACCTTTCGTTGGGATTAACCTTTGAATGTAGCAAAATAGTGAATAGTGGTTAGGGATTAGTGTTTAGCTCTTAAATAGCATTTTGTAAATTAACAGTTGGCTTCGAGAGCCTCAGCCAACTGTTAATTTTTGTAGTAAGACACAACTACTCAATTTACTTCAAGTAGATGAGTTGGCTGAGGTTCTCGAAGCCAACCTTTAAAATTCAATTTGTAATCTTTTAATCGAACACTACTTCAGTACCATTTTCCAGGTATTTCTTTTTTTGGAGAAAAAAAAACAAAAAAACTTATAGGTAAATACGGTTAATCCTAAGACGAATTCCGCTTTGCGGAACCGATGCTCACTCCGCATACGGCTTTAATTTTTGACGCTTGGCTACGCCCTACGCAAGAGTCAAAAATGCGCCTACCGCTTCGCTCATGCTTCGTTCCCATCTTTCGTTGGGATTAACCGTTCAACTTAAAATAAAGGGATTAGTGTTTAGTAGTTAGTGCTAAGAATCTGATAATTAATCTATTCTATTTATCCAAGTAATTTCTAATCAATAGCAGGTCTCGTCGTTCAGCTCCAGCGAAAGGGAATGAACGCAGCGGTAGACGAGGTTTTGACAACGCGCAAGGGCGATGCCGCGTCGGCGTCAAAAGTATAGGCGATAGCGAAGTGAATCCCGGTTCTGCGTAGCAGAATTCGCCTTTGCTGGACGACAAAAAAAAGGTTTTTTTTGTTTCTTTTTTTTTGAAAAAAAAGAAATGCCTTGGTAAGCGCTATTTAAATAAAGTGATTGATTTAAAGAATATTTAAATATTCATCTTTCTTTTCATCAAATCACGTGGATTTTCTTTTTTTCATAAAAAAAGAAACAAAAAAACTTATTGGAAAGCGGTTAATCCTAAGTTGTTAGTTATTAGGGATTAGTTATTAGCATGTTGTGCGATATCCATTTTTAATTTATCATTCATCATTCACAATTTCCTTTTCGCTCCGTTCCCATCTTTCGTAGGATTAACCTATGTAATGTAGAATGTAGAAATATAGTGATTAGAGGTTAGGGATTAGTGTTTAGGTGTTAAATAGCATTTTGTAAATTAGCAGTTGGCTTCGAGAGCCTCAGCCAACTGTAAATTCTAACATAGCTATTAGACATGTTCCGAAGGGTCATGTCGAATGATAGATCATTGGAATTTGTAATTCCATACATTTTCTAGGTATTTCTTTTTTGGGAGAAAAAAAGAAAGTCCTTAGTAATCAAAAACTAGGTAAAGGGTCAATTGAAAAGGATTTTAATGATTTAAATTGACTATTCGACATTACACTTAGTAGAACAAACAACTTATGATGTTGGCTTCGAGAGCCTCAGCCAACTGTAAATTTCTAACATAGCTATTAGACATGTTCCGAAGGGTCATGTCGAATGATAGATCATTGGAATTTGTAATTCCATACATTTTCTAGGTATTTCTTTTTTGGGAGAAAAAAAGAAAGTCCTTAGTAATCAAA
>NZ_JBPXKC010000006.1:0-7409 GCF_054558355.1 Aquirufa sp. OSTEICH-129A | reverse complement strand
CAAAAACTAGGTAAAGGGTCAATTGAAAAGGATTTTAATGATTTAAATTGACTATTCGACATTACACTTAGTAGAACAAACAACTTATGATGTTGGCTTCGAGAGCCTCAGCCAACTGTAAATTTCTGGGCTAAGACATAAGTACTAATTTTAAAATAAGTGGATAAGTTGGCTGAGGTTCTCGAAGCCAACCATTACTATTTGAATTGAACCTTCGTAACTTTTTGAATATCAAGCAATTAGAAACTTGTATCTAAGTCCTTAATAACTTATCCCTAATCCCTAACAACTAATCACTAACAACTAATCACTAGATTATCCCCTTATCCCCTGCCTCGTTCTTCACATCCCGAATTTCCACGGCCTTGGTAGATTTCTTACGCATTTTGATGTTGATGAATTCCACGAAAAGTGAGAAAGCAATGGCAAAGTAGAGATAGCCTTTCGGGATTTGTCCGATGCTATTTCCTAGGATAATAAATTCCGAATCATGACTGGCCTCGGCAACTAGCATAAAACCGATCATAATTAAGAAGGACAGCCCTAGCACTTGCAAAGATGGATGTTGGTTAACGAAGCGACCAACGGGCCCTGAGAAGCCCATCATGATGAAGATGGAAATCACTACGGCGGTAATCATGATGAATATTTCATTGGTTAAACCAATGGCCGTCAGGACGGAATCAATGGAAAAGACTAAGTCGATTAATGCGATTTGAGTAACGACTTGGGCAAATTTAGCTTTAACGCTTTTTGATTTGGCTCCTTCGTGATGCTCTTCGCCTTCTAGCTTTTGGAAGATTTCATTGGTGGCTTTATAGAGTAGGAAAAGTCCGCCGACAAACAGGATTACTGCTTGACCTGTTGGGGCAATGGAGAGCCAATCCGAGCTAAAGTGCCAGAACGGTTTTTGGAGAGAAATAAGGTAAGAAAGTCCTAATAAAAGCATCACACGGAATGCCATAGCAAGGATTAGACCCAGGTTACGCGCTTTGGCTTGTTGTTCTTCAGGTAATTTATGCGCGGTGAGCGAGATGAAAATGATATTGTCTATACCCAGTACAACTTCCAAAAAGGTCAGGGTTAATAAGCTAAAGAGTCCGTTGAGGGAAAAAAGGTGTTCCATGTAATAATTTTTATGATTGCAAAGATGCTGGCTTTCTGCGAGATAGCCAACAAATAATAAAGGAGAGGAAAAATTTCTATATTTTTTTCAGAACAGGACTTGCAAAAAGCAGAAAAAACACGGATATTTGCAAACCAATTCAACGGAAAGGGTCTTATAGCTCAGCTGGTTCAGAGCACCTGCCTTACAAGCAGGGGGTCCTAGGTTCGAATCCTAGTGGGACCACACCCTTCAAAAACCTCATCGATAGATGGGGTTTTTATGTTTTAGGGCAGGTTAGCGAATTGGGTGGCAGAAAAGGGATCTTCAGATGAAAGTTTGTTTAAAATTGAACAATTCCAACTCTTTAAATTCAATTAAAATACAGACTTAAGTAATTTTTATAATTAGTCTTCAAGATTGTATTTAACGGCCTTTAAAACTTTATTTTTAATAGATGGAGAAAATCGAAACATCGTAATCGTAGGAACAATAGCATTTTGATTGAGTTGAAAAAGTACTTGTTGCCCAAGGTTAATTGTTGAAATATCAAAAATTAGTTTAAAAATATTATTTGATTGGGTTACCTTTTTAATGATTTGATATTAACAGATAGTTAAACATTTTACAAACATCTAAATATTAAAATCATGAAAACTTTATTTCTTTCTTTATCTATGTTCATTGCTGGTTCAACATTATTTGCTCAAAATCCAACCAGGATTTCTGGGTATACTAACAGTTATGGAACATATGTTGAGCCATATTACAGAACTTCGCCAAACTCAACAATAAATGATAATTATAGTACTCGTGGTAATATAAATCCATATACTGGATCTTATGGAACTAAATCTCCTGATTTATATTCCTCCCCTTCTATTTCTTTTCCTTCATCCTCTTCCAGTTATTCAAATAGCCCATCTACAGCCCCAATATTTACAGGTCCAAGAGGTGGAACCTATTACTATAATAGCAATGGAAATAAAACCTATGTAAAATAGATTTACTTAAAATTTTAACTTTCTAATCAAGCGATATGATACAAACTGCCGCTTGATTAGAAAGTTAGTTTTATTATTTCTAAATTTTTAAATTGAGTCTTTTAATAGAAAGACTTAATGGATTTCAAAGGAACATACAAAGGACTCAATGAACAAGAACTAATAATTAGAATCAAAGAAAATTCTGATTATTTAGGTGTTGTATATAAAAATTGCAAAAACAATGCAGTTCGATTCATGCAGAGATTTTCGAATGGTTCTTTAAAAGAATATGAACTTGAAGATGTTTTTCATGATGCTGTGATAGTATTATATGAAAAAATTACAGAAAACGACTTTGTATTAACCTGTACTGTACAGACTTATTTGAATTCAGTCTGTAAAAATCAGCTAGGTAATAAATTAAAGAAGGATTCAAAAATAACCGAATTTGAAGATCAAAAAGATGACGATGTTGAGGAAGAAAATTCAATGAGTTTCAAATCATCGATAAATGATGCCTTAGAAGAAATTGAAGATGAGAAAGAAGCCCAATTTCAAGCCATTGAACGTGCATTGAATGCCATTAGATTATCGGGAGGACATTGTTATGAATTATTAACACTATTTTGGTATCATAAAAAATCAATGGTTGAGCTTACTGAAATTTTGGGTTATAATAATCCAGATACTACAAAACAACAAAAGGCTAGGTGCCAAAAAAGATTAGAAAAAATTGCCTTTAATGAATTGAATCAATAAGATGAATGTGGAATTACAAATTTTAAGGGAATTGATTTCATCAAATCTTGGAACAGATCCCAAATTTGATGAAAGCCTCTTGACAGATTCTTTTTTGGAACAATTTGCTGAAGCTTTATGCCAATATAAAAAAGATGCAAAACCTTTATATACTTCCATTTACGGTCTTGAACTTTCTGATCCAGAAAAAGGAATTTCTAAATTAGATACGATCTACCATTCATTTATCAATAATGTTGCTGAAAGTTTTGTGGCAAGAAATAATGAAAAGTCATCATGCAGCGAGTTATTGATTAAGACCCAAAATGAAGCATTTCAGAAAAGGGTGTTCTTTTATAAAAATTTAGTAATGGTTGTTAAGAAAGTTGAGCGACAAAGAATAAAAGATGCATTGCCTAATTCTTGGGAGGCCCTTAATTTTGAAATACCTGAGAATACTCTTGAAAACTCCATTAAGAAACAGTCCAGAGAAAAGCTAAAGCAACAATTCAGAAAATGGGACGAGGAATTAAATGAAAGAGAAGTTGAAACCACAAAAATCATCTCATTTTCTTGGCTTAGATATGCCGTTGCTGCAAGTGTGCTGTTTTTAGTAGGTATTTGGGTATTTAATTCGTTTCAGAAAGATTTGAGTCCAAACGACACCTTGGAATTGTCCTCTACAGAGAAACAAAAAAATAAAATTTTAGGAGAAATTAAACAGATTGAATCTCATGGATTGGTTGATGTTGTAAGCAATCAAAAAAAAATTAGAATTTTAGAAAATAATGGCATTGGATTCATCAATAAAACACAAAAGCTGAAAATAGTAATCAAAAATCCTCAGCCAAGAATTACCTCTATCGTTCTTGCCATTGAACAATATCAGAAATTGCTTGAAACAAAATTTGCCCCTAATTCATTTTCTGGACAAAATAATCTTTATCAAATGTTAGAAAATAGAATTGATTCTTTGAAAATTGAGTTAAGCAGTTTGAAGGCTATGCAGAATACTTACGTTTTTGATGAAAAAATTTTAACCTTGCATACTTCTAGAAGTGACAAAATCCAAATTTTGTACAATGAAGATATATACTACCTTAATAAGGAAGATAATTTTTATCCTTTGGTACAAACCTCTCAACCAAAGAAACTGGAAAAACTAAATGATTCCGCAAAACAGGAAGCTTTATCCAAAATATTATTTGATAATGGTTTTTAACAAATGGCACATTTTTAGACTTCACATTACCATCTTATTCATTGGTATGGCTAGTTTGACTTTTGGGCAGACTTCTGCAGAAACTCAAGTCAGAAAGGTGTTCAACCAATTATTATCCTTTTATGGAAGCGCAAAATCAGCCCCTCAATTGACTATTATTAAAAATACTGATAAATCAAAAAGTGTTCCAGCCAAGTATCTCCCAAATCCGACACCTAAAATAGAGATAGATCATCAATTATATACCGTATGTCAAAGTTTTGGAGAAGACAGTTTAAATGCAGTAGCGATAATATTGAGTCATGAACTCACTCATTATTACAATGATCACCTCTTTTGTAGCGATTTTGCCTTTGCCAATTTATATGGCAAACAGCCCAATTTAGCTAAAATGGTACGTGATGCTTCACTTTCTTCCATCAAGGATAAAGAAGCAGAGGCTGACATTAAAGGCTTTTTCTTTGCGGCTGCAGCAGGTTATAAACCCCACGGTGTACAGGCACCATTGATTCATAAAATTTACAAAGCCTATCAAATTGCAGATATTCAACAAGGATACCCCAGTAAAGAAGAAAGAATGTCAATTGCCAAAAGTGCTGAAAATACAGCCAATGAATTATATGAGAAATTCAAAAGCGGCTTGCTTGCACTAGAAAAAAAGGACTACGATGTCGCCATTACTTATTTTGAGGAGGCAAACAAGAAAATCCCTTTTAGAGAAAATCTCAATAACATGGGAGTGGCGAAAACATTGAAGGCGCTGGAGATGAAAACAATTACAAAGGATGAGTATGAATTTCCTGAACGCTTTCAATATCCAATTGAAATAGATAATAAAAGCCGATTACAAAAAAATTATACTAGAAGTTCAGTTGATGAATCGAAAGAAATCAAAGCTTTATTGTTAAGTGCTCAAAAGGATTTTGATACATCGATCAGTTTAGACCCTATGTACTTAAAAAGTTATATCAATCTCGCTTGTGTATATGACTTGTTAGGGAATCACCTTTCAGCTATTGGATTAATCACTGAAAAGCTGCCCCAAAAAGATCAATTATCAAATGCAGCAAAAAAAATATTGGCAATTGCTTATTATCATGAGGATTTAGAGATAAAGGCAGAGGTTATTTGGAATGAACTTGAGCTTTAAAACAATGAAAAAAATACTAATTGTTTTTTTATTATTATTTGACGTTTTAATCTCCAGAGGACAAACTGATGAATTTAACTTATTATCTCACATAAACTATATTAACAAATTTGAATCCAAGTATGATACACTTAATAATGACTATTTAATTTCGCTTAATAACCTTGGGAAATTTTATGAAAAAACAAATCAATTTAAATTAGCTGAGGATATTTATTTAAAAACACTTAAAATAAGAATATCAAAATTTGGAACATTGCATTTAGATGTTGCTACATCATCTATACATCTTTCCGACTTATATTATAAATTAGGCCAATATAATAAAGCAATAAAATTTAATTTAAAAGCTTTTGAAATTAGAAGTAAGTTATTGGAAGAAAATGACTTATTATATATTAAATCCCTTGGTAAATTAGCAGCAATTTATTTAGGATTAAAAAACTATAATGAAGCTGAAAAATATTTATTAAAAGGCTTAAGATTAAAACAAGAATTTTACAAGCATGACGACCAATCCATTATATCAAGCATTGAAAATATAATTCAATTATATAATAAACAAGGGAAATACACTAATTCAGAAGAATTTTATTTAATTCTCAATCAACTTTATAAAAAAACTAAAGGAGAAAACGATTTTGATTATATCAACTCATTATCAAATTTAGCCGTTGTATATTATTACCAGGAAAAATATTTGGATGCTGAAAATACCTACATTATTTCAATTGAATTGCTAAAACGAAATATAAATAATGACTCAAAATTTATTCGACGGTATATTGAATCATTAAGCAACTTAGCAGAATTATATAGAATACAAGGGAAGTTCGCAAAATCAGAAAAAATATCTGAAGAGGCTTTAGAGATTAATAAATTAAAATTACATGATAATGTTGATATGCAAATTGCTATAAAACACAATCTTGCATTACTTTTCAAAGATATAAAAAAGTACAAGTCCTCTGCGGATTATTTGAGTGAAACGCTTGAATTAATCAAGAAATCATATGGTAGAGACAATTTACGGTATGCATCAACTATTGGTAATCTTGGTGTGATTTTGATCTATTTGGGCTTTAATAAAAAAAACATTTTACCATTACTTGAAAGTCAGCTTCTTATTCGCAAAAAAATATTAGGAATAAACCACCCTCTTTATCTCCAGTCACTTATTAACCTAGCTGACTATAACCGTAATTTAGGAATACTTAACAAATCGAGAGAAAAATATTTAGAAGCACTATTAATTGTGAAAAATAATTATGAAGAAAATAATCAGCAATTTCTTAATGTTTTATTAAAACTAGGTAAAGTTTCAAGAATGTCTCATAAAAATGAAGACGCGTATAATTACTTAAATGAATATTTAATAAATAACCAGTTTAGGTTAAAAGAGGTAGCAACAAGTTATGTAGAAAATGAATTAATATTTTACGTCAAATCTAACGAATCATCTAAAGATGAAATATTGAATTTTATTGATGACTTTCCAACAAAATATCAAAATTTAAATATTAATTCTTTTAATAATTTAATTGTACTAAAAAATTTGTCTTTAAAAAACAGAGAATTGATTAATATATCAATTCAAAAAAATAGCACATTGTTAATTAAAGATAAATATTTGAAATTTTTAGCAAATAAAAAACTAATTGAAAAATATATTGGCCTACCAATTAAAGATCAAAGCTTTGAATATGAAAATCTTAAAATAGAAACGTCAAAATTAGAAAAAGAATTAATAAATGAATCTTCAAAATTTTCAAAAATTATAAATACTAGTTCGACAAGTTTTAAAGATTTAACAAAAAATCTCAAAAATGATGAGATAATTTTTGATTTAAATTTGTTTAATTACAATAAAAAGAAAGGGGTAAATCAAAATATATATGCAAGTTTCATAGTAAAAAAAGACTTTGAGTTTCCAAAATTTATACGACTATTTGAAGAGAAGGAATTGACTCAATTACTAGAAAACAATAAAAGTCTGTTGGATAGTACTTGGATTAACAAAAAATACCAAGAACAAGCAATTAGTGATTTATTTTTAAATCCAATGGCTGAAGAATTAAACGTGTACTAACCCCCTAATAGACTGGACTAAATTTTAAAAAGAGTTTAGAACCAATTAAATTAGGGAAAATGAAAAGAGAAAGAAGAGTATTCAGTCCAGAAGACCGTCTAGCTATTATTCAAGAAGGT
>NZ_JBPXKC010000005.1:0-257279 GCF_054558355.1 Aquirufa sp. OSTEICH-129A | reverse complement strand
CCACCGCTGATGGAACAGTTACTCTTACTCGTAAGACAGGTACTGGTACTTTAGGTGGTACACTTACAGGTACCATTACTTCTGGATCTAGTGCAGTTACCATCTCAGGTGTTACTTATACCAAAGCTGAAACGGGTGTAGTTTTAACTGCAACAGGAACTGGTGCTGGTAGTAATGTAGCAGCCAAAGTTGGTGATTCTAATGCGTTCACTGTTGTGGCCGGAACAGCATCTAAATACCTTGTTACCAGTAGCAATTACTCTCCAGTAGTTGGAGCTAATGTAACGATTACAGCACAATTAGTAGATGCATATAACAACCCTGTCAGTACCGCTGGTAAAACCATTAATTGGTCTAAGAGTGATGCTGCCAATGGCTCTTTCTCATCAGCACAAAGTACAACGGATGCCAGTGGTACAGCTACCGTGACATTTACAACACATACTGTTGCTAATACAACAACAACCATCACGGCAACGGATAACACAAGCCTTACGGGTACTACTACAAATATTACAACAGATGCTAGTGGAGCTTCTAAATTAGTGGTAAGTAATATCGCTCAGCAAACAGCTGGCACTAGTTTCGCCGTTACCGTTACTTTAACTGATGAAAATGGCAATGCGGTAAATGCAAGTGCTAATGGAACAGTAACGCTGACACGCAAAACTGGTACTGGTACTTTAGGTGGAAATTTAACAGGTACCATTACTTCTGGCACCAATTCCGTAACCATTTCTGGCGTTACTTATACCAAAGCCGAAACCGGCGTAGTTTTAACTGCTACGGGTTCTGTGGCTGGAAATGTGAATGGAAAAACGGGTGATTCCAATGCATTCACCGTGCTTGCTGGTGCTGCAGATGCTACTGCATCTACATTAACTCCGACTTCAGCAACTATTACAGCCGACGGTTCTACGACTCAAGTATTAACCGTGACTGCTAAAGATGCCAATGGAAATAATGTAGGAGCAGGTGGAGCTACCGTTACCATCACTAAATCTTCGGGATCTGGTACAATTGGTAGTGTTTCAGATAACTCAAATGGTACCTATACGGCTACTGTTACTGCTCCAACAAGCTCTGGTAGTGGTATCTTTGTAGCAACATTAAATTCCAACCCGGTAAAGAGTGGCACAGGTTCTCAAACTCAATCTACCATTACCTATGCGGCTGGTGCAGCAACTAAATTAGTTGTTTCTTCTATCTCGCAACAAACAGCTGGTACAGGGTTTGCCGTTACCGTTACACTAACCGACGTAAACGGCAATGCAGTCAATGCAACTGCGGATGGAACCGTTACTCTTACTCGTAAAACTGGTACAGGTACTTTAGGTGGTACACTTACAGGTACCATTACTTCAGGATCTAGTGCAGTAACCATCTCAGGTGTTACTTATACTAAAGCAGAGACAGGGGTAGAGTTAACAGCTACTGGTTCTGGATCAGGTAATGTTTCTGGTAAATCAGGTGATTCTAATGCCTTTACGGTAGTAGCGGGTGCTGCATCCAAATACATCGTAACAAGTAGTTCAAACTCCCCAGCGGCTGGCGGTACTATTACTATCACCGCCCAATTGGTAGATGCTAATAATAATCCTGTTGCAACTTCAGGTAAAACCATTACTTGGACTAAGAGTGATAATAATGGTTCTTTCTCTCCTACTTCAAGTAATACGGATATCAATGGAACAGCTACTGTAACCTTCACAGCCCATACCTTAGCTGGAACCACGACAACCATTACAGCGACAGATAACACAAGCTTGACTGGAACAACATCCACCATTACTGTTGGTTCAGGTGGAGCAAGTAAATTAGTTGTTTCTACCATCTCAGGTCAAACTGCAGGAACTGCTTTTGCTGTGACGGTTACCTTAACAGACGCAAACGGAAATGCAGTCAATGCTACTGCTGATGGAACAGTAACGCTGACACGCAAAACTGGTACTGGTACTTTAGGTGGAAATTTAACAGGTACCATTACTTCGGGATCTAGTGCAGTAACCATCTCGGGTATAACTTATACCAAAGCCGAAACCGGCGTAGTTTTAACTGCTACGGGTTCTGTGGCTGGAAATGTGAACGGAAAAACGGGTGATTCCAATGCATTCACCGTGGTTGCTGGTGCTGCAGATGCTACTGCATCTACATTAACTCCGACTTCAGCAACTATTACAGCCGACGGTTCTACGACTCAAGTATTAACCGTGACTGCTAAAGATGCCAATGGAAATAATGTAGGAGCAGGTGGAGCTACCGTTACCATCACTAAATCTTCGGGTTCTGGTACAATTGGTACTGTTTCAGATAACTCAAATGGTACCTATACAGCTACTGTTACTGCTCCAACAAGCTCTGGTAGTGGTATCTTTGTAGCAACATTAAATTCCAACCCGGTAAAGAGTGGCACAGGTTCTCAAACTCAATCTACCATTACCTACGCGGCTGGTGCAGCAACTAAATTAGTTGTTTCTTCTATCTCGCAACAAACCGCTGGTACAGGGTTTGCCGTTACAGTTACATTAACCGACGTAAACGGCAATGCGGTCAATGCAACTACTGATGGAACCGTTACTCTTACTCGTAAAACTGGTACAGGTACTTTAGGTGGTACACTTACAGGTACCATTACTTCAGGATCTAGTGCAGTTACCATCTCAGGTGTTACTTATACCAAAGCCGAAACTGGCGTAGTTTTAACTGCTACAGGATCAGGTGCTGGAAGTAATGTGGCAGCTAAAGTTGGTGATTCTAATGCCTTTACTGTAGTGGCTGGAGCAGGTGCTAAATACCTAGTAACTAGCAGTTCTAGTTCACCTGCTGCAGGTGCAACAGTAACCATAACAGCTCAGTTATTAGATGCTAATGATAATCCTGTTACAACTGCTGGTAAAACCATTACTTGGACTAAAAGTGATATCAATGGTACTTTCGCTTCGGCAACTAGTACTACAGATGCTAATGGAACAGCCACAGTGGTCTTCACTTCGCACTCCGTTGCTGGTACAACTACAACGATTACTGCAACTGACAATTCGAACTTAACAGGTACAAGTCCAAGCATTACTTCTGGTTCTGGAGGAGCAAGCAAATTGGTTGTTTCAACCATTGCTGGCCAAACAGCAGGAACGGCATTTGCGGTTACTGTCACGTTAACTGATGCCAATGGCAACCCTGTCAATGCGTCTACCAATGGAACAGTAAGCTTAACCTTGAAATCTGGAAATGGTACCTTAGGGGGAACTCTAACAGGAACTATTAATGCAGGCTCAAGTGCGGTAAATATCTCAGGTGTCACATATACCAAAGCAGAATCAGGTGTTGCTTTAACTGCAACAGGTTCTGGTAGTGGAAACGTTGTTGGCAAATCGGGAGATTCTAATACCTTCAGCGTCGTGGCTGGAGCAGGTGCTAAATACATTGTCACTAGCAGTAATTCAACACCAACCGCTGGTGGTACTGTGACAATTACCGCTCAATTAGTTGATGCCAACAATAACCCTGTCACAACTGCTGGTAAAACGATAACTTGGTCGAAGAGCGACCTAAATGGTTCATTCTCATCTGCGACAAGCACAACAGATGCCAATGGTATAGCAACAGTAACATTTACTACGCATACAGTTGCAGGTACATCTACGACCATCACAGCTACAGACAATACTAACTTAACTGGAACGTCAGCAGGGTTCAGTTCTACTGCCTCTGCAGCGTCAAAATTAGTGGTAAGCACCATTGGAAACCAAGCAGCAGGAACGGCATTCTCTGTAACAGTTACATTGACTGATGCCAATGGAAATGCAGTCAATGCAACCGCCAATGGAACCCTAAGCTTAAGTTTGAAAACAGGTACAGGTACTTTAGGTGGAACTTTAACTGGAACCATGACCGCTGGTTCGAGCACACTTACTATTTCTGGTGTTACTTACACCAAATTAGAGTCAGGAGTTGTTATCACAGCTACGGGTTCAGGTGCTGGAAATACCAGTGGAAAATCAGGAGACTCAAATGCATTCAATGTAACGGCTGGTAGTGCAAATAAATTCATTGTTTCAAACATTACGGATAAAATTGCCTTAAATGCCTTCCCTGTTACAGTTACCTTAGTAGATGCCAATAATAACCTTGTCAATGCCGACGTCAATACTACGGTAACATTAAGTGTTAAAACGGGAACAGGTACTTTAGGTGGCACAATTAGTGGCACAATCATTAGTGGCAATTCAAGTGTAACCATTACAGGTGTTACTTATGATAAAGTTGAAACTGGCGTTGAATTGAAAGCAACGGGTACAAGTGCAGGTAGTGCCAATGGTAAAATTGGTAACTCCAACGCATTTGCAGTTAGTGCGGGAGTTGGCTCAAAAATCAAATTGAGTACACTTAGCAATTATGTTGCGGGTACTACGCAAACGATAACGGCCACCTTAACTGACGAAAATGACAATACGGTTTTAGCTACGGCTAATGGAACAATTACCTTAAGTGTTAAAACTGGAACAGGTACCATTTCAGGTACTTATACTGGAATTATTTTGGCAGGAACAAGTTCTGTCACCATCACCGGTGTAGTTTATAACAAAGCAGAAACCGGCATAGTGTTACGCGCCACTGGTACCGGAGCTGGATCTAATGTAAACGGAAAAGTGGGAGATAGTAATGCCTTTACGGTAAGCCCGGGTCCACTTTATCGCTATTTCATTAGTGGTTTAACCAAGCAAGAGGCTGGTACTACTCAGACGATTACCATCCGAGCGTTGGATCAATATGATAACATCATTCCTTCGTATGCAGGAGTGAAACCTATCACCTTCACAGGTGCCACCGCTGCTTCGGATATTTATAAGCCTAGTGCAGGTGCCCCAAATAACACTCCTACGTCCATTGGTGGTGGTAATGGCACATTGAATCAAACGGTTAAAAAGACAAATTCAACTACCACAGCAACTACCGTAAATATAAATGCAACTTCTGCAGGTAATATTGTTGTTCAAAATCCAAGTTCGACTAATGTCAATCTAAATGCTACACTTAGTACATCTTTATCTGAATTTGGAAGTACAGTCAACCTAACATTTACCAATGGTATTGCAAGTGCAGTGATTATTCTTTACAAAGCAGAAGTTGCTACCATTTCGGCTACTGATGGGGTGGTAAATACGCCAAAAGAAGGAGAATTACAGGTAGAAGTAGTTAACTCAACCTTTGTTAAATTGGAAGTAACACTCGCTCCGCAGCAAGTGGTAGGTCAACCTTTAGTAGGTTCATTAAAGGCCCTTGACCAATATGGCAACGTAGTGAAAAACTTTGATGCATCCCAAAACAACATCACAGTTGTTGTTACGAATTTAACAGGTAATGTAACAGGACTTTCTGGAACGATTAAATTAACCAGCCCAAGTGACTTTGTTAATGGGGTGGCAGACTTCTCTTTACTTGGAATTAAATACCAAGGTGGATCAGGTAATGGTGGATTTACCTTTACCCCAACTACGGGAGCAGGCGTACAAGCAGAAAATATTGTGGTTGTTGCCGATGACGTGGATGGTGATGGTGTATCTGATGAGAAAGAAGTAACCGATGGTACCGATAAAAATGATCCATGTTCGTACTTGGTGGCTAGTCAAGATTTCTCCAAAACAACACTTACTTGGAAGGGCTTAGACTGCGACGGCGATGGAACAACCAATGGTACCGATGCAGCTCCATTGAACTCATGTATTGGAGGTATTCCAGGATATATTCCAGTGAAAGGATCTTTAGGATATCAACGATATTTCTTAGGAGACTGTGATGGTGATGGCATAACCAATGACATGGAATGTTACGGTGGATATACGGGTGGTACTGTTTGTCAAGACTTTGACAGTGATGGTATCCCGAACTCTCAAGATCCTGATTCAGATGGTGATGGCATTTTAGATATCATTGAAAAGAATATTGATAGTGATGGTGATGGTGATGCCAATTACTTAGATCTTGATTCTGATAACGATGGTATTTTGGATTCCATGGAAAGAACTGTTGATAGTGATGGTGACGGAATTCCAAACTACTTAGATACTGATTCAGATAATGATGGTATTATGGATGCTTGGGAGGCTACGAATAGCACTCGTGGGGTTATAGATACCAACTATGATGGACGTGTTGACATCAATGGATCAGCTCCAGATGTAAACGGTAACGGATTGGTTGACTTCTTAGAATCTAATCCAGCTCCAATTCCAGATACAGATAAGGACGGTACTCCTGATTATTTAGATCTTGATTCCGATGGTGATGCCATCAGCGATAAAGTTGAATCTACAGGAGATGCGGATAAAGATGGTAAACCAAATTACCGTGATAAAGATTCGGATGGAGACTGGTTAGGTGATACCGATGAGCGTGACCGTGATAATGATGGTGATGGTACTCCAAATTACTTAGATCTAGACTCTGATGGAGATGGTATTCCAGACGCATGGGAAGGCAAGAGCAAATGCGCTGCCTGTGACAATAAAAATGATGATAATGATGACGGATGGGATGATCGTGGTCAATACAAAGCCGTTATTGATACAGATAAGGACGGCTCGCCTGACTTCTTTGACCTAGATTCGGATAATGATTGTATTCCTGATCGTATTGAATTAGGTGGTGATGTGGATGGTGATGAAATCCCTAATTTCCGTGATGAAGATTCTGACGGAGATGGTATTCCAGATAAAATTGAAAGCGTGGTTTGTGAAAGTCCTGTGGATACAGATAAGGATGGCATAAAAGACTTTGAAGATCTTGACTCCGATGCAGACGGAATGCCAGATGCAATGGAAGCAGGAACTAATCCAAGTGCGCCTATTGACTCTGATAAAGATGGCTTAGCCAATTACCGAGATACCGATTCGGACGGCGATGGCATTATGGATATCTATGAGGCAGGAAGCAATCCAAAATCTCCAGTAGACACGGATAAAGATGGTACTCCAGATTACCTAGACCTAGATTCTGATGGAGATAAAATACCAGACCAAATTGAAGGTGGTGGAAATGGATTCAAACCATTAGATAGTGACTCAGACGGTATCGAAGACTTTAGAGATTTAGATTCAGACAATGATACGATTCCAGATGCGATTGAAGCGGGCCCTAGCCCAAGCAATCCTTTGGATTCAGATCAAGATGGTAGCTATGACTTTAGAGATTTGGATTCTGACGCTGATGGTTTATCAGATAAAATGGAAGTAGGATCAGATCCAAATAATCCTTTAGACACTGATAAAGATGGTAAAGCAGATTATATTGACACCGACTCTGACAATGATAGCATTTTAGATCGTTTAGAAATTGGTTCTGATGCCAACAAAGCATTGGATACCGATGGCGATGGCTTACCAAACTACCGTGATACCGATTCTGATAATGATACCATTTTAGATAGCTTCGAAGTTGGCCCGGATGCCTTAATTCCAGCTGATTTTGATAAAGATGGTGTAGCTGATTATATCGATAGCGATTCTGATAATGATAGCATTCCAGACAAGGTAGAAGTAGGAGCTAATCCTGCCGCTCCATTAGATACAGATAAAGATGGCGTTTCAGATTACCGTGATACGGATTCTGACAACGACGGCTTATCCGACAAGATTGAAGCTGGATCTGATCCAAACAGACCTGTGGATTCTGACAAAGACGGACTACCAGATTACCGTGATGTGGATAGTGACAATGATGGTATCCCTGACAGAATTGAGGTAGGAAAAGATCCTAATAAACCTGTTGACACAGATGGTGACGGAACGCCAGATTACCGTGATACGGATTCTGACAACGACGGAACTCCGGATAGTATTGGAGCTGGAAATAATCTAAATACCCCATTGGATACTGATAAAGACGGTATTTACGATTACATAGATCCAGATGACGATAATGATAGAATTCCTGATTTATTAGAAGATGATTTGAATTATGGTGCTATGCCTGATTGTGATAAGGATGGTATTCCAAACCGACTTGATCCAGATAATTGTGACACCTTTGTTCCGCAAGGAATATCGCCAAACAATGATGGATTCAATGATAAATTGATCATTCCAGGAATTTTGAACTACCGTAATAGAATCAGTATTTACAATCGTTGGGGAGATTTAGTTTTCGAAACTGAAAACTATAAAAATGATTGGGGTGGAGAAAGTTCTCCTAACAATGTATTAAACATAGATAAAAAATTACCAGATGGGGTATATTATTATGTTGTCGATTTCTTTGGTGTTAAACCAAATATTTCAACTTACGTATTCATAAATCGCACTGCGTTGGATCGTTAACATAACTACTTTAACGCATGTAAAAACGAGGGCTTCAAGTCCTCGTTTTTTTTGCCCCTAAAAAATTGCCCTCCTTTTCTTTTTTATTTCATAGAATTAAACATAACTTTTGAGGGAATATGCAGTTTCGACTCATTAGAAATTAGCAAATCCCATTCATGTTTCTATTCAACTATGAGTAACCCGACACCCAAGAATTTATATAGCCTAATCTTTTTTAATTCAATTACTCCTATTTCCAAGGATTTAAAACAATACCTTTCAGCCCATATGACAAGTCATAGCTTTAAGAAAGGCGAATTAATATGCCAAGCTGGGGACACAGTCAGCCACTTACATTTAATTAAAAAAGGATTAGTTCGTGGTTATTACCAGCATGGGTCAAAAGAAATTACCCAATGGGTAGATTGGGAGAACCATGTTTTCACCTCGGTGGGCGGATTTTTCATGCGGACGCCTTGCAAAGAAAATATTCAAGCTATAGAAGCCACACAAACGGAATCATTGCATTATGACGATTTGCAATATTGTTTAAAGCACTTTCCTGACATGGCTACTATCTATCGAACCTTGTTTGAATTTTACTTAGTTTCAGCGGAAGAAAGAGTCTATATTTCACGGATTCCTAATGCCAAAGACCGATATGACGCATTTTTGGCCTCTGGATACTCCGAAAGTATATCACGAATTCCGAATAAATACATTGCCGAATTTCTGGGAATTAGACCCGAAACATTAAGTAGATTAGGTCATGATCATCCCGATATATCGTAATTCAAAGGGGATTAAATTATTGACAATTATCAAGAGGACATATCAAATTTGAAAATAATTCGATGAGATTGCCATCCTTTGACTTACTTTTGTGGAACCAAATCACAACTACTATTAGTTAGCTAGTTGCTCCGTGTTCTTAATAAATAAACGAAAAAGGAATTTCTTTCTATCTGACAGTAATGTCTAGCCAGTGAGTTTATTCCTTTTTTTATGCCAAAAAGCAACTAATCAGGCCTTATCAATAGCTTCTAAAGCTGCTTGATTTGTTTGGTCAATTCATCCCAAAAACTGTCCTTGGTTTATTTTAATGTTTCAGTGGTCGCTGTTTAATCATGCCTCCTTTGGTATCTTTTACACTAGACATTACCACAAAAGCATCTTTATCAATTTGTTCAATGGCATTGTTCAGTCGATTAAGTTCCAATCGAGTCACAATGGTATAAACGATGTCCACATGTTCTGATTCCCCCTTTTTCCCAAATCCCTTTTTTCCTGAATAGACCGTAAAACCCCTTCCCATTTCCTTTTGAATCATTTCCTTGATGGCATTATGTTCGCTTGAAATAATAGTCACTCCCATATATTCTTCAAAACCTTCTAAGAAAAAATCCAAGGTCTTTGAAGCAGATAAATAGGTTACCATAGAATAAAGGGCAATTTCTACCGAAAGAAAATAGGTAGCCGCTAAAAAAATACACGCATTTAAACCAATGATGATGTCTCCTATGGTCGTTCCCAAACGTTTACTCAAATAAATAGCCAATACCTCTGTTCCGTCAATCACCGCTCCCCCACGTATAGTCAAACCTATACCTGCACCCAGAAAAAAACCACCAAACAAGGCCACTAATAAATTATCACTGGTTACATCAGGAAAAGGAATAAAGGCCACTACAGCCGCTAAACCAGAAATAGCAAATGCTGTTTTGATAGCAAAGGTTCGGCCCATCACGCGTAAGCCTAATAAAACAAAAGGAATATTGATGATGATCAATAATATGGCCAAGGGTAATTTAGTCACATTCGTGAGTAATAAAGATATACCGGTGGCACCTCCATCAATAAAATGATTGGTCAATAAAAACCCTTTGAAACCAAATGAGGCCGAAAAAATCCCCAAAATGATTAAAACGATATCCTTGAGCAAAGACTGATTGCGGCTTTTATTTGAAGAATGTTTATTTGGCATAGGCTAAAATTATATTTACAATCGGAATAGGCATTAAACTTCTTTATTAACAGCATAAAACCATTCGCTGTTCCATTCTATAATTAAACACTTTTTTCAAAAGCACTAGGCTAACTAGATTGAAACCTAATTCAAAAAGGATCGAACAGAATAATTAGATAATTAACTAAATCATGAAATAACTCAAACCTTAACCTGGGTGGATTTCAACTATGTCAAATATCGTAATCAATAAAATTCTCTTGACTTAAAATTGGATTTTTCTCCCATAAATTAGATTAAAATATTCCTAATTTTTACTAAATTAGGGAAATAAGAACCAAAAGACCAATCGAATACATCGCATGAAAAAGAAAATTCTAATTACCCTTATCGTTGTTCTTGTGGGGATACAATTTATCCGCCAAGAAAAAAATGAATCTGATGATCAAACTTTTGCTATCTCCAAGAAATACCTAGTACCTGAAAATGTGAATCATATTCTTCAAGTGGCATGTAACGACTGCCATTCGAATAAAAGTACTTATCCTTGGTACCACAACATTCAACCTGTTGGGTTTTTCTTAACGCACCATATCAATGATGGGAAGAAACATTTAAACTTATCTAGTTTCACCAAATTGCCGATTGCGGTACAAAACCATAAATTGGAAGAAATTGTAGAAACCGTTGAAGAAAAAGAAATGCCCATGGAATCTTATACGTATTTTGGCCTACACCCAGAAGCGAACCTGAGTCAAGAACAACGTGAGGTGCTAATCTCCTGGGCAAAAGCTCAAATGGACAGCCTGAAGGCTCATTATCCAGCTGATAGCTTAGTGATGAAAAAAAGAAAACAATCCTAAAACAAAAATCATCATATAACTATTTATATGAATTTTTGTACAGAATAAAGGATTAAAATATCTATATTGAAGGGAAAATGTATGGCTACAAAAGCAACATTTTCCCTTTTTTTGCTCTAGACCTTTTAAATGATGATTAAGCGATGAAAAATAGATTTTTCCTCAGCCTCCTCTTGTGTTTTTCTCTGAGTATAAGTCAAGCTCAAACTTGGATAGATTCATTAGACCGATACGGTAGAGAAGTGTATATGCCTGCCGAAAAATATGTTTGGGATTGGGGACAAGCCACTTTTCTTAATTCTTTAATTCATTTATATCAAAGTAAACCGGATACAGAAAAAGCACAATACCTTCAATACATTCGAACAGCCATGGATAAAACATACGATGTAGCCAATGGCAAGCATCCCAATGCCATAGCTTCAGGAATAGGCATGGCGTTTTTAGCCCGAGTGAGCAAAGAGGAAAAATACAAAACCAAAGCCCAAGCGATATATCAAGATTACCTAAATGCTCCAAGATCTAAAAATGGAGGCATTTCTCACCGTACAGAGACCGTTGAATTATGGGATGATACGGTATATATGCTCCAAATGTTTCTCATGGAAATGTACCGAGGCACTGGAGATGAAAAATACCTGGCGCATATCTACTCCCAAATAAAGGCACATAGTCAATCCTTAGCTAACCCCAATACAGGGCTTTGGGTGCATGCATGGGACGATGATGATCAAGATTATGATGATGGATGCAGTATAGTGGGTTGGCCAGATAAAAAGACCCGAAAAAGTAGCGAATACTGGGGTAGGGCAAATGGTTGGGTAACCATGACCTTGGTTGATGTGATAAGCAACATTAGCCCCAAGTCCAATTACTACGAACCATTAAAAAAAGAATTTCTTTCCATCATTCGGACCTTGCCATCTTTGCAAAACAAACAAACTGGGCATTGGTATCAACTCCTTTTGTACCCACAGGACGCCAAAAACTGGGAAGAAAGCTCTTCTACAGCCATGTTTGCTTATTCCATGGCTAAAGGAATAGAATTAGGTCTATTGAATCCTTCCGAATATTTACCTTCTATCCATGCCGCTTACCAAGGCTTAAAAAAACATAGCTTGGTGCAGCCTAAAGGCCCTTACCTATGCCCTAGTCGAGTTTCCGGAGGAACTTGTGTAGGTATGAAAGACTATTATTATGGAAGACCAATCGTGGAAGGCCAAGGCTTTGGCATTGGTTCATTTATCATGTTCGCTCTAGAATACCAAAAAATCGCACGCCACTAATGCCATGAAAAGAAGAAAGTTTGTACAAATCGGAGCAATGGGTTTAGGTTCGTTAAGTCATGCCCATTGGGCTTATTCCGCTAAGGCAAAGGAAGAAAAACCAGCCTGGCTTATCCAAATCATTCGACAAAATGACCAAGATTTTCCTCGCTTTGAAGCACTTCGAATTAGCGATCCAAAGCAGGTCTATTATGGTGGTTTTAGAGATGGGGATGATATTCCAAATCCACAAACTACGGGTTATTATGTATTGAAAGTGGCCTGTGCCGTCATTAGTCCGGAATCTAGTTTTTACCAATCTCAAATACTCTTAGATAAAGCCATTCAGGCTACACAGTGTTTGCTTAAAATGCAACATCCTGATGGTACCATAGACCTATTAAGTACCAATTTTCACTCACCTCCAGATACGGCATTTAGTGTAGAAAAGTTGTGTGTGGCCTATGCCCTACTTCAAAAAAACAATGCCGATAATCGCTATACAAACCTGATGAAACCGTTAGAAACGTTTTTAAAGCGTTGCGGAGAATCATTGGTAGTAGGTGGAATTCATACCCCAAACCATCGTTGGGTGGTCTCAGGGGCTTTGGCCAAACTATATCAAATTTGGCCTGACCCTCGATATAAGGCAAGGGCGGAAGAGTGGCTCCAAGAGCATATTGATCTAGATCCAGATGGACAATACACCGAGAAAAGTGCAGGTATTTATTCCGCTATTATCAACAAAGCACTTATAGCCATCCACCATGGATTTAAAAAACCAGCACTGCTGGAGGTAGTTCGGAAAAACTTGGAAATGACTTTGTATTATGTGCACCCCAATATGGAAGTGGTGACAGATGCCTCAAACCGACAAGACAAAGGCGGCATTAATATGTTTGAAAATTACTATTATGCTTACCGTTATTTAGCCATTTTAGATAAAAATCCTCGCTTTGCAGCCATGTGTCGATTGATTGAAAAAGCTTATTTTCCAAGGATTGGCACGCACATCGAAAACTTTTTGGATGAACCCTTTTTATGGCAAGAACTTCCCGCTGGAGAAAGTATCCCTACTCAATATGTAAAATCATTTCCTTATTCGGGATTAGTCAGAATTAGGAGGGATAAATGGGATTCCACCATCTTGGTTAATAATCCCAATTTCCTGACTTTTCATCATGGAAATGCCATTCTTCAAGGACTACGTCTAGCGGCTTCATTTTTCGGGAAAGGTCAGTTTCAATCTCCGGAAATTAAGCAAGTAGGGAACACTTGGTTGCTTCAACAATCGTTGGATGGGCCTTATTTTCAACCACATGCTAAGGAGCAAATTGACCCGAGCGGCGATTGGGAAAAAATGCCTCGAAGCAATCGTAAACAAAGTGAAATTCAATACCTAGAAACAAAAATTCAAGTAAAGGAAATCGAGGGCGGTTTGAATATTGACATTGACATGAAAGGAACTGACGGAGTTCCTGTGAGTCTAGAACTAATCTTTCGAGGAGATGGCCAATTTGAAGGAGTTATTCCAAGTGGAAAAGAAAGTAATGCCTACCTATTAAAAGAAGCCGAAGGTAAATACACTTTAGCTGAAGATAGCATCCGATTTGGCCCAGGCAGAGCAGAGCATAAAGCCATCCACTTAAGGGGAGGTTTGCCTTTTGCGCAAGCTCCATCTGTTTATATCACAGGCTTCACTCCTTTTTCACATCAGCTATATTTAAGAAAAAATTAAAGCCACTAGGGTAGCCGTTGTCCCTCCAAGGAAGCTACTTTATTGGCTAATTTTTGGCGCATTTGATTTAACACCTTTTTAAACTTTGGCTCATTGGCTAAATTATTTTTCTCCAATGGGTCAGCTTGTAAATCATACAATTCTTCCCGATCTAAATGATCGCGGTATCTGAAATACTTCCATTGTTTGGATCTAATTCCTTCGCTGGAAGCAATGATTTTAACCTTCCAAAGGTGCTCTACTAAAAAGTCTTTTCGTGATTTGGCTGGCCTTTTCCCCTGCACATAAGAGGATAAATTTTGCCCTTGCCAGGAATTGGGAATCGGCAGACCTGCGAAGCCAAAAATGGTAGGTGCAATATCAATATTCAGTACTTCATCCGATATGTCTTGGTGTTTGGAATTCCTAGGATCATATACGATCATGGGTACACGAAGGGAATTATCATACATTAGCCACTTTCCGGCCAACTGCCGTTCTCCCAAAAAATACCCATTATCGCCCATGACAATGATGACGGTGTTTTTATCTAAACCCTTTTCCTCCAGCACCTTTCGGATTTTCCCAATCTCCACATCCACTCCAGATATCATGCGATAATAACCTTTCACACTTCTTTGGTATTTTTCAGGTGTATCAAATCGCCAATACCAGCGTGTTCTATTTTCGCCTGTTCTAACATATTCTGGCTGTGCCAAAAAATCCGCCTCGGTGGCCATAATAGGTGGTGCAATCGTCACATCTCGGTACAAATAATCTACCTCTGGCTGCCAAAAGTATTGCTGCTCAGAAGGGTCATGCGCATGGGGAGCTGAAAAACTGAGTGATAAACAAAATGGTTTGTCCTTGGGGGCTTGGGCAATAAAATCCATGGCTTTTTGGCCGGTATATCGACTTAAATGCACCGAATCTTTGCCCAATTTCTTATAAAAATACCCTCGATAATCTTTTAGCTTATCATCACGATCATAACTTTCTCCTTGATCAAATAGACTTGAAAAGCCCGCATAATTTATCCCAAATTTGCCATAAAATCCGGTATAATACCCGGCTAGCTTTAACATGACGGGGTAAGACTGGGCAACATAGCCTGGCTTGATGTCCCCTTGTCCAAAGGTATATTGATGTGTTCTTTCATACATGCCCGTGATAATACTTGCCCGACTAGCCGCGCAAATGGGCGTGGTAACGAAGGCATTTTTGAAATAAATTCCCTTCTTTGCCAAATCATCCATCACGGGCGTTTGAATGATTTTATTACCTGCATATCCCAAAGCATCCCAGCGATGATCATCGGTCAAGATGAAAATGATATTAGGCTTATTGGATTGGGCAATCCCCATCCAAGGCAACATTATTAAGGTTAAAACGAGCCATTTTTTCATGCTTATTTAGGATTTTGGGGATAACCGGTGGATAAATCGCTAATGGGTATTCCTTGGTAATTAACTTTCTGATAAGGAACAGTTTCCGTTTCATCAATTAAATAATTCCATTGTTTGACATAAAAAAGGCCCGACTTAAACTCGTCCTTTCTTTTCTTCAATTCCGTTTGTAATGCCATTTCCATTTGGTTTTGAACTTCTTTCACCGAATCCTGATTAACCAAATTTCGTAATTGAAATGGATCATTTTGATTGTCAAACAATAGCCAAGGTCCCTTTAAATCTTTGACATAAGTATACCGATTAGAAACTAAACCACGGTATTCTCGGCCTCCTTTAGCCCGAGGCCATTGGCCAAAAGGCTGCACGCAAGATATCAGTGTATAGGCCACATCATCCTTTTTCTTTCCTTGCAAAACAGCTGAAAAATCGTGCCCTTCCACCGATTTAGGGATTTTAATTTGGCTCAGCCCTAAGAGCGTTGGCATAATATCGGGAGTATTTAATAGAATATCTAACTTCTTGCCTTTCCTCCCAAATGCTTTGGGATAATGCAGTAAAAATGGCACTCGAATACTCTCTTCATAGGGTTGCTGCTTATTCCAAGCTCCATGTGACCCTAATAAATCTCCATGATCCGATGAAAAAACGATGATGGTATTTTCGTCTAAACCCTGATCCTTGAGTGCTTGCCACATTTGCCCTACGCAATCATCGATGGCCGTCATGTGCGCATAATAACCACGGGTATCCTTAATGGCCTTTTCTCTATTTTCTGGAGGTACATTATCCCGCAACTTAAGCTCCAGGTTTTCGTACATTTTACTATACTTTTCTGGGGCCGTTTGATAAGGATCATGCGGAGAACCTATGGAAATAAAAAGCATGAATGGTTGGGAAGTAGTAGATTGAGCCTTTAGGTATTTCACCACATCTTCCGACTGAGCGATGGCATCATAAGTCTCCCAAGTTTTTTTAACAGGTGAATCCCCCGAATAATATTCCGAATGGTTGTAATCATGGGTGCATTCCAAAGCTTTCCAATAGTCGAAACCTTGTCGGCGCGTTTCGGGAATATAGGAACTTCGCCCATGTCCATCCATATGCCATTTACCAATATATCCTGTCTGATATCCTGCTTGTTTGTATATTTTAGCGATGGTCGTTCGATTGGTATCGAGTAAGACATCATTCATAAAAACGCCATGACTAAGCGGGTATTGACCTGTAATTAAAGAGGCTCGGTGGGGGGAACAAACAGGCATTCCAGAAACCGTTTTACGCAAATTGAGGCTTTCTTTTTCTAATTGATCCAAATGAGGCGTTTTTACTTGTTGGTCTCCCGCATAGCCGATGGATTGTGCTCGCCATTGATCGACCAAAATGTAGAGAATATTCGGTTTTTTAGGCTGTGCCTGTAGGGAAAAATATCCAAGCATGGAAAGTAAAAGGAATACAGAATTTTTCATGCAATGGATCTTTTAGGTTTAGGTTTTTATCAAGGCAATAAGAAGTTTCCTTATTGAGATAATTCGCTTTTCAACTGGGCAATTTTGGCTTGTAATGTATTAATCGTATCAATTTTCAGGCCTTTACTAAAGGTAATTTGATGCAACAAGTCACCATTTTGTAAGGCAATCCATTCATCGCAACCATCGAAACAGACATTGCAAGTTTTATAATTTAATCGAATAAACTGATACCAATTGACGGAGCTCTTTAATTCCGTCCATTCTTGGTCAGTCAATTTTCTGGTTTTTAAAATCTGTGCCTTAGCCGATTTACGAGGAACATAATAGACATAACGTACCGTTTGATTCGCAATTTCTAAGGTATCTATGCCTGCGCCCCAGCCACAGATATAGCCTGCTTTGATTTTAAAATTTGATTCATTCAAAGGGTCAGGAGTGGAATTTTTACAAGACATCATCCATACACCTAATAAGAACACTAAACCTACATTCTTCATAATAATTCAATACTTGATGGATGTAATACGATGAAAGAGTAGGTAAAATTGTATCCGTTTTCTTTAATTCATAGCCATTGAGATTACTTTGCCCCAATCAATAATGCCAAACCGACAATATACAAAAGCAACATCCAATTGAGCATGCTTTTGGTAGAACTCTTGGCTTTGGCAAATTCCTTCCAAATGAAAATACCCCAAATAGCCGCCACTACCGTAGCCCCTTGGCCTAAACCATAAGACACCGCCGGACCAGCTTTTTCGGAAGCCAAAATGCTTAATGCCATCCCCACAAACCAAATCCCTCCGCCTAAGATCCCCATCACATGGTCTTGAAAAGACCCTTGGAAATAATCCCCAAATGAAACGGATTTACCCGAAAACGGCTTTTTCATTTGCCAGGTATTGAACAAAAAAGAACTGCTTAAAACTCCCACTGAAAATAAAACTAGTGCGGAATAAGGACTTAACTTCCCTAATTCAGGTTCTACAAAATTCGTGGCCATAGAGGCTGCTACGTATTTATAGAATAAACCCATCAAACAGCCACTAATAACGGACAAGAATAAACCTTTGCTAGATAGCTTTTCGGAAACTCCCTCATTCAGTTGTTTATAGGCTCGGGCATTTAAAATAATGGCCAAAGAAATCAAAGCTACCCCGCCAAAAATCAACAAGGGACTACCTTGTGGAGAGGCCAAATAATTGACCAAAACACCTAATACCAAGGCAATGCCGATGCCCACGGGGAATGCCACGGACATACCCGCAATGGAAATAGCGGCGACCAATAAAATATTGGCTCCATTAAATATTACACCACCCAAAAAAGCAGAAAAGAGGTTTTCTTGGCTAGCTTGGTTTAAATCCGGGATAAAACTTCGACCCTCTTCTCCGACACTTCCTAAGGTCAAGGCAAACAATATTGCCGAAATCAATATCCCTAGCGCATAATCCCAATAGAATAATTCAAATCGCCAATGACTGCTAGTCAATTTTTGGGTATTGGCCCAAGACCCCCAGCATAGCATGGTCACGATGCACAATAAAACCGCGGTCAAATAATTTTCAATGATAAACATGGCGTACTATTTAGAGGTTTATTTCAAATTTCCCAATCGGTAAAACTGCGAATCGGTGGATTTTTTGCCGGGAGCATCATATACTATCACATCCATCATCCGCACTTCCTGTCCTTCTACGGGGTTCAATAGTTTCAAACGAACTTGGTGCTTACCCGGTGCCAAATCGTAGTTCCAGGTCAATTCATGGCGTCGAGTGGTAAAGGCAGTGGGTAATTGAGCCTTTTCCATCAATTTGCCATCGACATATACCTCCATTTCAAAATTATGGTTGGAAGTAGAGGCCCATTTGGCTGTTTCGCCGCGAAGCACAAAACCTTTTCCGCTAAATTCAAATTGGTATTCATCTTTCAGGGCCTTTCCCACACCAATTTTCTGAATCGGATACACCCCATCAAAACTCTTTTCAAATGCCACCGCTTTAGGCGCCTCCACAGGAATAAAAACCTTTTCTCCCACAATTTTACCCCCATTTCTTTCAATATTTAGTAATGCATGTTTGAAGCCAATGCTATACACATCGGTCAAAGAGGTACTTGTGTATTTAAAATCTATCCCTTCTGCTTCCTTTAAACCTTGTTTCCAGTAGGAAGGAATTTTGTCATAACCCAACATCGTTCCCAATATTCCTCCAGCAGAAGAGGGGTTGCAATCTGCATCCTGCCCACAGCGTGTGGTGATTTCCATCGTTTTCGTAAAATCTCCTTGTCCATACAATAAACCAATCACGACATAGGCTGAATTTACGGTAGCATCTATATTAAAAGGTGCAAAAACGCCATCTGGGCAACCAATATCTTGAGCCCATTTCTTCTGCACTTCCAACCAAGTTTTAGTCCAATCATTCGGATATTGTTTATGCCAACGCACTACATCTGAGATGCATTGGTAATAGGCGCTTTGCTTGGGAATTGTTTTCAATGCTTCCTGGATGATGTGAGGAATGTTATTGGATACAAAGGCCAAAGTATAGCAAGCTCCCAAAAATACTCCACCATAATACCCATCACCATAGTTCATGATATGGCCAATTTTATCGGAGATTTTAGAGGCAGCATTGGGCATACCGGGCGACATCAAGCCAGCAAAGTCGCACTCAATTTGGTAGTCAATACAATCTGCATGTGGATTATTTTTCCAATGCCCAGAAGCTGGTGCACCTATTCCATGCAAAATATTATACCTACCTGCCTGATTAGCATGCCAAAGTGCATATCCTGCCTCCGCATAAGCTTTGGCATGAGAAGCGATGGGGGCATCTAATCCTTCCCTTTCGAAGACCTCAACAAAAGTCAAATCCATATATAAATCATCGTAAAGACCAGCATTTTCTAACATGGTCTTTTTCAAATAGCCATCGTACCAAGGAACGGGTTGGTAGGCATCAATCATGGTGCCATTGTAACGAAACTCCATGGGGCCACCAAAGGTCACTCCTATGGTTTGTCCGGCCCATCCGCCCTTGATTTTATCTTGAAGCGTCTGTTTAGAAAGGACAATCGACTTAGACTGAGACCAGGCTAAAAAGGGTAAAAACATTAATAACAAGCCAAATTTTTTCATGTTTTAGGGTTTTAAAGCAAATTTTTGATTCAAATATTGGTCCATTAAAATTTCAAGAACTTTAGCCTCCTTGATTTTTATACCAACGATGGCATTTGACTTGCCAACTGAGCTGCGAGTAAATCCTTGATCATCTACAGCAATGTGCCGCTTTTCAGTTTGAAATAAATCTGGATGTAACAACATGGCGATGGCCACTGGATCGAATAAAGTGGGTGTCTCCTGACCCCACAGTCGATATAAATCTGTCAGCGCATTGGTCAAGGGGCTATTTTTCTCCTTTAAAAGCCGACGGTTCTTCGCGGAAAGTTTCACTTGAGAAGTTACATCAGTACCAGCATAAGTAATCTTAGCTCCAGAATTTACAAATTGCTGGGAAGCGGGCACATCTACTTTAACATTCCACTCGGCATCAATCGGCTTCTTTTGGTTATAGCCCACATCAAATGAGCCAAACATGGCATAAATATGTTTTGCTTTCTTTAAAATTTGGGGGTCTTTCTGGATGATGTCAGCAAAGTTAGTGACGGGCCCTACCGAAAAAACCACGACTTCGTTGGGGTATTTTTTGATTTGCTCGATGATGAAATCAGCAGCAGGTTTGGCCTGTGGTTTAATTTCCTCAAATCCTTTAGCCCAAGAAAATTGATCCGCATACCAGTTGGCTCTTTTGTCAATATGCGACGTATTTCTTCCCATAAACACCGGAATATGACTTTGTCCCGTATCATACAACATCTTTAATGCCAAACGAGCGCGGTCGTCTGTTCTACCATAACAAGTGGTAATTCCTAAAATTTCCAACTTGTCCTGTTGGGTCAATAAATAGGCCAATGCATAGGCATCGTCAATATCATCTCCCAAATCGCAATCAAAAATGACTTTTTGTTTTTTGCTTTGGGCGTTCAGAAAAAAAGGAACTAATAAAAGAAGTAAGATAAGTTTTTTCATAATTGCTTTCGATTGGGCATGGAGGCTTGTGCTCCTAATTGAGTAACAGATAATGCAGCGGCTTTACAAGCAAAAGCAATCGCTGATTCAAAGGTCATTCCTTCAGACAGGGCAACTACCAATGCTCCATTGAAACAATCTCCAGCGGCGGTGCTATCTACCGCTTTAACCTGCTGGGCTGGCACATGACCAAAACCCTTGGATGTTTTCCAATAGGCCCCTTTGGACCCTCGGGTTATGACTACCCTTCTCACTCCACGGGTTAAAAAATAGTCGCAAGCCTGAGATAAACTAGCTTCATCCATAGGCCGGATTCCTGTTAAAAACTCTGTTTCAGTTTCATTGGGAGAAATAATATCAATGTAAGCATAAATAGATTCAGGTAAGGAACAGGCAGGTGCGGGATTTAAAACAACTGAAATACCCGCATGATGGGCTTTTTCTAGCGAATAAACGACAGTTTCTAAAGGTATTTCGAGTTGAATTAAAAGCCAATTCCCTGCTTGAAAGAGGGAATTCGCCGCTTCAATATCTTGAGGTAAAAGGCGAGCATTGGCTCCTGAGGCCACCGTAATGCAGTTTTCTCCATGGGCATCTACATTGATTAAAGCAACACCCGAAGGTTGTTTATCGTCTTGGCAAATAAATTCGCTATGAATTCCTTCTAGGGCAAATTGTTTGAGGGCACTTTCTCCAAACACATCTTTTCCTACTTTGGCAATAAAATAGGTCGTTCCCCCTAGTCGGGCGGCAGCAACAGCCTGGTTGGCCCCTTTACCCCCTGGATTCATAAAAAAAGTTCCCCCCAAGACCGTTTCCCCTGGGGCTGGAAGCCTGTCCGACTGGATAACCATGTCGGTATTTGAACTGCCTATAACGATGATTTTTGCCATTATACCCAAGTTTCTTTTTCAATAATTTCCCCTGTGGCTTTGACTTTCAGGATAACTTTCTTGTCGCCATTAGGCAAAATCTCTTCCTTGATAAACCAGTGATCCCCATCAAATTCTTGGTAAACGGATGGTTTTGATAGGCCAACTTGACCACGCCATTCGGGTAATTGTACCGGTTCCCACAATTTTGTTTTCGCCGATCGATAGGCCGCATCTATAATGGCGTTCACTACATAACCATCATAGAAAGTTTCCATGGGGCTTTCCCCTTTCTCATAAGCATCAAACATATCGGTAAACATATTGGTATAACCCAGTTCATGGGCTTCGTCTCCAACAGGAAACTGCCAGCCTGAATCGCTCTCTGCCTTTTCGGCCACATAGGATTTACCAGCGCCCGAAGTAAACATTTCAAAACCTGTTCTCAAAAATGAATTGATCCAAATAGTCCCTTCGGTTCCCATTACTTCATCTCGTAGGTCCATTCCTCCACGAAAAGTCCAAGACACTTCAAACTGCCCTATGGCTCCGTTTTCATATTTTACTAATCCAATTGCATGATCTTCGGCATCAATGGGTTTTACTTGAGTATCTGCCCAGCACATCACTTCCACAGGCTTTACATCTTTGCCAATGAAATTGCGGGCAATTTCTATGCAATGGCAACCTAAATCCAACACGGCGCCTCCTCCAGCTTTTTGAATATCCCAAAACCAATCTGAATGTGGACCAGGATGGGTTTCTCTGGATTTTGCCCATAAAATTCGACCTAGTGCGCCTGATTGAACTGATTTTAAGGACTTCAAAAATTTAGGCGTATAACAAAGGTCTTCCAAATAACCAGCGAATATCCCCGCCTTTTCACAGGCTTGGGTCATGCGCAGCGCCTCCTCGGCCGTTCTTCCAAGCGGTTTCGTACAAAGCACCGCCTTTTTGTGTTGCACACATAAATTAACGGCTTCTTCATGCAGGTAATTCGGGAGAGCAATTACCACAAACTCCGTAGCTGGATGGGCGATGGCCTCCTCCATATTCGTTGTGTAATGAGCTACTTGGTAATCTTTGGCAAAACGAATTGCTGTTTCTTCTTTTCGAGCATAAACAACACTCACCTGGTCTTTTCCTCGTCGACCCGTCAATGAATCCGCATAAAATCTACCAATAAATCCTCCACCTAGAATACAAACTTGTGCCATCTTATTTTAAATCTTGTAAGGTTATTTCTTTGTCTTTACTTAAAAAATCTGCTTGGTTCACGACCCTTTGTCCACTGGCCAAAAGAGCCTCATCATCCACTACTTGAACGGGCTCAATACAAGAGGTATGCTTCTCTCTAAAGGGTTTGTTATAAGAAAGATTATAAGCCGAAATCACAGACCAGCGAGCCTGATCGGATAAATTAGCTTCGGAACGATGTAAAATATTACTGTGGAAAAATAGCACGTCTCCCGCTTTCAATTCACAATAAACGAGCTCTGAAATCTTTTCCGCTTCTGTCACAAAATCCATGTCGGCCCCTTGTTGTTCTCCTGCAAATAAATGCTCAAATCGCTGCATTTTATGGGTTCCTTTCAACACTTGTAAACAGCCATTTGCTATAGTGGCATCAGTTAAGGCCACCATGACAGATATCATGGCTTCAGGAAAAAGAAAGCCATTTTTATACCAATAACCATAGTCTTGATGCCATTCCCAAGAACCACCTACGCGAGGTTCTTTTTGCATTACTTTAGAATGAAAATGACAAACCTCGCCTTCTCCTAATAAGGTTTGAACGCCTTCTACTAAGCGCTTACTCCGCGACATAAGCCCAAAGGAATCGTCCCCCGCTGTAAACCAAAGTGTCAGTTTCGTTTTTTTCCCAGATTGATCATTTAAATCAAAAGCTTGATTAACCACAGATTGGTCGGTGGCCACAGCGTATAATAAGTCAATTTCTTCTTTGGAGAAGAGATTTGGCATAATCAAGTAACCGTCTCGATGGTATGCCTCCTTTTGTGTTTGATTTATCATAGTTTAGATTAGATAAAGCTAATATAAGTATTTCTTAAAAAAATCTTATTTTATCTACCCTGATTACTAGAAACAAAAGGAAATTTATTTGACGGCTTCAAACAAAAAAGAGTGGATTTCTTTATTTAAAAAGCTCGGGATGCATTTCGTCCCAAGGTGTCGCATCCTGATATATTTAGGCCAATGCCAAAAGCGTAGCCTCGTCGAACAAGTTCCCCAAAAAACTAATGCTAGTAGGTTTATTCGTTTTTTTGTCAAAACCATTGGGAATACAAACTACTGGGTGGCCAGTCAGATTGGTAATGGCCAATTGATTTCCTGAAAAAAGGCTAGGGCTGATAATCACATCATAATCTTTGAAAAGGTAATTGACTTGCTGCATCAATAGATAACGATGACGTTGGGCATTAATATACTCCACAGCCGGGATAAATCTGGCGGTTCTAAACTGATTTGGCCAATCTCCTTTTCTTTGCATGGTTAATTCATCATCCACGTTAAAACGAGTCAATTCATCAAATTGGGCAGCGCATTCAGCCCCGATGATGATATCCATCATTTGGAAAGGATAAAACTGATTATCTGGAAATTCTACCGGAACAATGTTTGCTCCTGCCTGTTTGAGAATTTGGAGCACTTTCCATTCATTAGCACTACTATCTTTTAATTTTTCAAAATAGTTTTTGGCATAAGCGATTCTTAACTTTTTGATATCCAATTGATTGGTATAATTAAACGCTGCTTCCGTAGCCGATAAATCTAGTCCATCTGTACCCCTAATCGCATTAAAAACAATTGCGGCATCTTCCGCATTCCTGCAGATCGGTCCTATTTTATCCAAGCTATAACTCAAAGCCATAGCCCCAGTGCGGCTCACCCTTCCAAAAGTAGGTCGAAGTCCCAAAGCACCGCATACGGTAGATGGAGAAACGATACTTCCCCAGGTTTCCGTACCAATGGCAAATGGGACTAGTCCTGCCACAGTGGCTGAAGCAGAACCTGCTGACGAACCTGAGGAACCTAAAGCCAGATTCCACGGGTTTTTTGTTCTACCTCCATACCAATAATCACCCATGGCTAGGGCCCCTAATGTGAATTTGGCGACTAAAACGGCTCCTGCCTGGCGCAATTGCTGATAGACAAATGCATCTTCTTCAATCACTTGCTCTTTGTAAGGCGCTGCCCCCCAAGTAGTTTTAGTTCCCTTTACAGCAAAAAGGTCTTTTAGGCCATAGGGTATTCCATGTAAAAGCCCACGATATTTTCCTTGGGCTATCTCTTCATCAGCTTGCTTAGCCTGTTCCATGGCAATGGATTCTGTCAAAGAAATCAGGCACTGTAGCGTATCCCCATATTTCTTTATTCTATCAATATAAAATTCGGTCAGCTGAACTGAGCTAATCTTTTTGGTTTTGATTAATTCGGCCAATTGGGGAATGCTATAAAAAGCCAGCGATGATTTTCTATTAGGTAAATCGGTACCTAGAGCTTTGGACCAAAGGATAGGCTGTTGGGTTTTATTGACCGTTACACCGGGAAGAAGTACGGTTTGCCAAAGACTTAAGGGAACGGAATTGGGTAGATGAACACGATGTTGTTCTTGGTAAATAGCTAAATTATCTTGCACATCCGACAATAGGGTATCTATTTCCTTGCTAGTAAAATTGAGGTCAAAAATCTTGGCTGCCCCTTCTACATCTTTCTTTTGAATTTTAGAGGACTGAGCCAAGCCCGAGGTAACAAGAAAACAGAAATGGATCCAAAGTATATATTTCGCCATAGGGTAGTCATTAGTTACCATGAAATAAATCAAAATAAGCGAAATAGTAATTTCTAATTAAAAAAATATCAGGATGCTGATTAGAAAAGGCTTGGAATTGAATAGCCCCCCCGATTAGATTTGTCAACTTAGATTTGTCAACTTAGATTTGTCAACTTAGATTTGTCAACTTTTGAAAAGTTGACAAATCTATGGGCAAACCTTGGGGGGGAATGCAGAATCAAATTCAAGGGCAAATCAAGCGGCGAAAGTAGGTTCAATACCTAGATGTAATCAGAACTAACTTGTAGGCTTCCACCAATCGGGAACTGATGGAACCGTTTGTTGTATACGTTGAATATACCCCTGGCTAAGTGCCGGTAAATTCGCAGCTTGTACATTGGATTGAACCTGAGCCACTGATCTAGCCCCCGGAATCACCACCGCGATTTGAGAATTTTGTAGCGTAAAACGTAAGGCATTCGACGAGAGTCCTCCTGGTAATTCGGCTAAAAAGGCAAGTTTCCTAGCATTTTCAAGCATCCAATTTTTATCTCGATCCGCCATATGAGATCGGTAATCATCCTCTCCAAATTGTGGATCTTCCAACAATAAGCGGTCACTTAAGAATCCCGAACCTAAAGGAACCCTTCCAATCATATCGTAATCTAGATAATCAGGATGATTGAATAAAATCTCCTCAGCCCGACGATCCAAAGCATTATATATCACTTCAATCACTGATCCAAAACCGGCATCCATCACCCGCTTGGCGCCATAAACACTTTTAGAACTTACACCATATTGTCGAACAAGTCCCCTTCGAACCAATTCCTCAAACGGCTCAGGATCATATTGTTCCCAATCAAAATTATCTGGCGGGCTATGCATCAACAATACGTCAATATGGCCTCTGCCTAAGCGTTGTAAACTAGCGTTAACACTGGCATGAAGGTGTTCAGCAGAAAAATCCTGACCTGTACTTCCATCGGGTAAATACACATTCCCAAACTTGGTACAAACAATAATATCCTGCGGGTAAGTAGCCGCTTGAAGCGCTTTTCCTACGATAATTTCAGAAAGGCCTTTGCCATAAGAATCCGCTGTATCAATGAATTGAATACCCGATTCTAAAGCCGTAGCCAAGATAGATAAAGATTCTTGTTCGCTGATTTCACCCCAGCCCATGGCCTTTCCCTGAACCATATTGGGTCCTCCCAATTGCCAAGTACCAAGGCCTAATTTCTGTTGTAAGCGAGTCGAAAAACGAGGAATGCCAGCTTTCTTCATGTCCTAAGACAATTGAAAATCTGGCTCTAAAATAATCTTCCCTTTAATCAAGCATCGTTCGCCTTTTTGAGTAGCGAAATAGGCATTTCTGCCATGTAAAATACGATCATCATGAAAAAATGCCGCCTCTCCACGTTCTAATTGAACAGGTAAAACCAAACCAGCATTTATCACTCGAGTTTCTAAAAATTGGTGAAAATCTTCTACCAATTGCAAAGCTTCAGGTGTATTGTCTTTATCCACACAGAAATAGTTCCAGTTGGCTAGCCAACCCAATTCATCCTGGTCTAAAATCTTACGTACTTTCTTATGGCCCGCCTTTTCAAAATTCACTGTAATGGTCATCAAACGCTCCAATAGTGCTTCTTGACCGTCAATTTTCAAGCAATCAACCAAATCTGGCAAATCAAAAAAAGTGGTAGCGCCTCCGCGAGCGGCACGCGATGTACAATAAAAAAACTGCAATGATTTCTCATCCCCTAATTCCACATAGGAATCATCAGTATGTAAGGGCTGACGGGTATTACTACTTCTATAACGATCTGGAATAGCAGGGTCATAGCTGATATCTATCCAACGATTGTCCTTTCTTTCTCCTGTAATCAAATCTTCATCCTCATTGAAAGGGGTCCCGATTGAATCCGCAAAATTGATGTAAAACTGCTCCAAAGGAATTGGTAAATTATACCCAGCCAAATGGATTACCTTGTATTGTTTGACCGCCTCTGTCAACTCAGCAATGGTTTCTTGTTCGGTCGTAAAATTAATTTTCTTAAAGAATTTCATACGTAGATATTTCAAATTTGCTACAATCAGAACAATTCAATTATTCCAATTTCAAAGGTACAAAAATTTGTGAACTGACTTTTCTTGCTTGTATGAATAAATTATTAATCGGTCAATGCTTAAGCTCATTCAGGGCTTAGGTCCTAAATCTCGGTAAGCAATGATTTTAATTCCCAAAGTTTTAATGGCATTCATTACTTTTTGACTTGTAAATAATTCTGTTACGCCTTGTCTGTCTACTGCCACTGCCTCATAACCAATATGTGAAATGGCCTTCAGTTCCGAATCATCAAGTCCAGGATGGTCAACAAAAACATAGGTTTTCCCTGCTTGTAAAGAGCCAAGCATGTTGATAAAACTATCTATTTTCTGCTCAGATGTCTGATGGGGCCCTTCATAAGTAGCCCGATCAAAAGGGTATTGGGTGTTTTCATAAATCAAGTGATACTCTTTGGCTAATTTCTTAGTTAATTCATGTACCTCATTGGTGATTCTGGAACAACCCATGTGAGAAGAAATATGACTTATCCATGGGATTTTTTTGATGGCCAATTCTATTTGAGCCCTGAATTCTGCTTCAATATCAGCCAAGGTAAATTTATTATCCACGATAGCTAAGCCTGGATAATTCTTATTGGCATAAACCATGGGAAAAAAATACCCGTCTGGATCTCGTAAACTTTTCGCCTCAGTTAAAGGTCTCCACTTAAGTTTATCCCACTCACTCGTTAATGCCAAATGTATCCCCACATCGATAGTAGGGTGCTGATGAAGCATCTGAACGGCCTCAGGAAACCAAGGTGAAGGGACAATAACCTCGATGGACGACTGGATTCCTTTTACAGAAGATTGGATCAATGCCAAATTTCCTGAATGGCTATAACCCATATCATCCCCTCGAACCACGAGGCGGGGAGCTGGGGAGTTTTGAGCCCAAGCCTGAAACGCACAAAAAAGCAATAGTAAAATCTTTTTCATCTTGTTTAAATGAGGATAAGGAAAATTGTTCTGGGAAAAATACCCAAATTTTACGGACATTCGTATCTTGTTGCACAAAAACCTATTTTCCATGTTAAGCTCCATTTTCTTATTTGTCAGTTCCCTATTCTCGATATTACCTTCGGATTCGACACAATATCAATTGATTGTAGGATCGTATACCAAAGCTAAAAACCCCGGTATAGAGGTATTTGATCTTGATATAGCAACTGCCAAAACGAAGGTCAACTATGTAAGAGAAAACCCCAATGCCTCCTACCAAGCCATCTCTGCTGATGGGAATTTATTGTATTCTGTTTCTGAAGAAGGGGGTGGTAAATCTGCCATAAGTGCCTACGCCCGAAATGCCAACGGAACTTTTACCAAATTAAACACTAGCCCAACCCTGGGTGACGGCCCCTGCTTTGTGAAATACCATGAAGCGAGCAAAACCGTATATGTTGCTAACTATGGCAGTGGTTCCCTGAATGTTTTTAAAACTGAAGAAAACGGTCGACTACTCCCGGCTTCTCAATCCTTTTTTTACAAAGGTGCTAGTGTCATTACGGGCCGACAAGATGCCCCGCATGCCCACATGGTGGCCATTTCTCCTGATCAGAAAAGCTTATATGTTCCCGATTTGGGTTCTGACAAAATACATTGGCATCCGATTTTACCTGATGGGACTTTGGCCGAAAATTATCAGTCCATTTCAGTCAATCCTGGTAGCGGTCCTCGCCATATGATTTTTCACCCCAATGGGAATTTGGCATACGTTATTAATGAATTAAATGGCAGCGTTGATGTCTTTAAAATCAGTGCTCAAGGTTTGGACAAAATTCAAAACATCGTTTCTGATACCAGTACCAAAGTGGCCGTCAAAGCCAGCGCCGATATCCATATTTCTCCCAATGATAAATGGCTCATTAGTTCGAACCGTATTACGAGCGATAACCTGGCCATATTTGCTATTCAGGCTGATGGGACATTGAAAACACTAGCTTATCAGGCAGTGGCAAAAATGCCTAGAAATTTCAGTTACGATCCAAGTGGGAAATGGTTATTTGTGGCTAGTCAAACTGAAAATAAAATTCAAGTCTTTTCTGTCAACCAGCAGACAGGTCTTTTAACGGATAGCAAGCAGGATATTCAAGTCGTAGCTCCCGTTTGCCTTTTATTTACCAAAAAACCTGATAGTCCTGAGGAGCGTTTACAAGCATTAGGAATCAATTTACTTAAACCTAGTACCCCATTGGCGAATTATGTCAAATTTACTCGTGCTGGAAATATTGCCTATTTGTCTGGGCATTTACCCGAGAAGGCTGAAGGAGGATTTGTACTGGGAAAACTAGGAAACAAGCTCAGTGTGGAAGAAGGCCAAGCGGCAGCCAAATTGGCTGGGATAGCATTGATCTCTACCTTAAAAGCTCAATTGGGCGATTTGCGCAGAGTTAAACGCATTTTGAAAGTGACAGGATTTGTTAACTCTGATCCTAGCTTTACCCAACAACCCATGGTCATGAATGGCTTTTCTGATTTAATGGTGGCTGTTTTTGGCGATAAAGGAAAGCATGCGCGTTCAGCAGTAGGGGTAAATGTCTTACCCAATAATGCTGCCGTAGAAGTAGAAATGGTGGTAGAGCTTTACTAATAATCTGTTTTGATGCTTGAATCAAAAGGAGCTTTTAACTGGTAGCCCAGTTCGCCATCTCGTTGATTATCCAAGACGTCCAAACCGTATACAACTTCATGGACTGCCGTGCTATTGTAAGTACCTAATATTCTATCCCAAATGGAAAATATATTTCCGTAATTGGAATCCGTCTGCGGGCGACTTACATGATGATGCACCTTATGCATGTTAGGTGAAACAATCACATAGCTTATTGTGGTATCAAGCCATTGGGGTAAACGAATATTGGCATGGTTGAATTGAGAAAGTACTACTGAAATACTTTGATATATCATGACTAACCACATAGGGGCTCCACAAACTAATACTCCTAGCAGAGTAAATAATGCCCTAAAAACACTCTCCCCTGGATGATGACGATTGGCGGTAGTGGTATCTACCTTGGTATCTGCATGATGAACCATGTGAAATTTCCACATCACTTTAACTTTATGTTCTACCCAGTGGACAAAATAGGCCCCTACTAAATCCAATAACAACAATCCTAGAATTAATTGCCCCCAATTTCCCATTGGAAACCATTGTAAAAAACCTATTTGATTGGCTACCGCCCAGTCGCTTAATTGAACAATCCAAACCGCGAAACCAAAATTGACTAGGATAGTGGTGATGGTAAATAGGAAATTAATCCCCGCATGTTTCCACTTATTATAACGGAAAGACACCAATGGAATGGCATTTTCTACCAACCAAAAAAAGGTAATTCCACCAGCTAAAATAAGTGCGCGGTGGCTACTAGGGATATGATCAAAATAAGAGATAAGTTGCTCTAACATAGGGATATGGTTTTGCCTAAATCTTAACAAAGTAGGTCAAAACCTACTTCAATTCCAAAAGATAAACATCCGTAGAATAAGAATTGTTTAGGTTAAAAAGTAATATATCCCATAGGAAAGAATTAGGCCTATGAATGCCCAAAGCAAACCCGTAATTTTTCTTTTCTTCAAAAATAACAACAAGATTAAACCCGTGGCAGAAATGAAAATCATGAAAATCGCTGAAATATCAATCACCCAAGCCCATGATTTTCCGGTATCTCTTCCTTTGTGTAAATCATTGATTACAGCCATCCAACCCATGCGCGTTTCTGTGAGATCATAAGTACCTGTTTCACGGTCAATAAATACATCCGCAGTATATCCAGGACCTTGAAATGAAACCGAAATTTCAGAATCATCAATTCTAAAATCATTTAACTGACCTTTAATTCCATGGGTGTTTCTTAGGTGTTCAACTACCTCCAATTTGGCTATTTTTGCGGTATCTGCCTGATGTACCCAGGTGACATTTAGTTTTGCTTTTTGTTCCTGAACATCTGACTTTTCAGGTAACCACTCTTGATGGTTCAAGGTTAAACCTGTCACTGAAAAAAACAAAACGATAGCAAAGCTGAACATGGATAAATAAATGTGCAACCATCGAGAGATTTCAGCGGTAGAACGACGAAGTTTATTTGATTTAGGCTTTAATTTAGAATTAGGAGTACTCATACGTTTGGTATAAAGGAGCCCATGATGGCACATGAGCTCCAAAGAAAAATTTTAATCTACTTATTTGGCTACGTAATTTAAAGAAGCACCGGTTACTTCTTCATTTCCCGAAAGTGTTTGTTTTTGATCTTTACCATTGAAATTCATTTCTTGTTTCATCAATTGGTAAGTCCCATGCTCACGAGCGGCTTCAATATACACCGTATATTTTCCTTGTTTGACATACTGACCTGCGTCATTCTTTCCATCCCAAACTAAGGTATATTCCCCAGGTGAACGAGTAGCACTGGCTAAAGAGGCGATATCAATTGCACTTTCTCTCTGGGCGGCATACCAAGAACGTAAATCAGGCAACCATCTTGGCTTATTGAACCATAATGCGATACGTCTAATTGGCTTATGATTTTCATCTTCTACCCAAACGGCTACAAATGGCCGACGAAATCTACCTTCAAAACTGGCTAACTCAAATTTGATTTGTAATTCTTGTTTTTCCGTCCACATTTTCTCCTTTTGATTGACCATTAGGATGTTGGTACTAAAACTAGATGGACTAACACTCGGAGCGCTAGAAGCAAGTAAATTTTTCCAGTTGGGGCTACTATATTCCTCTCCTGATTTCGTAAGAATTAAATAATCTGTATCAGGAATGGCAGCGGCTAGGCGCTCACTTTGTTGGGGAGTCATCACTTGAAAAGCAGTAGACAAAGCACCTGCTGTTACTGCATCAGGATGTACGACTGTGGCACTGATAATATCTGAGGCCGGTTGACCAGTCAAGGGATTGATCACATGTGAAAACCATTGTTTATTGATTTCAAATCCTCTTTGATAATCTCCTGAAGTAGCTACCGCTTTATTTTCCACAATAATTTGGGAATGTGGAGCCGCATTTTCAGCAAAATTACGGGGATCTTTTATTGAAATTTGATCTACTCCATTTCCTTTAATGAGGATATCTCCTCCTACATTTAAAACAATTCCATGGATTCCTTCTGTCGCTAAAGCCTTCTCTGCTGCTTTTTGCATGACATAAGATTTTGCAAACGAATGCAAGCGCAAGGTAGCTTGGCTAGTTTTAGCAATGCTTTGTTCCAATTCATTGATTTCCCAATGTTTCTGTTGGGCTAAGCGGACAGCCGCTTGAATATTCTCTTGAGAGGGTAATTGATTTGCTGCACTGGCTGCTTTCCACACCTGAGTAATTTCTTCCGAGGAAGCATTGATGATGCCTCCTGTTTTTTCATTCCAGGCATCAAATTGTTTTAGTACTTGTAGTAAATCGATTGATACAGGTTTAAATTCTCCTTGACTTGCCATCCACTGATTAAACTCGGTGTTGGAATGATAAGTACCCAAAATTTGACTCAGGCGCTGTACTTCAGCAAGCAGGCTGGCTTCTGCTTTTTTAGCAGCTCCATAATGTGAAGCAGCTATTTTAAGGTCTAAAGATGTTCCCAATAAATGATCCATTTGAGAAACATAGATACCAGAAGATTGGGTAGATGTAAGTTGAGGCGTAGCAACAGAAAGGGCCGCAAGGCCAAGGGATTTTAACATAAGCTATTTCATTAGGGTTTTTTGATGTCGAAATTTAATTTTATTCATTTGTTAGCTCTTCAAAATATAGATAAAGTCCTCTTTTGTGTCTACCCAAAGCAAAAATAATTCCTTTTTATAAACGCGGCTCTGCCCTGATTATTAGACGGCTATCTGTATTTACGTTGTAATTAATCCCCATTTTGTCGATTTTTACGAAAAAAATTACCTCTAAGTCCCATATTCGGGCTGTTATCAAAAAAACTATGAAAGTTAAATCCCTAGTAAGCATTACGTACCTTCTTTTTGTCCTAAGTTTTCAAATTGTAGCTCAAATAGGCCCCAAAGGCAAGATCAAAGGTCAAATTATTGAAAAAGATTCTAAAGCTCCTGTACCATTTTCTAGCATTCGAATATTTCAAGCAGGTGCCCAAAAACTTATTACAGGGGGAATAGGTGATGATAAAGGTCATTTTTCAACGGATGTGGTTTATGGGACTTATGATGTAGTCATTGAAAGCGTTGGCTTTGAAACCATTACTCAAAAAGGAATCAATATCAATAAAGACAATCAAACCATTCAATTGGGCGTATTGGAAGCAAAGGCCTCATCCAAAACCTTGGAAGAGGTGACTGTGAAAGGTCAAAAGGCATCCATGGAATTGGCCTTAGATAAGCGAATTTTTAATGTTGGCACCGATTTAGCCAATCGTGGTGCGACAGCCTCTGAAATTTTAGGAAATCTACCTTCTATTCAAGTAGATGGTGAAGGTGCTGTCAAACTAAGAGGAAGTGACAATGTCCGTATTTTAATTGATGGCAAACCATCTACTTTAGTGGGCATTAGTGGATCAGGCGGCTTACAGTCTTTGCAAGGAAATTTAATCGAAAAAGTGGAAGTGATCACCAATCCTTCGGCCCGGTATGAGGCAGAAGGTATGGCAGGAATCATCAACATTGTTTTGAAAAAAAATCAGAATCAGGGCTTTAACGGTGCCATTGAAACGACTACAGGATATCCTGAGAATTTCGGTGCGACAGCCATTGTCAATTACCGCAAAGACAAACTGAATTTCTTTTTAAACTACGGATTGTTTTACCGTAGAACCCCAGGAAGAGGTAATATTTATCAGGAGGTGTATACCCCAGGTCAGACCAATTATTTACAACAAACCTCTCAAAATAACGTCAGGGGAATGGTTAATAATATTCGTGGTGGGGCTGATTACTTTTTCAATGAAAAAACGGTATTGACCGGTTCGTATATTTTCCGAAGAACCGACGTTCGTCGTATTTCCGATTTCCATTATTTGGATTACCAAAAAAGCTTAAGCAATTTATATAGTATTACTGACCGTCAACAGGACGAGAAAGAGGCGGAGCCTAATAGTGAATATGCCTTAACCTTCAAGAAATCCTATGCCCGAAAGGGAAAAGAATTTACCGCTGATTTGCGCTATTTGGATTATTGGGAGAGCTCAGATCAATTGTTCACTCAGGTAGGAAAAAGACCTGATGGAAGTGCATTTCCAGAAAATTCAAGAATTCAAAAATCCCTGAATGATGAAGCAGAACATCAATGGATTTTACAAGCGGATTATGTAAATCCGGTTGGGAAAGATGGTAAAATAGAAACAGGTTTACGTACGAGTTTCCGGGATATGACGAACGATTACATTGTCACCCAAAGACAAGAAACCGGAGAATATACCGTGGTTCCTGGTTTACAAAATAACTTTGTTTATAACGAAAATATTACAGCTGCCTATGCCATTTGGGGTACCAAAATCAAGAAGTTTTCTTATCAAGTAGGTATTCGTGGGGAGATGACAGATATCCGTACGGAGTTATTGCAAACCCAAGAAAAGAATCCAAGAAACTACGCCAATCTCTTTCCTAGTGCCCATTTTACCTATTCTTTGTCGGCAGATAATTCCTTTCAGCTAGGTTATTCTAGAAGGGTGCGTAGGCCTACTTACAATGAATTAAGCCCTTTTGTTACATTTTCTGACAACCGAAACTTTTTCTCCGGTAACCCTAATTTAAATCCACAATTCACGGATGCTTTTGATTTAGGGCACGTAAAATATTATGAAAATGGAAGCATCAGCTCGTCCATTTATTATCGAAATACAGATGGAAAAATTGACCGTATTCGTCAGGTTGATGCCAATGGTTTTTCTGTTACATTACCCCAAAACTTCAAAAATGAAGTTTCCATGGGAGCAGAGTTTACAGGTTCCTCTAACTTAAGTAAAGCCTGGAAAGCTGATTTGAGTATCAATATTTTTCGTGCCAAAGCTGATGCCAGCAATATTGACCCTACTTATGTAAGTGACACATATTCTTGGTTTGCGCGTCATACTTCCCGAATTAAATTAGGAGGTGGCGTAGATGCCCAAGTGAGAGCAAACTACGAAGCCCCTCAAAATACCGCACAAGGGACAAGAGGGTATATAGCTTGGATGGATTTATCAGCGAGTAAAGATATCATGAAAGGAAATGGAACATTGACCTTAAATATCTTAGATGTTTTTAGTTCAAGAATCATGCGTTCAGAAACCAGAGGTACTGGATTTTATACCAAATCCGAGTTTCAAGGTCGTTTGACGCAGTTCAATTTAACCTTCAATTACCGAATCAAAACTACCAAACAAGCAGCTAAGCAGCGTAGAAGTATGATGGATGAGGAGTAGATAGATTTACCTAATACAGGTTAAAAGCTCAGGATAAATCTTGAGCTTTTATTATTTCCAAGGCAAATTCTTCAGTTCGATTCCCAGTAATTTTTGACAAACCTGATTCAATTTTTCTTCAGAGGCTTCTAAATGAAAGGTTCTTTGAACATGCCTCAGCGACTGACCGTGATGCAGCGCTATGGCCGGAGAAGAGCTTTCCAATTCATAAAATTTACCCATCTGAGTCCCCGTATCATTTTTGCCATCATTATAGGCATTTAAGGCATCTCCTTGGTAGGGGTTTTCCTGAATTTCCCACATGGAATTGACATATTCCTGATCACCATGATAATCAAATTGAAGAATGGTCAAAATACGATTGGCAGCATCATAACTAGCAGCTAAAGGTACCAGGGCTTTGGGAGGAATTCCCAATTTACCCCTTGAATTGGCATCGGCTTTAAAGTAGAGCATACCCTCTTTTTTGATGAGTCTATCCGCAGGAATCTGACCAAAATACGCATCATTTATGCCCGCCTCTTGACCTTTTTGATAAGGAATTAAAATGGTGTTTTGATCCGAAGCCTTCATCATACCCAATAACCAAATCGATAATACCCCGCTTTCTTTATTCCAATCTTTCCCCGTATTCTTTAATACATTATCTGTCTGATAGCCTACCCAAGAAATCCCATCCAAGGAGACCTGTAAATGTTTCGAGGCTTCTTCCTGACTTAATAATTTGATTTCTCGATCAAGAGAAACGTTAAATTGAGTTCCTGAATAATTCTCTATCTCAAAATCCTTATGAAAAAGGGCCTTTTGCGCATCTGATTTCACTAATGGATAAGTCTCTGTATCAATGATGGCTGGAGTCTGCCAATGTTCAAAAGTAAAAGGATCTCCTTTTTTAAAATACACGGAAAATTGGCCACCCTCAGGTCCCAACCAAAAGCGTTCCTCTCCCCCAAATGCATTCATATATGGACCCAATTTCCCCGATTTAATAAGTTCATGATTAATCCAACCATAGCTAAATCCTGCCGCCCCCTGAGAGCTACTAGTCATAACCCGTGCTTGGTATTTTCCTACTATAAGCACTTGTTGATCTCCTTGACTTAATAATACGGTAGTAGGCTCGTTTTTCAATAAATCATAATCGTATGCAAAACTATTTTCTGGGTTAATCATGGTATGGGAAGGCTTAGTAGGTTGACAAGCCATCATTCCTGCAAGGACTAATAAATAATGAACTTTCATAGGTTTTGAGGGCTTGTAAATAGCTTTCAAGTTAATTAAAAATCTTAACGCTGGCAAGGTTCGAAACCTTGACAGCGTTGTCGATAACGAATTACATTTCACCCATATTGTCCAAAATATTGATAATCTTGGAAGCCTGTTTTTTTACCTTTAAAATTCGATATTTCAAGAAAAATCATTACTCATAAATTTAATATTCAATAGCCCTATTTTCTCCAAATAAATGCCAATAGATGCTTAATTTTGAATTTGAAAAATGATAGTCTTTTTCAAATTATGAAACCTATTTAATATGAAAAAAAACATTTGGATAATAGCATTATCCATGGCTAGCATCATGTCTTGCCAGAGGTCCAACAGCCCTAACCAAATTGAAGCATGGACCTATAAGTCACAACAAAAGCTTCGAATTTCGGCCCATCGTGGAAACTCAGGATTAGCTCCTGAAAATACTTTGGCTACCTTTCAAAAAGCTTTAGATATGGGAGTGGATTTCATTGAGATTGATGTCAGAACCTCCAAAGACAATCAATTGGTTATTTTACATGATGGAACTTTGAACCGAACTACCAATGGTACAGGACCTATTGCCCAATTGACTTTAAAAGAAATCAAACAATTAAAAGCAAACAAAGGCTGGGAAGCAAAATTCTCCGAGGAGCGAATTCCTACACTAGAAGAAACACTTCAATTAGTCCAGAAATGGAATAAACAGAAAAAAACAAAAACGTTTATTTATGTGGATTGCAAGCAGGTGGCACCCAAACCTTTATTGAATTTAATGAAAAAATATCAGCTGGATAAAGAGTCTGTTTATTATGGCGATGATGATTTCTTAGAAAAATTAAGAATGGAAGACCCTAAAAGCAAAAGAATGCCCAGCTTAAATAAGTTCGATGAAATGGACGCTAAAATAAAACGTTTAGCACCTTATGCTTTTGATGTCAATTGGCTTCGGATCAATGAACAATTGGTGAAAGCACTTCATGAAAAAAATATCCGCGTTTATTCTGATGTATTAGGACCGCTAGACCAAGCTGTTAATTATCAAAAAGCGAAAGAACTGGGAGTAGATCTAATTCAAACCGATCATGTAAAATCAGTTTATAGATATTTTTTGGGAAACTAATCTGCAAAATTCAACGTTGTCAAGGTTTGAAACCTTGACAACGTTAGGAAATTTTTACTTTTTAGGCGCTGAAATCACCCCTAAATAACGACCCATCCAATAAGGCAAAAGCCAAATATCTCCTGCACTGTGCTCAGATAAACCATTCCCCCCATTACGATCCATATTGAACTGATTTGCGTTATGGCGCATGATGGGTTTTTCGTCTGGTGGTAAAACTTCTTGGGTTGTTTGACGACGGAAATTATCCGCCACTTTTACTATATCCTTACGGTGGCTATTTTGAATTGCCCAATCAATCATATCCAAAGGGTGTTCCCGCAAATACCAGGCGGCCTCATTTAAATCAAATTGTTTAGTCCCAGTTAATGCCGTGAAAATATTCCATGCTCCCTCTTTCTCTGGGCGCTCTATTTGCCAGTGATCCAGGATGGATTTCTTGAAACTAGCTTTTAAGGTATCATTGAAAGCATATCGGTATAGCCCCCAATAACCTACATAATACATTTCATCATCGGAGTGATTCCAACCATCCGACATGTTTTGAGCATGGGCATCCGCATCCTTTCCAGCACGGCCTAACACACTAAATGGACGCATTAAATTCTCATAATATCCATGTTTTGTTAATAGTTCAAACGCCTTTTGTTTATACTTTTCTTTCTTCGTGAAATGATAGGCAGTTTGCAGCATGGCTGTAATATTAGATGAATTTAATTTCCTATCCCCTACGTTGGTCGGGAAAGCATTAACATATTTGGGATTCCATTTTCCCCATAAAGTTGGCTTTCCGTCGAAGTCAATTAAATACATATCATTTTTCAAGATATGCGACATTAATGTATCAATCAGGACGATAGATCGTTTCTTTAAATCAGGATCATCCACTAATTCGGCCATAGCACCAAAGGCAAAAATATGCCCAATCACCTCATCACTACTCGTGGTAGATTTAAAATCCCACTCAGGATCAGGTGATGGCTGCCAGCGCTCTGGATCGGATAAACTTGAGATAAAACCACGACGCTCAAAGGAACGTGCGGGGAATCCTGGAACTGGAGTTAATTTATATAAACGCTCCATGGCGTCTAATGACTCCCGACAATTTTGCAAGGCTTCTGGATCTTTCGTTGCCGCATAACGGAAAATTTCTCCTCCCAAATACATGGATGTCCAAAGTCCATCATTATCTGAATCAGCCAAATATCCGGTACTTAAATTTCCTTTTTGCATACCATCTAAGGAAGCATTAAATCCATTTCTAATATGTCGTTTTCTCACTTGCTCATCATAAAAAACAGCCTTTTCATGCAAGGTCATTTTCTTAAAACAGATTTGTCCTAAACCTCCCGTAGTAGTGATTAACACGGAATTTTTAGGCCCTTCAGCTATGTGCTTAACAACATTGCTTGGTAACCATCTTTCTCCATTATAATAATCAAACTTTCCATCTTTCTTCAAAGCAAAAGCGCCTTTGGAAGAACCAAACCAGACTTTATCTCCAATCACTTTAATGGCCGTAATTTCAGTCCAAGGTAATTTTTGTTGCGTTTCGCCCACTTGTTTCAAGGAAATATCAAGCACCTGATAGCCCGAATTAGTCCCCACATAAGCCTTGGTCGAATTTTCAGCTATATCAAAAGCCGTGAATGGTCCACCAGCGATAAGTTTAGAAATACTTCTTGAAGCTGGAGTAAATTGATACAAGCCTTGTTTTCCCAATATAAAATACGTCTGGCTAGAAGCCTGATATTTCATATCCAATACCTGATCCCCTGATAAATCTCCTTTGAAAAAGGTTTTAGAATCTTTCACCCAATGTATACTTATTCCATCCGAAATTAAAAAGGCAAAGTCTTTACCTCCAACCACTTGATTCGCCTTAGCTAATTCATGTTTTGAATAAATACTACCTGCAAAAGCGTGACTTAAAATGGCCTTATCATCTATCAAAACAAATTGCTTCTGATACGAGGTCAATGCTGCCATTCGTTTAGGCGCGCTGGTCCGGTATTTAGTGTCTTTTATCAAAGTCCCAGGATACAAAAACTGCCCATCGTGTGGCAAAAGAGTTCCTGTAGATCCAAACAAAATAATATTACCATTTCTATCGGAATAGCTCGCATTTAAATCAATTGACTGATCTTTAGCGAGATAATATTTGACACTATAATCCTGCCAAAAAGGAGTGTCTTGATATACAGGCTGCTTGGCTTTATTTTGAGCCCATGTCAAATGTGTGGCCAATAATAGACACACATACATTAATCCATTTAATTTACTGATTTTCATTTTATAGGTTTAGGTTTAAATTCACTACTCGGATTTGATTTTCTGTGGATCCACGACCACGTATTTGATGGATTTTTGATCTTTCTCTAGGTGAGAAGAATATGAAATATGTAAAAGACCATCAGGACTTTGAGTCATACAAGGATAAGAAAAACTACCTTTTCCCGGAGCTACATTTTCTAAGTAGGTCTTCCAATTCCAAGTTTTCCCTTCATCATCAGATAAAAACAAGCCTAGGCGGTACCGCCCATCAATAATATCATTTCCTAAAAATGCCAAGCGACCGTCTTTCAGCACTAGAAGCTCTACACTGGCGGTATTAGGGATATCTGTTTTCACCGAGGGAGACCAACTTTCCCCTTGATCTGTGGACTCACTCATATGTACTCGCGGAGGATTATCCCCGCTATCACGTAAATATGCCAAAAGGTTGCCATTCTTTTTTTTCACAATAGCCGGCTGAATGGGTCCACGACCGACCAATGGCAAGCTTGGCCGCCAAGTTAGTCCTTGATCATCCGAAATAGCCATCAAAGAGAAATTGAAACCATCGGAATACAAAGGCAATATGATACGTCCATTGTCCAATATGAGCGGTTTGATACGCGTCATCCATCCAAAACTTCTTTTCACTGGATCTGCACTCGCCTTGGAAATCATTTCATCATATTTCGGAGCATAGCCTGCCCAACCAATATGATGCTCGGGTAATTGTTTCAATTTTTTACTCACTTCGCTAGCAAAATCATTGCCTGGTTTTAACAAAATATTGTCTTGCCACTCCCAGACTGGTGCGCCATCTTTGGAATAATTCGTGGATGTCCGCACGCGCAAAACTGATTGTTCCCATTGGTTAGCTTGAACTGCTATCCATACTAAGAACAGTTTATCTTCCCTGTTTAAAAATAGAACCGGATTGCAATCTGGAATATGGGGTGTATCGGCCATTAAAAAGGGTTCACTCCACTTAGAATCCCCATTTTTTAGTCGAGAACCCATTAATTTAACATCGTCGGCAGTTCTTTCTCCACTTCCATAAAACCAAACCGACAGGTAGTCGCCATTAGGCAAACGAACCAAGCTACTTCCATGGACATGCTTGTCTTGTCCTGGGAAAATAAGCATGGACTTGACAATAGCCGAACTTTGAGCTAGTGATTGAAGAGAAATCACTAACAAAACCAATAGTATTTTAATAAATTTCATGTGATTATTTTACTTTTTTACGGCGCTCCATTAACTCCCGGAAAGTACTTAAAATGATACCTTCTTTCTCTATATAGGCCTTTAAATCTGGATGCATCATGGAGTTCATATCAGCTAATCGAGAACCTCCAGAACCACTGATAAATTTAAATTCTTCAGTGATATCACTACTGTGTACGATCAACATGGCTACGCCAGGCTTCATGTGTTCCAATTGGTAAATCCACTGATCTGCTTTGTATTTTCCCCACTCCGCCGGGCTAGGGTTACCTTCTGGTTTCCAATCTCCACTATCTGAGTGTAAATCATCCAATACGGGTAATCCTGCTTTCCAAAGCATTTCACCAATCTTCTTGGATTCAGTCACTAAGTCCGTTAAACCAAATTTGGCCATAGGTAAAGGCATTCCTTCTTTCCACTTGCCTTCTGCCTTCATTTTTTTGATATAAGGCTTATTCACAGATTCAATCAACATTTTATTATTACCTCCAGGGAACATAACAGGAATCCCTAATTCCATTCCCACTTTTAAATACCGCTCCAAGAAAGGAGGATAGGCAAATAAGGTACCCATATGTGAATCTAGGTGGGTCGGTTTCCAACCCAAGCGAGTGGCACGTTCTATTTGCGCTCTAATTTCCCTTTCTACTTCATCTGGGCTACCATTTTTAATCACTTGTTCCACACTATGCCAAAGGCAACCATCCCCATCACTTAAGGTAGGTACTTGTTGAAAACCAGATAATGCCGGCCAACGGTAATCCTTCCACTCCGAAGTTAAGGTCAAGTGTAAACCTGCGTCTAAATTGGGGTGGTTTTTTTGGATGTAATGAATAAAACTAGCGGCCCATGGACAAGGCATCATGATACTGCAAGATGTAGCGACTCCCTGTTCTATGGATTTATAAGCCCCTTGATTGGAGGAATAGGACATCCCGCAGTCATCCACGTGAAAAATGACTACTTTTTTACCCTTTGGATAGCCTAATTTTTCTGCGTAAGTAGGTTCTAACTGCTGAGCACCTACAGTAGTAAATACCATGCTGGATGCCACGAAAGCCCATAAAAGTAGTCCTAAATTTTTCATATGATAAAACACAAGGTTTAGAAAAGGGAAATAGCCAAAAATAACTTGGCTAAGATAAATCAAAACGTTTTAAATTTTACTTCGTACTAGGTTTTGGACTAGCTTGAATTAGTTGTAAGGCCTGGTCCATATAAATTTCTGCGGTCATTTCACCTAAACTAGTACGGGTGACATAATCATAGCGTTTGAAGCTATTATAGTCCACCTTGGCCAACATATATCCAAAAGCGTCATTGGTAAGTCCAAACAAAAAGGGCATTTTAGTAGCCATGTGACGTTTTACATAATAACCTACATTGGGCAAAGCCTCACCTGGAACCGTTAAAATCTGTGCGGGCCCAATGTTCAATAGATTCAATTGTGTACTAACCGTATTAGGTTTTTTGTATTCGTATTTCAAAGGTGAATTTGTCAAAATATAGCGCATAATTTCCGAATCCACAGGAAGTTCAATCATTTTTGATGTACAATAAATGGAAGGAGAATCTAAAACAGGGGCTTTGTTTATAATTCGTAATGCCTCAGCAGCCAACAACTCCCCTATCCGAATGCATTCCTCCCAGGTATTGGCTTCTTTTTGATTACTTTGACCTTCTTTCCCATATTCCAAACGGGTATCTGCTGTGACCATACCTCCTTGGGCTCCATTCATAAACAGAGCCACACCTCCTGCTTGGGCTTCAATTCTATCGTATAAAGGTCCGCATAAATCCGGACTTAAAATGCCTCGACCACTTCCGAGTACTTCTGGGTGAACGGCATAATTAACTAAGGTAGCAATGGCCTTCCCTTGGCGGGCACCCGAAGTAGCAATGGCCTGAATAACCCCACAGCGTGGATCATATAAAGCAGGAGCATAATAATTATAGGCAATCTTTCCTTTTGCTTCCTCCACATTCACTTTTAAAGCAGCAGGTTCTAATTTTGATATGGCTTCATTTACTGCATCAGCAATTTGCTGAACGCAAAAATCTAGGTATTTTAAATCGGCATAATTTTTTCCAGTAGCATCTGGAAAACCATAAGCATCTGGGGCGGAGTGTGTATGCGTAGCACCAATTAATATATTTTCTGGGGCAATTCCCTTGATAAGGGCTCTGGATTTATTTCCAAGAACAGAGGTCCACCCTAAATTATCAACATTGACAATCGCAAAACGGGTATTTCCTTGTTCAAAAACCATGGCACGGGCAAATAAATCACCCTTCTTTTCTATGCTAGGTTTGGGAGTGCCTATACCCCCCGACACGGGAAGTAAAGGGTTTGGAGTAATAACTCGAACGGCTGCCCCCACCCGTAAGGTTTGAGCAGTCGCTTGAGTAAATAAACTTAAAAATAAAAGTATTAAAAGGTTTAGAGGTGTATATAGTTTCATTGGTTAACAGAAGATTAGAGCATCTAATTTTTTGAAGGGCCTCCCGAGAGAGGCCCCTTAAAATTCTTAATATGGCTTACCCGTTCCTTGGATTACCCAAGGCTTAGACCAAGCACTGTTTTTACCATCAGCCTGTGAATAATTAGTCACTTCTAATTTATCCAAAGCAGCAGATGTATTTTTTGCATTGATACGTAACTCATCCTGCATGTAATAGAAACGAACAGGAATTGCTTGACGCTTTGCCACAGGACCCGCCTTTAATTCTGGGAAACCTGTACGACGGAAGTCGAACCATGCCTCCGTAGCGGCAGTCCAGCTAGCAATCCATTTTTGCTCAATCACTTGCTTTACCGTTCCTGCATACGCCACACCAGCATTAGCCAAATAAGCTGAAGCAGTAGAACCTACTCCCCAAGTAGTCAATGAAGCTTTTACTCCATTTTCATAGAAAGTTTTGGCATCACCTACTGAATAGCCTTTTAATGCCGCTTCCGCTAAGATAAAGTTTACTTCCGCTGCAGATACTAAACGAGCTCTCAACAAAGGTCCAGAGGCATTTTTGTACATTGGAGCTAAGAATGAAACGTGAGGGTTAAACGAGGTTTGACCTGGTGTAGGGTTCATGTTATAAGCAGATGGTAACTGAGAAAAAGAGGTAGGTAAACCTACATATTCTTGATCCGTATCTACTTTAGAATTACCTACTACATCAGGAGACAAATAACGCTTTCCGTCAATGATCTTATCTGTTTTGGCTGGAAGACTTGCATCAACTACTAATGGAATTTCCACTTTAGCAGCCCAAATTCCTAAACGAGGATCTTTAACTGTTTGTAAATATTCCACAAATGTATTCGCCATTTTGATACGACGGTAATTACTACCACTCACATCATATACTGCATTAGCTGGCCAAGATGTACCATCTGATGTTCCTGGAAAACCCATGGTTGCATCGTCAGAGTTAGTCAAAATCACAGGATAGTTCGCTGGATTTTTTGCAATCTTCTCAATACCCGCTTTAGCTACATCAGGTTTCTTTGCAGAAATACGCATGTAATAACGTAAAGCCAAAGAGTTGGCTAATTTACGCCATTTAGTAGGATCACCTGAATAAATCACATCCACGTTATCCACGATGTTCGAATACTCGCTTTTTTGCTTAGATAACAAGGTATTTGCTTTCTCCAAATCCGCTAAAATACCCGTGTAAATAACCTCTTGAGAATCATATGCAGGTAGGATATTATCAGCTCCACCCGTTTCTCCTTTCAAAGCATTCGTATAAGGAGCATCTCCCCAAAGGTCTGTAATCAAACCAAACATAAATGCTTTATTGACTAAAGCCACTCCTTGTTGGAATTCCCAATTCAAGGCTAGGGCACGGTTATACAATAAGTCGTTATTACGTAAAATATCATAGTAACCAGACCAACTTTGGTTTCCACCCCAGTCATAATCATTATGACCTGATGACCAAGCATCTTTTTGCGTATGTTGAACCACACCTGCAATATCTTGATATCCTAGGTTTACATAAGCCTTGGACATTTCCGTTAACACGGTTGGCATAACCAAATTAGGATTTACAACCTCTGGCTGAACTCCATTTGGATTTATATTCACTTTTGTCAAGTCTTCACAAGAGAAAAATACTCCGGTTAATAGGGTGAAGGCGACAGCTTTTATTAATCTTATTTTCATGATTTTAATGTTTTAAGGTGCTTTGATTAAAATGTCAAACCAAGTTTAAATCCTACTGGGATAACCCAAGGAGTAACATTATAGCGCTCAATTCCTTGCTTAAATTGGGTTCCCGCTTGTGCTCCTGCTTGTGGCTGGAAAGCTGTTTCAGGATCTATACCAATTTTAGAAGCCGTCCATAAAATGATATTACGGCTATAAACAGAGAAGTTAGCACTTTGCAAACCTAAGCTCTTAACAAAATTACTTGGTAGCTCATATCCTAAAGAGATCTCTCTCAACTTCACGAAAGAAGCATCGAAAGTAGCTGCACGAGTAAAGCTCCATGGATAATTATCTCCGTATGGTAAAATACGGGTATTAGGACCACCTAAATTTTCCTCATAACCTGTAATGTTTCCTTTACCATCATAAATGGCAATTACACCTGGGTTAAACACACCATTAGGATAGGTTTTTCCTCCATATTCAAATGGGTATCCACCATATTCCTTAGTAGGTCCACCAACGATTGGGAAATAACCATTTTGGTTGATGCGGATATATTTATCTTGGTTAGCTACTAAAAAATTACGTAATGCATCTCCCGTTAATCCATTTGGATTAATCAAGTTGTCTAAGAAACGTTGAGATTTCAAATCAGACTCTCCATAACGATAAGTTTGAGAAACAAAGTCCCCACCACTTCTCCAGTCGAAAGTCATATTTAAACTAAAGTTCTTATAAGATAAAGAAGTCTGTAAACCTAAAATGAAATCTGGGTTAAAGTTTCCAATCTTAGTACGTGTATTACTAGCGTTCACCGACTGCCAAGAACCATCTGAATCCAAGATTGGATATCCATAATACTTAGATGATTGATCTTTTACCGTCACAATTTCCGCATCGTAAATATCTCCAATCTTATCTCCTACGTAAGTCCATGCACCACCTTTAGCATCTGTCCAAAGTGTATAGAAATTCAAACCTTGTGAAAGCTCTTTAATCGTAGTTTCGTTCTTGTAGAAGTTAGCCGTTAAATCTAATCTCCAACCATTCTTGTCGATTGGCGTTCCACCCGCTGTTATTTCTATACCCTTAGATACTAACAAACCTGCGTTGATGTTCTTCGAAGTAAAACCTGAAGAAGAAGGTAATGTAGTCGGGATAATTTGGTTACGATTTTCTACGGTATAATATGTTCCTGAGAATCTCAAACGATTTTTGTACATCGTCAAATCAGCTCCTAAATCATACGAAGTAGAAATTTCTGGCTTCAAATCTGGTAATAAGATAGAACCTGATTTTCCTAAACGAGTTAAAGAACCCCATGCCTCAGCATTTTGAAGTGTATTGATCAAGGCATAAGGATTGGTATCATTACCCACTTGCGCCACACCTGCTCTTACTTTCAATAAATCAATCTTGTCATTTGGAATAGCAAATGCTTCATTCAACAAGACACTCAAAGAAGCTGATGGATAGAAATAAGATCTATTTTCTACTGGCAATGTACTTGACCAGTCGTTACGAGCAGTCAAATCCAAATAAACCATGTCCTTATAGCCAATGTTCGCCATACCATAAGCACTGTACACCACTTTCTTAGTCTGGAAACTAGAATAGTTGATATTCGTGTTAGCAATGTTCTGTAGAGTAAATAAACCTGGAATAATCAAGCCTGTACCTCCTCTAGAAGATGTGCTTACGTCCATCGTTTTAGATGTTCTAGCATTGGCTCCCACGGAGAAAGATAATTGGAAATCTTCCACTGGCTTAGTCCAAGTAGCTAAGAAGTCTACGTTACGCTCATAGCGGTCTAGATTCATGATACCATAGGCACCATTTTTTTCACCAGTATAGGATTTAGAAATTTTTGTCTCGCGTGTTTCACCATAAGTATCCAAAGCATAACGAGCCATGAAACTTAATTCTTTCGTGATCTGGTAGTCTAATTTAACATTACCAAAAGCACGATTACGTTCAAATCCATTTTTCACTTCATAAGCTAAGAACCATGGATTATTATAATTTCCAATAGCCTGAGATTTCTGTTGTAATCCCTCTTGACCTGGAACCCAGTAATCTTTCAAATCCATGATGTTGATGTGCGGAGAAACGGCATAAGCCCATTGCAATGGGTTAGCTCCTCTTTCACTAGCTGGACGGTTATTGGAGTTATTTCTGCTCAAATCAATGTTAGCGCTCAATCTCAATTTGTCTGACAATTTGAAAGATGAAGCAGCCGATAAAGAGTTCTTGAATAAATCAGAACCTGGAATAATTCCACGGCTAGACATGTTAGAGTAAGTCAAACGATAGTTGGCTACATCATTTCCATTGGTCACAGAAACACCGTTTGTAGTGGTGATACCTGTTTGAACGAAATTTTTAATATTGTCGGCATACGATTTCAATTCGGTAGGAATTTGTTTTCCATCGGCTCCCTTAGGACTATTCCATTGAATAGCTGTGTAACCTTTATCTAACTCAGGTCCAATACCTCCAGCAGATCCTTCTTCAATCTTTAAAATTCCTCCTGGATATGGGTTATTGTCTGGAGTAAATGGAAGTACACCCGTTGCAAACTTCGAGTGCATTTTCAAAAATTTGAAAGGTTGATCAAATACGGTATTTGAAGTAATATTTACCGTCATTTTCTTTGCCTTTGCTCCATTTTTAGTGGTGATTAACACCACACCATTTCCTGCACGTGAGCCATATAAGGCCGCCGCACTTGGTCCTTTCAATACAGATACACTTTCTACGTTCTCCGGATTTAAGTCAGAAATTGCATTTCCATAATCCACTCGGTTATCATTACCAATTTGACCTACGTTATTCAAGGAGTTAATTACTGGCACACCATCAATCACAAACAATGGCTGGTTGTCATTGCTCAATGATTTCGCACCACGAATGATCATACTAACAGAAGAACCTGTACCTCCTGTAGAGTTGATACTCACACCCGCAACCTTACCAGATAAAGAGTTCAAAACGTTTTCGTTTACAACGCGGCTGATATCTTTTCCTGCCACTTTACCTACCGAGTAGCCTAGCGACTTTTCTTCACGCTTGATACCCAAGGCTGTAACTACCACTTCATTTAGTAATGCAGTGCTAGAAGATAATGAAACGTCTAATACACTACGACTTCCGATACGAATCTCTTGCGTATCAAAACCTACAAATGAAAATACCAAAACAGGATTCGTTCCATTCACTTCTATGGAGTAAGCTCCAGATGAATTAGTGGTTGTTCCTTTCGTAGTTCCTTTCAGTGAAATATTTACACCTGGAACTTCCGTACCATCCTGACTGGAAGTAACCTTACCAGTAATCAGTCTGGACTGAGCGACAGCAGCTGAATAGCACCCGGCTATCATGACCGCTACAAATAGAAAATGCCGCAGCATTTTTACTGTAAAATTTAATCTCATAATTGAATTGATTTGGTTAACAAAAGATATTAATCGGTAAACAGGTTTAAATTTTTAACAAAAAAATGCATTAAAATGGATGAATAATTAAATAAATTTGTCAAATAGCACAACTATTCTAGCATAATAGCTCCAATACCTCCAAATTAACAACTTTAATAATTCAATGAAGGCTCATTTACTTAAAGTTTCGAACCAACCACTGCGTTCATTTAGTGTTCGTCGGGACATAGTTAATTACTTTTTTAACAAGTATCATTACCATCCGGAAATCGAATTGTTATTAATTGAAAAAGGAACTGGAACCCAGTTTGTGGGTGATAGTATTCAACGATTTCAAGATGGCGATTTACTCTTAATTGGCTCCAATTGTCCACACTATTTACGAAGTGATAACGTGTATTTCCAAGGCGACGAAGACCTAAAAGCTAGCGCCCTGGTTATCCATTTTAACCCTGATTTATTTGGAAATTCATTCCTTAAACTACACGAAAATCGATTTATTTTTCAATTATTAGAAGAAGCTAGAAAAGGAATCCGCATACAAGGTGAAACCAAAAAACAAATTATTTGTCGGATGAATTCTATCCTAGACAATGAAAATGATAACCTAGTTTTACACTTGTATCAAATTTTAGATCTACTTTCCATGAGTAAAGAAAGGGAAATTCTTTCCATGGGTATCCTAGAAAATTCTACCAGCGAAAAAGAAACAGAACGCCTAAATTTAATCTATAATTACTCCGTTAAGCATTTCAAAAGAAAGATTAGTATTGATGAAATTGCCAGCATTGCCCATTTAAGTCCCTTGTCATTTTGTCGGTATTTTAAGACCAAAACCAGGAAAAACTACGCCAGCTTCCTAAATGAAATACGGGTTGAATACGCTTGTAAATTGATTAAGGAAAATCAATTTCTGGTAACCCAAATATGTTATGAATCGGGCTTCAATAATTTCACCAACTTCAATAAAGCCTTTAAAAAAACCACTGGTAAAACTCCTTTTCAGTATGCGAAGGAATTCAATTAATACCTGAATATTCTGTTAACATTTTCTAAACCTATCAAACAATGAACAACAAAAAATTATTATTATCTCTACTGACAGTAGGGATGTCTTTAGGAACGGCATGGGCTATACGTGGCCAGTTTGGACATGAACATGGTGCTGCCTGGGCTGGTTCCATTGGGTCCATCGCAATTTTACTAGTAGCCAAACGACAAGACTGGTTTTCTAAGGCTTTTCAAATTATCGTTTCGGGAGCCATGGGTTGGGGAATTGGTGGCGTGATGAGCTATGGCCTGGTAGTAGGTTACGGCCGAGATACAGAATTTATCAATGTCTATTATGGCTTAATTTCCCTTTTTGTTATCGGAGGGCTTTATGGTTTTATTGGTGGAGGTTTATTTGGACTTAGCCTATCCAACTCAAGTAAAAGCCCAGTTGCCTGGCCTCAGCTTTTAGTTGAAATGGTTGTTGGAGCTATCTTATTTTACTTTTTCATCATCCAACAATATGAATGGCTAATGACTCCACCAAGAGATGAATCTTGGGCAGGTGTTTTAGGAATGGCTGCCGCACTTACCTGGTTCATGTTTCGCACCAAACAATATTCCGCCCTTCGGGTAGCGCTATTTGCCGGACTAGGCGGAGGCTTTGGTTTTGCTTTTGGTAATTTCTTACAAGTATTAGGACATGTTTCCGAAATAAAATTCAATTTCTGGAATGTGATGGAGTATTCGCTCGGTTTCTTTGGTGGAATAGGTATGGCTTATGGTACGTTTACTTCCCATTGGGAAGATACAAGCGAGGAAAAGTATACTAAACAATGGTTTCCTATACTGATGTTAGTGCTGATTATTCCCTTTACCATGTGGCAACAAAATTTCCGTATGGACCGTTTGGAGAAAACCATTACCCCTTTACTCCAATCCTCCGATCAGGCCATGGAACTATCGGTTCGATGGGATTCCCTATTATTAATCCTATTTGCTGGAATATATTGGATCAATGTGCATGCCAAATCCAAGTCCTTAACCTATGAGGATATCAGAAAATTCTTCATCGGTCATTTTGGTCTTTACATGTTATTAAGCATCATGATCACCGGGGCATTCTTAAGTACCTACCGTATTGAGCAATATTTATACCTTGTCAATTTTGGTATCATTTTATATTTAATTAATCGCGTAGACCTTAGCTTTGAAAATTACTCTATTTCATGGAAAAGCTATGCGAAAAACCTAGGTATCGTCTTGGCATTCATCGCCGTATTGGCATTTATCGCTTCCAATTCGCACGATGAAATCAAAAGTTCTCATAAACGATTTGGACAAGAAATTCCACTTGAAACACCTAAACCATAACATGAAACAAATCCCTCACCTTCTTTTGGGAATAGCCCTCTTAGTGGCTATTCCTTCTTTTGCTCAAAATTTTACCTGGCCCCAAGGTAAAAAGATGGCATTGAGCCTCAGTTTTGATGATGCCCGTGCTAGTCAGGTAATTCATGGTACACAGCTGCTCAACCAATACGGCGTAAAAGCTACTTTTTTCCTTAACCCTGGTGCCATGGAAAAAAACTTAGCAGCTTGGAAGAAAGCGGTTGCTGCAGGACACGAAATAGGGAACCACAGTACTTCCCACCCTTGCACAGGAATATTTACTTGGTCTAGAAGCAATGCACTAGAAAACTATACCCTAGAAAAAATGGAGAAGGACATATTAGATTGCAATGTTTCCATCGAAAAGAACCTCGGGGTAAAAGCCGAAGTTTTTGCCTATCCATGCGGACAAACCTTTATTGGGAATGCCGCTCAAACGCAAAGCTATGTGCCACTCATAGCCAAGCATTTTTTATTAGGCAGGTTATGGAAAAGCGAAGCGCCCAACGACCCTACTTACCATAATTTTGCTCAACTGACGGGTATAGAAATGGATGGACAAGATTTTGAACAAATCTTACCTTTGATTGAAGAGGCTAGAAATTCAGGAAAATGGTTGGTATTGGCTGGTCATGAAATGAATGAGTCGGGTAATCAAACTACCCGACTCAGTATGCTCAAAAAACTCATGGAATATGCCAATAATCCAGCTAATGGTATTTGGATTGCCCCCATGGGAACGGTAGCCAAATTCATTCAATCACGCTAAACTAATGGCCCAAAATCCAGACTTTTTACCATAGGCAAAGCCAAATAATCCTGGATTAGTTTATCCAAAGCAGAGGTTTCCTTCGGCGTTAATTTACCTACATCACGGCGGGTAGCTAAACGAATGGGGAAGCCTCTTTTTTGTAATACATATTTAGCACTGGTTGGATAAACCGTATGCATCACGTCCATATTGTCGATAAAGAACTTTTGTACAGTGGCCACTTGATCTTCTTTTCCAGGTGTATTAAAGTTGGCACATAGCCAAGCGATCAGCTCTGGAAAATAATTCCCTTGAATACAAGACAATCCCATGGCACCTGCCTTTAATACAGAGACAGCATGACCCATGTAGGCATCGTATAAACCAAAATTATAACCCTGAGCAGTACGAATACGTAAGGCAACCTTAGCTAAATCCAAGGAGGTGTCTTTATGATATACCAAACGTCCTGACGGTAATAAATCTTCTAATACCTCTTGACTAATCAAGCGCTTGTAAGGTACAGGGCACTCATATATGCCAAAGGGAATTCCTGGTGTCAAATCCATGAAATGGTGCATATGCTTTAAAAACTCCGCATCTGACTCATCTTCCTTCACCATCAAGTTATTTAATACAATCACAGCATCCACTCCCAAAGCATAAATAGCTTTAGAAAAATCTGCCATTTCCTCGATACTATCTCCTAGCGTTCCCGTAGCCACTACTGGCACTCTTCCTGCTGCCGTTTTCACAACAGTTTCGACTAAACTTAAGCGCTCCGCACGAGTTAATTCATACATTTCGCTCGACAAACAATTAGCAAATAGGCCAACTGAACCTGTTTGAATATACATTTCCGTTAAACGGGCTATTCCTTCCAAATCCAAAGAATGGTCTTCTTTGAAGCTACTTATCATCACGGGTACGAAACCCTTCGGTAATTTCTGCTGCATCATTTTTACTTTTTACTAACAAATTTTTGAACAAGGCGACCGATTAATATGATGGAAATGGTCCCCAATACGACGGTCATTTTAGAATCAAAGGGGCTTCTATACGCTTCTGGGAAACTATCTTTAAAAGATATCCAAGCAATGATGGCCACGCCGGCAATGGCCCCAATTTTGGCCGCCAAATTTTCCACATGTTTTGATAAAAAACCTAGTAAGAAAATCCCTAACATACCCCCTGCAAATATCCCTGATAATTTCCACCAAACATCTAAGAGACTTTTGACGCCTATCATGCTAATGCCAAAGGTGATACCCAATAAGCCCATAATCACCGTAGCGATATGCAATACTTTCAATTGCTTAGCTGCTGGTAAATCCTTTTGAACATACCGTAAATAAATATCCTTTAAAAATACGGTAGCCGAGCTATTCATACCGCTACTCATGGTACTCATAGCTGCTGATAGCAGAGCCGCCATCAATAAACCCAACAAACCTTTTGGAATCTGTGTCTTCATGAAAAATGGCAAAACACGATCCCCATAATCAGCCGGTTTTAGGGCATCTAGGGCAATACTTTTTTCAGCGGAAACCTGCTGCTTTAATTCCAAAATCAAGGCTGGATTTTCCATGTAAAAAGTATAGAGCGCTGTTCCAATAAAAAAGAACAAACAAGAAACTGGAACAAAGTAAAATACACATAACCAAATGCTTTTAGCCGCTTCTTTGGCATCTTTTGCTGTATGGTATCGCTGAATGTAGTTTTGATCAATTCCGAAATTGGTCAAATTGATAAAGAAACCATACAACAAAACCACCCATACGGAACTGGTGCTAAAATCTGGATCAAAACTTCCTAAACTAAATTTATCATCGCGAATCCCAACTTCGATAACCTTGGAAAAACCTGTTTGGTAAATAATAATACCAACGATCATCAGTGCACCCATGGTTTTTAAAATGGCCTGAATTACTTCCGTCCAGATAACTGCCTCCATGCCACCTAGAACGGTGTAAAAAATGATGCATAAACCAGAAACGATGATAATCAAGCGCATATCTACACCCGTAAGGGCATTGATAGTCAAGGCAATTCCATAAAAAATAGTACCCATCCTGGCCAATTGCGTCATGATGAAACAGACCATGGCGTAGGTCCTTGCCCAGGCTCCAAAACGTTTTTCTAAGTGCGTATAGGCACTAACTTCTCCCGAGTTACGGTAGAAAGGAACAAAATACTTGGTGGAAACCCAGGCCGCAAATGGAATGGATAAACTAAAGACAAAAGGATTCCAGTTTGACCCAAATGATTTCCCAGGGTCACCCAAAAAAGTGATGGCACTTAAAAAAGTAGCGTAAAAACTTAAACCTAAAGCCCAGCCAGGAATTTGGCCTGAAGCCGTTGTAAATTGCTCGGAACTATTATTTTTCCTTGAAAAATAAATACCTATGGCCACCATGCAGAGCAAATAAACTACAATGATGCTAAGATCAAGAATAGGTAGTGTCATATTACAAAGTGATCACAACGTGCTTAATCTTCTCTCGCTTCCATGTATAGGTAATATGTATCTTACCATCTTTCGTTTGGATCACTGCTGGGTAGGAGAATTCAGCCTTAGGCTCTGTTTCTAATACAGCCAATTCTTTCCAAGTTTTACTATCCGAAGAAATTGCTACGTTTAGAGGAGAACGTTTACCTCCCCATTCTTGAGATTCTTTAGTCACATGGTTATAAACCAATACTTGACGGCCATCCTTTAAGGTTACTGCATCAGTTCCAGAATTGGGATTTGGAAGCGAAATGGCCTTTAAAGCTGTCCAGGTTTTACCTTGATCCGAAGAAAATGCCTCTAAAATAAATCCATTCTTACTCCGACAAAGAATTTGTAAACGTCCGTCTTTTAAAAACAAGACACTCGGTTGAATGGCAGAAAACTCTTTTCCATCATTTATGGCATCGGTGCGTGACCAGGTACGACCCCCATCTTTGGTCATTTCAAAATGAACGCGCCAGCCATTGTCCTCTGAACTAGTTGGACAAAGCAAGGTGCCATCCTTCAACATTACAGGCTTATTTTTAATCGGACCTAAAATACCGAGTGGCAATCGTTCAGCATTTGACCAAGTTATACCGCCATCTTTCGAGCGCTTAATCATACCCCACCAATCTCTAGGGGTAGGTCCTTCTTTATAGAATAATAATAACTCTCCTCCTTTTGAGGCAGGCATTTGGAATAAAACGGGGTTCCAAAGGGGATAGCGAATGGTACTATTTTGAACCCCATTAGCTACTTCTACCGGAGCCGTCCATTTACCATTCACCATTCTGCTCACCCAAATTCCTACATCTGGATTACGCTCTTCGGTTCCTCCAAACCAGGCCGTAACTAAGCCTTTGGGGGTCTCTTCAATGGTGGAGGCATGACATTCTGGAAATGGCGCCTTATCGTAAATAAATTCTGAGCTAGTAATCTGCGCGAAAGCTCCTTGACCTAGCACCATAAGTGCCAGTATGTATAAAATTTTCATAGTTAAATAGGTTCAATGGAAAGCGAAATTACACTATTTATGAGAAAATCACCCTTTTTAGCTAATTTTTTGAAAAAAAGAGTCTCCAAAAAACGAATTTAAACTTATGAAAATACCTTCCTGCAGCCAAAAAACGTATACTTAACGGATATCTTTAATTTGAATTCCTGACAAAACTTGAAAGCCATTTATACGTAAAATCTTCCTCTCACCTTCTATATTATTACCAAAAGTCTTTCTTTTATCTTCAAAACCTGCCAATAAAGTTGTGTAATGCTGCCTAATTTCCCAATGTGCAGGCACATATAAAGTAGTCCCTCCCATGATTTGAGTTAATTCAATACTTGCCGATTCTCCTTCGAATGAAACTTGGCTAAAATCAATTTCCAAACCCGCTACAATGTTGGTCAAATTGGCTCCTTTAAATTCTTTGCTCGTAGCCTGAATAGTGCTCGAATTAAAAACTACGGATACCGCTAAAAATGGGTCATCATTGATAGAAAAATGGGTATTTGATTTATCAAATGAAAAGGAATCATTTTCCATGTCTGAGCCGGATGAGTCCTTATTTTTCTTACGGTTCGACTTCTGAATCAAAGAAATACCGACAATGATAAATACGATAGGTAAGGTATACTCAAAAATATCAATATCCATAAATTCTCGGTCTACCAAGAAGGCCCCGCCTATTAATACTGGCCAAATCCAACCAGTCCTTTGGAAAGAACTACTAATACCAGAAACTAATCCCACAATGATCAAGATGACAGGCCAAGTAAATAGCCAATCAGGGAATAAGAACCAGTCAGCCTGCCGAATAAAAAATACGACACCAACTAATAGGAATACAATACCTACGGTACTGCTAGATTTTGAAGTAGATTTTTTGCTCATGATTTTAGGGTATACAATTATTTTAACAAGTAAATCAAAAGGATTATTTCCTTCATCCAATTTGGGATAAACGGATAAAGCAGCTAGGTGAATTGTCAAAATGACGGTGTAACATGCTGACAAAGACCGACAAAAGACAACTATTTATACATGTTGATAATAAAATCTAGCATATTGTATAAATTCTGTTTTTTGTTTGATTTTGAGACTCATCAAAAATTAATAAATACACTAACTTGCGATAACTAAACCTATAAAACACCATGCGTAATTTATTATTCATTGCTCTTTGTCTCAGCATTTTCGCTTGTTCAACTGAGAAAAAGAATGCTCCCAAGCTGTCCAAAGAACACCAAAAAGCCCTTGATGATTTTCAAATCATGGAAGGATTTGAAATTGAAATGGTCGCCGCAGAACCCTTGGTAACTGATCCTGTAGCTATGGAAATAGATGAAGATGGCAACTGGTTCGTATTAGAAATGCCAGGTTACCCTTTGGACTTAAGTAAAACGGGACAAGTGCGTAAACTTATAGACAGCAATGGTGATGGCTATCCAGATAAATCGGAGATTTTTGTGGACAGTTTGACCCTTCCCATGGGAATTATGAAATGGAAAAAGGGAATCATCGTGGCTGATGCTCCTAATATCCTCTATTTCGAAGATACCAATGGCGACAATAAAGCGGATAAAAGAGAGGTCATCTTAACTGGGTTTTCTTTGTCCAATCCCCAACACAATATGAATACGCCTAAGTTTGGTCTTGACAACTGGATTTACTTAGGCCACTCTGGATCCATCAATTCCTTTGCCTATGAATACCTGTTTGGGGATAAAGGAAGTGACATTCGCTATCCTTCAAATCCAAAGGCAAATATTCTTCCCAAAAATGGTAATGGGCGAAATGTGCGCTTCAAACCAGATAGTTTTGGACTAGAATCCATGTCAGGAGAAACTCAATACGGCCATACCTTTGACCCTTGGGGCCATCGATTTTATACGGATAATGCCGATCATTTATACCATGAAGTATTGGATGCTCGCTATACCAGCACCAACCCAAATTTAGTTATACCAGAAGCCATGGAAAAAATCCCCGATCATGGGGATGCTTGTGAGGTATATCCCATTTCAGAGAATCCCAATCATCAATTATTAACCGATGTGGGAGTCGTGACATCAAGTTGCGGCATCACCTGGTATGATGGAGGTGCATTTGGAAAGGATTTTAGTCAAGTGACTTTTGTTGGCGAACCAGTACATAATTTAGTCCATGCCGATATCATTGATTCGAAAGGTTCTACCTTTTCTGGCAAAAGACTATTGGAGAAAAAAGAATTTTTAGCTTCCAAAGACCCCTGGTTTAGACCCGTTAATTTTTATGTAGGACCTGACGGGGCTTTATATGTGATTGACTATTACCGACAATTGATCGAGCATCCGGAGTGGATGTCGGAAGAAGTGAATAAAAGCGGAGCCTTGTACAATGGTAAAACCAAGGGACGCATTTATCGAATCACTAAAAAAGGAAGTGCAGGAATGAATTGGATGAATGAAACACGTTTATCGAAAGAATCCTCCGAAAAGCTGGTGGAGCTTTTACAATCCGACAATGGTTGGTTCAGAAAGACTGCGCAGCGCTTGTTGTTCCATCGCAAAGATGTCTCGGTAGCACCAGCTTTACAAGAAATCATAGCCAATAAGGAGGCAGAAGCCAGTGTACCGGCCTTATGGTTATTATCTGATTGGGGTAAATTGACTCCAGCAGATTTGGTGGGAGCATTAGGAAATAAAACGGCCGGGGTGCGTGAAAACGCTTTAAAAATTGCCGATCAGCATTGGCATTTACCGGCTTTCGCCTCCGATAAAGCATTGACCCAATCTATCATAGAAACAGCTAAAGATACGGATGCCCGCGTTCGTTTTCAATGGCTTTGTTCTTCTGCCTTTTTTACTTTTCCAGAAGCCGTGGCTCTGAGAAGTATTATTTTGAATCAAGATATTGACGACCATTGGGTGGGCGTAGCTGCTATTGCCGCATCAAAGGGCTCAGAATTAAATTTGTTAAAAGGAGCGATTGCCAACTTTGGGAATAAGCCTTCAGAGGGAAAAGAAAATTTCTTTGCCTATGTCGCAGCGGCATTAATGAAAAAGCAAGACATAAGTTTCTTAGCATTAACGAGCGATTTACAAGTAAGCAATGATTGGTGGCAGGCAGCTTTACTTAAAGGTTTAGCTTCCTATGCTGATTATGCCGAAAAGAAAATTAACTTGGATGAAAAGCAAAAAAATGCCCTCGCTAAATCCTTCATGATTTCCCCAGATGCTAAGATGCGCCATGCCATCATAGCGGTATTTAAAGCGGTAGGTTTACCGGCAGATAAAGCATTTGCTAAAGAGGTTTTTGCTAAATTTTCAGGCAGTCAAGATGCCAAATTCCAGGAGGATGCCTTAGCCTTATTAAGCTTACCAAAGGATCCTGCATTCACCAGCAAATTAATTTCATTCATTCGTACTTCTACCAGTGAATCCATTCAATTGGCTAGTATCAAGGCGCTCCCTAATCAAATATCTACTCAAGAAATAGCCCAGATCAATCAAGTATACACCAAGATGAAAATGCCTTCTCGTAAGGCTTGGATTCGGTATCAAATTGTGAATGAAAAATACATGATTCCACTCTTGAAGGAAATTGCTACTAAAAATATCCCTAAGTCAGATTTGGAGTGGCCTCAATTGGTAGAGCTAATGAATTCGTATGATGCCAATATCCGAAAATTAGCGCGTGAGGTTTTGGCCATCAGTGAGGATAGAAAAGCCGTTTTACAAAACTATTTACCTGCAGCTGATATGGCAGGAAATGCGGCAAAAGGCAAAGAAATTTTTAAGAGCAATTGCACCGTTTGCCATCAAATCAAAGGGGTCGCTGGAGTAGCATTTGGGCCAGATTTGTCAACGTTGAAAAGTAGAAATGCGCTTTCAATTATTACTGAAATTATCAACCCGAATAACTCCATCGCTGATAAATATGGCAACTGGGATTTACAATTATCCGATGGTACCCGACTATCCGGAATTATAACTTCTGAAAATGATAATTCCCTAAGTTTAAAACAAATGGGGGGAGCCGTACAGGTTATCGAGAAATACCGCATCAAGTCAAGAGTCGCATCCAAGGTTTCTGCCATGCCAAATGGATTAGATGCCAATATCAAACTTCAGGATATGGCTGATTTAGTGGCATTTATCAAAGGAATTTAAACCGAAAAATGACTAGGGTTGCCAGCGTTTGGAACGCTGTCAACCCTGTTACAAAAACAAAATAATCGAATTTTTTATTCAAGAATCTGATATATTTGGACATTCGCTCTATTTACCTATTAACTGATAATGATGTCCAAAACAGCACTAGTATGTATCGCCCTATTATTGGCATTTAATGCCTTTTGTCTCAAGCCTAAAAAAGAAAAATGGGTTTCCTTATTTAATGGGAAAGACATCAAAGATTGGACTGTAAAAATATACCACCATGAAGTGGGAGATAATTACGGTCAAACATTCCGGGTAGAAGATGGCATGATTAAAGTGCGGTATGACCAATACGACCATTTTAATAATCGATATGGGCATTTGTATTATAAAAAACCGTTTTCATACTATAAACTCCGCTTAGAGTATCGATTTACGGGTATTTGGAGAAAAGATGCCCCCGATTATACCTTAAAAAACTCGGGTGTCATGTTCCACTCTCAAGACCCCAAAACCATGCCAAAAGAACAGGATTGGCCAATTTCTGTGGAAATGCAATTTTTGGCCGGCTTAGGTGATGGAAAACCTAGACCCACAGGAAATATGTGCTCACCCGGAACGGATGTATTTTATCAGGGTAGAAAAGATCCGAGGCATTGCATTAACTCTAGTTCTAAGACCTATGAAGGAGATCAATGGGTAAAAGCCGAACTCGTAGTACTAGGAGATTCCTTAGTAAGCCATTATATCAATGGAGAAAAGGTATTGGAATATACCCAACCTCAAATTGGTGGAGGTGTGGCCAATGGCTATGATCCTGCGATCAAAATTGATGGAAAATTATTGAAAGAGGGATATATTGCTCTGCAAAGCGAAGGCCAAGAAATCGATTTTAGAAATATCGAAATTCAAGTTTTACCCATTCCAAAATCCAGAAAAAAATGAGGCTAAAAAAGACACCATTGCCCTGGATATGTTTACTTTTCATTTGCTCATGGAGTAGTTTACAAGCTCAGCTATTTGATGACTCCGTCAAACGAGTGCTTTTTCTAGGAAATAGCATCACCTATGCTGCTGGTTATGTGCAGGCGATAGAAGCTTACCACAAGGCCCATTTTCCCCAACATAAAATTGAATTCATCAATGCCGGTTTACCTAGTGAAACCGTCTCAGGCTTGTCAGAAGAAGGACATGCCGATGGGCGATTTCCTAGGCCAGATTTACACGAAAGATTGGACCGTGTGCTACTTCAAACCCAACCCGATATTGTTTTTGCTTCCTATGGCATGAATGATGGCATTTACCTGCCTTTGGATTCCCTTCGTTTTCAAAAATTTAAAGATGGCATTACTTGGCTACATGCCCAAATTGAAGCTCGGGGTTCTAAAATCATACACTTGACTCCCGCCCCTTACGATGAATTATTGGGGAAAAAATTAGGCTATGCCCAAGTACTAGATCGCTATTCAGAATGGCTCATCCAACAAAAAAACTGGGAGGTGATTGATGTGCATTTTCCTATGAAACAATACCAATCGAACCAACAAAAGATAGACCCAAATTTTGCTTTAGCGAAGGATGGTGTTCATCCGGGAGATTTGGGACATTGGCTTATGGCCCAACAAATTTTATTTCACTTAGGTCAAAAGAATATACTTCAATCGAACTCCATACTCCAAGCTTTATCGAATCTGAAAGACCCTCAAGCTTTCTATCAACTCATTGTGCAACGACATAATTTGATGAAGGATGCTTGGCTTGGCTCAACAGGACATCGGCGACCTGAAATGAAAAAAGGACTTCCTTTGATGGAAGCCCTGCAATTATCTTTAGCCATAAACAAGCAAATAGATGCGATGCTCGCTCCTTAGTCCACCATCAATTGTTCAAACAAAAATAATTGTGATGATTTAGGGTCAACAATCACCCGAACCGCTTCCATGTCCGCCTCTCCAAAAACTTGTAAACGCGTAAAATTCAATATCGTCGACTTCTTATCTGGCATCAACAATGGCTTCTCAATAATCAAGCGATGTGAATCTCCATTGATCCACAAAATAGGCTTTCCATAGGCACGGGTTAATGCTGTTAATTTCTCTACAATTTGAGTAAATCCGGTTGGAACAGCACCATGGTAAAACATGTCGGCCTGTGTAAAAAACACCAAACCTTTCTTATTGCTCGCCTTCGCAAACACTTCCTCCAACCACGCTTGATTGGCCTTTTCGCGATCATTAAATTCCGTGTTATCGGCATTTCCCCCTTTCAAATTATTGTTTGAACCCACTAAGTGAATCGTCGCGAATTGTATACCGCCATATTCCCAAGCATTATTTTCAACATAGTTAGCAAAAGCAGGATTCTCAGATTGAGAAACTAATTTAATCTTCTTCTTCCCAAAGCTTTCCTTCTTAGCAAAAAACACTTTTCTCAGTTCTTTTAAGCGTTCATTGGCATCATATTCTCCAGCAGCTTTGCGGTGACAATCCGTCCATTCGTTATCACCAGGTGTATATACCAAAGGCTGATCAAAGGTTTCAAAATACTGATGTATTTTATAAAAGTACTCCGTAGAGCATGGGGTAGACCCGGATTTAATGTCTCCCACATGAACACTAAAAACAGGTTTCTCTTGATTTATCTTGTTGATCACTCCTTCAAACCGAGCATAATCTTCAGGCAATTTGTAGGGCATATCTCCAAAAGCGATAAAATCAAATTTTTTGTTTTGAGCGAATGCTCCCAGACACAGAAGTAAGCTGAAAAGGAATGTTGATAAAAATTTCATAAGATAGGTTTATTTTTTTTGCTTTACTTTTTCAAAAGTCGCATCATAATCTTCGCGTAAAGTTCCCATAATCCGGTCCCAAAACAGCAAATACAAGCCATAATTTCCTTTAAAATATTTATGATGCTGGTTATGACTTACCGAAGTATTAATCCATTTGCCAATCCAAGTTTTAGAAAAACCTGCTGGATATAATTCCCATCCCAAATGGCCATAAGCATTGTAAATGATGGAGAAAAAGAAGAACAAATATATGTGACTTTGATGCACTGGAATCGTAAAAACAAATAGGGCAAAAATGCCCGTTTCTACGATAGATTCCAAAGGATGAAAGGCATAAGCCGCCCAGGGCGAAGGGTTAGTCGACAAATGATGTACTTTATGCACCCATTTAAAAATACTTGGATGGTGCATAATTCGATGAGCCCAATAGAAATAGGTGTCGTGCATTAAAAACATCAACAAATACGCGAACCAATAATAGCCCCAACCCATCTCATCCATTCGGTCATAAAGCGTCGTATAGGGCCTTACGGCAGGGTTTTGTACAATGAAAATGGGTACGGCCGCAAAAAGAATTATGGTCCCAAATGAATAAGCCATTTCACGCAAATAATCCTTGTTAGCAGGAAATGCGGCTTGTATTTTTTTACTGGATAAGGCCTTCCTAAAAAGGACATAGAAAATCAAGAAGTATACTCCTGCCACCAAGTAATATCGGCTACCTATACTAAAGGCAATTTGAAGAAATTTTTCTACGCTCATAGGTATAATTTTGCCTGGTAAAAATATGGAATTCAAGCCGCTTAAAAAACTTTGCCAGTCCGAATTCAAACTCATCCTGCATATTTTTACATTTATGAAACAGAAAAGCCTAGATTAGCGTTACTATAAAGCTTCCCAACCCCATGACATGAGTCAAGAAAATAAAAGAGCCTTCTATTTTAAAATCTATGAGCCTGAGAATCAGAGCCCTTTCGATAAGCTTTTTGCTATTTTCAAAGAGCTGATTGTGCATACTTCAGGTGATTTGGATGAGGCGATCGACTGGCTTCGGGAATTAGATAAAGAATATCAGCTAACGGATGAGGCCTATACCATCGACGATTTCATTGAAGACCTGAAAAAAAGAGGCTATATACGGGACGAAACGAAGGAAGATGGGAGTTCGGGTTTGGGCATCACCGCCAAAACAGAGAGAGCCATTCGTCAACAAGCACTGGATACGATTTTTGGCGATTTAAAACGCAGTGGGTCAGGAAACCATAAAAGCAAACATCCCGGTAGTGGCGATGAACATACGGGTGAGTTTCGTGAATACCGTTTTGGCGACAGTTTAGAAAAAATTTCTTTGACCGAAAGTCTACGCAATGCCCAGATTAATCATGGCATGGACCAATTCCAACTCAGCGAAGATGACTTGGTGGTCGAAGAATCCTTACATAAATCTCAAATGAGTACCGTGCTGATGATAGACATCAGTCATAGCATGATTTTGTACGGAGAAGACCGAATTACCCCAGCCAAAAAGGTAGCCATGGCCTTAGCCGAACTTATCACAACACGCTACCCTAAAGACACTTTGGATATTTTGGTCTTTGGCAATGACGCCTGGAGTATTTCCATCAAAGATTTGCCCTACCTCAAAGTAGGTCCTTACCATACCAACACCGTGGCAGGCTTACAGCTCGCTATGGATATTTTAAGAAGAAAAAGAAATACCAATAAGCAGATTTTCATGATCACAGATGGTAAACCCAGCTGTGTGAAATTACCGAATGGGGAGTACTACATGAATAGCAATGGCCTAGATGAGTACATTGTTGACAAATGCTATACCCAAGCTCAGCAAGCCCGAAAATTACATATTCCTATCACCACATTCATGATTGCTCGGGATCAATACCTGCAACGATTTGTGAATGAATTTACCCAAGCCAATCAAGGCAAAGCCTTTTATACAGGGCTAAAAGGATTGGGAGAAATGATCTTTGAAGACTACGAAACGAATCGAAAAAAACGCATTAAATAAAGCCACATGTCCATGAACAACATTGCCACCTTAGGAGAGTTAAAAAAATCAGCTTATACGAGTAGAGGAATCAAAGATGAATTAAGACAAAATTTGATTGCCAAAATCAAGTCGGGACAAACTCCGTTTGAAGGAGTGCATGGTTTTGAACATACGGTTATTCCTGAGCTGGAGAGAGCTATTTTATCTCGACACAACATTAACCTACTTGGCCTACGTGGACAGGCGAAAACCCGATTGGCACGGTTGATGGTCACACTTTTGGATGAATATATTCCTTTTGTCAGCGGTTCAGAAATCAACGATGATCCCTTTCAGCCGATTTCACGGTATGCCAAAGATTTGATTGCTGAAAAAGGAGATGCAACACCTATTTCATGGTTACACCGTGATGAGCGATTCTTTGAAAAATTAGCTACCCCTGATGTGACGGTGGCCGACTTAATTGGGGATGTAGACCCCATTAAAGCAGCTAATTTAAAGCTTTCTTATGCCGATGACCGAGTGATACATTTTGGGATGATTCCTCGTGCCAATCGCTGTATTTTTGTCATCAATGAATTACCCGATTTACAAGCCCGCATTCAAGTGGCTTTGTTCAATATTTTACAAGAGGGTGATATTCAAATCCGTGGATTCAAATTGCGCATGCCATTGGATTTGCAATTTATTTTTACGGCTAACCCAGAAGATTATACCAACCGTGGTAGTATTGTTACTCCTTTGAAAGACCGTATTGGTTCTCAAATCTTGACACACTATCCAGAAAGCATCGAAATTGCCAAAACCATTACGGCGCAGGAAGCCAAGCTAGAAAAAGAGCAAAAAGACCGCGTGTACATTCCTGATTTGGCCATGGATATTTTGGAACAAATTAGCTTTGTGGCAAGAGATAGTGAATTTGTAGATGCCAAAAGCGGTGTAAGTGCGCGCATGAGCATAACGGCTTTGGAAAACTTAATGAGCGCTGCCGAAAGACGTTCCTTGAGAGCTGGAGATGAACATACCTCTTTGCGTTTATCGGATTTCATGGGCATCGTTCCATCCATTACAGGAAAAGTAGAGTTAGTGTATGAAGGCGAGCAAGAAGGGGCAGCAGAAGTAGCCCAACAGCTAATCAGTCAGGCGGTGCATCATTTTTTCCCCAACTATTTTCCTAAGATTGAGAAATTAAACAAAAAGGATTTAGTGAGTCCTTATGATCCTTTATTGGAATTTATCTTCACGGAAGGCGGTGTCGTGATTACGGATGATTGTCCAGATGCAGAATACCAAAGTAGCCTTGACTCCATCAAACCTTTGGATGATTTATTGAAAAAATACATCCCAAAAGTCAAGAAGGAAGACCGCTATTTCATGAAAGAATTAGTGCTTTGGGGATTAGCCGAATACCGTAAATTGAGTAAGGAACGCATTACGGAGGGATATCAGTTTAAGGATTTGCTTTGATAGAATGTAGAATGGAAAATGTAGAATGAAGAATGTCTTGAGTCTTGTCCTGAAATAGGTTGATAGTTTAAGTATTTCTGGCAAATTCAAATTACAGGATTTTATTGCCTAATTACCCTCGTTTGTTCCAAAAGATTTTAGGGGATCAATTTGAAACCATTTTAGAAACAGAACGATTTAACTAGGGGAAAATGTTCAATTATGGCTTTTGACCAATCTAATTAGGGAAAAGATATTCTACATTCTTCATTCTACATTCTTCATTCTTCATTCTAAACCCTAACCCCTAATAACTAATAACTCACCACCTGCCCATCTTTCAAAAGTCGATCTTTCAATAGCGAATAGGGCACTTGCTGCGTACTGGTTTTTTGCTGAATAGCCAATACCGCTGCGGTGGCTGCGGATTGTCCCAATATCATAAAGACTGGCTCCATGCGGATGGATCCATAGGCGATGTGCGAGCTAGACAAACAAACGGGTACCAATAAGTTCTGACATTCCTGTTCTTTGGGGACAATGGAGCCATAGCTAATGGAATAAGGTTTATCTGGATGCACTCCAATATCTCCCTCATTTTGGACATAGCCTTCTGCCGTCACAAAGCGCTGCGCATTGTGTGAATCCAAAGAATAAGAACCCATTCCAATCGGTTCTTCGATTTTCGTTTTTCCCAAGGCATCTGCTTCTTTCATCACGTATTTTCCCAACATTCGGCGGGCTTCTCGCACATATAATTGATGCGGCCAGCCTCCGTTGTCCTTGAATTCATCCTTCGCCAATCCCCAAGTTTTCATGCGTTCCTGAACCTCTGATGGCACCCTAGGGTCATTTTGCAAGAAATACATCAATCCTTTTTGATAAAATTCGTGTTCTTTGATGATGGCTTTTCTGCGGGCATAACTAGCCTCTGGATAATCGTAGTTTTTGCCGATAAAATCCGTGCTAAATGGGCCATGGTTATTGGTATCCGTCTTTCGATTCGGAATCGCGTCAAACTTATCAAAGGTTTCTCGCCAACCACTTTCAAACACCCGGGCATACAAAGTATATCGATTCGGGTCATAGCCTGCTGGCTTCGGAAAAGCAATGCGGTTATTTGGATGATTGCTTAAACACATCCTAAAGCAATAAGCCTGAATTTTATGATCACCTGAGCCATTAGGACCCGGTTTTTCGGTAGAAACCTCTGGCAATAATCCACTGCTAGGGTCATTGGCAATCACATATGGGCTAATTTTGGATTTGAAATAATGCCCATGCTGAAATACTCCCACTTGTACCCCATTCCACTTTTCTCCATACACCGAATTGGCTTCCCTTCCAACATGGTATTTCACTCCCGCCAAGGCCATCAAGTCGCCTTCATAGGTGGCATCAATGAACATTTTACCCACAAAATGCTTCTTAGACAAAGTTACCATCTCCTGAATTTTGCTGTCTTTTAATCGGATGCCTTGTTTACTGCGGTCCAACCATTCGTCACGCAATACTTGAATTTGGTACTCCTTCACCAAATCCTCAAATACCCGCTCTGCAGCATGGGGTTCAAAAATCCACATGGTTCTATTTGCCCCATCCATGGCCACTGTACCTTGGCCTTTATTTCCATATTGCGACTTCTTTTCCCAAAGCCAGTTCTCTTCTTTTTGATAATGTTGGTAAATTCTTTGATAAAACTCCCTCGACAAGCCTCCAATCACTTCTTTATTCCCCGTATCCGAAAAGCCTAATCCTCCAGCTGTTAAGCCCCCAAGATGTTTATCTGGCGAAACCACAATGACACTATGCCCCATTTTTTTTACTTGAACCGCCGCTATGATGGCCGAAGCATTACCACCATAAATAATGACATCTGCGGTATAGGTATTTTTCTGCGCCCAACTAGGCATGGCAACCCAAGTGAATATTAATGCCAAAAGAAACCTGCAAGTTTTCATTGAAAATTCGTTAGAAATTGAAAAAATTAAGCTAAAATCCCCTTCACTATTTTTCCGTGTACATCGGTTAGTCGAAAACGACGACCCTGGTATTTATACACTAATTGCTCATGATCTATTCCCATCAAGTGCAACAAAGTAGCTTGAAAATCATGTACATGCACGGGATCTTTGACTATATTGTAACTAAAGTCATCGGTCTGACCAAAGCTTGTACCTGCCTTAACTCCTGCTCCTGCCATCCACATGCTAAAACACTTAGGATGATGATCTCGACCATAACCTGTCGGCGATAGTTTACCTTGTGAATAAACCGTTCTGCCAAACTCGCCTCCCCAAATCACCAAAGTATCTTCTAACATCCCTCTTCGTTTCAAATCCATGATCAAAGCGGCCGTAGCCTGATCCGTTTGCTTACATTGGTTCACAATGTTTTTAGGTAAACTATCATGGTGGTCCCAGCCTTGATGGTACAATTGAACAAAACGAACATCCTTTTCTAAGAGCTTTCTGGCCAACAAACAGTTGGCCGCAAAACTTCCTTTGTCCCGACTGTTTGGTCCGTATAAATCAAACACCTCTTGCGGTTCATCTGAGACATCCATCACCTCGGGTACCGAAGTTTGCATTTTGAATGCCATCTCATATTGAGCAATGCGCGCATCTACTTCCGGATCTCCCCAAGACTCATTTTGTAATTGATTCAACTGTTTCAAATATGCCAACATTTCCTGTCGATCTTGCCCATCATATCCTTCAGGATTCGACAAAAACAAAACGGGGTCTTTACTTGACCTAAACTGAACTCCTTGATGTTCGGATGGCAAAAAGCCATTTCCCCACAGTCGAGCATACAAGGGTTGATCTTTAGAGGCATCCTTTGACACCATCACGATAAAGGCAGGCAAGTTTTGATTCTCCGAACCCAAACCATAACTCATCCAAGAACCAATGGATGGCCGACCGGGCAATTGGTGTCCAGTTTGAAAAAAGGTAATAGCGGGATCATGGTTGATTTGTTCCGTAAACATGGATTTAATGACACATAATTCATCCACCACCTGAGCCGTATAAGGCAATAAATCACTCACCCAAGTTTGGCTTTGACCATAGGGCCTAAAACCATAGGCTGATGCCGCAACGGGCAAAATCGCTTGATTGGCGCTCATGCCAGTTAAACGTTGTCCTTTACGAATGGAATCGGGTAAATCCTGACCCATTCGCTTACTGAGTTCGGGTTTATAATCCCAAGTCTCAAACTGTGAGGGGCCTCCACTCATGAATAAATACACCACGCGTTTGGCCTTGGGGGCAATTCTGGGCAATGCCTGCATGATTTGCTCCTCTATGGATTGTCCATGCGCCTGATTTGAAGCCAAAAGGCCATTTAACGCGATGGCGCCAAAACCCATGGCGGTCTTTTTCAAAAAATCTCGTCGGTCTAATCCCCGATTAAGCTTTTCTAAATCAGGATGCGATAAACGAAATGGATCGGTATGTCTATGTCCCATAATTTTATCGTTTAGTGATGCTAGCGTCAGAATTCATAATAGCACTAGCTACTACAGCATTTGCCGCCACTAGATTAGCATCCAACTTTTCATTTATTTTCCTCATACCAGCTAACAACCAACCTTTTGCTTTGCTTGAATCCCGCTGAAAACGAAGCAGGCTATTCTTTTGCAAATCAATCAATAAGGTCAATTCCTTCTCTGAAGCTTCTCTACTTGTCAGCTTTTTAAAGGTGATTTGAATCGCTTTCTTAATGTCATTTTCTGTCGCCATTTGTTCGCCCAATACTTTAGCCGCTTCTAAAAAGGTAGGATCATTTAAGCCTACCAAGGCCTGTAAAGGCGTATTGGTTTTTTGTCGACGGACCAAACAAGAACTTCTAGCTGGGGCATCAAAAGTCGCTAACGTAGGGTTGGGCACAGAGCGTTTCACTACCACATACAAACTCCGTCTATATACCGCCGAAGTGGTGTCTTGCTTGTAATGGGAACTATTGATTTCCCATAAACCATCTGGTTGATATGGATACACACTTTTTCCTCCAATTTTATTGACCAATAAACCACTGGCCAATAAGGCATTGTCCCGAATCATTTCCGCACTGAGTCGGACTGAAGGCCCTCGGGCTAACAAGCGATTTTCCGGGTCTTTCTCCCTTTGTTCTGCAGTGGCTTTGGAGTCTTGCTGGTAGGTTTCAGACATCACCATTTGCTTCATCATTTGCTTGATATTCCAACCTGATTCTCGGAATTGAATCGCTAAAGCATCTAGTAACTCGGGGTGAGAAGGCATTTCTCCTTGATTCCCAAAATCTTCTGAAGTTTTGACTATGCCCGTTCCAAAGAAATTTTGCCAAAAACGATTAACTGCGACTCGGGCAGTAAGGGGATTATTTTCGTGGGTTAACCATTGAGCCAAACCTAGTCTGTTCTTCGGGAGATTAGCTGGAAAAGGTAAAATTTTATTGGGCGTATTAGGGAAAACGTCTTCTCCCTTGGCATCGTATTGACCCCGCTGAAGTAAGAACGACTTTTTAGGTTGGGGCATTTCCTGCATGATCATCACTTCCTCAATTTTCTCAGAGGAATCCGCTAGGGCCGTTCGCCAATGTTTCAGTTCTTTGGCCAGCGAAACCTGTGCACTGTCCAAATTTTGCTTAAAATAAGCCCTAAAAGTCTCGCCTTGATAATTGGTCCATTGGTCTTGAGATTTAAATACTACATCCTTCCAGGAGGACTTTTGGGCCAAAACTTGAACTTCAAATGGTATCAATTCTCGGTTGTAAATGGCCACTTCATCAGCCTTTCCCCCTTTGAAACCAAGTCCACGCCACCAGCCTCCAATTTGTAGGCCTAATTCATTTTTTGAAAAATAAATAATGTCCTTATAAAGTTGATCCATGACGGCTTCCATTTCCGACTTTTGACCATCCACAAATAAATTAAAGCCCGAGGCTTTCGAAGATCCATCATAGGTCAGGGCCAAGTGTATCCATTGGTCTCTAGGAATATCCATTTTCATCACTTTATTGATGGCATTAGATGGAGCCGTATGGGCCATATTTATCTCCAAGCGATTGTTTTTCAAATAGACATGAAAACCTTTAAAATTGTACAATCTTTCCGCATTACTCTTATGAAAAATAACCCCTTCTTTCATGTCCTTGGGGATATTAACCCACATCCCAATAGTAAATGGTTCAGACTTTCTAAAAACCCCAGATGGACTTAAATCCGCGTAAATATCTCCATCAAAAGCCAATCCTTGACCTTGCTTTCCTTTCACAAATACAGGTTGATCTCCAGTCTTCCCGGATTCTCTTTTGATAACGGCTGGCTGCTTATCGTTCAACTTATTTTTTAGAGAAGCATCCAAATCAAAATAGGCTACCAAACCTTGTTGAGGAATCAAATCTTGAGCTAATTTTTCATGTCCTCTGCTTTTAATCCAAGTTTGAAATGGTGCATTGGAATCTGCCATCTGATTCATTTTTTCCTCTGCAGTATGAATCTTGTTCTGAATAAAATTCAAAATCGCTTCTTTTTCTTTGGTCGGCAACATCAGTGTTGGTGTAGGCAAATCATCCGAATATGAAATTTGACCTGCTTCACGAACATTATTAAAAAAGCTAAAAAGCTCATAATAGTTTTTCTGAGAGATTGGGTCATATTTATGGTCATGGCAACGAGCACATCCGGTAGAAATGGCCATGAAAGCTTCACCAAAGGTATTAGTCCGATCGATGACATATTCTGTTTGAAATTCTTCCTCGACAATTCCTCCTTCCGTATTTTGAGGATGATTCCGATTAAAACCCGTGGCAATTAACATCTCCTTGCTAGGATTAGGCATTAAATCTCCGGCCAATTGTTGATGGATAAATGTATCATAAGGCATGTTATTATTGAATGCCTTAATAACCCAATCGCGGTAGGGCGACATATCTCGAATGCGGTCAACCGTATAACCATGGGAATCAGCAAAGCGTGCTAAATCTAACCAATCAACAGCCATTTTTTCTCCGAAATGGGAGGAGGCCAACAAGCGGTCCACCTGTTTTTCATACGCATTAGTTGATTGATCGGCTAAAAAATTATCTACCTCTGTCAGGCTTGGGGCAAGACCCGTCAAATCAAAAGATAGTCTACGAAGTAGCATAGCTTTGGAAGCCTTGGCATTCATTTTCAAGGATTCTTTTTCCAATTTTGCCTGTACCCAATAGTCGATTACATTCATCCCTTTTTTATCTTCAGGGATAGCCTGTTTCAATGGTTTTACAAAGGCCCAATGAGGTTTATAAACGGCCCCGTCTTGAATCCATTTTAGGAGTGTTGCTTTTTCTTTAGCCGATAAATTAAGGTGCGATTTAGGACTGGGCATCACATAGCTTGGATCTTTTGAAAGGATACGGTGAGCAAGCTCACTTTTCATCAGATTTCCAGGAGAAATGGCCACTTTATTGGGGTTTTCGGGCAATTTACCATAGGCGTTTTCAGGCAAATCCAGACGTAATCCAGCCTTTTGTTTTGCTTTATCAGGCCCATGACAAGCAAAGCACTTATCCGACAAAATGGGTTTAATATGCATGTTAAAATCCAAAGCCGCAGGCAGCTGGCGGTATTCCAAAGCCACGTCGGCAGGTAAAGGCAGGCTTTTAGGGGGCTTGGCAGCCATCAAGAAGCAAAGAGGAAATAATAAAAACCAATACCTTTTCATAATCTATTTTATTACTTTCAATCGATTTGTATCGGGTGGACTAAAACTGATTTTTCCTTCAACAATGGTAAGATCAGGTCGGGCAGTTTTCAAAGCCACTAAGCCTTCTTGGCTGAGCTTACTTTGCCAAATATAAAGAACTTTTAATGCCTTCATAGCAGTCAATGCCTTTATACCTTGGTCAGAAATAGCTGTGCCATAGAGATTTAACTGTTCTAAATGCGGCAATTGAACTAAACGCTCTAAATCTTTATCTTGAACATTACTTTGCTCCAGATTCAATTGTTGGAGATGGGTAAAATTCAACAATTCCTCCACTTGAATATCTTTCCGTTTAGTCAATTTCATGACTAAAACATTGTGTTGGATTTTTTTGGCAGCTTGCCAAATTGGTGGGTCAAGATTTTTGACATTGACAAAATTCAGACTTAAACCCGCTGGGTGGCTTGCGGCAGGGCTAACACTCAAACCATGTGCTTTTACTTCCAAAATATCTGCTGGCTCGGCTGCTGCTAGCTCCATGGTTTTTGGTATATCCGATGCAGGCCCTGATATATCCGATGCATGCGAAAAAAGATCCGATGCATGCAACTGCATATCCGATGCATGCATCGGATCCATCTCCCCAAACGGGGCACCAATTTCAATCCATCTACGGATGATGGCAATCTGTCTTGAAGTAAGCTGTTTTTTACCTGAGGGAGGCATGTGTAAATCATCGTCTTCGGGTAATATCAAATAGCTGTATAAATGACTTTTTAATGGATTACCTTCCCACAATATTTTACCTTCTTTACCTCCTTTTTTGATAAATGCTTCTGTATCTAAGCGCAATTTTCCTTTTTGCTTTTTACTGGAATGGCATTGAAAACAATGGCTTTTCAGAATCGGTAGGACCTCATCTTGAAAAGGAAAATACTTCGCTGAATTCACTACCTGAACACTGGTATCTATCGTAATTTTTTGTTGGGCAGAGTCCAATGACTGAAGCTTTGGCTGGGTAGTAGAGCTTGTCTTTTTCCGTTCAAATAAATAGTTTGCTCCATAGGTCAGCTCACCTCCTAAATGACCTGTGATGGCAAGTGCTAAGAACAAAAAGAGACTAATAATTTTTTGATAGGCTTGAAAGAAATAAAGAATAACAGCCCCAAAACTTGTTCCTATTCCCCACCATTGGTGTAAGGCGACTTGGGAAGCTTCATAATCACCTGAAATTGATAAAATATACCCTGAAATGGAGGCTAGGATAGCCGCCATTGCCCCTAATAAAACTAAGGTAGTAATGGAAGACTGGTAGTCTACTTTTCGAATCGCCTGTATCCAAATCATGACACAAGCTATGACCAATATACCAATGGGAAAATGCACTAAAAAGGGATGTAAATGGCCGAGCAACTCCATCATGTTTGGCAATTATTTATGGTCCAATAATTCCCTTCTGGACCAAGCCTCATCCATGGGTCCTCCCGTAGACTTTTGACCTTTATGCCTCCAAATTCCGTCTTGTATCTGAAACTCAAATTGCAGCTTTTTGCCAATACTAGAACTAGCCTTGGTAAAAAATACAATCTCTTCTGTATAAGTATTTCCTTGTGTGTTGTAATAACCTCCTCCTGTAGCAAAAAATTGTTTGGTTTGAACGTTGTAAGCTATCCATTGAAAGGCTTTTCCTGTATGTATTTTCATGGTTCTTCTAGGAAAAAATGGGTTGTTTCTACGTGAAAGAACTTCACCTGAAAAATTTCCTACTATAATCCAAGCCCCCTTCATTTTACCTGACTCTCCCTTTTCGTTAGGAATGAACACTTGTTGGTCTAGCAGCAATTGGCCTTTTTTAATTTGGTATGAAAGCCGTTTTTTTTGACCTACTTGAAGAGAATCTTTTGAATTCCATTCTTGCAAAATTTCCAATTCTTTATGCTTTGATTTATAAGTTCCGCCCATGGTGGAAATCAATTTATGACTATTTGTTTCAAATTCAGTGATACTAATAATTTGATCTGTCACTAAAATCCAAGTTGAAACATCGCCTTGCGAATTGGACCATGAACCTTCCAATGAATTTTGGGCAAAGGCGGCATTGGACTGCAAGAAAAATGTCCAAGCCAAAAAGGCGAGTATTAGCTTTTTCATGAGGAGGAAATAGGTTTTAAATCTGGCCTAATTTACAATCTTTTTCTGAATCCCCTAGCCTTAAGATTGATGAATCCAAATAGAAAGATGGTTAAAATTTTCCTAAATTAGCTATTTCAATTACTACATCATGGTCAACCAATTTCAACAAATTTTTGAGAAAAAAAACGACACGACTGAAAGCCTCCCCAAGGGAGAATATGAAGCTTGTATTTTTAAGCAATGTGACTTGGCCCAACAAGATTTATCGGATTATTCTTTCATCGATTGCCAGTTCCATGATTGCAACTTAAGTTTAGTAAAAATAGGAAATACCAAGTGGCAAAATGTATCCTTCAAGGATTGTCGTTTACAAGGTTTACATTTCGAATATGCCAATCCATTTTTGTTTGAAGTACATTTTGAAAACTGTTTTTTAAATCTTTCGTCCTTCTATCAAAGACAAATGAAAAAGGCTCAATTTCAGCATTGCTCATTGCATGAAGTTGATTTTAGCCAGGCCAATTTAAGTGAGGCAAATTTTGAAGATTGTGATTTTTTGAATGCACAATTTGATCAAACTAATTTAGAAAAAGCCGACTTCCGAACCTCCTTTCATTTTGATATAAATCCACAGAGCAATCGGATCAAAAAAGCCAAATTTTCCAAAAATAGTTTGGCAGGATTATTGACCAGTTTTGGTATAATCATTGATTAAATCGGCCATGATTTTTAGGTGATGGTGGGTATGAATTCTCAAAAAATAATGCGTATCAGCCAAGTTCAAATCTCCAAAAATAAAATGATGGAAATAGGCGTTGGGGGGTATCATTTTCATCTCTTCTACTAATTGGTAGACCTTAGCAATCTGAGCTTGAATATCCGATAATCGTTGATCCGATTCTTGATCCGATACATGTATCGGATTCGCTTGTATCGAATCGTTTATTTGATTGTTATATGAAGGATCAACTATCAAAGGCGCTTTCACTCGCCCTCGAGGAAATTTTTGGGTAAAAAACACCCAAGCTCTTTTCCAATTAAATACCCAGCGATAAGTATCGATATCCGATTTTTTCAAAGCACTGACGATACTAATAATGACTAGTAAACTATGCTCAATATGCCAGCCAACAGATCCTTTAGAGATTTGTTCATTCCTTACCTGCATATAGGCCAGGTTTTTTTCTAATTGTTCGATTTGCTTCTCTAATGATTCCATGGATCTTTTTTGTAAAGATGAAGTATTTGTTGATCTCTTTCTAAACTGCGTTCAAAAGTTAGGCCTAAACGAAATAAGAGACTAATGGAACGAACATTATTTTCCATGGTAGTAGCGAAAATAGGTGCCTTGTGGCAAGCAAAATAATCGTCCAATACCAGCTTAGCTGCTTCATAGGCATATCCCATTCCCACGTGTAAAGGTAAAAATGCAAAACCAATATCCGGTTGAGGCAAATAATCTCTTTGAACGAGAGAAATGATTCCAAGGGGAATGTGAGTTGAGTGGAGAAATACCACCTGATAATGAATGGCTGGATTATCCCTTAATTTGACACAAAATGCTTTTGCTTCTTCTAAACTCCGTACCCCGCGATCACCGATAAATTCCAAAAATCCAGAAGTATTGAGTAGTTCCAGAATAAAGGGGGCATCATCTAGAGCTAGCTCCTTGACATATAATCGTTGACTTCGCAAAATCTTGACACCCATAAACAAAGGGATGGGGCACCATATCCCCAATCATTTCCTAAAGAAAATGAAAAATATAGTATGGTTTATGAAATAGAAAGGAGAAAATTATACGGCTTGACTAAACTTTAAAGTAGCATGCTCATCCGATAATAATTTTAGGTCAAAAGCTTTACACACGTTTCGAACAAAATTAGCTCCTAAAGTGGTCAAGATTAATCCTTGGTAATCCCAATGAACCAATCCATCTTCTTCCAATTCGGCTAAATAGGGAAATGAATACGTTTCTAATAGCGGAATATCCTCTGATCTAAATTGGGTCTTCCCATTGCAAGCAATATCCAAAATATATTGGCGCATAGATTGATCCGTCTCGCTTAGAAAATAACCTTTGAATACAGCTAATTTTCCTTGTTTTACCTCTTCATAATAATCATGAATCGTTTTTTTATTTTGAGCAAAGCCATAAAAAACATCACTAATACTAGATACTCCCAAGCCCAACACCATACCCGTTTGCTGAACAGTATAACCCATAAAGTTTCTGTGCAATCTCCCTTGCTCTTTAATTTTATACATGAGGTCATCTGGTAAAGCAAAATGGTCCATACCAATATCTTGATAACCTTGCGCTAAAAAGAGACTTCTCCCCAATTGATATAATGCTAATTTTTCAGCCGCAGACGGTAAATCATTTTCATCAAATAAACGTTGTCCTCGACTGGTCCAGGGCACATGGGCATAACTATAAAAAGCTATTCGGTCGGGACATAAAGAAATGGCATCTTGAATGGTTTTTTCTATACGATCAATGGTTTGAAGGGGAAGTCCATAAACTAAATCAATATTTACTGATTCATATCCAATTTCTCTAGCCCATTGAACCACCTGTTCCACATTTTTTTGAGGCTGAATCCGGTTAATCACCTGTTGAACTTCTGGATTACTATCTTGCATTCCAAAACTCACCCGATTAAATCCCAAATCAAACAAGGTCTTTAAATGTTTGTAAGTGGTATTATTGGGATGGCCTTCAAAACTAAATTCATGCTCATCAGCTACCTGAGAATCAGACAAAATAGTCTGAATTAAGCGATGTAAATTAGCTGGTGAAAAAAATGTAGGGGTGCCTCCTCCAAGATGAAACTCCCTTATGAGCGGGGTAGTCGTCATTTGTTGACGGTATAGTTGCCACTCTTGCAAAACAACCTCGATGTATTCGTCTTCTACTTTGTGGTTGGTGGTAATGCGTTTATTACAACCGCAAAACGTACACATACTTTCACAAAAAGGCAGGTGAATATAAAGGCTGATTCCTTGTGTTTCATTGCATGCTGCAAAGCGCATTTGAAAAGCGGATTTCCACTGATTTGGGTCTATATCATTATCCCAATAAGGTACTGTTGGGTAACTGGTATACCTGGGAATTGGAACATTGTATTTATTCAGCAGGGTAGTATCTATGGCGCTCATGTATCCGCATTTAATTTTGAATTTATCAACTCCATTCTAGTGGGGCCTAATTGGATCTAAAAGGTATCTGTGAGACCAACTTAGTCCTAACTAGGTTCTACTATTATTGTCTTACTGACCTTGTACTACAGATTTGTCATCCTACTGATTTATCATCCTACAGATTTGTCAACTTTTGAAAAGTTGACAAATCTAACGTTGACAATTCAAATTAGACAAATCACCAAGTTGAATAATTCAAGTTGACAAAACTAAGCAGATCTCCCGAAATAAATCATGAGAAAACTACCAATTACATGATAAAATACTGATATTAATCATGTTCTGCAGCCTGCCGAAGGGTATCCATAAAAACTTCTAGGGGCTGTGCACCGGGAATTCCATAGCGACGATTAAACACAAAAAAAGGCACACCTTTCAATCCCAAACTAATACCTTCTTGTGTATCTTGTCTTACTCGATAGGCCAATTCATCATTCTGCAATGCCGCTAAAATGGCCTCTTTTTCTAATCCAACCGATTCCCCTATCGCTACCAAATCCGACTCATTAGCCAAATTTTTTCCCTCCACAAAATAGGCTTCAAATAGCTTTTCCTCTATTTCGTTATCCTTATTTTGCTCCTTGGCCAATTGTATTAGCTGATGCGCCTTCATCGAATTAGCCACTACCATTCGATCAAATTGATAATTCAATCCTACTTTTTCTGCCATTTCGGCAACTTGTTGGTGAATCTCCTTCGACTTCTCTACACTAATACCTTTACGATCTGCTAAATATTCGTAGACATTGACCGGCTCATTAAAATGCATGGGAATGCTTGGGTCAAGTTGATAACTTTTCCATTCAATTTCTATGGGCGTCTTCGACTCAAATTGTTCTAATGCTTTTTCTAAATGCCGCTTCCCGATGTAGCAAAAAGGGCACATAATGTCACTCCAAATTTCTATTTTCATGCTGATTTGTTATTATCTCAAAACCGAATTACGAATATAAAATTTCCGATTCGAATATTTAAGTAACTTAAACTCGACAAATTTGATTCCATCTTTCAAATCAATCTGGTTATGAAACTTTTCCCAATTAATGTTGGCCATTTTTACCTATTCCTATCCATCGTAGGGGGTTCGATTACTTTTTATTTCGTCTTTTTAGGTATGCAAGAGCAAAACGGCTATTTTGATGTCAGCCAATTTGTTCAAAGCACTTGGACAAGCTATTATGCAAAAAGCCTAACCTTCGACTTTTGGACAGGAACTATGGCAGGAACATTTTTCATGATTGTCGAAGGCCTCCGATTACAAATGAAAAAAGTATGGTTATTTATCTTATTTACATTTCTCATCGGATATGCCTTTGCTTTCCCCTTGTTTCTCTTTTTTAGACATCAGAAAATAACTCCTCAAATTACCTCATGAAATACTGCTTTTACTTACTCCTACTGTTTGCTAGCTCGGTGTATGCTCAAGATACTTTATTGGTGCAGCATGTGGCCGACTTCCCAATTGACGGCCAAGCGAGTCATCCTTCCTGGCAACAAAGCAACTGGTATACTTTACCTGCCAGAAATGAACTAGCCAAGAATTTGGACAGTCGATTTAAAATTTTGTACTCTGACAAAGGAATTTACGTGTATTTGGAAGGCCAGGATGAAAAAGTTAGCACAAGCTATCAAAACGACTTTGAAGATTTATACCAAGCCGATGTGTTTGAAGTATTTTTTCATCCCAATCCCTCAGTGCCTCTCTATTTTGAATATGAAATCAATCCCCTGGGGAAAGAATTGGTCTTAATGGTACCTAATTTTCAAGGCAAATTTTACGGATGGTTACCTTGGCATTATGAAGGGGAAAGAAAAGTCCAAAAGAAGGTATCCCTCAAACATATATCCGGTACCAAAGGATTATGGTCAGCAGAATTATTTATCCCTTTTTCCTTATTAAGTCCACTCGAAAATATACCTGCCAAAGCCGGAATGACTTGGAGAGGAAATTTTTGTCGGCTCGACTATGATACAGGTAAAATGGCTAAATGGTCCTGGTCTCCACTTCCGGGTACCTTTCATGACTATAAAAAATATGGGGTCTTTTTATTTAAATAATTTTCGGCCCCCAATGCCTTATTTTCCCAACATGGGAAATAAACGACGAATATCTTGTTCCGTGGGTTGAGTCCCGTACTCACATATTTCAAATGCCTCTGCATATTTTGCTTGATCAGCACGCGATTTTCCATACCACTTTTCCAAGGTTTTTCTAACCTCTGGATTGGGAGCTTGAACACGTTTTGCCAACAAATATTCTTTGTGCTTGGAAGGGTCTTTAGGGACTTCATTTTCATAATTTCCGATCCATGGCAACCACTCATAAAACTGAGATTGATGAGCATCTAAACCAGCCAATTTTTTTTCTATGACGGGAGTTATGTCCACCGCAATATCCGCTTGAAATGGGTTGGGCTTTTTGAAATTATCTTGAAAATATAAGAATACTGGGTTTTTTCTCAATGGTTCCACATCAGGGGCCACATTAGGTACACCCACCATAAAAGCAGCATCTTGAACTAAAACACCAGTATAACGATGATCCGGATGGTAGTCATTCGAACGCGGAGCAATCACCACATCGGCCTTCCATTCCCGAATTTTTCGGATGATTTGCAAACGAATTTCTAGACTTGGTAAAAGCTCCCCATCATGGTTATCCAGCACATCATAAGATACCCCCAAGCGACGAGCAACTTCCTTCGTTTCTGCTATCCTTCTTTTAGCCAACATGCCTCCTCCTTCCGTTTGGTGACCTGCGTCTCCATTGGTAACAGATACAAATTTAACATGATGGCCCATCGCAACAAACAATGCAGCCGTACCCCCACTTTTAATATCACAATCATCTGGATGCGCACCAATCATAATAATTTGCAATGGCTTATCTTGTCCAAAGATGGGGCTTACAAGCGCAAAGGCTAATAAAACACTACATAAAATTCCTTTTTTCATATGTTCAACTGTTTATTTCGTCATAAAAGTCCAAGTGATATCTGGTAAATATCCAAAATTCGGTTTAGGATCAACTCGCTTAGGCCAAGGCTCTAATTGTCCATTTGTTCCCTTTTTTACCCCTAGCTCCGTCCAAGTATAAGACCCCTTTTCAAAATTAAATGTCCGGCCATCATCATCATAAATTTTCCAAGTACTGGCTTTCTGACCATAATGTCTAATTTCTAATACAAAAGACTGTCCGTCTTTAGGGGCTTGTCGGTGCACAGGTACCATGGGTATCATGGCTCCATCTTTGACAAAAAGTGGAATCTTCTCTAGGCTTGGAGTAATTCTAATTTTTTGATTTTCTCCCACTAATTTACCTGTATAAAAATCATACCACTTCCCTTCAGGCAAATATACATCCCTACTTTTCTCTCCAGCAAACATAGGGGCAACCAATATAAAATCTCCCATCATGTATTGATCCTTGATGTCATTTTTAATACTCATCCCGTAAGGATTTTCCGTAGCATCTACTTTACCTCGGGTTCCAATAGGTTTAAACCCAAAGCCATCCACCAAATTCATTGCCCTAAAAGGAGGTTTTCCTTCAAAACGATATTGCGCAAAAGTGGTATAGAGGTAGGGCAATAATTGCATCCGTAAATTTGCGACATCATTTACCGCCTGTGAGACCTCTGGAAAAGACCATGGTTTTGTTCCATCGGACCAGGCATTCAACATCGCCATGGGTGAAAAACAAACAGATTGCATCCTCCTAACCCATTCCTCTGCCGATTTTGAAGCCCTCACCTCAGGAGTCCAAAGCACGCCAATAAAACTAGAATTCACTAAGGCGGTTATAAAATCTTTATGACTGTAATAGTCGTTGTAAATCACATAGGGCAATCGACTTGCTCCTGCATTAGACGCACGGATTAATCCATAGGTTCTTTTATTTTTTTCTTTAAACCAAGAGTTGGTCATGTCTTGAACCATCAAGCCATAGATTTGCCGCATTTGCTCCGCACTTGTCCCGGATGGGAAGGTGCTTACATCTGGCCAAATCCAGTTATCATAACCATCTACTTCATCAATTTTATAGCCCCCTACACCCAAATCCAAATGGTTTTTCACAAAATGATCTTTCACTAATTTTCGAGCCTGTGCCATGGTAAAATCAGGAATAATACCATTCCAAACCAAGTGGGACCCCGTGTATTTTTTGATTCCTGCATATAAAGAAGACTTGGGTGAAACATAGGGATTCATCCAAAGATTAGCCGATAAACCCATACCTGCTAGGGTATCTAAAAATGCCTTAGGCCTAGGAAAACGGCCAGGATCCCATTCAAAGGTGCAAGGATAAGATGAGCTATGCCAACCTGGTTCAACCCCAATAAAATCAAGGGGGAATTGATTCGTCTCAAAGCTTTTCGCTTCCTTGATGATATCATCCTGACTAAATAAAGTGGGTACTCGCTGGGTAAATCCTAAGCCCCACTTAGGTGGCAAATAGCCTCCTCCATTAAATAAATTATAGCGCTGTACTGCCTGCATGGGTGTAGGCCCTGCAAAGACATAAATACTAGCCCCATCGGCAGGAATCAATACTTCTAGTACGTCCGAAGGAGGCTGTGAATCCCAGTTTTTATCCGAATTTCTATCTTGAATCGCTGGTGGGTTTTTCGCATCTACACGGACATTTGAACCGGCATATACTGTCATATAGGCCGCAGCATCTATTAGCACCCCGTAACCTTTGGATGAAACATAAAAGGGTACTGGAGCATGGGTTCGTCCATTATCCTTACCCCCATAATGATCAACATGTAAATTTAAAATTCGCCCCCGTTGATTAACCGTTTGAAAATTTAATCCCAAACCAAAAACTTGTTCTTCCTGACTTAATGGAAAACGGAGGTAAATTTTATTATTGAGGCGTTCGATCCTAATATCCGATTTGGTCAAAGGAAAATGGGAGCTTGGTAATATTTTCAAGGCCTCATGAAGTGCATGAGCACCAGCTGCCTGCAATAAACTGATATGACGGGGATTCCCAATGTGGGTTTTCCAAACACCTGGCTGAACTTCCTTCCATACATTGGCTTTTTGGGCAAATAGGCTTGAAGCAAAAAGTACAGCAATACTGATACTTACTAATTTAACGAATTTCATGTTTCAAAGGCTTAGAGTTTCAAATATGTCTAATTATTCATGGAAGTACAAATACCCAGGATTAAGTGAGGAGATTTGAAGGAATTTTGCTCCTTGATTCAACAAAAAACCTTTCCTAAAATTATCCGCCATTTGTCATAATTTATGGTTCAATTAAAAAAATTGACCTTAATTTGACATAAAAATAATTTCCATGAAAACCCTACTAAAATTAGAATCCTTGGGCTTATTTGCTTTGAGCATTTGGGCTTATCAAGAATTTTTTCCTGAACAATGGGGGAAATTCGCTTGGCTAATTTTAGCCCCTGATCTTTCCTTTTTAGCGCTACTTATATCCAAAGATTTAGGCTTAAAAGCTTATAATCTTTTTCATCATCAAGGCTTAATCGCCTTGGTGATCATACTTGGTTACTATCAAGAACCCTTACTATTTCAAATAGGGTTAATTTTCATGGCTCATAGCACCGTGGATCGGGTTTTGGGATATGGATTGAAATTGGAAAATTTGGAACACACCCATTTGGGATGGATAGGAAAAAGTAAATACAAAAATCATGAGCAGTAGGCGCATTGAAGAAATCCGGAACTTTGGTCCCTATACGATCGGGATTTTACATCAAATTGGAATTTATACCGAACAAGACTTGCTATCTACAGACTATCCTAGCATCTCTCAAAAGCTCAAGGAAAGAGGTATTCAACCCAATTTGAACATATTTTATGGGATAGAGATGGCGATTCAAGGTAAGGTTTGGACAGAAATTAGCGCTCAAGAAAAACAAGAAATCAAACGAATTTTAGGAAGAAAATAATAGGCTTTTGCCTAAATATTTAAGGTAACTTACCTTCATTTTGCCCTTTTTAATGTAGTTTAGAACTATCGAATCGACGAATCAATTAAACATATGGAAACAAAATATTTATTACATCACGTATTCTTTTGGTTAAATAATCCAGACTCCTTGGAAGATAGAAATAAGCTCATCGAAGGCCTGAATACCTTGAAAGGCATCGAAGCCATCAAGAAAATACATATTGGGGTTTTAGCCTCCACCGAAAAAAGAGAAGTAGTTGATACTTCCTGGGATGTATCAGAATTGATGTTCTTTGAAAATGAAGTAGATCAAAAAATTTACCAAGACCATGCCATTCATCAAGATTTTGTGAAAAATTACGCTCATTTATGGAGAAAAGTAGTAGTCTTTGATGCAAAAGACGTGTAATGCTTTTCATGCAAGAGACTTGATTGACGCTTATTTCTAAACCATTTTTCATGAAAAAAACCTACTGGGCAAGCTTGCTCCTCTGTTTGCTTGGAATGACTTTTCAAGCGTATAGTCAAGCCTCACCTGCTGACTATTTATCTGACATCAAACTAGAGTTGAAAAAGGAATGGCCTAAAAACCGTTTGATAAATTTAGTGTTTCATGGTCATTCTGTACCTGCTGGCTATTTCAAAACACCTCAAGTTAATACCCTAGGTGCATACCCCTACCAAGTCTTAACTTTAATTAAAGAGCAATATCCCTATGCAACAGTAAATATCATCAATACCTCCATTGGCGGAGAAAATGCCGAAAAAGGTGCCAGCAGGTTTGAACAAGAAGTACTTGCTCACCGCCCTGATGTCATTTTTATTGATTATGCTTTAAACGATCGGGGAATTGGTTTAGAAAGAGCCAAAATAGCCTGGGAAAAAATGATTCAAAGTGCTAAATCCAAAGGTATTAAGCTAATCCTATTGAGTGCATCTCCCGATCAGCGTGTTGAGATCAAGGATACTGCATCGACTTTAGACGAGCATGGAACACAAATACGAGAATTAGCAAAAACACATCAAATCGGTTTTGTAGACAGCTATGCCTTATTTCGTTCCCAGGTGCAGGCTGGTGTAGCCATCACCGATTTAATGTCACAAGTCAACCACCCCAATGAAAAAGGTCATGCCCTAATTGCCAAGGAGTTAATCAAGTTTTTTAAATAATGGATTTAAGACGTTAACGGAAAATTGCTCTCTTGTTAAAATGCTCTATTTCCCAATTTGAGTTTTTATATGAGGTAATACAAAGTCTAATTTTTAAAACTATACCCAATAAAAAAGGAATTAAAGGGCTAAATACCAAGGTGAATTCTATATTTAAAAATAAAACGATAATTTTGTCTTTGATTCTTTAAAAATAAGCCAAGCTACATGTCAAAAAAATTAATGGTTACTGGTTCTTTGGGACTAATTGGTTCAGAAGTGAGCGAATATTTCTTAGAAAAGGGCTGGGAAGTGCACGGAATAGACAATAACCAAAGAGCCGTATTTTTTGGTTCTCAGGGTGATAATTCGACCAATCAAGATCGATTAGCAAAATTTGGCGAATCCTATCAACATCATACCATCGATATACGCGACCGTCAAGCTGTCTTGGATTTAATTCCAAAAATCAGTCCAGACGCGATTGTACATACTGCCGCACAACCAAGTCATGACCGGGCTGCATCCATTCCTTTTGAAGATTTTGATACCAATGCGGTAGGTACATTTAACTTGTTAGAATCCCTACGTAGATACAGTACTTCTGTTCCCTTTGTTCACTTATCAACAAACAAAGTGTATGGCGATGCTCCTAATTTCATCCCCATGAAAGAATTGGAAACCCGCTTTGACTATGATGATGCTGCTTATGAACATGGTATTTCGGAAAGCTTTAGCATTGATCAATCAAAGCACTCCCTTTTTGGAGCTTCCAAGGTTTCTGCAGACATTTCAGTTCAAGAATATGGCCGCTATTTTAACATGCCAACCGCTTGTTTAAGAGGAGGTTGTTTAACTGGACCCAACCACGCTGGTGTTGAATTACATGGATTTTTAAGTTACTTGATTAAATGTAATTTGGAACAAAAAGAATACACGGTATTCGGTTATAAAGGAAAACAAGTAAGAGATAACATTCACTCCTATGATGTAGCTCGTTTCATCGAAGAATTCATCAATGCCCCTCGAGTAGCAGAAGTATACAATATAGGTGGAGGCAAAGCGAATTCAGTTTCTATTTTAGAAGCTTTCCAAATCATTTCTAAGATTAGTGGTATTCCGATGAAGTATAAATATGATGAGACTAATCGAATTGGAGATCATATTTGTTATTATTCAGACCTTCGTAAAATGAAGGCTCACTATCCAAATTGGGATATTACTAAATCCTTGGAAGATGTATTCCAAGATATTTACAACCGTTACATGGAAGCCAAGGCAAAATGAAAATACTCATCACAGGAGGTTGTGGTTTTGTCGGCTCAAATTTAGCGGCTCTTTTCAAACAGCATCTTGTTGATTGTGAAGTATATTGCTTAGATAATTTATCCCGAAGAGGATCAGAATTAAACCTCAATAAAATCCTCCCTTTGGGTGTAAAATTCGTTCACGGCGATGTCCGAATTAAAACGGATTTCGATCGAATCCCAGCAGTAGATGTTGTCATAGATGCAGCAGCTGAACCATCAGTGTTAGCAGGTAGTCAAGCTGGTGAATTAGAATACTTAATTGATACCAATTTAAACGGGACCATCAATACCCTATATTTTGCTAAAAAGCATCAAGCAGCCTTCATATTTCTTTCCACAAGTCGGGTATATCCTTACAATAGTCTATCCAACATCCACTACCAAACCGAGGCAAAACGTTTTGTTTTAAGCAAGGAACAGGCCTATGAAGGTATAAGTGAAAAAGGAATTGCTGAAAATTTCCCTTTGGCAGGCTTACGTTCATTGTATGGAGCTACCAAACTTTCTTCTGAGTATATCATTCAAGAATTCGCCCATAATTTTGGAATACCTACGGTCATAAATCGATGTGGCGTATTAAGTGGTCCCTATCAAATGGGTAAAATTGACCAAGGGGTAATTGTTCTTTGGATGGCTAAACACTTTTGGAATAAATCGCTCTCTTATATTGGTTTTGGAGGAAATGGTCAACAAATACGTGATGTACTTCATGTTAAAGATTTATTCCGACTGGTACTTTGGCAAATACAGCACCTAAATTTACATCACGGTCAAATATTCAATGTAGGAGGAGGCCTTGAAAATAGTGTTTCTTTAGCTGAATTAACGGACCTATGTGTTCAGATCACAGGAAATACCATTCCAATCAATTCTTCGAAAGAAAATCGCCCCGGTGATCTTCCTATTTACATCACAGATAATAGTCAAATTACAGCATTCAGCGGCTGGAAACCTGAAATTAGTGTCTCTACATTGTTGGAAGAGGTACAAGTTTGGTTTAATCAAGATCAAGCATTTCTTCAACCCATTTTATCCTAAGAGGCATGTCACAGCTGAGTATTGTCATACCCGCTTATAATGAGGAAGGCTCCATTGTTGAAACATTGGAGTCTTTATATGAGGCACTTCAGCAAGCTGAAATTGATCATGAAATTGTGGTAGTAAATGATAATTCCAAAGATCAAACCCTGTCCATTTTGGAAGACTTAAAAAAAAGTATTCCAAGTTTAACCATTTATACCAATCCTGGGCCGAATGGATTTGGGTATGCCATACGTTATGGTTTAGAGCGCTTCAAAGGAGATATTGTAGCAGTGATGATGGCTGACTTGTCTGATGACCCCCAAGATCTCATTGCTTTTTACCGACTAATGGTCGAAAAGAATTTAGACTGTGTATTTGGTTCCAGATTTATCAAAGGAGGATCAACATATGATTACCCCAAGCATAAATACATCATCAACCGACTGGCAAATACCTTGATTCGAATATTGGTAGGCATTCCTTACAATGATTCAACCAATGCCTTCAAAATGTATCGAAAAAACACCATTGAAGGACTAAAGCCATTTTTATCCGCTCATTTTAATCTTACTATTGAGTTGCCACTAAAAGCCATTATTCGAGGATATTCTTACGATGTTTTACCCAATTCTTGGCGTAATAGAAAAGCTGGTCAATCCAATCTAAAAATTAAAGAAATGGGTAGCCGCTACCTGTTCATTCTATTGTACATTCTCATTGAAAAATACCTTTCAAGAAACGATTATTTGAAAAAATAATGCTGACTATCCTTCCCACATCCATGCGATTATCGGAAAAATTGGCCTGGTTTGTGGCGATAGGCGGGATTTTGTTTTTTCACTTTTATCGACTTCAAATATATACCCTGAATTTCCCCAATTGGGGCGATGATTATGCTTTTTTAGAGCTCATTCACTACGTGAAAAACCATAGTATTCAGGAAAATATCGCCTACATATTTCACTTTCATAATGACATACATCGCATTGCCTACTCCAGAATTTGGGTATTAATGCAATATGCTGTTTGGGGACAAGTCAATTTCAAAACAGGCATTCTGATAGCCAATGTTCAGATGATCTTGGTTTTAATTCCTTTTCACCTTTTTATTCGTAAAATCAAACGCTCTCCTTGGCATTTGTTTGGAATTGCCTGCCTACTATTTTCCCCTTTTGGCAATTTAGATAACTTCAATTTAATAGGCGTTTTGCAGCATACCGCTTCTCTTCTGTTTTTAGTATGGATAGCTTATGGCTTATTTTATGCGGAAAATGCTTGGTGGACAATCGTTTTAGCGCTTTGTTACCCATTCGTTTCCACAGAAGGCATCGCTTTTTTACCGATAGTTGCATATGTATTATGGACAAAAAAGTCTCGATTTAGCCTTTCTTTTAGCCTCTTAGCCCTTGGGGTTATTTACCTTTATTTTCATGATTATGTTGGAAACTCTTCAGCAGGTGCTCACTTTTCATGGATACTCTTTAAAGGGCTATTTATCTTTTTAGGTAATTGGGTATTGCCTGTTTCAGATTCATTTCGAATTTGGATCAATATATTGGCTGGTCTTTTGGTATTGCTCTTTTTTACTTGGAAAATATTGGGTTCATTCCGAATCCAATTATCGTTCCCATCCATACTATTTTTGCAGATTTTGGCCACCGGATTTCTAATTTGCTATGGACGAGCAGGAATGGGTGATTTAGAGCTGATCACCTTATCTGACCGCTTCTTATTATATGGGAATATCATGTTAATGGCCATTTATGCTAGTTTGATACTTCAGAGACAGGATGCACTTCGACTTCCATGGGCCTTATTATTATCAGGAGCATGGATGGTCGCTTCTTATTTTATTGCCAGAAGACCTTTACATGAAATGAATCTCAGATGGAAAGCGGATGTAATGGGGGCTTATTTTTTTCAAAGCTCTTCAGCTTACCCTTGTCCACCCCAAACACTTCAATTATTAAACGAATCTTTTTTCGAATTTGATAAAGCGGAAATTCCCCCATCATTCCCAAAATTTGTTTCACAAAAATCGGGAGGAATCACCCCCAATACCTATCGTTTTCAACAAGGCCGATTATCTTTGTCATGGAATCAATTACCAGAAAAAAATAAGCCTTGGGATCAAAGGTTCATTGTTTTAAAATCAGAAGAAGGGCAAAAAAATAGCTTTTATATTGGCCCTTTAACCAATGACCTGAATGAGCGAACAAAATACAGTAATATATTGATTTACAATACTTTGCCATTAAAGCACTTTCAAGTATATTTACTTAATTTACCACAAAATCAACGAGCAACATATCAGTATTTAACTCCACTAACAATTACTAATTAAGGACCACTCCTCCATAAATGCCTTACTTACCACGTTTAAAACTTATTTCTTTTTTTATTGGATTAATTCCCATTGTATTTTTCTCTTGGTCCCTATTCAGCTTTTCCATCAATATACCTTGGTTAGATGATTTTGAAGCACCCATGACCATTCGTGCCTGGTTTGCACATCCCGATTGGTATGATCGCTTAAAAATGATTTGGTTTCCTAATAATGAGCACCGAATCGTTACCCTAAGATTATGGGTGATGGTTCACTATTTGGTATTTAACCAACTAGACCTAAAGGCCTTATTATTAACCTCCCACCTATACCTCATCATCATATTCATTTTGCTTTGGTTTAATTTACCGGCTAAGGATCGCTGGTGGTATTTTCTACCCATACCATTCTTGTATTTAAACTTTCAATACCACTTAAATACGTTTTGGTTCATCGTTTCCATTCAACGAAACCTTGTTATTGGTTTTGGCTTTTTGGCCATGTTTTGTTTAAGCAAGAGGAGTAATAAATTGTTTTTAACGGGCATCATATGTACCATGCTAGCCTGCATGTCTAATTCAGACGGTTTATTATTTATCGCCTCCGGTGGAATGATTTTGTTAACCGCATTTGAATTAAAAAAATTAGCCATATGGGTAGGAGTATTTGTCATTTTTCTGACACTATTTTTCTGGAATTATCCTAGTATGGGGGCAAATCAAAATGGTTTATTATATTTATTAGAACACCCCTGGCAGAGTATTCAAGGCTTTTTTGTGTTTTTAGGTGGATCGACTGATTATTTTAATGAACAAGATTCTTCAATTAGATTAGTCTTTAGTTTTACGATGGGATTACTCTTATTCATCCTTATCATTTTAGGCTTTCGTCAATGGGTTTTTGTCAAAGAACAAAAAACATTTCCTAGCTTATTAAAACGATGGACCTCCCATGAAATGGCTAGTTCAAGTCAACTTTTTCTTGCCGGATGTCTAACTTTTTGTCTATTAAACGGTGTATTATTGGCGATATTAAGGTCAAAATATGGTCCATTTGTTTTCTTAATTGGGAATTATAAAATAATTGCCACCTTGGCCATGTTATTGGTCTATGTAGTTTCAACCCACCTGGTAACCTCTATATTTACGACCAAATGGATACTTCCTATTGCTGTAATTTTTTGGCTTAGTTCTATTATTACCTATTACCCAGCAATAAAAAATCGGAAAGAATTTCTACTTCAAGATTATCAATTATTTATTCATCAAAAACAGGGACTTGGATTCAGTAAGGAGAATGTCAAAAAATATGAGCTCCACCTTATGATGGTTGATATGCTACATAAAGGTGAATTTATTCCTTCTATTAAGTAGTTGATTTTCTGATAGTTTTATCAATAAATTGATTGGGTAATCATAAAAAAATACCTAATTTCCCCTTAACGTTGTCAAGGTTTAAAACCTTGCCAACGTTGCCGAACACACCCTTTTAACTTAATCAAAATCCTAAAATATTATGAAATCCGTAAAACTGATTCCAACATTCGCATTGGCCTTTTTATTTTTATTTGGAGGCTTAAATTTTTTCTTTGAATTTGTTCCCACTCCTACTATGTCAGGAAATCAAGCTGTGTTTTTTAACCTGATGGTTCCAACGGGATTCATGAAAGTGGTAAAGATTTTAGAGATTGTTGGTGCCGTATTATTACTGATTCCTTCCAAAAGAGCTCTTTCCTTACTAATTCTGAGTCCAATAGCAGTCAATATCTTGTTATTAGAATTATTAGTTCTAGGAGGTTTGGGCGCAGGTCCCCTGTTAATCATCCTTATTGGAGTTATTGCTTATCAAGAATTTGATAAGTTTAAGGCGCTATTGTAGCCTATATTTAATCCGATTTATTGTCCAACAAATTGGACAATAAGCCAATATTTAAATTCGTTCGAACAACGTTGTCAAGGTTTTGAACCTTGCCAACGTTGTTTTAAAATTCTTATTTTCCCAACAAATATTGCTTAAAACTAGCGTAATCTGTGCCAAGTGATTGAGCCACTTTTTCTTTACTTAACAGCGAAGATAAACGTTCAGGAATAGCTACTTGTCGATTTAAAGTAGTTTCAACCGTTGGTAGGAATTTAGCATAATGGGCCGTAGACAATATAATTCCTGTGAACTCGCCTGGATTTTCTTTTTTGAATTGTTGTAAACCATCATAAGCCACCGCCGTATGTGGACACATAACATATCCCGTACGGTCGTACACCTCTTTCATCCTGGCTTTGGTTTCTAGGTCGTTAGTAAAATACCCTTTCACCAATTTTCTTACTGATTCCCACTTTTCTCCTGCCAACAATTTCATCCTGATAAAATTTGAGGGATTGCCTACATCCATCGCATTAGAAAGAGTCTCAACACTTGGTTTGGCATGGTATTCTCCTGATTGTAAATATTCAGGAACAACCTTATTCTCATTGCAAGCTGCCACAAATGCTTTAACAGGTAAACCTAGTTGGTAAGCAATTAAACCCGCACTCAAATTTCCAAAATTTCCACTGGGTACACTGAAAACAATCGGTAGTTTCAAACCCTTTCGTTTTGCTTCGGCGTAGGCAGCAAAATAATAAAAGGATTGAGGAATCAATCGTGAAATATTAATGGAATTGGCTGATGCTAGATTAAACTTTTCTCTCAATTCCTCATCTAAAAAAGCTTGTTTTACCAAACTTTGGCAGTCATCAAAAGTTCCATCAACTTCTAATGCTTGCACGTTTCCTCCTAATGTCGTCAATTGCTTTTCTTGAATATCGGACACCTTTCCTTTGGGATATAAAATGGTTACTGATATACCTGGAGTATTAAAAAATCCTTGGGCTACCGCTCCTCCCGTATCCCCTGAAGTAGCCACTAAAATTCGAATCTCTCTTTTAGATTTCAGTAAATAATGGGACATTATGGCCGCCATAAAACGTGCGCCAAAATCCTTGAATGCCATAGATGGTCCATGGAATAATTCCAAAACTTCTACATCTTTTTCTAGGCCAAATATAGGGGCATCAAAAGTCATAGACTGTTGAATAATTCCATGTATTTCCTCTTGGCTTAAATCATCTCCCAATAAATGTTGGCATACTGCCTCTGCTATTTCTTGAAAATTTCGTTCTTGAATCGTTTCAAAAAATGAAGCATCCATTTTCTCAATCGTCAATGGCATATATAATCCATTATCAGGCGGCAAACCCCTAAATATGGCTTCTTCTAAAGAAACATCTGGACTTTGATGTTGTGTACTGTATAACTTCATCACCTTTTTATTATGTAGGTCAAATAAATTAGACCAAATTGTCGCTAATACTTCAATACCAGCTTATTCCCTTTTAATCGTGGTAAAACTGGGTATACATCCCGCTCCAAACAAAAATTAATATCCTTTTCAATACCCAAACCTAGTAATCGATTCACATGAGAGGATCCTTTTACAGCTTGGAATAAGTTAGATGAAGCCTCCCGGTAGGTCCCTAAAGCCATCATGGCGGCATCATCTGCCACTCGATAGGTCCCTTGTAATAAATCAATCAAAGCACCTGCAAATAAAGTATCCTCTAAATTAGGTTTACCTTTCCAGCCTGCACACACAATTAATGCATCACCTTCCCAACTTTGCAATGCCTCCGCCACTTTTGAAATATTTAAAAAAGCCCCCACTAAAAGTAATGGCGATTTTCTAGACTTTCGAATTGCCACGGTACCATTCGTAGTGGTTACACAAATCTTAGCCCCGTTCACTTTGTCTACTTGATAGCTAAAGGGTGAATTGTCAAAATCAAATCCCTCTGGAGTTATACCATTTCTTTCAGCCGAAGTCAAATAGCCCTTGGAGCCATAGGCGCTACATAAGTCCATTTTTTCCACTGGAATTATCTCCTTCGCCCCATGGGCAAAGGCCGTAACCATGCAGGATGTGGCCCTAAAAATATCCACCACCACCACCGCAAGAGTAGGAACATCATACAAATGAATGAGTTCTGGCGACAAACAAACGTCGATTTTTCTCATATTATCGCTAAATAAATGGCATTTTAACAATAACCGCCTTCAATGATTTATCACGAATCTGTACAAATATTTCTGTGCCCACCTTGGCATATTCCGCTTTCACATATCCCATACCTATGCCCTTAGATAAATTAGGTGATTGGGTGCCAGATGTTACCTCACCAATAGCATCGCCTGACTCATTAACAATAGGATAATGCTGACGAGGGATTCCCCGATCAATCATCTCAAATCCCACTAATTTCTTTTTAGCTCCTTCTACCTTTATTTTAGCATGAATATTCGAAGCGATAAACTCTTTATTGAATGAAGTAATCCAGCCCAATCCTGCCTCAATAGGCGAAGTAGTGTCATCGATATCATGGCCATATAAGCAATAACCCATTTCTGTACGTAAGGTATCTCTTGCCCCTAAACCAATCGGCTTTATACCCAAATCAGCACCCGCCTCAAATATGGCATTCCACATCGCTAATGCCTGCTCATTTTTCACATAAATCTCAAATCCTCCTGCACCAGTATACCCCGTATTGGAAATAATTACGTCATCAATGCCTGCCATTTGACCTATTTTAAATGAATAATAGGGCATTGAAGACAAATCTACATCTGTCAATTTTTGTAAGGCTAGAATGGCCTTTGGCCCCTGAACAGCAAATAAACTATATTCATCACTCTGGTTGGTCATTTCCACTCCAAAAGTGTTGTGAGAAGAAATCCAATTCCAATCCTTTTCAATATTGGAGGCATTGACCACCAACATATATTCATTTCCCTTTATACGATAAACCAACAAATCGTCCACAATCCCCCCTTGGTCATTGGGTAAACAACTATACTGCACTTTACCATCTACTAGTTTAGATGCATCATTGGAACATACATATTGAATTAAATCCAAGGCCTTTTCTCCCTTCAAATAAAACTCTCCCATGTGACTCACATCAAATACCCCCACCTGCTGACGCACACAAATATGCTCCTCAATTAAATTGCTGTATAATACAGGCATGTTAAATCCTGCAAATGGAACCATTTTTGCCCCTAAGGCCACATGAGTATCGTTCAAATGAACGCGTTTTAGTTGTTCTGACATATTTATTCACGATATAAAACTTGTAATACGGTTTGCCCTACAGCTTGTAAGGTTTTAGGGTCTATAATGGACATATTATCTCCATGGGTATGATGATACGGTCCAAAAATATCTCCCATACTTCCGGGAGCTTGGGGACGCAAATCAATAATATCAATCATCTGAATTTTGGCCACCTCATTGACGGCCGTATGGTCATCCGTAATTCCGGGTCCCTCCTCTTGTATAAATAAATGACCAAAGCCTAAATCTGCTGCCGCTGACCAGATGGAGCGAACAACGGTAGGCGCATATTGCATGGAACCATATTCCTGAGGAAATACCGCTCCTTTAGCTCCCACCATGTCCAATAATATTCCATAAAACGGTCGGTAATTATTAGGAAAAATATGCGCAGCCCAATATTGAGAACCTAAAGCCCAAGTATTTTGAACGCTAGTCGAAACACCATGTGGTTCACCCGTATCCTCTAAATCAAAAAACAGAAAATCCACTCCAACAGATGGCTTTTTGGAGGCAGAACTAAGTTGTCTGGCTAATTCAATCATCACACCCACGCCACTTCCACCATCATTTGCTGCATCTATAGGTTCATTCTTTCGAACAGAATCCTTATCAGCCACCGCTCTCGAATCCCAATGTGCTGCCAATAAAATACGCTTACCAATCCCTGGCTGAAACTGCGCTATAATATTGGTTCCTTTTAACACTTTTCCTTGGTAGTTGGTAGCTGTAAAAGCTTGTGTACTCACTTGTAAACCGTATGATTTCAACTTAGCTATGATCCATTCTTGGCATTTTTGGTGCGCATCGGTACCGGGAACTCTTGGACCAAAATTGACTTGTTGTTGGATGTAAGCGTAAGCAGAATCCGAACTAAAATTCGGGGTATCAACTAATTGTACAGCTGCGGTTTGTTCTTCACTCGCTTTATTGGTACCCTGAAACCAATAAACTAGGCCTGAGAGGATAAAGACAAGCAACAAAAGTAGAGCAACCCTAGATCGATTCATGAATAATTGGGAAAAACAAGCCCAAAAGTACTAAATAGAATTAGGATTAAGGAATGAAGCCTACGGAATTAATCCTCAGAAGAAACATTTTCTTGAAATAGCCACTTTATGCTTACATCCTTTTGTTCAATCAGGGAATTTCTCCGAAGGAAAGGAAATAAACAGCTGATAATCATTCTAAAACTAAAAACCCGTACCTTCGGGTAAGTTTTAAATTTCAATTTTATGCCAACTTCCCCAAAGGAACAACGTTTTTTGGCTAGTTTACAAAAAGACATCCTAGAGTTTTTTGAATTAAACGACTACCGTTCGTATTCGATTAACCAAATTCATAAGGCTTTTGCCATTCGTGACCGTAAAACCAAAGAGCTCTATGCTGATTTGGTCCAAAAACTAGTCATTGAAAACCGGTTAATCCGTCAATCGGATGGTAATTACCGTTTCGATAATGAATCTTTTCAAATTGAAGGCCGAGTAGACCATGTCAATGCCAGATTCGCCTTTGTTATTCCAGATGATGGAAGCAAAGATGTATGGGTAGCTACGGCTGATTTGATGAATGCCAAAGATGGTGATCGAGTTCGAGTGCAAGCTAGAAGACCTTCTGAAAAAAAGAAAAATGATCGCCCAGAAGGTGAGGTTGTTGAAATTTTAGAGCGAAAATCATCTGAAATTGTGGGTGTCATTCAGGTTACCCCTCACTATTCTTTCCTCATTCCTGATTCTAAAAAAATCTATGAGGATATCTACATTCCTAAAACAGAAACCTTGCAAGCCAACCACCTAGATAAAGTGATTGTGGAGGTAACTCGTTGGGGAACCCCGGGTAAAAAAGCGGAAGGGAGAGTAATTAAAATTTTAGGAAAAGCAGGGGAAAATGAGACAGAAATGCACTCCATTTTAGCCGAGTTTGGCCTGCCCTACGAATTCCCAGAAATGGTTGAATTAGCCGCAGAAGCTATTTCCACCGAAATTTCTAAAGAAGAAATCAAAAAAAGGAAGGATTTACGTAAGATTCTTAGTTTTACCATCGACCCCAAAGATGCCAAAGACTTTGATGATGCCATTAGTTACCAAAAATTAGCCAATGGAAATACGGAAATAGGAGTGCATATCGCGGATGTTTCTCATTATGTAAAACCGGGAAGTGTTTTAGATCAAGAAGCTTTCAGAAGAGCCACTTCCGTCTATTTAGTTGACAGGGTAGTACCTATGTTACCCGAAAAACTATCCAATGGATTATGTTCTTTAAGACCTCATGAAGATAAATTAACCTTCTCCACGCTTTTAGAGTTTGACCCCAATGGCATCATTGTCAAGGAATGGTTCGGTAGAACGGTCATTCACTCGGATCGCCGCTTTGCCTATGAGGAAGCGCAAGTTTTAATAGAAAACGAGGGAGAAGAAATCGATGCTTACGAGCCTGTCATTAAGGATTTAAATCGAATTGCTAAAAAGCTACGTGAATACCGATTTAAGCATGGTTCAGTCAATTTTGAAACCGTTGAGGTGAAATTTGAATTGGATGAAAATGGTACACCTTTGGCCGTTTTCCCAAGAGAAAGAAAAGATGCCCATAAGTTAATCGAAGAATTCATGTTGATGGCCAATAAAAAAGTGGCTGAGTATGTTCATGAATTGAAAAAAACGGAACCCAGAAATACCATGGTTTACCGAGTTCACGAGGCTCCTGATCCAGAAAAATTACGGGTATTTTCTGCCTTTGCTAAGAAATTTGGTTATCAAGTTTCTACGGAACCCAAACAAGTTTCCCAATCCTTTAATGCCTTGATGGAAAATGTGGAAGGGAAAGCAGAAGAACATGTTTTACAAAGCTTGGCTGTGAGAACCATGTCCAAAGCCCGCTACAGTACCGATGCCATCGGTCACTTTGGCTTAGCATTCCCATTCTACTCCCACTTTACAAGCCCCATACGCCGCTATCCCGATGTCATGACGCATCGTTTACTTCAATTGTATTTGGATAAAGGCGCCTCCCCAGAAAGGGCTCCTCTAGAAATTCAATGTAAACATTGTTCAGATAGAGAAAAGCTAGCTGCCGATGCAGAAAGAGCCTCTGTAAAGTATAAGCAAGTTGAGTATATGTCCTTGCATGAACCCCAAATTTTTGATGGTATCATCACTGGAGTAACCGAGTTTGGAATCTTTGTAGAAATAGGGGAAACCTCCTGTGAAGGCTTAGTTAGAATGGTTGACCTAAATGATGATTATTACGATTTAGACAAGGAAAACTACCGAATTGTAGGTAAATCCAACGGCCGCGTTTTCTCATTTGGAGATGCCGTTAAAGTAAAAGTACGAGATACCAATTTGGCCAAAAGAACGATTGACCTTGAATTAGTCGGAATGAAATCAGGGGGAGATCGATTTGGTAATAACCGAATTAGGAGAAGAGAAGGTAGGCCCGCTAATGTAATTCCACGAGGCAAAGACCGTAGAAATAATATTGGTCGAAAAAGAAGATAGGTTGCTTCTTCTTAGGACTGGGAGAGATTTGTCAACTTTAAGATTTGTCAACTTTCTAAAGTTGACAAATCTCTGCAAAAGTATCCTTTAATCTTGAACCATCGGAGATGGACGTGTTGTGTGGTATAATTCATACCAATCTTGATGATCCAATTTAACTTTAAACGAATTCACAATATTTCGAATGCGCTTTTCCTCTAAGGTTCCAATCAGAGGTAAGGCCCCTAATTTCACAATCCAAGCAACCGCAATGGATTCAATATTACTCTCATATTTTTCCGCCATTTCCACCAATTTCTTGCGGACTTTTAAAGCCAACTCATCTGTGCCGTGCTCGATGCGGCCTCCCGCCAAAGGGGAAACGGCTAATGGACGCATGTATTTTTGCTTAACATAATCCAAAGCTCCATTATCTAAGGCAGAAGTATTCAATAAATTTAAATCTATGTGGTTTGAAACAACGGGTATCGACAAAAACGATTCCAATAATTGATGCTGATAAACAGAAAAATTGGAGACACCAATATTTTTTACTTTACCCGCACTTTTTAATTTCTCTAGGGCCAAAACCGTACTTTCTAAATCAGACAATGGGTCTAATTGATCCAATAAAAATACATCCAGGTAATCTGTTTGTAGATTTCTCAAAGAATTTTCAACACTGGAGGTAATGTGCTTGGCCGAGCTATCCACATGGCTCACACGAATCTCAGGACGAGAAGGATCTGGAATATTGACGCCACATTTAGAGAATAAAACAATATCACTACGTTTAAAAGATTTATTGGCAAGGACCTTTCCAAAAAGGCTTTCACAGCTGTACTTTCCATATCGGTCAGCATGATCAAAGGTGTTAATGCCTAATTCCAAACACAAATGAACAATTTGGTCCATGTCTTTTAAACTATTGGCACTTTCCTTTTCCCATCTCCAAAAACCATAAATAGCTGGAGAAACTTTCGGACCGGCGTCACTCAAATAAATCTTTTCCATAATTCTACGATAATATAATATTAGATGCTGCTAATAAATTTTTCACCAAAAATGTTGCCTGCGTAGGGGTCCCCTCCTCGGCAATGCGAATGGTCTGAAGGCCGGCCCGCATGCCCGATAAAATATCCCTTTCATGATCTCCCACCATATATGATTGAGACATATCAACTTCATATTTAGCCGCCGCTTTCTCTATCAACAAAGAACCCGGTTTTCTAGTTAATGAAGCACTATCATGTAATTCATGATAAGGGCAATAATACAAATCATCCAAGGCTCCTCCACTAGCTTCTTGAAGAGCATCATGAATTAACTGAACGTCTTTTCGTTCGTATATCCCCTTGGCAATACCACTTTGGTTGGTAATCACAATTAATTTATAGCCTGCTGCTTTCAATGCTTTCAATGCCTCCACAACCCCCTCAGGAATTATAAAATGACCAAGATGGTAAACATAATCAACTCGATCTACATTCAACACACCATCCCGATCCAAAAAAACACATTTATTACTCATACTAAGCTAAACGAGCCCAAGGAATACGACTTAAAATCAACAACAAAGCTATACCAAATAACAACCAAGCATTTTTATGTTTTTGAGCATCAGCAATCGCTTTTTTGTTTTTTGAATAAGCTACTGTTACTAAAATAGCTGCCAAAATATTAACGGTGATATGTTCAACCGCAATTAATCGGATAGCAGGATCCTTCATCGCCGCTCCAAAATCAGCAAATGCCGCTTGGGTAATTGGACTAAATACAAAATACAATAACAAGCCAATCAACAATTGAGTATGAACCGAAATCAAGAAGAATAAACCTGATTTTCTATCAGACTCTGAAAATGGTGCCCCTGATTGAGCTCCTTTAAACCCTCGGTAAATTGCTAGAATTCCTAAGATGAGAACTAGCCAACGTAAATACGAGTGTACATTCAATAAAATAGCATACATAATATGGTAGAGTTTAGTTATTTACAAAGATACAAATTCCCCTAAGATGCCCCACCGCTTTCAAATTAATCCTTGAATTTTCTTTACCTTTGTCTTTTTAAACTAGAAAATATGTCGAATCCATCCAAATTAGGAGCCGCTGTCAAGGCGCGTTGCCCTCAATGTCATGAAGGCCGAATTTTTACTCATAAATGGTGGAATATTTTCAAGTTCAGTGAAATGCACGAGCATTGTCCTTCTTGTGGTTTACGCTATGAAGTAGAGCCTGGTTTCTTTTTTGGAGCCATGTATATTTCTTATGCTTTCACAGTGGGAATTATGATTGTTGGGGGTGTCATTATTTACAATTTCTTTGGCGACCCTTCAGCCGAAGGCTATATCATTCCGATTACATTAGTTTCTTTACTCATGGTTCCGTTCAATTTCCGAATGGCTCGTGTGATCTTCATTCACTTGTTTTCCATGGTTAAATACAAACCTGAGGCAGCAGGTTCTTCAAAGGCTAACTAATGAAAATTCTGGATCTATACATTCTGAAAAAATTTCTGAAAACCTATGTTTTCGCTGTTTTTCTGATTGTATTGATTGTCATGGTGATTGATTACACCGAAAAAATCGATGATTTTATCCGTAAACAAGCTCCATTGAATGAAATCCTTTTCGACTACTACCTGAATTTTATACCCTATTGGGCTAATTACATCAGTCCATTAATGGTTTTTATTGCCACCGTTTTCTTTACCGCTAACCTGGCGGCTAAAACAGAAATCATCGCTATTTTAAGCTCTGGAGTGAGTTTCACACGACTCATGCGTCCCTATTTAATTGGATCTGGCATTGTTGCCATTGGCACTTTCATTATGATTGGATGGATTGTCCCCAATGCCAATAAAATCAGAGTACCTTTTGAACATAAATACATCAACAATACCTATTTCTTTGATAAGCGAGATGTTCATATCAAAATTGCACCCGAAATCTATGCCTATATTGAAAGTTACGACAATAGCACTAACACAGGTTATCGCTTCAGTTTAGAGAGAATCGCTGACAATGAAATCAAACAAAAGCTGATGTCTGACCGAATCTCCTGGGATTCTGTTCGCAAAAAATGGACCATTCATGACTACCGAATTAGAACCTTGGAGGCTGGTAAAACAGGTATCGTATTTGGCACAAAAATAGATACCACGCTTAATCTTTTTCCAAAAGATTTCCAGAATAAACACTTGTTACATGAAACCTTTACCCTACCTGAATTAGAAAAACATATACAGTTAGTTCGTTCAAGAGGTGCCGATGGAATTGAAATTTTCTTGATTGAAAAATACCTTCGTTTTGCCAACCCTTTCTCTGTAATCATTTTAACCATCATTGGGTTTTTAGTTTCTGCACGTAAATCTCGTGGAGGAGTGGGCTTTCAAATTGCTTTAGGTTTCTCCTTGGCCTTTGTCTACATCCTCTTTTTCATGATGAGCAAAGGTATCGCCGAAGGTGGTGGAATGCCTCCGCTACTAGCCGTATGGTTACCTAATATCATTTTTAGCGGTATTGGTGTTGGTCTCTATTATACCCTTCCAAGATAATGAGACAAGCTCCTCGATTTGTTGACTATTTGAAGATTCACTTCATTGTGCTTCTATATGCATTTACGGCCATCTTAGGAAATGCTACTCAAGCCAATGCCCTCAGTATCGTATTTTTTCGTTGCGTGATTAGCTCTGTCTTTTTAATGGGTATCCTACGTTTTCAACAAGTAGCTTTTCAGGTCCCCAAGAAAATTCTGTACCAATGGATTTTAAATGGACTTTTCATCGCTTTACATTGGCTTTTATTTTTTGGTGCGGCTAAGGTGTCAACCGTGGCCATGTGCCTAGCCGGATTGTCTACTCAAACCTTTTGGACTAGTCTCCTTGAGCCTTGGACCAAAAAAGAAAAAATCAAACGAGTTGAGGTTTTTCTAGGTGTCTTAGTCATCATAGCTTTAATCATTATTTTCTCTGTGGAGCAGGCTCAAGCTTTAGGACTTTTGATGGGTATTGCATCAGGTTTCTTTGGTGCGCTTTTTTCGGTGATAAATGGAAAATATACCCACCAATATGACCCTCGGTTAATTACCGTTTATGAAATGATTACTGCAGGCATCATCACAGGAATCGTATGGATTTATGGTTTTTCAAGTGATTTGCCACAATTTATACCCATAGGAATGGATTGGCTTTGGATTAGTATTTTGGCCATTGTTTGCACCGTATATGCCTATACCGAAACCATCCGATTATACCGCGTTTTTTCGGTATTTTCCATCAATCTTGTCATCACCTTAGAACCCGTGTATGGCATTTTACTAGCCGTTTTTATCTTTGGAAGTAAAGAAATTATGCATTCAGGTTTTTACTGGGGTACATCGCTTTTGGTTATGACGGTGATGATTCATCCTTTCTTGATAAAATCAGGTAAAAAAGAGTAAAAAATTTCGCATATTGCCTTTTAATCAAACGCATGAAGCCTTAAACTTCATTCAAATTATTAATTATACCATCTACTATGAAAAAATTCAACGTTGCCATTGTCGGCCTAGGTTTTGGTGCCGAATTCATCCCTATTTATTTAAAGCATCCATTGGCTAACATGTATGCCATTTGCCAAAGAAACGAGGAAAAATTGAATTCAATTGGTGACGCTTATGGAATTGCAACTCGGTATACCGACTTTGAAAAACTCATCCAAGACCCTAACGTGGATGTCGTTCATATCAATTCCCCCATCCATTTACATGCCCAACAAACCCTTCAAGCATTGTTAGCTGGTAAGCACGTAGCTTGTACGGTTCCTATGGCCACTACCGTAGAAGAATGTAAGGCCATTGTGGAGGCTAGCCGTAAAATGGGGAAAAAATACATGATGATGGAAACGGTGGTTTATTCACGTGAGTTTCTTTACATCAAAGAATTATATGAAAAAGGTGAATTAGGGAAGATTCAATTCTTGAAAGGTTCACATCAACAAGATATGGATGGATGGCCAGATTATTGGCCAGGTTTGCCTCCTATGCACTATGCAACTCACTGCGTAGGACCTGTGGCGGGTTTACTTCGTTTAGAAGCTGAATATGTTTCTTGCTTTGGTTCAGGAACCATTCGCGAAGAATTGATTCAGCATTATAATTCTCCTTTTGCAGTAGAATCAGCCCATATCAAATTCCGCAACTCAGACCTTAGTGCTGTTGTATATCGCTCCTTATTTGACGTGGCCCGTCAATACCGTGAAAGTTTTGAAGTCTATGGTTCTAAGAAAAGTGTGGAATGGCCTTTGATAGAAGGTGAAGAACTTGTAGTACATACGGCCAAAAAACCAGAACCTGAAATTCCTGAAAAAGTGGTAACTCCAGATTTCGCGCATTATTTACCTGAGGAAATTCAACGTTTTACCACCAAAGGGGTATACGACGAAAACGAAAATACTCACCTATCCTTTACCCAAGGCGGAGGCCATGGTGGTTCACATCCCCATTTAGTCAATGAATTTTTACAAGCATTAGCACAGGATCGCGATCCATTCCCTAATGCTCCTCAGTCGGCCAACTGGACCTCAGTGGGTATTTTAGCCCACGAATCCGCTCTTCAAGGGGGTAAGATCATCGAAATCCCTGAATTTTAATCATTATTCCCTTAGGCAAAACGTCACATGAAAAAATTTACTTGTTTCCTCTTATTATTGGCTGCATCCTTTCAGCTTTTGGCACAAAACCAAAAGCCTAGAAGGCTAGAAATGCTATTTTTAGGTGATCGTGGTCATCATAAACCCCTTGACCGCTTTCCTTCTTTGCAGTCGGCTTTAGGTGTCAAAGGCATCAACTTAACCTATACGGAGTCTCTGAAAGACCTAAATCCAAGCTATTTAAATAAGTTTGATGGTTTGATCATTTTTGCAAATCATGATTCTATTCCAAAACCCCAAGAAAAGGCTTTGTTGGATTACATCAGTTCTGGTCATGGATTGGTCGCCTTACACTGTGCCTCTTTCTGTTTTAGAAATTCTCCGGAATATGTAAAAATGGTTGGTGGACAATTTTGGCGCCATAAAATGGATTCCATTCGCATCCAAAATGTTCAAGCGCAACACCCTGTTTTAAAAGGTTTCCCTGGAATTAAAACTGTGGATGAAACCTATTTGCATAGCCAATTACAAGCCGATAATAACGTGATTCAATCCCGTATCATCGGTCCAGAACAAGCCAAAGATAAACCCGGCCAAGCGACTGAACCCTACACTTGGGTACGCTCTTATGGTAAAGGAAATGTCTTCTATACGGCTTATGGTCATGATGAAAGAACCTGGGAAACTGTAGGCTTTCAAACTTTAGTGGAACAAGGTATTTTATATGCTGTGGGTAAGGACAAAGTTACGCTTTTAGAAAATTTGAAATTAGCCCCTTTGGCTTATCGCGAAGCTAATTTGCCAAACTATGAAAAGCGTCAAGGACCGCAATTACAGCAGTTACCTTTGAGCCCAGAAGAGTCGGTCAAATACATCCAAATTCCTGTTGATTTTAACCTAACCGTTTTTGCCGCTGAGCCTGATGTTATGCACCCTATTGCCATGGCTTGGGATGAAAAAGGTCGCTTATTTGTTTTAATCACCAAGGATTATCCCAATGAACGAAAAAATTCAAGAGGTAGTGACTACATTTTAATGTGTGAAGACACCAATAAAGATGGCAAAGCCGACAAATTTACCCGTTTTGCGGAAGGTTTAAGTATTCCAACGGGTATGGTCTTCGCCAATGGCGGCTTAATTGTTTCTCAAGCACCTCATATCTTATTTTTAAAAGATACTGATGGTGATGACAAGGCTGATGTTAAGCAAGTGATTATTACAGGTTTTGGAACAGGTGATACCCATGCGGGACCTTCGAACTTACATTATGGTTTCGACAACTGGATTTGGGGCTCAGTGGGTTACTCGGGTTTCAAAGGAAAAGTGGGTAGCGATTCTCTCAATTTCGGCAATGCCTTTTTCCGTTTCAAACCTGATGGGTCCAAAATGGAACATGTGACTAACACCTCTAACAATACCTGGGGCTTTGATTTCAATGAAGCAGGTGATGCCTTCGGATCTACTGCCAATAACTCGCACGGCTGGTATATTCCAATTCCTCACAAAAATATCTGGCAAGCTCCATTTTCATTCAATGGAAGTAAAAGTACCGATACCCACAAAGACATGAAACCGATCACGAAGAAAGTGCGTCAGGTAGACGTTTTTGGCGGTTTTACGGCAGCAGCAGGTCATAATTTCTATTCTGCTCGCTCTTTCCCTAAAAAATATTGGAATAAAATCGCTTTCGTATCAGAACCGACCGGACACGTTGTCCACCAAAATAAGATGGTGAAAACGGGAAGCGACTATAACGATGAAGAAGCATTTAACCTATTAGCTGGTGCCGATGAATGGGTTTCTCCAGTATTTGCTCAAGTAGGTCCGGACGGTGCCGTTTGGATTGCAGACTGGTATAGTTTCATCATTCAACACAATCCTGTTCCTAAAGGATTCTCCAACGGAACGGGTAATGCCTATGAAACGGATTTACGTGATTATACCCATGGACGTATCTACCGAGTAGGTTGGAATCAAGCTCCTGCCTACCAGCCTATCCAATTATCTGGAAATGATCCGGCAGCTTGTATCAAAGCCTTATCAAACAACAATTTATTCTGGCGTTTACATGCACAAAGGTTATTAGTAGAGCGAGGTAAAAAAGATATCGTTCCTGCTTTATTGGCACTTATTGCGAACAAAAAAGTGGATGAGTTAGGCTTAAATGTGGGAGCTATTCATGCCCTTAGAACTTTAGAAGGCTTACAAGCTTTGGAACTTCCTACCGTTAAAACGGGTCTCATTCAAGCTTTATCTCACCCAAGTGCTGCTGTTCGTAAAAACGCAGTACAAGTGTTGCCTAGAACTGACGCTTGGGCCAAAGTCTTGGTACAAAAAAATGTATTGAATGATGCCGATACCTTGGTGGCTTTACATGCCGTATTAGCTAGCATAGAAATGCCTGAAAGTCCAGCATTGAATAAAGCCATGGACGCAAAAATTGCCATGGAACAAAATAACCGTGATCGTTGGTTACCAGAAGCATTTTCTGCTTGGACAATGGCTAAGGGTGGCCAAAGAATGAAGGATTTCATCCTTAGCGAAGGAAAAAGAAAACCCGTAGCTACAGCTGAAAAAGTAGGCAAAGAGTTATCTAATCCAAGTATAGATGGCCAAAGCACAGGACTAGATTTAGTGGTAGCTGAGGTTCAAATAAGAGGAGGACAATTCAAACTAAGAGAAAACAGCTCTTTTGTCATTCGCATCAAAAATAAAGGAGATCAGGCCTTGGCCAAGGGAACGGTTTTACCTGTATTCTTAAAGATTGAAGGTATGGGCCGTCGAATTGATATGGAATCCTTCACCTTTACGGATGGTGTAGCTCCAGGAGAAACGGTTTCCGTTACTAAAAATACCAATGGCCCATGGACAGGTAATTTTGGTTGGACGGCTGATGTAGCAGGTTCATACAATATGGAGATTCAGATTGACAAAACAGGGGCATTGCCAGAAAGTGTTCGTAACAATAATACTTACCGCAAAGCGCTGGAAGTAAGTGGACCTAGCTCATTGAATGTCTACATGATGGAAAAGGTCTTCCGTGGTGGAGCATCAACTTGGTCAGGAGATGAAGTAGTAAATGCCTTGAAGAGCATTGAGATCATCGAATCGCCTGCCTTTGGCGCGGCATTAAAAGGAGCATCTGCTACATGGAATGCCAAAAAAGATCCCAAATTGTCAGCCGATAATTTGGCCTATTTCAAAAAAATTGGCGCATCCATTCGTCCTAGCGACTTCGATTATTACGAGCGTTTAGCGGCCACTTGGAAAATAGAAGTTGCCACTAACACGGGCTCTGCCAATGTAGTAAGAAAGGTCATCAAAACGGTCAAAGAAGCCATGCAATTTGACATTCGTGAATTCAGTGTTCCTGCAGGAGCTAATGTGGAAATCATTTTTGAAAACATCGATGCCATGCAACACAATTTGGTGATTGGCCAAATGGGAAGTCAAGAGAAAATTGGTTTAGCAGCCGACAAGATGATTACGGCAACCGATGGAGCACAGAAGAATTATATCCCGAATATCCCTGAAGTGCTTGCTTACACTGCTTTAGTAGATCCTGATGGAAGAGCTAAATTGGTATTTAAAGCCCCTAGCACCAAAGGTAATTACCCGTATTTATGCACATTCCCTGGTCACTGGAGAATTATGAATGGGGTGATGAAAGTAGAATAATCCAATAGCAAATAAAAAGGAGCGGTGCATGTGAACTCATGTACCGCTTTATTTTTTCCCTACCTTTGTGCTATGAAATTTGAGATTCAATCCACAGATGCCCATTCTAAGGCAAGAGCAGGTAGCTTAACCACCGACCACGGTACTATTCAAACCCCCATTTTTATGCCTGTTGGCACAGCGGGTACCGTAAAAGGGGTTCATATTTCCGAATTGACAGACCCTATTAAGGCCCAAATCATACTTGGAAATACCTACCACTTATACCTTAGACCAGGCTTAGAGGTTATAGAAGCTGCTGGAGGATTACACAAATTCAATTCTTGGAACGGGCCTATCTTAACGGATTCGGGTGGTTATCAGGTTTACTCCTTGGCTGGAACAGGTAGAAAAATTGTGGAAGAGGGAGTCAAATTCAAATCCCACATCGACGGTAGTACTCATTTTTTTAGTCCAGAATCTGTCATGGACATTCAAAGAACCATTGGCGCCGATATCATGATGGCCTTTGACGAATGCACGCCGTATCCATGTACCTATGAATACGCCCGCAAATCCATGGAAATGACCCACCGCTGGCTAGATCGTTGCATTACTAGATTCGAGGCCACAGAACCCAAATATGGCCACAATCAAGCCCTATTCCCGATCGTTCAGGGAAGTGTTTACAAAGATCTCCGTAAAATATCGGCTGAATACATTGCAGAGAAGGGCGCATTTGGAAATGCCATCGGAGGATTATCCGTTGGAGAACCTGTTGAAGACATGTATGAAATGGCGGATGAGGTAACTGATATTTTACCTAAAGACAAACCCCGTTACTTGATGGGGGTAGGAACACCCGCCAATATTTTGGAAGGTATTGCCTTGGGAATAGATATGTTCGACTGCGTGATGCCCACTAGGAACGCCCGAAATGGCATGATTTTTACTACCCAAGGAATCATCAATATTAAAAATGAAAAGTGGAAATCTGACTTTTCTGTCATAGATCCAGCCTTTGCCGATACCCTTCATGGCCAATACAGCAAGGCCTATGTTAGGCATTTGATTCGCTGCGAAGAGATGCTCGGAGCAATGATCGCCAGTGTTTGTAACTTACGTTTTTACCTCTGGTTAGTAGGAGAAGCGCGCAAAGAAATCCTTCAAGGAAATTTCACTTCTTGGAAAAATCGCATGATTCCACAACTAATGCAGCGACTATAATCAAGGAATTGGTAAAACTTTTGATTCTTTGAAGGTCGATAAAATCACCATGGTAGAGGTAGCAGATACCTCTTCTATTTCATTGATTTTTTCCAACATGAGTTTCTGATAGGTGGAGATATCTTTAGAAATAATCTTCAACATAAAATCGCCTGCTCCCGTCACGTGATGGCATTCAATTACCTCTGGTATTTGATTGATTTGTCGAACAAAAGACTCGGTCACTTGCTTCTTATGACCTGTTAAAGTCACTGTAACAAAAGTAGTTACACCTAAACCTACTTTATCACGATCTACTTGTGCGTGGTAGCTTTGAATGATTCCAAGACTTTCTAATTTCTTGACACGTTCCAAGGTAGGAGCGGGAGAAAGTCCAATTTCCTTCGACAATTGGGCGTTGGTAATTTTGGCATTTTGTTGCAAAATTTCCAGCAATTTGTGATCGGTTTGATCTAGCTTTGTGATGTTCATGGAATGTTAGAAAAAACAAAATTATAGAATATTTAAGGGAAATTTACGTTTCCCCTTGCATAAATAAGCAAAGGTTCTTAATTTTGCCCCACGAAAATGCGAAAGTAGCTCAGCTGGTAGAGCGCGACCTTGCCAAGGTCGAGGTCGCGGGTTCGAACCCCGTCTTTCGCTCCACTTGGAAGCACCCCACGGTGCTTTTGAGTTTTACAGGGCCGCCTGGGTGGTGGAACTGGTAGACACGCAGGACTTAAAATCCTGTGAGCCGAAACGCTCGTATGGGTTCGATTCCCATCCCAGGTACGATAATCGACAATAACCCTTCCAAGCAATTGGAGGGGTTTTTTGTTGCTAAAAAACCAAATACTTGCGTAAAATTTTTCGCCATTATTATTCTTCCTGAATTCCTTTTAACTTGGGATAAATTCCAAAGAACCTTTTGACCCATGAAAAAAAGTTTATTATCCCTCCTCTTAATTACCATCAGCTTGACCCATTACGGGCAAGTTCTTTCTCCTGTCATTAAACCGCATCCTAGTTTCGACAACCAGCGATTGGCCTATGTAGATACAGTTTTGAAACAATACGTAGACAAAAATTGGTTGACCGGCGCCGTAACCATCGTGATAAAAGATAATCAAGTCGTTCATTATAAAGGTCATGGATACCAAGATTTAGCTTCTAAAAAGCCCATGCCAGCAGATGCCATTTTCCGAATTATGAGCCAAACCAAAGGCATAACCAGCGTGGGCATCATGCAATTGTACGAAAAAGGAAAATTTAGCCTTGATCAGTCCATAGGTGATTTCATCCCTGAATTTAAAAAGCCCAAAGTCATTCAAGATTATAATCCTGCTGATACCACTTTCACCTACATCAACGCTAAGAGAGAAATCACCTTTCGCGATTTGTTAACACATAGCTCTGGAATAGGATATGCTGATATCGGTTCTGAGCGCATGAAAGCTATTTATGCTAAAGCGGGTGTTCCTTCAGGCCTAGGGACTTTTCGTGCCAATCTTCTGGAAAAAATGAAAATTCTTGGCAAATTACCTTTGGAACATCAACCCGGTGAAAAGTTTACCTATGGCCTCAATACGGACTTATTGGGCTGCCTCATCGAAGTCATAAGTGGCCAAACATTGGAAGAATACCTACAAAAAAACATCTTTGAACCGCTCGGAATGAAAGATACCTATTTCAATGTTCCAGCGGAGAAAGCGAGCAGACTTCCGGGTGTTTATACCGAAGATGCACAAAAAAAGATTATCGCTTGGGCCCCTAATTTCAGAAACATCAACCCCAATTATCCCCTAGATAAAAAATCCTATTTCTCGGGTGGCGCAGGGCTTTCTTCTACCGCTTTTGACTATGCCATTTTCCTTCAAATGCTTCTCAATGGAGGCAAATACAATGGAAAACAGATTTTAGGAAGAAGAACCGTTGAACTTATGGTAAGTCCACAGCTAGATTTCATCCAAGGTGGAGCCGATAATTTTGGACTAGGCTTTTCTATAACCTCAGAAAAATCCAGCCAATTACATGGGAGAAACAAAGGTTCATTCAACTGGGGAGGATATTATGGTACGACCTATTGGGCAGACCCTAAAGAAAATATGATTTGTCTCATCATGACGCAGCATACTCCCAACTCACATTTTGATTACAGCAGAAAGGTAGAAAATGTCATTTATAGCAGTTTGATACGCTAGGATTTGTCAAGCTCGAATTGTCGCCGTAGATTTGTTGACTTAGATTTGTCAATTTTTGAAAAATTGACAAATCTTGGTTTCATATCATGCAAAAAATTGTCCTTACCATTTGCTCCATTAATTATTTAGCACAAGCTAAATCATTGGGCGATTCTCTTCTACAACACAATCCAGATTACTCCTTTTTAATAGGATTGGTTGATCGTTTGGATCAATCCAGCATTGATAAATCCCAATTGCCAACCTATCCTTTGATTGAACTCCACAGCATCGGAATAGAGGATTTGGATGAAATGTGTGAGAAATATAATATCACCGAATTAAACACTGCCGTGAAGCCATTTTTCATGGAATATGTGTACAATACCTATCCAGAAGCCGAAATACTACATTATTTTGATCCCGATATTTTGGTTTTTCAAGCCTTGAGCGAAATCGAAACTCCTTTAAAAAACCATAGTTTAGTTTTAACTCCTCACATCCTAAGCCCTTACCCAGACACCTCTCGTCCGCAAGAAACGGATCTATTGAATACAGGGATATTTAATTTAGGATTCATTGGTACCAAACGTAGCCCCAATACCCTAGCTTTTTTACATTGGTGGAAAGAACGCCTCCGCGATCAATGCTACATTGATTTGGCCAATGGTATGTTTGTCGATCAGTTATGGGTGAATTTTGCCCCGGTTTATTTTGAAGATGTATTTATTAGTAGGCATTTAGGCCTCAATATGGCTTACTGGAACCTGCATGAAAGAACTTTAACAGGTGAAAATATTCCCTATTCTGTGAATGATGCCGTTCCACTCATCTTTTTCCACTTTTCAGGTTATCATCCTGAAAATCCAACCGAAATTTCCAAGTACCAAAACCGCTATACCTTCCAAGAAAAACCGGATGTAGCGACCATTTTTGACCAATACGCACAAATTTTGATAAAAAATGGGCACGAAATATACAAGAAATTTCCTTGTTTTTACATCAAAACACCCGTGGCAAAACCAAGAAAACGTTTTTTACGGGTTAGAAAATACCTAAGTTTACCCTTCCAAAAGGTGATCAACTTCATTGATAAAGTTCAAATTTAATCGACCGAACTTACCTATTGTTTAAAGCAAAATCTAGACTTAAATAGTTTATTGATTTCACCTTTCCCAGAGCCCATAAGGCATGTTCAAGCATGGAATAGGAATTGAGCAAATCCTATTGATCATTACAAAATAGCAAATTCCACACGACGGTTCATTTGTCGGCCTTCGTCTGTAGTATTGTCTGCCTTAGGTTTCGTTTTACCATAGCCCTTGGTTCTTATTCGGTCCGACTTAACCCCTGCGTTCAACAAGTAGTTTTTAACCGCGTCAGCGCGATCTTGTGATAATTTATTATTTAACTCGTCAGAACCCGTATTATCCGTATGTCCTGATATTTCAATTTGTAAAGAGGCATTTTCTTGCATTACCTGAACAATGCGCTTCAATTCCGGATCAGATTCAGGTGTCAAAGTCGCTTTACCCGTTTCAAAGAACAAGTTATTAATCGTCATGCTGGAACCTTTGGCTATTGGAGCCATTACTAAGTCACGCTCATCCAATTCCAGATAACGTCCACGTAATTTGCTTAAATCGATGTTGATAGAACTAGGTAAAAATCCTTTGGCTTTGGCAGTAATACCATAATTAACTCCATAAGGTAATACTAATTTATACAAACCCGTCTTAGGATCGGGTTTAGCAATACCAATGGTTTTGCCCGTTTTTAAATCCTCATAGCTGATATTTGTCTCATCTGGCACCTTACCTGTCTGAGGGTCCAAAACTCGACCAGAGACTAAAACAACGGCCTCTGATTGCTCGCTAGATACCGATCGCGGACTACCTTTAACATTTTGTTGAGCCAGTATAGGTTTATCCTCCACTTTTGAATCAACTGGCTTAACTGGAGCTGGAACCTCAGGTTCTGCTTCTATCGCAATCCGAAAGATGTCTTTTTTACCCAATGAGGCTTTGGAGGATAAAAAATAGGCATAATCCCCTTTAGCTGACAAGCTATAATAGGCGTCGTATTCTTCTGTATTGATGGGTCCTCCCAAGTTGATAGGCGTACGCCAATTCGTCCAACTATTATCCAACCGTTTGGACATATAAATATCTTGACTTCCCTGTCCACCTGGCCTATCCGAAGAGAAATATAAGGTTTTCCCATCTGCCGCTAAAAAGGGCGTTGTTTCCGAAAAATCGGTATTGATGGATTTACCCAAATTTTTCGGTTCAGTCCATTTGCCATCATTCAAAAAACTCACATATAAATCATCCCGGTCGGAATTCTTTTTTTCAGAAAAAGCTAACAAAAGCGCCTTGCCATCCATGGTCAAATAAGCATATTCATTTTTCCCCCGACTCAGTTTTTCATAATTAGGAATATCTAATTTTTCCGGTATGGACCAAGAATTCAATGTCTTTTTGGAAATAGAAAAGCCTCGTGTTTCATAATTCCCCTGTACATAAGCCCCTTTCAATAAAATGGTTTGCCCGTCAGGAGAAATCGACAAAATCGTATTGTATTGGTCGCGATTAAGTACATCGGGCATTCTTTTGGCGGTACTCCAAACATCCCCGATTCGTTCACTATACCAAATATCCTGCGAGCCCGCTACCGTTTCTGAACCTGCTGTACCATATTTATTGGATGGATGATTTTTTCTTCCAAAAAACAAGGTCTTTCCATCGGGAGCCATGACCGGATTCAATTCCGAGTAATCCGAATTAATGGCAGAACCTAAGTTTTCCGGCAATTTTTGGGCTTGGCTGTCCAAAAACCCAAGGAACAAAAAGAAAAAAATCACATATTTCATCATCCTCAATGCGGCATTATGCGCGATATATCCATTTCTTTTCCATCTTCTCTGGCACATATTCCATCATCCAATCGGCCAGTTTTGTCGCATCCGATTCCACATGCAAAGCAGTCAAATTTCGCTCCTTTAAAAAGCCTTCGTGAATCATATGCTGCAATTGTTGCAACAATAAGTCATAATATCCTGCGGTATTGAAGATAGCAATGGGCATTTGGTGTAAGTCCAACTGCTTCCAAGTTAACATTTCAAATAATTCATCAAAAGTACCAAATCCGCCTGGCATGGCGATAACCCCATCGGCCAATTCAGCCATCAATTGCTTTCTTTCATGCATGGATTCCGTCACATGGCAGGTCTGAATGCCTAAATGCTTGACTTCCCAAGGTTCCATAAAAGAAGGAATAACTCCTATTACCTCACCACCTAATCGAAGGTATTCATCCGCCATCACCCCCATTAAACCTACGCTACCTGCACCAAAAATAATGGTGCAATCGTGCTTTTTAAGTTCTTGGGCTAAACGTTTAACTTCTTCTTCATACACGGGATTATTACCCTTCGAAGAACCACAGTAAATCAATATTTTTTTTGACATATTAAGGGATTAAATCCTTTAGGGCTTCTGAAAATCGTACAAATCTAAACGAAAAACCCGCTTCTTTCTGTATCCGATTCGAAGAAACTAAATTTCCTCCTGTAACTAAAACGGCCATTTCCCCTAAAAGCAATCGTAAAGCAAAAGCAGGAACAGCCGGTAAAAATAAGGGCCTATGCATGGCATGAGCCAATAATTTATTCAATTCAGACTGACGAAGAGGTTCAGGGGCTACGGCATTATACACTCCTTGCATCGATTTTTTTTGTAAGGCCCACATAAACATGCCTATCAAATCTTGTAAGTGAATCCAAGATTGCCACTGCTTTCCTGTTCCAATATCAGCTCCAACAAACCAACGAATTGGTTTTTGCAAAACTGGCAAAATTCCTCCACCATTACCCATCACTAGGCCTATTCGGAATTTAACCACTCGAATACCTATGGCCTCTATTCCGTCCAAACTTCCTTCCCATGCTTGCGTGCATTGTGAAATAAAATCATGGCCTGGTTCGGTATTTTCCTCACATAATTTCTCACCTGTATCCGCTCCATAATAGCCTATACCAGAGGCAGAAATAAGCGTTTGAACTTGATTTGGATGCTTTTTAAGCATTTGATATAATAATCGAGAGCTCTGTACCCGAGATTGAATTAACTCTTCTTTTCTTGCATCTGTCCAGCGCTTTTCCGCAATTCCGGCTCCAGCCAAATGAATAATAGCGTCCACTCCGACCAAAGCGCTACTCTCCATTTCTCCCTTGGCAGGATTCCAATGAAAATCTCCGCCTCGGCGAGATAAAATGACTACCTGATGACCACTTTCCCGCAACTGCTTTTGCAATGCTTGCCCAATAAAACCGGTACCTCCTGTGATCAGTATTTTCATCGAATTAATTTCCTTTCTTAATAGCTTGATAAATTACCTCATTGATGCCCGTACGAATATTCAAGTCGCTAATCTTACTATTATTTCGGGTTGGATAAACACGATTCGATAAAAAGACATAAACTAAATCATGGGCCGGATCTATCCAGGTATAGGTTCCGGTAAATCCGGAATGGCCGAAGCTTTCCGCACTAGCTGATGCAGCGGCTGAAATACCCGGTTTTCTGCGATCTGGTTTATCAAAACCTATTCCTCTTCTCGAATTTTCATCTATAGAAAAAGGATATGATGTCCAGGTTCTCATGGTTTCATCCATGATGAACTGTTGGCCACCATAATATCCCTTTTGCAAATACATTTGCATCAATTTCGCTAGGTCATTTGCATTACCAAATAAGCCTGCATGCCCACTAATTCCATCTAAAAGAGCCGCACCTTCGTCGTGCACCTTTCCATGAATGAGGGTTTTTCTAAACAAGGAGTCATATTCGGTAGGTACTATTCTGTCCAAAGGGAAATGTTTATCGGCTTGGTAAACCAAGGTGCTAGCGCCCAGTGGTTTATAAAATGTATCGGATAAAAATTCAGTCCATTCTTTGCCCGACATACGCGGAGAAACCTTTGGTAAATAGTAATAAGAAAGATCTGAATACACATATTCTTTCTTGTCTCTCAAAGGGGAATTTTTAATGGCATTAAATAGCTGAGTAGATAAACTGGCATGTGCCCATAAATTATCTGTAATCTTTACAGGATATTCTTCCGAATATTGATAGGAAATCGTTTTAGGTTTCCAGCGTGTTGCCTCAGATTTAATATCAACACAACTATCCCATAGCATTTTAAGCTGCGATTTAATCAAGGCCTTCACCCGATCTTCCCCTTGAGTCTTAGTTATAAACTTCTCCACCACGGTCGTTTTCATCTCTTTTTTGGCAAACCGCTCATTAAACTTTTTGCTATGAAAAATCATGTCAGTACTGTCTACATATTCCTGCCAAAAAGGAATCCATGCTCTTAATCTAGCTTGATGAGTTAAGACATCGATGTATTTCAAATTTGATTTATTCGATGCTTTTAAATCGGGAATCAAAGCAGCCATACCTTCTTGAAGCGAAAACTTGCCTTCATCTTCCCATTTCATTAAGGCGGGAATAGATGTAGATATTTTAGTTATGGATGCTAAATCAAAAATATCCGATTTACGTAATGGGGTGGAAGATTCATAGGTTTGATTTCCAAAGGCTTTGTGGTAAATCACTTTTCCCTCTTTGGCAATTAAAACAACAACCCCAGGGGCCCCTTTAACTTGAATAGCCAATTTGGCCAATGAATCCACATTCTTTTGTAGGTATTTTCCTGACAAGCCTACTGCCTCAGGTAATACATTATATTGCAAACGAGCTAAGGTAGGAGTAGAAATACCCATACCACGAACATATTTGGCATTGAGTGTCACCGGAAACTTCCCAGAGGCTGGCAAACCACCAAATATGATTTCAGCCGCTACTTCTTGTTGAGCAATGCCATCTTGGTACATGGTAATCAAAGCCGCAGCTTTCTGCAAAGAATCAAACTTATTCAAAGTAAAAGCATTTCCTAAATGAACTACAACTGTTTTATTGGTAATAAAACGATCAACTAGGCTTTTTATGGGAGCTTTAAGGCTATAGTTATTGGCAGGACGAATGGATGTACCATGAATACCTAAAAGTACTAGGTCATAAGCATTCAATTTCCCTTGCGTATTGCTTATCGTAGTATCGGCACTGGTTTCATCCAAATAAAAATGATCCATTTCCATGTAGTTTTGTGCCATTTTTTGGAACTCCGTAGGGAATGTACTTCCATAATTTGCCTTGCCAATGGCTAGGGTTGCCACCTTTAATTGATGTAAATTTCGCAGAGGAATGAGGTTGTCAGTATTTTTCAATACCGTAGCAGTCTTTTCAGCCAACTGTTTATTCAATACTTCCGAATGAATGGGATTCAAATCTTCCACTAAATTCTCAATGACAATGGGTTGATATTGATCTAAACCCGCCCAAGCTTTGGCATTCAAAATTTTCTTGACACGGAAATTCAAATCTTCTTCGGTTAATTCTCCTGTGCTAATAGCTTTTTTGATGGCATTAAATGCTGAAGGAACATCCACAAAGGTTTCTAAAATATCATTCCCTGCTAAAATAGCTTTTACGTTGGCCGTTCCTTCAGGAAACATTTTGGTAGCTCCTTTCATATCCATGGCATCGGTAAATACTAATCCTTCAAATTTCAATTCATCTCGTAATAAACCTTTCACGATGGGTTTTGAAAGCGTAGAAGCCAAGCTAGCGGTAGTGTCTAAGGAAGGAATGCTCAAATGTCCGACCATGACCCCCTGCAAGCCTTTTTGGATCAATTCACGGTAAGGAAATAGTTCCAAACTATCCAATCGACTACGGCTATGACCCAATAAAGGCAAATCGTAATGCGAATCTGTCCCGGTATCACCATGTCCTGGGAAATGTTTGGCCGAGGTTATAATTCCCCCTTTTTGAAGACCTCGCATATAAGCTAAGGCCTTTTGCGTGACCAGGTCTCTATCTTCCCCAAAAGAACGGAAATTGATGACCGGATTATTGGGGTTATTATTCACATCCACCACGGGAGCATAATTAATGTGAACTCCCATTCTTTTACATTGCTGCGCTATTTGAAATCCCATTTTTTCAATCAATGCGTCATTTCCTTGCATGGCTCCAAGCGTCATTTGGTAAGGATAGCGGACAGTTGAGTCCAAGCGCATATTTAAACCCCATTCTAAATCCATACCGATGAAAAGCGGCACTTTGGACATGGCTTGTAGCTTATTAACCAATCTAGCTTGATGGGTAGGGTAACCAGCAAAAAACACAAAGCCGCCCACGTGATAATCTCTAACGATGGAATTTAATCGGGCTGTATCATAGATGGGTCCAGCATTTCCCCGAGGCATTAATACTTGGCCTATTTTTTGATCTAAACTTAAGGACGCAAAGACGGAGTCCACCCATTTCTGTTTAGAATGAGGAAATAAACTGGACTGTGCCCAAGTAGAGGAAACAATGAAAAGGAAAAATATGAACAGAAGACTTGTACTTGTCGCTTTGTTTTGAAGTTTCATGGAAAGGTCGAATTTGTAAATACCATTTGTGAAAATACGGCAAAAGCCTGAATCTTTGGGGCTTTGGGATTGATTTTTCGTAGTAATTTTTCTTAAGCCAGAAAGGAATTGTAATTTCGCACACCAAAAAAGATGAACGTATGAGAAAAAAGATTGTTGCAGGAAACTGGAAAATGAATAAAACAGCATCAGAAGCTGTTGCACTAGCTGCAGAAGTAGCGGAATTAGTAAAATCAGAAGTACCTGCTAGCGTACTGGTGATTATGGCGCCTCCGGCATTATTTATATCAGAAGTAAATAAAGCGACAGAAGGCATTGCCAATTTGTCTGTATCGGCACAAAATTGCCATGAAAAAGCATCGGGTGCTTACACGGGAGAAATTTCTGCTTCTATGTTAGCTTCTGCCGGTGTACCTTATGTTATTTTAGGTCACTCAGAACGTAGACAATATTTCCAAGAAAGTAATGCTCAATTAGCGGCAAAAGTAGATGCTGCATTAGAGAATAAATTAACTCCTATTTTTTGTTGTGGAGAAAGCCTTGAATTACGCGAAGGAGGTGATTTTTTAGCCTTTGTGGCACAACAATTAACGGAAAGCTTGTTCCATTTAAATGCAGAGGCCTTTGGTCAAGTGGTTATTGCGTATGAGCCAATCTGGGCTATTGGAACGGGTTTGACGGCATCTTCAGCTCAGGCTCAAGAAATGCATGCTTATTTACGTCAGCATATTGCTGGAAAATACGGCCAAGCTGTAGCGGATGCTTGTTCTATTCTTTACGGCGGAAGTTGCAACGCACAAAACGCGGCTGAATTATTCGCATGTGCAGATGTGGATGGTGGATTGATCGGTGGTGCTTCGTTAAAAGCAGGCGATTTTATCACCATTGCGAAATCATTCTAAAAATTTGATTTTTTTTTCTAAACCTTGCCAGCGTTTTAAACGCTGTCAAGGTTAACGATTATCTCTCGATTTTCTTGTCCAAGAAACTGATTTATGAAAGTTATCGCTTTTGATGCGGATGATACATTATGGGTTAATGAACCCTATTTCAGTGAGGCTGAACAACACTTCTGTGAAATGATGGAAAATTTTCTGCCAATTCATAGCACTTCTCAAGAGCTTTTTAAAACGGAAATGGACAATTTGGATACCTATGGCTATGGCGTCAAGGGGTTTATGTTGTCAATGATTGAAACAGCCACTCGAATTTCTAAAGGAACAATAGGATTGGATGGAATAGAACGTATACTATCCATTGGAAAGGAACTAATTCATAAGCCTATTGAAATTTTACCTGGAGTAGAAGAAGTTTTAGCGCAATTATCACATAAATACCGGTTGGTGGTTGCAACAAAAGGGGATTTGCTAGATCAAGAAAGAAAATTGGCCAAATCTGGATTAGAGAAATACTTCCATCACATTGAAATCATGTCCAACAAAAGAGAGCATGATTATTTAAAACTTATTAATCATTTAGATATTCAAACACATGAATTCTTAATGATAGGCAATTCATTAAAATCCGATATTTTGCCTGTTCTTGAAATTGGTGGACACGGTATTCATGTCCCTTTTCATACTACTTGGGCACACGAGCAAGTTTCACATCAAATCGTTCATGAAAATTTCCGAGAAGTGAATGAAATGCTTCAAATTTTAGATTTTCTCTAAACCTTGGCAGCGTTTTAAACGCTGTCAAGGTTAACGAATATCCTCTTATTTTCTTGTCCAAGAAACTGATTAAACTCCTTCAGCAACTACTTCCTTCACTTGAGGCACCATTCGTGTCATCAACGCCTCAATTCCAGCCTTTAAGGTCATGGTAGAAGAGGGACAACCCGAGCAAGACCCTTGCAATAATACCTTCACTTGACCCGACTCCTCATTAAAGGAATAGAATGAAATAGCTCCTCCGTCGGACTCTACAGCTGGCTTTACATATTGCTCTAGGACTTCCTTAATTTTGGCAATGACCTCTGATTCATCGGCATCCGATTCCGAAATGGCACTTTCAGGCAAACTGAATACGGGTCTTTTCTCTTCAAAATACTTTTTCAAAAATTGCTTGATGCCGAAAAGCTCATCTTCCCACAATACATGCTCCGCCTTTGTTAAGGTCACGAAATTACTGGTGATAAATACACGCTTTACAAAATCAAAACCAAATAGGGCAACTGCTAAAGGCGAATTTTTCTCCTTTGTTAAACCATCAGCTGGTTGAGTATAATCAAAAGACATCCCATCAGGCAATAATTCCACATTGAAAACAAATTTCATGGATTGTGGATTGGGTGTTGACTCCGTGTATATATGTATTTGTGAATTCAGCATAGAATTTTTATTTAACTCAACAAAGGTAGGTCCTTTTTGGTTTCAAACGCATAAAAAAACCTGATGTGAAAACACCAGGTTCTTTTTTTTATCAATCAGACAAATTATTCAGCTGCTGGAGCTGCTTTCTTTGCTGGTACTTTCTTTGCTTTTGGAGCAGCTTCTACTACGGCTTCCGCAGCAACTTCAGCTTTAGGAGCTGGAGCCGCTTTCTTGGCTGGAGCTTTCGCAACCGCTGGCTTATCTGCCGCCACTGCGCTAGCAGCTATTGGCAAAACGTGAACAAAAGAACGACCTTTAAATCCTTTTTTGAAGGTTACAACACCATCAGACAAAGCAAATAAAGTATGATCCTTTCCTACACCTACATTTAATCCTGCATTGTGAGCTGTTCCTCTTTGACGAACAATAATGTTACCTGCGATAACTGCTTGGCCACCAAATAACTTAACGCCAAGTCGTTTACTATGCGATTCGCGACCGTTTTTGGATGATCCGGCCCCTTTTTTATGTGCCATGTTGTATTATGTTAAACGTATAAAACGTTGATTAAACAATTATTTTAAAGAAATTGACTCGATCAAAACCTTCGTCAAATCTTGACGGTGACCATTCATTTTTTGGTAACTCTTTCTACGCTTCTTCTTGAAAACCAAGACTTTCTCGCCACGAACGTGAGCTACAATTTTTCCTGTGATTTTAGCTCCCTCTACTGTAGGGGCTCCAACGGTCACATCTCCGTCTTTGTCAACAAGTAATACCTTGTCGAAAACCAGTGCAGCGCCTTCCTCGCCCGCCAAACGGTGGGTATAAACGGAACGGTCTTTTTCTACTTTAAACTGCTGCCCGGCAATTTCTACGATTGCGTACATTCTTTTATGTATTTAAGTGAAACAATCCCACGAGGCTAGGAATACCTTTCAAAAGCCTTTTAAATGGGGGTGCAAATATAAAAAGTTATTGGCAAACTTGCAAGTAAGCCCTTGATTTAATTGTGATTAATACACAAACTCACCGAATTCACTCCGAATACTTAGTTTCTTTTTTTCTGAGGATTCCACTCGACCAATAATTTGAGCCGGAATTCCAAAGCTTTGAGAAATCCGTATTATCTGGTCAGCATATATCGGATTCACATAAATTTCTAAACGATGGCCCATGTTGAACACTTGGTACATTTCTTGGTAACTAGTACCGCTTTCTTTTTGAATCATCTCAAACAAAGGCGGCACAGGAAACAATTGATCCTTAATGATATGAACCTTATCCACAAAATGCATCACTTTAGTTTGTGCTCCACCTGAACAATGCACCATACCATGTAAATGCGGACGTAATTCCTCTAAAATTGCCTTTACCACGGGCGCATAGGTTCTTGTTGGAGACAGGATTAACTGACCAACATTCAGTGGCGTTCCTTCCACCGCTTCTTCTAATCTTCTCGAACCAGAATAAACTAAATCGCGAGGAACCTGGGGATCAAAGCTTTCTGGGTATTGACCCGCTAAATAATGTCCCAAAACATCATGGCGGGCAGAAGTCAATCCATTGCTTCCCATCCCTCCATTATACGTTTTTTCATAGCTTGCTTGGCCATCTGATGCCAAACCAATAATGACATCTCCCGCTTGAATATGCTCATTTGAAACCACATCCGAACGTTTTAATCTGGCCACTACGGTACTATCTACAATGATTGTTCTCACCAAATCACCGACATCAGCTGTTTCTCCTCCCGTACTATAAATACCAATTCCATTATCTCGCAACATCTGAAGGACCTCTTCTGTTCCTTGAATAATCTCAGAAATAACCTCTCCCGGAATTAGATTTTTATTTCGACCAATCGTACTTGACAACAACATATGATCCGTTGCGCCCACACAAATTAAGTCGTCCGTATTCATCACCACCGCATCCTGTGCAATGCCTCTCCAAACAGAAATATCTCCCGTTTCTTTCCAATAGAGGTATGCCAAAGAGGATTTTGTACCAGCGCCATCCGCATGCATGATGTTGCAATATGCCTCATCTCCTCCCAGCATGTCGGGTGAAATTTTGCAAAATGCTCTCGGGAATAATCCTTTGTCTAAGGTCGAAATGGCCTTATGTACATCGTCTTTTGATGCAGAAACCCCTCTTTGTAAATAACGATCTGATGACATATATTACGCTAATTTTAATTGTGCAAACTCTTTGGCAAAGTAGGTCAGGATAACCTGAGCCCCTGCGCGCTTAATCGATAACAAACTTTCCAACATTGCCTTTTCTCCATCTATCCAGCCGTTTTGAGCCGCAGCTTTTACCATGGCATATTCTCCTGAAACGTTATAGGCGGCAATCGGTAAATGACTGTTTTCCTTCAACAAAGCAATGATATCCAAATAGGCCAAAGCAGGCTTCACCATTAAAAAATCTGCCCCTTCCATTTCATCCAATTCTGCTTCTATCAATGCCTCCCGACGATTTGCGGGATTCATTTGATAGGTTTTTTTATCTCCAAACTTTGGTGCAGATTCCAAGGCATCCCGGAATGGTCCGTAAAAGGCTGATGCATACTTAGCCGTGTAGGCCATGATACCCACCTGAGAATAGCCCGCCTCATCCAAAGCCTGGCGCAAATACCCCACTCTACCATCCATCATGTCGGAAGGGCCTATCAATTTACTTCCTGCCTGCGCTTGTGCAATGGCCATTTTGGCCAAAACAGGTAAGGTTTCATCATTTAAAATCTGTCCCTCTTGAACAATTCCATCATGCCCATCCGAGCTATATGGATCCATCGCCACGTCCGTCAATAAGCTGATTTCTGGGAATCGTTGACTGATTTCATAAATGGATTCGGTGTATATATTCCCCTTTTTATAACTCTCCCTTGCCATGGAATCTTTTTTAGACTCTGGAATTTGAGGAAATAAAGCAAAGGAATGAATACCTAGTTTGACACAGGATTCAATTTCTGCCAACAATAAATCTAGGGTAAACCGGTAAATTCCCGGCATGGAAGATATCTCCGTTTGAGTATTTTGACCTTCCATAACAAAAAGTGGAAACATCATATCTTTAACAGATAATCGATTTTCTTCCACCATGGAACGGATTACAGCACTTTGACGATTTCTACGGGGTCTTTGCAACATGATTGATCCAATTAAGTCGCAAAGTTACAGAATAAATATTAACCCCGTTGCTCCAATTTAGCACTCAACTCGGCAATTTTCATTTGTAATTCCAGAATCAGTCGCAAGGATTCATCAAATTCCTTCCGCATCACAAAACTATAGCCCTCACTTGGATTGAGATCATTCGTGTTACCAATGGTCAAGGCCGGCTTTTCCATTAAGATTTCTCCCAAATCAAACTCCAATACCTCCGCAATTTGCTTCATTCGAGATAAATTCGGATCTGTTTGACCCCGCTCAATTTTAGAGTAAGAGGATGTAGAAATATTTAATTTCATCGCCACGTAATCTTGGCTGTATCCTTTATCAGATCTAATTTTTCGAATGCTTTTTGCGAAGTCTTTCATCGCAGTAAAATTCCAAAAGAATTAGAGGATTGCTGTGTGCGCCAAATGACATAAAATAAACTTGTGTGACATTTACAATCGTTTAAAGACAAATTTTGTCAATTATCAATTACTTGATAAGCCCTTGAAGCCATTTTCTAGTATCCTCCTGCTCTTCCTTGTCGATTTCATTCAACAATAAGCCTCTCTCTGAGGAATGCAACCTTAATCCCACAAATTCCAAAAGTTCATTTAAGGGCTCCTCCAAGGGTTCATTCCCCTCCACCCAGACTTTCCAAAATTGAGTTAAACTTCCCTCATACACCTCTTCCACTAGTTCATAAATATCCAGTAATGTATAACCCTGATGCTTAATCCCAAATTTATCGTTCATAAGCAGCATAACGTCTCGAATGGATTTAGCATGCCCAAATTTCTTACGTATCAATAAATCCAATGCCAAAGCCACAATCGCCCCTTTGTAATAAATAGAAACACGTTTGCCTGGAATAGCTTTCCCATATCCATCTAACCACAAATCAATGGAACTTTCCACCAGCGATTGCTTGGATGCTCCATCCCTTTCAAAATGCAATTTCAGATTGCCCAAAAGAGATGCCAAATATTCTTCCTTTTGATAAACCCCAGAAGCCACTAAAAACCAGTCTCCTACATAAGTTGTCACCCCCTCAACAAACCATGCCGAAGGAAAATAAACTTCCTCCGCATAATTATAAGGTAATAATTCCTTAGGACGAATGGTCGCAATATTCCACACGTGAAACAATTCATGAGAGGCCAAACCAATCAAATCATCATATAAATCACGGTCAGGGGGCCCCAAGACCATCATAGTAGAACTTCGATGCTCCACGCCATGGTAAAAAGCCTCCTGCTTAATCCAATGCTGAAAACGATATTCTCTTACAGGAAAATGTTTCATCCATTCCACCTGAAAAGCCGATATTTTCCGATAAGCTTCCAATAACTTTGTTTGAAAAACACTAGATGGCCCTATACCCTCAGCCCAAAAATGAATATCTCCCAATTCCCAATGATATTGATTCAATTCCTCACTAGCTAAGAAGGTGGAATCCACCAAATCTCGGTAAGTAGAAGCAGCCCAAAGTCCTTTCGACTTCACTTTCAAAGCGGTAGATACCTTCCAAACTTTCGGGATATCTACCTTGACTTCACAAGGTATCTCTTCTTGGCCATGAACAAAGAGCAAACACGTAATGAAATTCACATACAGCATTTCCTGGTTCGAAACGCTACCTCCGGCATCTGCTTGCTGGGCAAAATAGGCATACCGAACTTCTACTGCCTGACTTTCTTTTCCTTGAAATTCCCAGGCAGAAGTACCTTTTTTGTTGAGCTTGATTTCCTCTCCTGTAGCCTCAAAAGCCCTTACTTGGGGTATGTTTTTGGAAAAATGCTGAGCCTGATATCTTCCCGGCCTCCAAATAGGTAATTGTAGTCTTACATTACCTGACTTAACCACTTGAAATCGAAAAACGATGTTCAAAAAATGCTCCTCTGTTTCAGAAGGAGTTAATTGATAAAAGGCTAAATGCTTCATGATGCCATCACTTCTTGTAAAACCTGCCACGAACGAATCTCCCCAATAGACTCCATATGCATTTGATAATATTGTAACATAATCGCCACCAATTCCTTGCGCTGTAATTTAGTCATAGCAACCGTTTTCCCATAGCCCGTCCCGATTAATTCCCCCAAAATAGGAGATAGGCTAGCTGTTTTTTCCGCCCCGATCCATGGGCTCATTTGACTAAAAAATTCGATGGAACTACTAGATCCAAAACCCAAATAGGCACTCAACTCCCACAAAAATTGAATATGAAAATTCTCGACATGAGCTTCCGCCTTATCCAAGAATTGGAAAGATTCCTCCAAAAAGTCATATAATGGTATGTTCTCTTCTTCTTCTTTCAAAACCTTTCCTAACACCTCACTTAAAAAAAGCGCGATACTCGACTTAATGATATCAAAAGGGATTTGCTGATAAGGATAATAACATTTGGCCTCAGAAATCCGATGCAATCCTTTGCCCGGTTTATGATACACTTCCAAATCCAGCAAGGTCAAAGGCTGAAAAAGGGCCATTTTATGTTTCGCTTTGGCTGATCGAACACCATTTTCGATGTAAGAAGCTATACCAAACTCAGCTGTGTAGATGGTAATCAAAAGGGAAGTCTCCCGATACCGCATGTTGTTAATGACCAAACCCCTCGTTTTCCGCTGCATCGACTAATCAATCTTATTTTCCTCTTCTAAAGTTAAGCCTACCTCAAAAGCTATTTTGTCTAATATTGCTTCCACGGTATCCTCTTCATGAAACTGAATCGGTTGGCGAAACTCCACCTCCAATTGAGTATTTCGCATTTTTAATAATAGGCCTTTCTTATCAAATGCCCTTCTAAAACCATTAATTCTGACAGGAACAACAATGGGATTGGTATTTTTAATTAAATGAGCTGTTCCTTTACGAAGAGGGGCAAAAGCCCGTGTCGTTCCTTGTGGGAAACTAATCACCCAACCAAAACCCAATCCTTTCTTAATTTTTTCTACCGCCTCCAAATCCACTTCTCGTTTAACATTTTCTCCTTTGGCGCGCCATGATCTATTCACCAATATGGCGCCCGCTTGAGCAAATACCTTTGGCAAAATGCCATCATCCTTCATTGTTTCTGCTGCGGCTACATAAAACAAATTGGAACGAGGCGCCAACAAATAAATAGGATAATTAACCGAATTTCTAAAGCCCCATTTGACCGAAAAAAAGATATGATACAAACAAATCACATCCATAAAATACGTCTGGTGATTGGATAAAAACAAAACGCCTCGCTCCGGCAATTCATCCAAATACTCCGTTCCTTTAATCTTAGTCTTATTGTACATCACCAGTCGGCTGTATGTCAAAAAGCCCAAAACAACCATAATTATACGCTTGAATACAATTGGATTACCAAATGGATCTCTTTCACCAAGACCCAAGGTGTCCATAAATTGAAATAAGCGCGTTAATTTTGATGCCATATTAAAATCCTCCAGACTTTGTTTTCGGTTTAGTTGTAGGGGCTGCTTTGGGCGCTGCTTTTGATTTCGGAGCCTGCTTTTTCACAGGAGGCTCTTGCCTATACAAGGTTAAAAACTTCTTAACAAAAACAGCCTTCTCGTCGCTTGCAGCTTCTACCACACGAACTTCTCCTTCTTTTTTATCTTTCTTTTCATTTTTAACAGCTTCTCTTACCGCTGCTAAAAATTGATTATCAGAAGAATAAACCCCTAACTCTCCGTTAAAATACGCAAAATAATACCAAAGATCTTCGGATAATTCCCAATATCCATAAAACTCTTCTTTGCTTGGTTTCTTGATTACTTCCATGTAACCTTTTAAAGTACTATTTACATCCACCGGACCCACATTCACCAAAGGAATTCCCCCAATGGAGTAAAAGGCACTTAAATTGGGTGACCAAGCCCATTTCACCGCAGAGAAATTGATAGATTTGGTAAACTCTAAGGAAACCTTGTCGAGCGCTAAATGGTTTTGGTCCATCTTAGATTTAATAGCTTCGGGTATGGCTTTACCTAGTACCTGCTCAGCTCGCTTCAAATAATCATCCCGCATTTCTGGTTCATCTGCCGAGGCAGTACTTAAGCCTTCCTCCAAATTATATTTCACAATGCGATCTCCCATAATTTTTAAAATAGTAGGAGCAAATGGAAACTGTAGACTAGTCCAAGTTTCTAATCTAGGAATCAAGGTATCCGTCGACATAGAAATTTTACCAAAAGAAGTCAGTAACTTATTACCCGTAAACAACTGAACAGCCCCTTCTGCTTCTAACCTCTTTTGTTTGACATATAACTTCATGTCACTCTGTTTACCCTTCACTTGATAATAATCTTTCTCCTCAAAAACTTCCCCCTCTGCAGAATACAAAACGGGGTCTAGGTCATCTGACTGTGGCCCTAAAAAGGTTGGATATAATTTATTGTCTGCATTGATGAATATACCCGCTGTGACAGGCCTTCCAGCCTCATCGCGAAGACTAGGACTTAACTTTAAATTAGGCGATTCTCCACCTTGATTTTCAAATGGAATCCAGGCGGCTTTAAAATTTGACAAACCGATGACTGGACGAATAAATCCTTTGAAATTTAAAAACTCTTGATTGGACTTAAAAAAAATTTCCCCCTTAAATTGTTGATGAGCAGATAATGCCAAAGGTACTTTTTCGCTTAATACTGCCTCCGCTTGAATGTACTTTTCTGCTGCTTTTTTAGCCGTAGCGGCCTCCTCCATAAAAGCGAAATTGCGCATTTTGATCTTTGTACTATCCCCTGAAGCACGAGGTAAAAGATAGATGGCTTCCCCTTTCCAGCTATCTGCATTCGCTTCGGTAACTTGTAATTCACTAATGATATGCCGCGAATTTTCAGGATCTAAAATGGCTCTTGCTCCCATAAATGGCTTAAACTGTCCATCTTTTTGTATCGCAAAAATTCCCTTTGCGGGGTAAACCACGGCTGGACCTATACCCACTTGCTTAACTCCTCCCAACTGTAACAACTGTGCCTTTAAATCATAGTCTGCCGTACTGGCCCGAATAAGCCCTTTATCCGAAAAAGCTATTTTCTTTTGTAAAGTCGTAGAATCTTGGCTAAACATGGTAGAGTCCGCTGACCATTGATTTAACTCAAATCCAGACTTGCCAGAAAGCCTAAACCGCTGAGCTGCCAAATCCCAAGTCGCTTCCGAAATGGTACTTTGATAACCAATAAAAGGAAATAATAATATGCTATTTTCATCTGATAATTCCTTTGATTTTTTTGCCCGCATGTTTACTTTTTGAGTACCCATAACCGCTTCTACCAAAATAGCTTGCGCAAACACAGATGGCTTAAATAAATTCATCTGTCGACCAATCTTTACATCGCTTAAATCACTTTGCCAGGCATTCGCTCCAAAGGTAAAATGCTGCGAATTAAACACTCCATCGCCATAATAAACCTGCCCTTTTCCAAACACCTTCTTTTGATGAAAACCTAAATTTCCTGCCAACTGTATTTGATTATTAAATAAACTGATACGGTTTTTCTGAGGATAAATCCATAAACTATCCACCGCAGGATACCAATGTAAGGAGTGAAGCCCAAAACTTGCCGAAGGAAAGGTATTTTTCCCTTGGTAGGAAGTCACTAATTTTCCATCAAGGCCTTTAGACACCAATGAATCTGGATAAAAAGTTGAGGTCTTGGAATTGGAACTTAAACCCCATATCGACAAATTTCCTGAAGCATGTAAACCCTCTCGATCCATCAATAATGCTTCATTTAAGGTAAATTTTGCTTGGTTTTTGTAAATATCGATAGGACTTTTAGCCATATATTTAAATCCGAAAGATTGATCTGGCATTAATTCCAATTTGGTTTTTAATACAGGAAACAAGCCATCTGAATAGAAACTTCCATCAAATGTAATGTCTTTCAACAATAGACTATCCAATTCAATCTTTGGAACTTTGAAATAATATTTTTTGCCGTATAAGCCTTGTGCCCTCCATGGTTCATCAAAATAAGTGGTAACCCCTTTGGGTATGATTAATTTTGGATACGCCGCTACACCCAATCGTCCAGATTTATTATTCGGTGGGCTTAATTGTAACATCCCTGATTCATACTTAAAATGCCCACCTAGCTCTCTCGTGCCCAGGGAACCATCTTTTAATCTTGGTAAAAAAGTAATGGAGTCAATTTTGGGAAAGTTGACCGTAAACTCGGCAAAATTAAATTGAAAATTGGGCCCTCGAAAACGATAGTTACCAACCTTAATTTCTCCATGAAAATCAAAATCTCTACCTTTAGTAAAGACGATTTGCTTATTCTGAGGCACAAAATTAGCTTTCAAAGAATCGGATACTCGAATTTCATCAATACCCCGAACAATCAGCCTCTGTCGACCTAAATCTAAACTAATATTGGCAGAATCCTTTTCAATCATGTCGGCAAAAGAGGCCACATAAAAACGGTCAAAGTCCTTTTTTTCAAATTGTACCAAAGCGTAATGACGACCCATTTTGGTAAAAGATACCTGGTCTGTATCCGCACGGTATTGAATATACCCCGCATCTCGATACATCATGAATCCTGATTTCAAAGAGGCATATTCTTTTTTGTATTTCAGTGCTATCTCACTTAGGTACACTTGAGGGCTTTTTGTTTCAATTATTTGATTGTACAAAATCCGCAAAGGATTGTAATTCAATATTCCCTGTAAGGCTGTAACTCGACTTTCTTCAAAATAATCAAATGACTCTACCCAGGCAGGAACTTGATTTTTACCCGACAACCTGAAAAAGTCTACTTTCTTCGCTTGGGGATTTAAAACCGCCAAATCGGCTGATATCCTAACTTGATGATAAGAATCCTCAAATAGTAAGCGCTCCATCGGGCCTCCGTCTATTTTTCGAATATGCAAAAGGTCTTGAAGTGGATACCAGTTAGCCCGAATGCTAGGATGCTGCAAGGTATCTCGGCTTCCCATATAGGCCGCAAATTGCCCTTCTGGAATGCTTACATTTCCTTCGGCGCTTAACCACATCAATTTTGTTTTTATTTGGGCAAGCAGCTGTTTATCTGACAGTACCTGAAAGTAGGCCAATTGAGTACTCGAAGAAATCAAGCCCCGTTTATCTCCTAAAATCCAGAGTCGGCCATTGGCCCGCCACGACTTCTCTTGAATAGGGGATGACATCACATCTAGGGATCGAAATTCAAAGGGGAAAATAGTTGTATTTGCTTTTCTTTTAAGACTAAGTTTGCCTTTTCCTGCAAGGTTTTTATTTAGTTGAACCCAATCTCCCTCCAAGCCCACTAGCTGCCCTTTTTTAGGAAGTATTTCAAAAGACCTAATCTTCCATGTAGCGTCTAAATACCCCAGCATTCCTCCCGGAATTTCAGCATCGGTCCCTTTTCCTATTTTATTTACAAGCGACCATTGAAATGTCTTTGGGATAAATTGAATACTATCTCGGCCCGTTTTATAGCTTAGTTCTGGAAATCTCCAAAGTAAAACCGGGCCTCCAATCGTCGTTTCCAGCAACCAATTTTTATCGGAGGCATTGGGGGCGACCAGTTCTGATGAACCAGGAGTATCCCAGCCATCATCTTCTTTAGCTTTTTGTCCTAAGGAATCTGCGAGCAAAACATCACTTGGCCAGGTCACCAATATCCTTCCCTTTACCTTAATGGACATAGCTGCTAGTCCGGGAATTTGTTGATTAAATTGCCAGTTTTCAAGAGTTTCGACCAGGGACATGGCCGTCCGAAAGTCTTTCTTTTCGACCAACTTTTCCCATACCTGAATAAGACTTTTTAGGCCATCTGCATCATCAGATAATTGTACAGTACATCGAATAAATAAATAAGCTAATTGAGGGGATTTGAAACCCATGGCTGGCATTTTTTTTACCAATTTTTCAAACTGGTCTTGTTCTGCCGCATTCAGATTAGCATATGGCCATTTGGCCATCCATAAATCCCCGATAACTGGGGCTTCCTTATTTCTACTTAGAAGCATCCAGTTTTTAACCTCAGTAGAAAAATCTCCTTTCGAATTAGAAAATTTTTGCGCCTGGGTGGATAAACTTATCCCCAAGCAGACAAAAAGAAAGAAAATTTGGGATCGAAACATATTCAACTAAACCTAGGGATAAGCAAGTAAAAATAAACAAAAATTTAGGATATTTGCGGTAAATAAACCCATTATGCAAAACGTCCTTTCTCTATTTAATCGTATAAAAGCCTTTGTTTTTGATGTAGATGGAGTCATGACGGATGGGCAAGTACACGTACTAGAAACGGGCGAACACTTCAGAAGTTTTTATATCCGAGACGGATATGCCATTGAAAAGGCTAGACAAGCGGAATATCAAATGTGCGTGATCACAGGGGGAAGTCACCCCGGAGTTCAAAAAAGATTAGAAAACCTTAAATTTCAGCATATTTATAGCAGTTTAGGCGCCTCCTATAAAACAGCCACTTTTGAAAAATGGTTACAAGAAGTTGGGCTGCAAGAAGATGAAGTTTTATACATGGGAGATGATGTCCCAGATTTAGAAATTCTCTCTAGACCAAATATTCTTAGTACCTGTCCATCTGACGCCATACCAGAAATTCATCAAGTTGTTAAATATGTTTCTCCTTTTAAAGGTGGCCATGGAGCCGTAAGGGACGTCATAGAAAAGGTGATGAAACTTCAAGGAAAATGGCCTAATTAATACCATTATGGCAACAATCTTAGCAGTAGAAGGTCATTTACCTCAATTCGGAGAACATGTGTGGTTAGCCCCTAATGCTTCGGTAGTAGGAAATGTTTCCATAGGAAAACATGGAACCGTTTGGTTTAATGCAGTCATTCGTGGGGATGTCAATCGAATTCAAATTGGGGATTATAGCAATGTCCAAGATGGTGCAGTGATCCATTGTACCTATCAAAAAACCGAGACAATCATCGGAAATTATGTCTCCATTGCACATAATGCCATCGTTCATGGCTGCACCATAGAAGACCGCGTTTTGGTAGGAATGGGTGCCATCATCATGGATGGAGCCTATGTGGAATCAGGATGTATCATTGCAGCAGGAGCTGTAGTCACACAAGGTATGCGCATTCCTTCTGGAAGTATTTACGCGGGTAATCCTGCCAAATTTTTAAAACCTGTCAGCGAAGAGGCCGCTGAAGTATTCATGCGTACAGCCATGAATTATGTTAAATATGCCAGTTGGTTTGAATAAACTATTTAGCCCGAAATTAGTAGCCCTTACTCTGGCCAAGTAATCCCTCAGCTAATATTCGATCATTGGATAATCGTGGAACCTTATTCTGTCCCCCTAGTTTACCTTTCGACTTCATATATCGAATAAATGAATCTTTTTCCAAAGATTGAATCACTAAAGGCTGTAGGATATTTCCTTCAATAAGATCGCGATAATATATGTTTTGGCGCTGCATGGATGTATCTAAGGTCTTTTGAAATAATTCCATATCCTTAGGTGCTTCATCAAATTCCATCAACCATTCATGGTGAGGTAATTGGCCATTTAATGGATTAACTTGCGGAGCCACTGTAAATTCCACCATTTTTGTTTCTGGGCAAGCCTCCATAGCCTCTTTCATGGCTAATTCTACCTCCTCGGCAATGACATGCTCACCAAATGCTGAAATAAAATGCTTGATTCTTCCCGTTACAATAATCCGATATGGATCCAATGAAACAAATTTCACCGTATCTCCAATGGAATATGACCATAAACCCGCATTGGTGGTCATCAGCAAAGCATAATTGACCCATAACTCTACTTCGGATAAACACAAACGAGTAGGACTTTCAGAAAAATAAGTATCCGTTGGCACAAACTCATAAAATATTCCAGCATCTACCAATAACAATAAGCCTTCTTCGCCGCTTGAATCTTGAAAGGCAATAAACCCTTCTGATGCAGGATAGGTTTCTACGACATCTACACTTCTACCTATGGATTGCATTAACTTATCTCGATAAGGCTCGAAGTTGACACCACCGGTAACAAATACTTGAAAATCAGGGAATAGATCTCCTATTTTTTTACCTGATTGGGCCTCCAATCGATCGAAATACATTTGAACCCAAGGCGGAATCCCGGATATCAAACCCATACGCTGATGGATGGTTTCTTCCACGATAGCACTTAATTTTTCTTCCCAATCCTCAATACAATTTGTAGCATAGGAAGGCAATTGATTGGTACGTAAATAGGAGGGGACATGATGATTTACAATCCCCGATAGTCGGCCCGTTGGAACTCCATTCTTTGTTTCTAGTTCTGGAGACCCCGATAAAAAAATCAATTTTTGATCCAAAAACGAAGCATTCCCACTTTGATGCACATAATGCAGCAAAGCATCTCTAGCGCCTAAAATATGAAAGGGCATAGACTCAGAGCTGATAGGAATGTATTTGGCCCCTGATGTCGTTCCTGATGTTTTGGCAAAATATGCTGGTTTTCCTGGCCAAAGAATATCCTTTTTCCCAGCTACCGCTTCCTCTATGTAGGGTTTGATATCCTCATACTCAAAAATGGGAACTCTCGACTTATATTCCAGGTAATTTTGGATTTTATCAAAGCCAAAGGCCTGACCAAAAAGCGTAGATTTCGCTTTATTCAAATTAGCATTCAACCAAAAATACTGCTTATCTATGGCCTCGGATGGAGTCATCCGATACTTCTTAACTACCCAATGGGCAAAAGGCTTGGCAAAAAAAGAACGAATTCCCATAGCTCTGACCAAATTATCATTTAAAAATACCCTTGGGATCTGGCATTTTTTCCACGAGTTGTTGAGAAAAATTTAAATCCAATTGCGTCAAATCCAATGACCGACATTCATGAAAATAACTCCATGCTAACTCATATTTTTCTTGTAAAAATGCCACTTGACTCTTTTTCATCCAAGCATTGGCATTCGTTGGGTCTTCTTGTAATGATTGGCTTAACAGCGCATCAACCTCCTCCAAATTACCGCATTCCATATTTTTCAAATAGCAACTCAACTTTACAATCGCATAATCCACCCGCATGATACTCAACTTAGGGTTGATTTGTAAACCCTTTCCCAAAAGCTCTATGGCAGCAGGAAAATCTAGGCGTTGAAAAGCGATGACACCTAAACCCCAATAGGCCTCAACACTAGTAGAGTCTAAGGCATGAACTAAATTAAAACGATAGGTCGCCGTGTCTAATTTTCCCTCAGACACATATTCCCAGGCTCTTTCAGATAAAAATTTGACCCCTTCTGCCCGATTCGGAAAACTTTGATCGACACTATTAATAATTTGAGTAACCTCTTCTTGATCTTTCTTATTTAGTGGCTTTTTACCAAATAATGCCTGATATCGAGGTATTCGAATCAATGAATCTGCTGTCATAGCTGCCATTACTGGCACCGACAAACATAATAATATTCCTAATAAATAGGCTTTCCTTCTTAGCATCATATCACAAATCTACCTTTTCTTTTTAATGGAGGATGTATTTGAACGAAATTTTGATGCATTTTTAGGTTTACTCTTTGAAGTATTACCTTTGGAAGTCCCCTTAGAAGAACTTTTAGCGCCTAATTTAGCCCTGGGTTTATGTTTCTTTTCATGAAAAGCCCCTTTAAATTCGGGATCTTCTCTTTTCCGCTGATCATCTACCGCACGCAACATATCTTGCTGCTCTAAAAATGGCGTATCTTCTTCATAAATCCCTGATGGCAAATGCTCTATCTCAATTTTTTGTTGAATGATCGTCTCTATTTTAGCCCAATGGTAACGCTCTGCTAAAGTCACAAATGTGATTGATTCCCCAATTTCTGCCGCTCTACCCGTCCTACCTATACGATGCACATAATCCTCATAAATTAAAGGCACATCAAAATTGATGACATGTGAAACTTTAGGTATATCTATTCCTCTAGAAGCCACATCTGTTGTCACCAAAACACGAACAAAGCCCTCCCTAAATTGTTGCATGGCATTAATTCGAGTATTTTGTCCCTTGTTTGAGTGAATAACGCGAACTTGAGCCTCCGACAAAACCTTTCTAATTAAAAACTTTTCCACCTGGTTTGCCACTTCCTTACTTCTACAAAAAATCATAACCCTCTCGAAATCAGGATTTTGTAAAAAATATTCCAAGGCATTAATCTTCGTTTTTAAATTGGGTGCCTCATAGACGTGCTGTTTCACCTGGCTAGCTGGAGTAGCTTGTGGGGTTATTTCAATTTTATGAGGAAACTCCAAAAACTCATGTGATAAGTTTTCCACTCGCTCGGGAAAGGTGGCAGAAAACAAACCATTTTGCCTTTTCTTATAAGGAATCACTTCCAAAATTTGACGAATCTGAGGCATAAAACCCATATCCATCATTTTATCCGCCTCGTCCAAAACCAAATGTTTCAATTCCTTGACGATGATTACTTCCTTTCGATATAATTCTAAGAAGCGACCTGGCGTAGAAACAATGATATCAACACCATTTTCAATAGCTTGAATCTGGGTTTTAGGGCCTAAACCACCATATAATGCCAATAAGCGCAAATCCGTAAATTGGGCCAAAGTCACCATAACCTCATAAATCTGCATCACCAACTCCCTAGTAGGCGCTAAAATCAAGGCCCGTGGATTTTGGCCTTGAGCATATTTACATTGCATCAAAAGAGGCAAAACATAGGCTGCCGTTTTTCCTGTACCCGTTTGCGCAATACCCAAAACATCATGTCCCCCTAAAAGTAAAGGAATGGCCTTTTCTTGAATGGGTGTTGGTTCTTGATAACCCAAGGCATCACATGCTCTTTGTAATTGTGGGTTCAATCCCAAGCTTAAAAAATCAACCATTTCGTAGAAAATTATGCCTACAAAGGTAGCTAAATTCATTCGATTTAATGGAAATGCCTGAATAGGAGTCTATTGGCTACTTTCCTAGTTCAATCCTTCCATTATTTCCCTAACTTTGGGCGAATTATTCCAATAGCTTGACTACTTCGACCCGACATTGGCTTTCTAGAATATGCATGGGATTGTCCACTTCCTTTCTCGTGGGATCTGCTTCTTCCTTATTTTTATGGGGATTAGAAAAAATTTCCGATTATCGCTCTGAGCATCTAGGCCTTTTATTTACTTTACCAATTTTGGGAGCTTGCTTTCAGTATTTGGCTAAGCTCCCCAATTCCTCTTTTCAATTGGGGACAAATGATCTCATTGATCGAGTGAACCAACAAAGGAGTGATATCCCATGGGGATTGGGACCATTCATTTTACTAGGTACCTGGTTAAGCCAAATTTCGGGTGCTTCGGTTGGGCGTGAAGGAACAGCTGTTCAAATGGGAGGTGTTGCCTCCTACCAAATTTCCAACTGGCTTAGTTTGGAAGAGTCGGACAAAGTTGATTGGTTACGAGCTGGGATGTCGGCAGGATTTGCCTCGGTCTTCGGAACACCCTGGGCAGGTTGCCTTTTTGGATTAGAAATTTCCAAAGTCGGTCAAATTTCCTTTCGAGCTATTTTGCCTTGTCTTTTTTCCGCTTTTGGTGCCAATTGGGTGAGTCTCCACGTGTGGGGCACAAATCACACGATTTATCCTACTGTTTTTTTACCTGAAATTTCTTTGGCTTTTTGGGCCAAATTAGCAAGTATAGGCCTATTTTTAGGCGTTTTGGGCTGGGTGTATTCGCGTTTAGAATCAATTATTTCAAAAACGTTCGCCCAATTACCTATGCATAACATTCTAAAGGGCATTCTCGCGGGCTTGATTTTACTATTCATTTTCCAATTTCCTATTTTTCATGAAAGCATAGGCTTGGGTGCTTCTTATTTACTTCGCCCTTTTGAGTCCGGTGATACCGCCAACTTTGCCTGGAGTAAAACCTTAGCCACAAGCCTAAGTTTAGGTTTAGGATTTAAAGGAGGGGAAGCCACTCCATTATTTTTGATAGGGGCTCATGCTAGCAGTGCACTACATGAAATCATAACTTTACCTATTCCATTGTTGGCTGCACTTGGTTTTACTTGTTTATATACCGGCCTAGCCAAAACACCACTCACTGCCATTGCCATGGGAATAGAATTATTTGGCTCGGATGCTTGGTTCTGTTTCTTCCTTTGTACCCTAATCGTCATGTATATTTCTGGCAAAAAAGGTATTTTCAAAAAACAGGCTTGGGCAGATTGGGTCCCTAAACCATTATACGAATGATGTTTAATTCACTATTTGAACAATACGAAAGCTTTCAAGAAAAGCGCATTTCAAATCGTAGATTTCCTGAAAAAATATGGGATGATTTATTCCAAGAATGGTCTCAATCTCCACTTTTTAGCAGCCGAAAATTAGGGGAAACTTTTGAAGGAAAAGATATTCAAGAACTACGCTTTGGCCAAGGCCCAATCCACATAGCTGCTTGGTCTCAAATGCATGGAGATGAAGCAACAGCTACGATGGCTTTAGCTGATATTTTTCTTTTTTTATCCCAAAATTCGAATTACTTGACCGAATTTAAGTCAGAATTGCATCAGAAAGTATCTATATTCTTTATTCCTAGACTAAATGCGGATGGGGCAAATAGGTGGACAAGGGAGACCGCCTTGGGCATCGATATGAACCGAGATGCGAGAACCCAAAACAGTCCAGAAGCAAAAATTCTTGCCCGCTGGTTAGATGAAATTAAACCAATTTTTTCATTCAACCTACACGATCAAAACCGTTTGTATTCAGCTGGTAAAACTCCCCATCAAACATATATCGCGTTACTTGCTACAGCAGGTGATGAACATGGAACTTGGACTGCTTCTCGCTTGCGAGCGGCTAAAATAGCGAACCGAATGGCTCGACATTTACAAGCATACTTGCCAAACAACATAGCGAAGTGGTCTGATGAATATGAGGCAAGAGCATTTGGAGATTTTGCTCAGGGAAAAGGCTATGGATTAGTCCTGTTAGAATCGGGAGGAGCAGGGTGGGATTTAGAAAAACAGTCCTTGAGAAAATACAATGCCTGTTTATTATTGGATGCTTTTTACTCCATTGCTACTGAATCTTGGAGAACAGAAGAAACCCAATTGTATCAAGGTTTACCTACCAATGAAAGACAGATCTTTGATATACTCATTAAAAAAGCTCCTTTAAACCAACATGAACCTATTTACAGGGCAGATATTGGATTAAATATCCAAGAAACAGCGAAAGAAGATGGTTCTATCGAATATGCGTGGATTATTGAAGACTTAGGTGACTTAAGTCCTTGGTATGGATTAACGGAAATCGACGGGGAAGCGTTACATTTGCAAACAGAAAAAATGCTCAAGAAAGAAGGAGTATACCACCATCTTGTTTTAACTAAAAACAATGAAGTAGCATTCGATCTCAGTAATTATACTCAAAAAATTCAATCATAATATGACATCTTTACCTGTTATCATCATTGGCGTTAATCCGTTTGCTTTAGAAGTAGCTTCCATTTTTCAAAAAAACGAAGTCGTTATCTATGGTTTTTTGGATGATGATCCAAAGAAAAAAGATACTCAAATTGGAGAAATCCCTGTATTAGGAAGTACAGAAGATGAATCCTATTGGGGCTTAATTGGTAAAAATTGTGGGGTATTTGTCGCATTAGAAAACCCAACCGAAAGAAAAAAGATGATTGAAACCATTATGGAAGATCGTCAAGTAAAACCTGTCAATGCCATTCATCCTTCAGCCATTATTGCTGATGTTAAAAACCTTGCTTATGGCGTATATGTAGGTGCTGGAGCGATCATTCAGCCTGAGGCAAAATTGGCTGATCATTGCATCATTGGGGCAGGTGTCATTGTAGAAACCGGAGCACTTATTGAAGAATACGTGCAAGTTGGCGCAGGATCTGTCATTGGTAAGGAATGCAAATTGGATACCAATTGCTTTATCGGCATCCAAAGTACCATCGTAGGAAGTATTAAAATCGGCAAAGGAGCTACAGTAGGAGCGGGAAGTGTAGTAATAGAACCCGTTGCGGCCTCAAAAAGAGTCTTCGGAAATCCTGCTAAATTGATGTAATTCGATCGATATTTTTTTCTTCTACCATTTGTAAAAAATGGTAGCGTAGATATAATTGGGCAAGCGTAACTACATCCTCCACGCAATAGGCTGCTATTTTACTTAAATCTTTTTCCAGGTAATAAACGCCATGTACTTTATCTCCAGTCAAATTCGTTTTTGAGCCAGGAATCCCTAATAATTCTGCCAATAAATCCAGAGAAATATAGACCTTCCTATCGCCAAATTTCCATAACTCCATGGTATCTTGATGTAAAACTTCCCAAGGCTTTTTCCCTTGTAATTGCAAAGGCCTAGGAATTTCCAAGCCATTCACCAGCATCCTCCTGCATAAATAGGGAAAGTCAAACTCCTTTCCATTATGAGCCACCAAGGTTAATTCCCTTGATTTGTACGTATCATTGATGAATTGTATAAACTCCAACAGCAAAGATTTTTCATCTTTATTGGCAATAGTTTTCACCTTCAAGCATAGTTCTTTCTCTTTATTTTGGTACAAAAATCCCATTCCTATCACTATAATTTTGCCAAATTCAGCAAATAAAGCAGCCCGGTCTACGTATAATTCTTCTAGGGCCAGATTTTGGGGATTTGATACATTCTTCGCTTTTTTTAGCCAAAAGTGTTTCATTCGATCTGAAAGTAGGGAAAAATTAGATTCTCCAGAGACCGTCTCAATATCAATAAATAACGTGTTTTTAAAATTCTTTTTAGGCTCCATTTTGCTTTAAGATTTGGTTAGGTTTAATGTTTCACGTGAAACATGTATCAGCTTGCATTCAAATAATTGACTAAAGTGCGTTAAAACCTTAGATTTTACTTCATCAATAGCCACTTCTTGTCCTAGTTCGTGTTGTAAAGAGGTCACACCGCGGGTAGCAATACCACAAGGAACAATATGCCCAAAATAACTTAAATCTGTGTTTACATTAAATGCGAAGCCATGCATGCTAATCCAGCGCGAGGCTTTAACGCCTAAAGCACAAATTTTGCGGGCATTTTCAGATTCATGATCAATCCAGACGCCCGTTAATCCATCAATTCTTCCAGCCACTAATCCATAATCTTGACAGGTAAGGATAATTGCTTCTTCCAGCATACGCAAGTATAAATGGATGTCTGTGTAAAAGTTCTCTAAGTCCAAAATGGGATAACCTACCACTTGACCTGGCCCATGGTAGGTTATGTCTCCTCCACGGTTAATCCGATAAAATCGTGCACCAATGCTGTCCAAAAAAGGTTCTTGCATCAACAAATGAGACTCATCTCCACTCTTACCCAGCGTATATACATGTGGATGTTCACAAAAAAGCAAATAATTAGGCGTCTTGTCCACCCGTGATTCCCTTCGGTTAGTCAATTTTATTTGAGCAATATGATCCAAAAGCCTTTCCTGCAAATCCCAGGTTTCTTGGTATTCAGACAAGCCCATATCAACAAATTGAACTTCTTTATTCAGCATCTTATTTTATCAAGTAATTATTGAAAATAGATATTATCCCCTTTATACCTTGCTGCACAAAGATACAAGAATGGCAAAACATTTAAAGCTCGGCCAAAAGGCTGAAAGGGTAGCGGAAGAGTATTTACGACGAAATCACTACCAAATACTTGATAAAAATTACAGAACAGGAAAAGCCGAAGTAGATATCATCGCTCAATTCCAACAAACCCTTGTATTTATTGAGGTGAAATCGCTGCGAAGAACACGCTTTGGTTATCCTGAAGAACATATCAACCAGCATAAAATCAACATGCTATCAGAAGCCGCCAACCAATATCAAATCGATCGAAAGTGGGAAAAAGAGATCCGCTTCGATAGCATATCCATTACTTTTTTGCCACAAGCTACCAAATTAGAACATTTCGAGGATGCTTTTTTGTAAATTAGCTCTTTGAAAGAGAAACCATGATACAATTTTGCTCAGAAGAGATCGACTTTAACCTGCCGCAAAAAAACAGGCACAAAGCTTGGCTTAAAGCTGTAGCACAGCAAGAACAAAAGACTATTGGAGACATTAGTTATATCTTTTGTTCTGATGACTACCTCTTAGAAATCAATAAAACATATTTGAATCATGATACATTGACAGATATCGTGACCTTTGATAATTCAGAAAACCCCAAAAAATTAGAGGGAGATGTCTTTATTTCGGTTGATAGAATTCAAGAAAATGGCCTAAAACTTGGAACAGAAAGCAGCGAATTACAGCGCGTGATGGTTCATGGTTTACTCCATTTAGCTGGATACAAAGACAAAAAAAAGGAAGACAAAGCCATCATGACAGCCAAAGAAGATTACTATTTGGCGCAGTATTTTGAAGAACAATAAATGTTTCACGTGAAACAAAATAGAACATGCAACAACAAGCATACGATGTAATAGTAGTAGGAGCGGGACATGCCGGTTGTGAAGCAGCACATGCTGCAGCTCAAATGGGATCTAGCGTATTGCTAATCACTATGAATATGCAAACCATTGCACAGATGTCCTGCAACCCCGCCATGGGAGGTGTTGCCAAAGGGCAAATCGTGCGAGAAATAGATGCCCTTGGTGGTATGTCTGGAATCATATCAGACAAAACCATGATTCAATTTAGAATGCTGAATCGTTCTAAAGGTCCAGCTATGTGGTCACCAAGGTGTCAGTCGGACAGAATGAGATTCGCAGAGGAATGGAGACTGGCTCTGGAGCAAAATCCTTTGGTAGATTTTTGGCAAGATTCGGTTAAACAACTCCTCATTAAAGAAAACAAAGTAACAGGGGTAATCACCCGAATGGGAATAGAGTTTAAATCCAAAACCGTAGTACTCACAAATGGTACATTTTTAAACGGATTAATACACATAGGAGAGAAGCATTTTGGTGGAGGAAGAATGGCAGAACCAATGGCACAGGGATTAACCGAACAGTTAGTTCATTTAGGTTTTGAATCAGGGCGAATGAAAACGGGGACACCACCTCGAGTAGATGGAAGAAGTCTAGATTACGGTGCGATGGAAGAACAAAAAGGAGATGAAAATCCAAGCAGTTTTTCTTATTTAACCGAAACACCTATACAAGAACAACGCTCCTGCTGGATAACTCATACCAACACAAAAGTACACGAAGTATTAAGAAAAGGTTTTGATAAATCACCCATGTTTGCTGGGAGAATAAAGGGCCTAGGACCGAGGTATTGTCCTTCTGTAGAAGATAAAATTAACCGATTCGCAGACAAGGACAGTCACCAAATATTTGTAGAACCAGAAGGGTGGAATACAATAGAAATATATGTTAACGGTTTCTCAACTTCCCTGCCAGAGGAAATACAATACGAAGCCATTCGATTGATACCTGGGTTTGAAAAAGCAAAATTATTTAGACCTGGCTACGCCATAGAATACGATTATTTCCCTCCAACCCAATTACTAGCAACACTAGAAACCAAGCTTATTCAAGGCCTATATTTCGCCGGACAAATAAACGGGACTACGGGTTATGAAGAAGCTGCTTGCCAAGGTCTCATGGCAGGAATCAATGCCCATCAAAAAGCACAATCGTTGGATCCATTTACGCTTTCTAGATCAGATGCCTATATCGGTGTTTTAATCGATGATCTCATCAATAAGGGGACAGATGAACCATATCGAATGTTCACCTCAAGGGCAGAGTTTCGTACGCTATTACGCCAAGATAATGCGGATGAACGATTAACCACAAAAGGTTTTGAATTGGGGCTTGCCACCAAAAAACGAATGGATAAATTCCAACAAAAACAAAACGATGTAACTCACCTATTAGAACACATTAAAACCCATAAAATAAAACCCGACGAAATCAATTCCTGGCTAGAAAGTCAAGGAAGCTCTAGTTTAAGGGAAGGGACACCCATTGTTAATTTACTTAAACGTTCTGACCTAAGTTTCTCTACCTTATTAGAACACCCCTTAATACAAAATGTAAAAGAAAATTATTCACAAGAGGTAATCGAACAGGCAGAAATTATCGTTAAATACGAAAGCTATATTGAAAAAGAAAGGCTCATGGTTGATAAAATGAAAACCATGGAAGACTTAAAAATACCCGAAACATTTGACTACGATAGAATTAAAACCCTTTCCACTGAATCTAGGATAAAATTAAAATCCATTAAACCACAAACAATTGGTCAGGCTAGTAGAATTTCTGGTGTTTCCGCTTCTGACGTTTCTATTCTACTTTTATTCATGGGTCGCTAATTATGGAAGAATTACAAGAATGTCCAGCTTGTTTAAATAAAGAATTTACATTCATTCTGAGTGCAAAAGATTATACCGTTTCAAATCAAACATTTCAAATTGTAGCATGTAATAGCTGTAACCTACAGTTTACAAATCCCAGACCGAAATCAAGTGAAGCTGGGCCCTACTATCAATCTGAAAACTATATATCTCATAGTAATACAGAAAAAGGATTCATTAATCAGCTTTATCAAAAAGTAAGAAATATCACACTTCGATTAAAAACAAATTGGATAGAACCCGAAAAAAAAGAAGGCAAAAATTTACTCGATGTTGGTTGCGGGACCGGCCATTTTTTACAAGCTTGCCAGAAGCGAGGTTGGAATATTCACGGCATGGAACTAGATCCTGCAACAGCTAGCAAAGCAGCTAAGTTGACAGGAAAAACGATCTATCCACAATTGAACAACATACCAGAATCAGAAAGTTTTCAAGTAATCAGCCTTTGGCATGTACTAGAACACGTCTACGAAATACATGACTACTTTAAATTCTTTAAGAAGCATTTGGCACAAAATGGAAAATTATTTTTGGCTTTACCTAATTGCCAAAGCTACGATGCCCAATACTTTAAAGAGCACTGGGCAGCTTATGATGTGCCCCGGCATATTTACCATTTTACTCCAGAAACCATACAATCCATTGCAAACCTGTATGGCTTTTCACTAAAAGAAAAAAGAGGATTAATCTTTGATAGTTTTTATATTTCCCTCATGAGTCATCAATACCAAAGTGGTTCCAAAAAAATCATCATGTCCTTTATCATTGGTTTAATTTCCAATTTAAAGGCAAGTTTAGGTGGGGGAAATTATTCAAGCAATTTATACATTTTTGAACATGCTAAGTAGGCTTAAAAACTTGGTTCTATTCTCGCTAATCTCAGGATTGTTCATTACGCTAATCCTTCAGGGTTGTGCGCAAATGGCCAACCCTCCAGGGGGAAAAAAAGATACATTAGCACCCAAAATCAGTGAATCTATCCCTCTCAATAAAAGTAGAAATTTCAAAGGCAAAAGAATAGACTTGACTTTCAATGAATATGTAAGCATCAGAAACCTAAGTCAAGAATTACTAATTACTCCATCGGTTGGAACCTATCAAACAAAAATTAGGCCCCAAGGCTTAAGTATTTTATTAGATAGCACATTGAAAGACAATACAACCTATACCTTCAATTTTAGAAATGCAATAGAAGATGCTTCCGAAAGAAATGTAGGAAAAAATATAAAATTGGTTTTTAGCACGTCGAAGGATATCGATTCATTACAAATTAAAGGGAAGGTCTATCAACTACTAAACCAAAAGCACCCCGAGAATATATTAGTGGCACTTTATCCATGGAATGACTCCCTTTCCATTCATACGAGTAAACCTTATTATTTTGTTAAAACAGATACTTCAGGAAACTACTTACTTGAAAACCTGGCAAAAGGTAAATACTACATGGCCGCATTTCATGATGTAAATAATAATTTGCTCTATAACTCAAATAAAGAATCTGTAGATTTTATCTCTGAAAAGTTCCTAGATTTAACATCAAACCTGGAACAAAATTTCGCAATCAGCTTACAAAATCAAGATTCACTAAAACTTAGCAAAACTACTGCATCAGCTAAAACCGTTTTGTACGAATTTAATAGAGGTATTAAAACCATACAAATAAGAAATCCTCCTAAGGCAACCCTATATTATCAGCAAGAAGAAAATAAAAATATCCGCTTCTACGCTTTAAATCAAACTAATGCTGATACCATTTTTATTCAAACAAGAATTACGGACTCACTCAATAGAACCTACCAAATACCCTTAAAAATTAAATTCAGAGAACCAACAAAAAGAGAACGAGTACAAAAAATGGATTTGAATTTTGAAGTAAAACCTGCAGCAGGCAAATTACTATCTCCAGTAGATTCCATTCAGATAAAATTTCCAAAACCCATACAACAGTGGGTTTCTACATCATTGCAATTTAAAACAGAAGAAGGCGAAATACATACTTTACCGGACCAAGCATTTCAATGGAATCAATACCAAAATAATCTAATCATAAAAAATGCCTATTTACCGAGCAGAACTAGATTCGAATTAAATATCATAAAGAATGCATTTGTTGGAGTTGAGGCAGATTCTAGTCAAGCGTATTCACAAAAAATGGAATGGCAGGACATTGAGAATTATGGCAGTATTGACGGAAATATTTCCAACCCACAAGCAGATACTAATTATATTGTAGAATTACTCAAAGCTGATACTTTTGAGCCGTATATGACACAAAGTACTAAAAAGAGATTTAAGTTTATTCACGTGGAACCAGGTATCTACCAAATCCGCGTTATTGGTGATCTTAATAAGAATGGAGTTTGGGATATTGGCAATTTTAAGCTGAGAAAAAAATCAGAACCAGTCTACTTCTTTGATGGCAAAATTAAACTAAAGGCAAATTTTCAAATTTCTGATTTGTTAATAAATACACAAAAATAGTGTGGATAAGATGTGTATAAGCTGATAAAATAGTGAACATCTAAGGAGGAAAATGTGGAAAGAAAATATTAGTAAAAAGTTGTGGACAATTTTTACCAGTAATCCACAAAAAAATCTGAACTTATCTACATAGATAACATATACATAAAAAATATATTTGCCTAATTATCAAGTATTTAAATATCAAATTAAAGCTTATCCACTTATCCACATCGAATAACAATAAGAAACAAAAAGAAGATTTATAAATTTTTTATTTTTTTTAAATAAGTCATGTGGAAAACATTTGCTAAATCTTTTTTTATTCTCTTCATAATCATATTGGGGAATGTTGATTCTGTCAATGCATCAACTTTGCTTAAAAGTCCTGATTCTTTATTTGTTGATCGATTACATCAAATTGTTAAAATTAAGAAAGAGAAGAAACGGATAAAGCAGTTGGATGATTTATTCTTAAAAAATCTAAATAATGGTTCTTTATTAACATTTTATTCATTTAATGAAATACTTAAAGAAAATTTAGCACCGCTTTGGATTAAGTATTGTGGACAAATTGTTGATAAGTCTTTAAGTTCCCAGGGCTTGGAACTAACAAAAGACTGGTTGACTAATTTGAAAGACCAAGAAATAGCGAATCGTGAAGTAGAGCAAATGTTGGTTGCTTTGATTCAAGCAAATCCTGATCAGGCTAATCCAGTTGAATTGATCATACATTGGTATGCATTAAATCAACAATGGGAAAAGGTGTGGTTACAAAGAAAAGCTTTGGATATTCGATTTAAGTCGGGCGGAAAAGAAGTGAGTGATTTTGGGATTGCCTGTTTTCAGCGTCAGCAATGGACTTTGGTTAATCAAATATTTGAGTACTTAGTTAAAACTTATCCTCGTTCTCCGCAGCTGTTAAATTGGAAGCAGTTATTATTGGCTTCTAGAGAGCAGAGTATTCAAAATAAAATGGTGATTGAAAAAACGGAATTTTCTAATTTGATTCAATCCTATCGAGAATTGAGGAAGGATCGGGGAAATAATGCGGGTACGGCGGATACTTACTTATCAGAAGCCAGAATTTTTCTGTATCAACTGAATCAGTTGGATTCGGCAGAAAAGGTATATCAGAAAGGAATTGAATTAGCTGAATCCAATATCAATTTACAAGCCCAAATGAAATTGGAGTTAGGTGATGTTTACTTGTATGCTGGAAGGAAGTATGACGCTTTAATTCAATACGCACAAGTCGAAAAATTGGTTAAGGATTCGCCTATTGCATATGAAGCAAAATTAAAAACAGGTAAACTTTATTATTATACAGGAGATTTTGAATTAGCGAAAGCCAATTTTGATGTACTAAAGCAAAGTACCCAGAAAGAAATAGCCAATGACGCTTTGCATTTGAGTTGGGTTATAGAGGATAATTCAGGAATAGATACCCTTGAAACGGCATTAAAATCATTTTCAACAGTTCAGTGGTTATACGAACAAAAGAAGATAAAGGAAGCCGATTTAGCATTGGAGCAGTTATTTAAAAGCCAAAAAGGCCAAAGTTTAGAAGATGATATTCTGTATTTAATGGCTCAAAGAGCCTTAGAGAAGAAAGAAATGAGTCTAGCTATAAACCTGTTTAAAGATATATATGATCGCTTTGACCAAGACATTTATGGGGATGATGCATTATATCAATATTTAAAATTAACGGGATATAAGGACAAGGAATTAGTCCTTCAATTCGTTAACAAGTATCCGAGTAGTATTTATTTACAAGAAATAAGATTGAACTTAACTAAACCATAATGGTATAAATTCCGTCCTAAAAAATAGACTAAATATCACATTTTCTCAGACAGATTTACCTAACTTTGATTTGAATACACTAGAACCTTACCATACATATGAAACATGCTTCATTAACACGCGTATTTGATTTATTAGATGTATACAAGACTTTCCATAAGTCGGATCTATTAAATAAGAAAGAGGATGGATATTGGAAAAATTATTCGAATACAGACACATTAGAAACGATAGAGCAATTAGCCCTAGGTTTGTGGAGTTTAGGTGTTAAGCCCGGGGATAAAATAGCTATTATTTCAACCAATCGTCCTGAATGGAATTTCGTTGATTTTGCTGTGCAAGTACTTGGAGCTGTAACGGTCCCATTATATCCTACCATTACGGTGGAAGATTATGCATATATTTTTGAGGACTCAGGAGTCACCTTTGTTTTTGCGGAAAATGAGGAATTATATTTAAAAGCCAAAGAAGCCGCCAAAGACAATTCTAAAATTAAAACCATTTATACGTTTGATCCGATTTCTGGAGCAAGTTTGTGGACAGAGCTTAAAGAATTGGGTCAAGGGCAAGATGCTAATGTTTTAGAACCCATCAAAGCGTCGGTTCAGCCGAATGATTTGCTTACTTTAATTTATACCTCAGGTACAACAGGGAGGCCTAAAGGTGTTATGTTAACCCATCATAACATTATCAGCAACGTAAAATCTTTGGATCGTGGGGAGTTTTTCCAAATCAACTCCATGGATAAAGTATTGAGTTTTTTACCGATGTGTCATATTTATGAGCGGACGAACATCTATTTGTACATGTTTTATGGAGTTTCTATTTATTACGCGGAAAACTTAGATACAGTTGCAGAAAACATAAAAGAGGTAAAGCCAGCCATGTTTGCTACTGTACCCCGGTTACTTGAGAAAGTATATGATAAGGTTTTAGCTAAAGGAAATGAACTAACGGGATTTAAAAGAAGTCTATTTTTTGCAGCTATTGATTTTGGTTTAAAATACGATCCCATGGAGAAATTGGGATTTTTGGATAGCATCAAATTAGCTATTTTCAGAAAATTGATATTCAGTAAATGGCAAGAGGCATTGGGAGGAAATATACGAGCCATCACCTCTGGCTCTGCAGCTCTTCAACCTAGATTGTCTCGAATTTTTTGGGCAGCTAACATTCCTATTGCGGAGGGTTATGGTTTGACAGAAACCTCACCCGTTATTTCTGTTTCAAAAATTAGCCCACCGGATTTTAAGGTTGGCTGCGTAGGAACACTTTTGGATTGTATTCAATTGAAGATTGCCGAAGATGGAGAAATATGTGTCAAAGGAGACTCTGTTATGCCTGGGTATTATAACAACCCAACTGCAACGGCCGAGGCAATCGATCCAGATGGATGGTTCCATACGGGAGATATTGGAGAGTTAGTTGATGGTAAATATTTAAAGATAACAGATCGAAAAAAAGAAATATTTAAAACATCGGGAGGTAAATACGTGGCTCCTCAATTGGTAGAAAATAAACTAAAAGAGTCCGCATTTATTGAACAATGTATGGTAGTTGGGGAAGGCCAAAAGTTTCCTTCGGCGCTAATTATTCCTGAATTTAATGCTTTGCAAGTTTGGTGTAAACAGCAGGATATTGCAGTGGGCACCCCTGAAGAGATGATTGCCCATCCTAAGGTAATAGAAAAGATAAACGAGGAGGTTTTAATGACTATGGCATCTGTTGCACGCTATGAGCAAGTTAAAAAGTTCGTTCTTTTACCTAGATTATTTACGATTTCAGACGGGGAATTGACGCCAACCTTAAAATTAAAACGCAAGGTGATTGTCTCCCGATATGAAAAACAGATCCTCGGACTCTATGATTAGGCATGTAGCTTTCAAGCTATCCTAATGAATAATTTATCGGCTGCACTCGGAAATTTTAGTAATTTTACGTGTTAAACGTTAAAAGAAAGGGCATTTTTGCCTTTCTTTTTTAATTATTGAATCGAAATTTTATGTCTCAAGCACAAAAAGTGGCTTTAATTACCGGCATCACAGGACAGGATGGCGCGTATTTAGCTGAACTTTTATTAGGTAAGGGTTATCGTGTTCACGGAATAAAGCGTAGAAGCTCCTTGATCAACACGCAACGCATTGATCACCTTTACCAGGATCCTCATGTAGATTCCTCAAATTTTCATTTACATTATGGAGATTTAAGTGATTCAACCAACATCATTCGAATCATTCAGGAAGTTCAGCCAGATGAGATATATAATCTTGGTGCTATGTCACATGTAAAGGTATCATTTGACGAGCCTGAATATACGGCACAAGTAGACGGAATAGGAACTTTACGAATTTTGGAGGCGGTACGCCTATTGGGATTGACTCAAAAAACAAAGATATATCAGGCCTCTACGTCTGAGCTTTATGGTTTGGTTCAAGAAGTTCCACAATCTGAGAAAACGCCTTTTTATCCTCGATCGCCTTATGCTGTAGCTAAGATGTATGCTTATTGGATAACCGTGAATTATCGAGAGGCTTATCAAATGTTTGCGGTAAACGGAATCTTGTTTAATCACGAATCCCCCTTGCGTGGAGAGACTTTTGTAACGCGTAAGATTACCCGTGGAGTTTCTCAAATTGCTTTAGGCCAACAAGATAAAATCTATTTAGGAAATTTAGATGCCAAGCGTGATTGGGGCCATGCTAAAGATTATGTGGAAGCGATGTGGTTGATTTTGCAACAGGAACAGCCAGAAGATTTTGTGATTGCCACAGGAATAACGACTACGGTTCGTGATTTTATCATTATGTCCTTTAATGAAGTAGGAATTGAATTGGAATTTAAAGGAAGTGGTATAGAAGAAGTGGCCTTGGTTAAGGCGTGTCATAATCCTTTGTATCAAGTGGAAATTGGTAAAGAAGTGGTAGCTGTCGATCCAAGATATTTTAGGCCAACTGAAGTAGAGTTATTAATTGGGGATCCTACTAAAGCTCAAACCAAACTGGGTTGGACATTGAAATATGATTTACCTGCTTTAGTTAAGGATATGATGAGTTCTGATATTCAATTGTTTTCGAAATAATTAATGAATAAAAGCATAGCTATTATTGGATTGGGATATGTGGGTTTTCCACTTGCCGTAGAGTTTGGTAAATTTTATCCAACTCTTGGATTTGATATAGATTTAGATCGTATTAATGAGCTAAAAAAGGGCATTGATAGAACGCATGAGGTTTCCGAGGAGCAATTACGCCACTCTTTACATTTAAAATTTTCTTCACAAGAAAGGGACTTATCAAATTATCAGATATTTATTGTAACAGTACCCACTCCTATTGACCATTTCAAAAAACCTGATTTAAGTCCTTTGATAAAGGCTTCTGAAATGATTGGGAAATATTTAAAAAAAGGGGATATCGTTATTTATGAATCAACAGTTTTTCCAGGTTGTACCGAGGAAGATTGTGTTCCAGTTTTGGAAAAGAATTCAGGTTTAAAATTTAATATAGATTTCTATTGTGGTTATTCTCCTGAAAGAATAAATCCAGGAGACAAGATTAATACCTTAACTAAAATTAAAAAGGTAACCTCTGGTTCTACCCCAGAGATAGCCGAACAGGTCGATACTTTATATAAGTCCATTATTTTGGCAGGAACTCATAAAGCATCCTCCATAAAAGTAGCAGAAGCAAGCAAGGCTATTGAAAATGCTCAAAGGGATGTTAATATTTCATTTGTTAATGAATTAGCATTGATATTTGATAAAATGGGGATTGATACAACTGAAGTATTAGAGGCGGCGGGGACAAAATGGAATTTTCTAAATTTTAAACCTGGTTTAGTAGGTGGCCATTGTATTGGTGTTGACCCTTATTATTTACTGCATAAATCCGAAAGTTTAGGTTATTATCCTCAGGTTATTCTTTCTGGTAGAAGAGTAAATGATAATATGGGGATTTTTGTGGCCAATAAATTGGTTAAATTATTGATTCGAAAAGGACATAAAATAGAGGGGGCAAAAACTTTAATGCTTGGAATCACTTTTAAAGAAAATTGTCCAGATATTAGAAACTCAAGGGTTGTTGATATTTACCGAGAACTAACCGATTTTGGAATGAATGTGGAAGTATTTGATCCATGGGCAAATGCTGAAGAGGTACTTCAAGAACATGGCATTAAATTGGTAACTCAATTATCGGACAACTATCAAGCTATTGTTCTAACAGTTGCCCATAATGAATTTTTAACTTTAGATTATATAAATCTCAAGCATCCTACTGGGGTCTTATTTGATATCAAAGCTGTATTGGACAGAGATCTAGTAGATGCTCGATTATAGTTTAAGCCCTTTTTAATATGGCCTGGTATGCCTTGTATACAAAATCTAGAGTGGAGAAAAAAGTTGCCTTGCGACTTCAAGAAAAAGGTATAACATGCTATTGTCCTTTAACCAAAAAGAGAAAGCAGTGGTCAGATCGTAAAAAATGGGTTGAAGAGCCATTATTTAAATCTTACGTATTTGTGGATATCGATTTGGCTTTACAGAGTAGTGTAGTTCGACAAATTAACGGGGTGGTTAATTTTGTTTATTGGTTACAAAAACCTGCTGTTGTTCAAGATTCAGAAATTAAAGCCATACAAAATTTCTTATCAGAGCATAGTGATGTTGAGGCAATAGGCAAGCTGGTAAATATTGGTGATTTTGTAACTCTAGATACAGGGGCATTGGCGGGTCAAAAAGCAGAAGTTGTAGGTTTTAAAAATAAGCATGAAGTGCGGCTTAGGATAGATAGCCTAGGCTTTGAACTTGTCGCTTATATAAATCAAAGTCAGTAATTTCAATTTTTCAACTATCTTTGAATGAATCAAATTAGCCATATGAATCAGTTAAAACAGATGCTTGTTAGGAATATAACGGTACTCATCTGTGTATTCATGTGTGTAAATTCGCTTTATGCCCAAAGGAAAATAGCATCTGATTTCTCCCTTGGAATGGGGGGTACCCTAGGAGGGGTCTATAATCCACTTTGGTTAAGAGCTAATCAATATGGACTTGTCCCCGCATCAGGATCATATGGTTTTTCTGCATTTTCTCATCAAATGGAATATCGCCCAAAGAAACAAGTTGATTGGGCTTATGGATTTTCTTCTCAAGTTAATTTAGGAGAAAATAAAGCAGATTTCTTTTTTCCAGAAATGTATGTAAAAGGGAAAGTCGGAATTTTTGAACTAGTAGCAGGCCGACAAAAACAGATTTTTGGTTTGGTAGATTCAACGCTAAGTTCGGGTTCCTACATTTGGTCAGGAAATGCACTTCCATTACCCAAAATAGAATTACAAGTTAAAGAATATTGGTCTCCAGGGTTTTTGAGGGGTGTTTTGGCGTTTAAAGGAAACTACTCCCATGGCTGGTTTGAAAATTCACGGGAGGATGTTAGAGATTTTTATCTACATCAAAAATCCTTTTATGGCCGATTTGGAAAGCCCACTTGGAGGGTAAAATTTTATGCTGGATTTAACCACCAAGTTCAGTGGGGAGGTAAATTAAAATATGCGGACCCTTATAATATCTCTGCAAAAAATGGAATTATTCCATCTGATTTATCCACCTATGTATCAGTAGTTACTGGTAAATCCAATGCCGTTAAAGGAGATACTGCCACCTATGGCACCAATGATGGTTTTAATCGATCAGGGAACCATTTAGGAACAGTTGACGTGGGGATGGAAGTCGAATTGAATCAAGCTAAAGTTTTTTTCTACCGTCAAAGTATTTATGAAGACGGATCTCTGTATTATGGAAATAATATCACCGATGGTTTACATGGATTGGCCATCACAAGAAAAGCAGATCAGGGTTTGATTAAAGTGGTATTTGAATATTTGAATACCACATCTCAAGGAGGTAAAGTATTTAATGATACAAGTAATTTAAGAGGTTTTGATAACTATTTAAATAATGGTGTATATCAAAACGGATGGACTTATTTTGGCAAAGGGATAGGTACCCCATTACTGACTTTAGATGCTGAATCTGACTTGAATCCAACGAATAGTATATATTTTGATAATAACCGAGTGGAGGCTTTTTATGCGGCGGGAGAGTTTGTTTTCGGAGAAAATAAGATTCAACTAAGAGCTAGTTTATCCAATGCAATTGGTTGGTTTGGGAATGAATACATTCCGGTAAAAAAACAGTATTCTGCAGGTTTATTGTGGCACAGATCCATAAATATTTCAGGATTTCCAGAAGCCTTGTTAAAAGCAAACCTTGGTGTAGAAAAGGGAAATTTGACACCTCCAACCATAGGTGGAAATTTAGCGATCAGTTTTCCTCTGAATTAGTCTTTAGCCGAAGAATAAGTAGCTTACAAATATGGCAGTGATGATTCCCGCCAAATCTGCGGTTAAACCAGCCCAAAGCGTGTAACGTATATTTTTTACCTGCACAGATCCAAAATACAGGGCTATCACATACAATATAGTTTCAGCCGAACCCTGGAAAACACAGGCAAGTCTACCAACAAAAGAATCTGCTCCAAAGGTTTTCATGGTATCAATCATCATGGCCCGAGAACCACTTCCACTTACCGGATGCAATAAGGCCGTAGGCATTGCATCAATAAATCGAGTATCCAAACCGGATTGATTTACTAGCCACTTCATTCCTGCAACAATAAAATCCAATGTTCCTGAATTACGTAGACAACTGATAGCAACTAACATACCTACCAAATAAGGAATGATTTTAACAGAGGTTTCAAATCCCCCTTTGGCGCCTTCCACAAATGTGGAAAAGATGTCTATTTTCTTCCAAAAGGCTGCCACGATAAAACTAAGTATGAGAGTAAATAATAATCCATTACTGAATATCTTGGATTGTATTTCAATTTGTTCTTTACTTAATGAGCTGAAATAAGCTAATATTCCCCCAAAGAATAGGGTTAATCCCACGAGCCAAGTTAATAATACCGGTTCCAACAAATTGATTTTTTGTTTGATAGCTACAAACATTAAGCCCACTAGAGTGGCAGCATAAGTGGCCATTAAACAAGGAATAAAGACATCAGAGGCATCTTGAGCCCCATAGATGGCCCTCTGGGCCATGATACTTAATGGAATTAATACAGGTCCCGCACTATGTAAGGTCAGAAACATGATTTGCGCATTAGAAGCAGTTTCTTTGGTCGGATTAATATCTTGTAAGCCTTGCATGGCTTTTAGACCAAACGGGGTTGCGGCATTGTCTAAGCCTAATAGATTGGCGGAAAAATTCATAATCATTTGACCATGAACGGGGTGATCTGCAGGAATTTCAGGAAAAAGTCGAGTAAAAAAGGGACGAATTCGTTTTGCTAAAAATTGTATGGCGCCTGCCTTTTCTCCAATTTGTAAGATTCCCATGAAAAAAGTCATAACTCCTGCTAAGGGAAGTGCGATTTTCATGACCGCCATTTCAGCGGAATCGAACATTCCATCTACTAGAATTTTAAATATATCGGTGTTTCCAAAAAACAAGAACTGAATAATAGCAACCACAAAGGCTACACCAAAAAACAGAAACCAAATCCAATTTAATGCCATACAGAAAGGTTTGCAGAATGCGAGCCCTGCCTAATTAAAATTTGGTTAAATTTAGGGAATTTCTTGATTTTTATGCGCGATTCTTTTTCTACTCCCCTTGCCTTTGCCTTTAGCTTGATGCTTCATTCGCTCATTGCTCAGCAAAAACCCTGTTATTATGAAGAAAAAATGAGAAGCCAGGGTTTAGTAGAAGTTCAGTCGGAAATTAAACGGGTTTTAGTTCAATTGAAATACGCTACCACCGATAATTTTATGCATCAAAATGTCTATGGCTGTTTAACCAAAGCATTTTTACAAAAAGAGACCGTCGCTAAACTAGCTATTGCACAATCCTTGTTGGAAAAAGAAAAACCGGGTTACCATCTATTAATATATGATGCTGCAAGACCATTATCTAAACAATGGGACCTTTGGAATGCTCTTCCCCAATATCCACCCAATATTCGGAAAAATTATGTGGCTTCTCCGCAAGAACATTCCATTCACAATTACGGTAGTGCAGTGGATTTAACCATCGCAGATGAACAGGGTAAAGCGCTTGATATGGGAACCCCTTTCGATTACTTTGGAAAGGAGGCGTATCCCAAGGCTGAGAAGGAATTAGCAGAGAAAGGAATTCTTAGTAAAGAGGTTATTCAAAACAGACTTTTATTGAGAAAAGTAATGCAAAAGGCTGGTTTTTTGCCAATCGAATATGAATGGTGGCATTTCAATGCTTTTTCTCGGGTTGAGGCCAAGAAAAAATTTCAAGTAGTTCAATAAGTGGGATTTATCCTTTTGGCTTGCCGTTTATCCAAAATGTACCCTACGCACCACCTAAAAATAGTAACATTGTGCTAAATTCTTTTCAATAGCTATGTATCGGAAATCATTCCCAACAATTGTCTACCTTTTTGCATTGCTTTTTACCTTCGCTTTTACAGCTCAGGCACAAACGGCTATTCAAGGAAATGGTACACTAGTAAAGCTTAAGTTGAATCAAGCTGTAGAGATTGCATTACAACATAATTTGAATGTTAAATCGTATCAAGTTAGTATGCAAAATGCGGAGCTTCAATTTCAGCAAGCAAAGTATAATCAATTGCCATCTTTGACAGGAAATATCAATCAAGCGGCAAGTTTTGGACGAAGTATTAACCCATATACCAATGGATATGATTCAAGGAATATTAATTACAATAACCTTGGGTTCAATGCTAATGTGCTTTTATTCAATGGAGGTCAACTGAAAAATAATATTCTACAAACAGAATTCAACTTAAAGGCCACGCAAGAAGACTTACAGTCCATTCGGGAAAATATCTCTTTGCAGGTTGTCTTATCTTATTTGTCTATTCTAAATGCGGAAGACCAATTGGCTATTGCCAAAACCCAGACTGAGATTACCAAATTGCAAATTGAAAGAACACAAAAGTTGGTCAATGCTGGCTCTGTTGCCATTTCTACCTTATTAGACTTAAAAGCTCAATTAGCCAATGAGGAATCCAATGTAGTAAGTTTTCAAAGCGCCTTGGATATTAATAAATTAACCTTGTTACAATTATTAAATGATTCCGCTATAAGCCAGTTTGAATTGGAGCGTATTCAAGTACCCGTGCCCAATTCTTCAGCCTATGAATTAAGTATTGCCGATATTTATGCCAAAGCTGTGGAAGCACAACCTTTGGTTCGTGCAGCGGATTTTAGAGTGCAGGGAGCTGCAAAAAGTGTAGATGTAGCCAAAGCGTTTCGTTTACCGACCTTAAGCTTAAATGGAAGCTGGTCTGCTAACCAATCCAACGCCTTGAAATCTGTTCAGGTTTTGGGAACTCAGGAGGTTACTTTAGGTAATGTGAATGTAGGTGGAGTAAATTATCCACTGACAACCACCCAACCTAAATTTGGAGAGGGATCAACAGTAGGCTATTTTGATCAGTTGAATAATACGCAAAACAAAGTTGTTTCACTGAATTTAAGCATTCCTATTTTTACCAAATATCAAAATAGAACCCGTGTTTCTCAAGCTAATTTGCAAAAAGTTAATGCTGAGATTGAAGCCAATAAAGCACGCCTAACTTTACGTCAAAATATTGAACAAGCCTATGTCAATATGCTCAATGCAGCAAAAAAATATGAGGCTGGAGTTACCCAGGTTTCAGCATTAGAAGAATCATTTAGAGCCTCAGAAAGTAAATTTAGTGCAGGTACTATTGATTTCGTTAGTTATAATTTACAAAAGACAAACCTTGACAAGGCGAAACTTTCTTTGGTACAATCTAAATACGATTATGTTTTTAGAACAAAGATTTTAGATTACTATCAAGGTAAAAATTTAACATTTTAATTTTCAATAATTTTAAAAAGATGGCAAAGAACAATAGCAAGCGGACGTGGTTGTTTATCGGAGGGGGAGTAGTTGTGATATTCTTAGGTTTATTTTTAGCCAAACAGCAAGGATGGATTGGTAAGGTAGATCCAACGGTGGTGGAATTTGGTAAAGCCAAAAGAGAATCCATTGTCGAAAAAGTATCGGCATCTGGGAAAATTCAACCAGAAGTTGAGGTTAAAGTTTCTCCCGATGTGTCTGGAGAGATTGTTGCCTTGAATGTTGCAGAAGGTGATTCTGTGGTTGCCGGTCAAGTTTTATTGAAAATTCGTCCTGATAATTATGTGTCCTTATTGGCTCGTGCGGAGGCACAGTTGAACGCCATGAGAGCAAGTATGGAACAAAGTAAGGCCGTTTTAGCTCAGAGTGAAGCACGTTTGAGCAAGGCAAAAATTGACTATGATCGTAATTTAAAATTACATAACGACAAAGTAATCTCTGATGCTGATTTTGATCAATTCCAATCGGCCTACATGGTGGCTAAACAAGATCTGGAGTCAGCTAAGGCCAATGTAAAAGCGGCTAGTTTTAATGTGAAGAGCTCTGAGGCGGCCTTAAAAGAAGCCACAACGAATTTAACAAAGACCACGATTTATGCTCCTCAAAGTGGTATTATTTCAAAACTAAACGTGGAATTAGGAGAGCGTGTGGTTGGTACTTCACAAATGGCAGGAACGGAAATGTTACGCATTGCTAATTTGAATAACATGGAAGTGAGAGTGAATGTCAATGAAAATGATATTACGCGAGTAAGTTTGGGAGATACGGTGATCATAGATGTAGATGCATTTACTTCTTCAGAGCGCAAGTTTCAAGGGGTCGTGTATGAGATTGCTAGTTCAGCAAATCAATCGGGTACAGCAACTTCGGTAACGACGGATGCTGTGACGGAGTTTGAGGTTAAGATTCGTGTTTTAAGAGATTCTTATCGTGATCTAATCAAGGGTAAATTATCGTATCCTTTGAAGCCAGGTATGACGGCATCTGTGGAGATATTAACGAACCGCAAAGACAATATTTTAACGGTACCATTGGCAGCAGTTACGACACGGGAAATCGGTGCAGAAGTAGCTCAGAAAGACGGCAAAGATGCGTCAGGTGGTGCTGCCGAGCCAGCGAAGGAGGAGACGGCTCAGCAAAGCAAAAAACGCAAGGAGAAGATAAAAGAAGTGGTATTTATCAGTGAGAAAGGTAAAGCGAAGATGGTTGAAGTGAAAACGGGGATATCTGACTTCGATAATATTGAGATTATCTCAGGATTGAAAGAAGGCCAGGAGATTATTTCAGGGCCATATGCTACGGTGGCAAAGAATTTAAAAGAGGGAGAATTAGTGAAAAAGAAGGATGCCAAGGCAGAGGAGAAGAAATAAAGTAAGATTTTAAGAAAAAAATAGGTGTTCTTATTGCATATATGCATACTGACACCTATTTTTGCAGTCCCAAAAGGATACAAATTCCTTCTTAGCTCAGTCGGTTAGAGCACATGACTGTTAATCATGGGGTCCCTGGTTCGAGCCCAGGAGAGGGAGCAAACAGGAAAGTCATCAGAAATGGTGACTTTTTTCGTTTAAACTCTATCTCTATTTCCTTTATTCATCGATTTTCTTGGTTCAAGCCCAGTAGAGGGCTTAGTGTTTTTTGACTATTTTAGTTGAGAGTTATACCTGTGGTTTTCAAATTGTGCCAAGAATGTGCCAAGAGTTGGTTTTAGTCAATCCGGTTTCAACTTTTTAAAGAGAGAAATCATCCTGTAAATTGGAGGAAGTAAATGTCGCTTTCCAATGATAAAAATTAATGATTTATCCCGCAAATCTCCTAATAGATGAATTTTGGATTAGTTAATCAGCCATAGCCCTTGGGTGCTTTCTGACCAAGACTATTCATAGCAATACGGGTTAAATTAGTTGATTTCGCTCATTTCTTCCCCCAAAATCATTTACTTATTTTTAAACGGAAACTCAACGCTCAAATACTCCCAGCTCAATTTTATTTTGCCTTCGTTAGCATTGGTCGGCATTACTTCATACGTAAGGGCTTCAACTAATTTATCGCTTTTGAAGGGTTTTACCTTAATTCGGATGATGTCATTTTCTTCTTTATAATCGTCCGATAAGTGCATATCCCACGTTTTACTCAAAATCAAAGTCCACGTTTCTCTATCAGGAATAGTAAAAAATCCATATTTACCTTTTGTAATAACTTTACCTTCAACCATTATATCATGACCAAAATCTATCCAAGTAGCTTTGTGAGCTCCCGATGACCATACTTGATTGAAGGCAACTAAACCATTCCAAATATTCCGCCCTCTCACACTCGGTGAACCGTATTCTATATGTACATGATTTGTGCCTACCATTGCCATTGCCGTCATTTTTGGACTTTTGGGCTTGACTGCTGTTTGACTGGTATCGACTTTGGGTTGATGGTTTTGGTGTTGGGCAAAAACGCCAATAGGTAATGTCAACAAGAGGTTTAAAACAATGTTTTTTTTCATGATTTTGTTTTTTATTGAAGTTAAATTATCTCAATAGACAATTAAAAAGTTTTTAGTAAGAAAAAGTTATTCCAGCACCCAATCCCATATCACTATCATAATGTGATGTAATGCCCATGTTTTTGTTTACGATGTAACGAAAACCTGCCATGTATTCCTTATCGGTGTTAAGCATAAAACTCACTCTAAGTCGTTTGGTAATAGGCATATCTTCTCTCATAAGTTGAAAACGAATATTTCCATCCTGATAGATTTCAGCTTGTCCAACAATGAGTAATGGCAACGTGTAATTTACGCCGACTGTAACAAGACTTCTTAGGTCCTTACTATTTGATTGCCCAAATAGATTTGTTTCCTGTTCATCTATTCCAAACTTTCTATAACGCCAATCAAAGCCAATAAATGGCATTAACCACTGCATTTTCCCAACATATCTACCAATATGTGTTTCTACCTCATATCCGTGAAAATCATGATGGCCCAATCGCCATTCTGAACCAATGCTCCACCTCGTATTTTGTAACATGGCCATTCCATCATTACCGTTGGTTGCAAAATCATTCTCAGCCATAAAATGAAACTTGCGGTCGTCTGCAAACAGTTTCCGTTGCGCTAGTTTTGGATTAGGAATCAATGGATTGGGCATCTGATTTTCATAACTTAATACCCTACCCATTCCGCTCATCATATGGTACAAAATATGACAATGGAAAAACCAATCACCTTCAACATTGGCGTTAAATTCTAATGTATCCGTCTCCATCGGCATAACATCCACAATGTTTTTTAAAGGAGCATTTTGTCCTTGACCGTTAAGTAACCTAAAATCATGCCCATGTAGGTGCATCGGATGGCGCATCATGGAACCATTGTAGAGAATAATTCTAACATTTTCTCCTTTTTTGATAAGGATTTTATCGGCTTCTGAAACGACCCTATTGTCTAAACTCCAAACATATCGATTCATATTACCGGAGAGTTTAAAGTACAATTCTTTTACTGGAGCTTCCTTGGGCAATGCTGTTATGCTAGGGGACTTCAGCATGGCATAATTCAGGGTAACAATGTCTCCCAGTGCATTGGCATTATAACGATTGGGGTCATTGTCATCTTGTTTTGGCTTAGCATCGCCAGTTATTTCAGGATACATCACCACATTCATATCCATTTGATTTAAACTCATGGCCATACCCATATCATCCAATTCGCCATTCATCTTCATCATGTCATTCATCATCTTCATCCCTTCAAAATACTTTAATCGGGGTAAAGGTGATTTCAACTGTTTAATTCCATTTCCAATATAAATGGATGCTGAATTAGTCCGGTCTTCAGTCGTTGCTAAGAATTCATAGGCAGTCTTATCTGCTGGAATAGTAACAATAATATCATAGGTTTCTGAAACCGCTATAATTAATCTATCAACTTCAACCGGTTCCACATCGTTCCCATCATTTGCTACTACTGTAATTTTACCCCCGGCATAAGTCAGCCAAAAATAGGATGATGCACCCCCATTTGAAATTCTTAGTCTGACCTTGTCTCCACCTTTCAACTCATTTCCTGAGATACTTTTAAGCTCAGAACTTGGTTTACCATTCATGAATATTTTTTCATAATAGACATCGCTAACATCCATCGCTAACATCCGCTTCCATTCATTTAGCAACTTAGTTTTAAAATGACCTGCTGATATTGCTTCCCCATAACTTTGAACGGAGTTTTTTCTCAATGCGGGATAATCATTGGCATTATGAAGCATCCTGTGAATATTCTCGGGTTTGAGATTGGTCCACTCACTCAGTACAATAGGAAGCGTTGGTAAGTCATCGATTCCTTTCCTAAAAGAGTCGTCGTTCGGTCTTTTTAACATGACAAAATTCCCATACATTCCTATTTGTTCCTGCAACCCTGAGTGTGAGTGATACCAGTGGGTACCATTTTGAATGATTGGGAAACGATAGATATGGGTTGTATTTGGCCGAATGGGCATTTGTGTAAGGTTGGGAACCCCATCTTCTTTATTGGGTAAAAATAGCCCGTGCCAATGTAAAGAGGTTTCCTCCTTAAGTAGGTTATGAACGTGTATTTCAGCCGTATCACCTTCGGTAAATGTTAAGGTTGGCATTGGTATTTGACCATTAACTGCAATCGCTCTTTTTTCTTTGCCAGCAAAATGCACTAAAGTGTCTTTTACGTAAAGGTCATAGCGAACAACTTTTTGGGCGAAAACAGTTGTTGAAAAAAGCACAAAAACTGTAATTAAAGTATTCGTTTTAAAAAAAACGATTAAAGAGTTTAATTTCATGTTACATTGACTAAGAGCCATATTTTTAATAAAGTGGCTCATTAATTTATTGTTTCAACAGTTTTACCACATCCCAACATTTTAGAACCATAATAGGGGTTTTTAACGATATTCTCCTTACTCAACCAATTTGCACCTTTTCCTTTATTAGCCATTGGACAAAATTGATAATATGTTGGTGTCTCTTGTTTTGAGACTTTCATCACCGAATACATGTTTTTAGATAGAGATGTAAAGTGGTCTCTTTGATGGCTGGCATCTTTGGTCTCCGAAATATGTTCCGCATCAAAAATCAAATCTTTCATCACTTTCATCCATTCTACATGTTCTTCTTTCGTTAAATTTTCCATTTTAACTGCGTTTATAGAATTTAACAGCAAAACAGCTTTGGTGGCTGCCAAGCTACCATCCGTTTTTACCAAAGCATCTTTCACTGCAAAATAAGAATCGAAGACCTCTTTTAGTTGCACTCCTTGTGTTTTTGTTACTAAAATTGGCATGACAACTTTTTCTTCCACATCAAGACTTACAGCTTTTAATTCTTCAACTTTTGCAACAACTTTTCCTGTCCGTTCATATTGGCAACAAATTTCAAGTTTAGCATAAACATTGTCAGGAGCGAGAAATTTGTCGCTATCATAACCTGCCAAACCAATTCGTTTTAGAATTTCATCCTGATTTGTTTTCTTTTCATCATAGGTTAGGAAGGCCATTTTTGTATCCTTATTCCATTCCACCTGAACAATATCCTTTACATTGGCCGCCGATTCGATGGTCTTTTTACAGATAGAACAATTTCCATAAATGTGAACAGTTTCTACCTTGGCATTTTTAATTTCTGCAAAACATGTCGAGATGGATAGCAATAATGTTATTGCCATCAATAATTTTATTGATTTCATTTTTTAATAATTTTACGTAAAAAACAATTGATTTTTAAAGCAATACTTTGCTTCCGATAAGACAGACCAATGGCTGTCAAGGTAATAAATTAACCTATATTGGGGGGTGTCCAAATGTAACCAAAACCTGATGAATGGTAAGTTTGGTTATAAAACGATTTTACTGAATTGCGAGCTGTGAATGTATTGATATTAAATTTTACTAAAAAATCAGGTATTACCAATGTGGAGAAAGGTGATGGGCAACTGCACGTAGAATTATCACAATTCCCTCCACAACTGTTCCCTTCGTTTTGTCCGGTCATTTTGTGTTTTCCGCAACAATTATCTTTATTAGATTTCTCAGGTTTTTCTTTCAAACAACATGATTTTTCTTCTTTAGTGTGCTTTGTTCCACATGCATAGGATTTTACGGGTGTCGTAAGACAGCCAAGAATTGTAATTATGAGCAGTATTTGGAATTTTTGCAGCATAAATTTTAAAACGCTTAAAAGTACGAATTTGTTCTAAATTCTAATATTTAATTTTTCCAAAATCCAAAATTTCATAATACTTCATTCAAATTAAATAAAGTGCTGTTTTATTTCATAATTAACGATATTGTCTGCTTTTATAATGAATGAAAAGGTGATGAATGTCATATATCGAAATTAATTCAACAATATTTATATGGTTACATTTGATTTTAACGATCTAAATAAACAAATCATGAAAAAGTCATCGTTTATTTTTTCCATTGCATTCGTATTGTTAAGCACGTTTTCAGCTTTAGCCCAACAGCCAAGAGACAGCAAAGGCCACTTGATTTTAAATGCCAAGGGAGATATTTATTTTGACGGTGTAAAAACCGGTACCGTATCAAAAGATAAAATTATTAGTGATTCGAAGGGAAAAAAATTAGGGTTTCTTGGAGCTAATGGAGTTTTAAAGGACGAAAATGGGAAAATGATGGGAAAAATGGGGAAAGACGGGAAAACCTATTTTGATGAAAAAGGGAATATCATTTTTACCATTGAGGATTTCGATAAAGAAACTTGTAATATTAAAGATGCCAAAGGGGCGGTTATCGGAAATGTTCACAAATCATTAAAAGGAGTTGCCTGTGCTTTACACTGTTTCCAAAACCAAATGGATATGAAAACACATTCCAAGCATTAATGAAAATAGAATAAGTTAAAGACTATTTGAGGAGTATTTTTGACAATTTCGGCTGCAACATTCCACCTATTAAGGGAGCACAAATCAAAAAGAGGTCATTTCGACCTCTTTTTTTGTTTAAAAAACATCACAACTTTCTTTAAAGAGACATTTTTTGTGGTTGCACTTTTCTATTTTCAATACCTCGTTTTTCGTGAATTTACAACTCTAAATCAAAAGGATGAGGAAATTTATTTTTAAGTGCCAAAAGCAGCTTTTCATTTTTCGGGAATTTGCACCCAATTACATTTTTTGCCTTGTGTTGCCCAGCCAAAAAATCAATCCCAGCCCAAAAAACTTTCATAAATAGTTTAAATGCGCATTGCGTAATATTTTTATGCCTTTAAGGTGTTTGAGTGCTAATTTTATAATTACTTTGAAACACATACTCTATTTAGTACTATTGCGTATAATAGAGAGTTAGTGGTCATTATAAATCGACACTCTGAAAATAGACTATTAACAAAATGAAATTCGATTTTCCAAAATTACCAAAAGCAAGAACATATGGTAGCAAAATGACACCCGAACTAGAAGTTTTAATGAAACTTGTTCTGGGAAATACAATTTCTAACCAAGAAGAAGATATTTTAAAAGAAGCGATAGAGTTTTACAAACAAGCATTTGGATATTTAAAAAGTATTGACTTATCTGCAATAGTTGAAGAAGATTTAGAAGAAATATTTGACTTCTTGAAGTCAGTATTTAATATGGAATTGACTATTCAGAATAAAATTAACTTCTACAACGTATTTAGAGTAACAACTGTATCGGATATGTTTTTAGAAAATGGAAAAGTTAGAGATATAAAGTTTATAAAAAATCCACCGAAAGAAATAATAAAAAAAAATGGTGTTTATGGAAGAGCTAATTCACCAAAATCCTCTATTTTTTATTGTGCGTTTGAACCAGGAGTTGCCGTTTTGGAAACTAAACCAGAGGTTGGGCAAAGAATAATAATCGCAAATTGGCATAATGACAATGCGAAAGACTTTATTTCCTATCCAATTACAAACAATAAGACAATTGACAACGAAAGCCTAAAATCTGCAACTAATGCGTTTCAGAAAAGAATGCAATATAATCACCCTCTATTTGCTGACATATTAGATTTGTATTTGGACTTTTTAAGTTCAGAATTTGTAAAAGACATTAAAGTAAAAAATCCAAAAAAATACGAGTATCTGTTTAGTGCATATTTTGCAGATAGAATTTTAGATAATTCTTTTGAACCAGTAGAACACCCAACTGAACCAATCAAACATTACGACTGTATAATTTATCCGTCAATTGCTATAAATCATAAATCAGAGAATTTGGCAATTTTACCACAATCAATTAATAAATTGCGACCATATCAACTTGAAGACTGTATTGTTGTAAAAACAATGTATGACAATCCCGACCTTGAAGACGATAAATTACCAATTTTAAGACAAGTGTTAAGAACAGCAACAAAATTTGATGGAGATAAAATAATTTGGGACGATGACGAAGAATAAGAACGAACTGCTAACAGCCGCTTTGCAAAAGCGGGGGGTGTGTGCTTTTTTTATGGCAGTGAAGTGCTAAATTCAAGCTTTGTGCATTTAATGAAGTTTCGTGCTGAAAATTCCCGCCTTCGCAAAGCGGCAAAACTTTATGCACCATTTTAATGAAACGACCAACTCAACATATAACCGAGACAATTTCACATCGAATTTTTGAGGACTTAATTCCAGTTGAATGGGTTATTCGAGAGATTAAACCCGACTATGGTATTGACTACTTAGTTGAAGTTTTTAAATCTGGACAATCGACTGGAATCACTTTTTTTGTACAGCTGAAAGGAAGCGAACAAGAAATTAAAAATGACACGTTTGAAAAGCAGTTTGGTGTAAACAATTTAAAGTATTACGCATCGTTGGCACTACCAGTATTGATAATGTGTGTTTCAACGACAACAAAACAAAGTTGGGGGATTTGGGCAAACAAATTAATTAAATCTCTAAATCTAAAACCAGACCAAGAAACTGCAAAATTGAATCTCGGGTCTGAAAATTTAATAACTGCTGAGTACTTCAATCAAATTGAAACCGAGTTAAAAATTGTTTCTCAATATGGACTTACAATATCATCAAATTCTGATTTAGGGAATATTCTTGGAAGTAACATAGGAAAGTTTATTAATCACTTCTTTTCGGATACATTTGCACTTAATAATTCATATTTACCCAAACATTATAATTTACAATTTTTGTCACGTGGGGGAAATCTCTTCCTTTTGTTGGATGGTCCATTTTTTAATAAAGAAATTGAAATCGAAAGTTTTGAAATTGAAAATCCATTACTTCACAGGCCACTATTTAATGAAGACGATATAAATATTACAAATGCTAAAATCCTTAAACTGCTAGTAGTTGCGTTCGCAAGAGAAAACTTAAATGGCAGCTTAAAACTTTTGAAAAAGCTAATAGAGAAGGATTATTTCAGCACAGAAGACGATGGAATGAGATTCGATCCTTTAGGAACTCTACAATCGGCTATTAATCAAAATTTACTCCTACAGTTTAACGAAATCACAAAATCTATAATAAGAAAGAAGCTATTTGATGCTTTTTTGTTTTTTGATTTAGCATACTTTGTCCATTGCAAAAATTATAGTGAACTCCTATATCTAAGAACTGAAAATTTACGATTAGCAATTCAGCACTCTAAAGATTTTCCCACAACGGGAACTTGTTATTATAATATTGGAAATATTGAAAGAAGTTTATCTAATACGGATGAAGCAATTGAGTGCTATTTCAAAGCAAGAAAGTATTTGCCTGACTACGAAAAAAGAAAACACTGGTGGAGAGAACTGGCAGGACTTCTATTTATTAAAGGTCATTACAAACTAGCAGAATTGTTTTATACAAAATCAATTGAATTAATCGAAGAAGATAATCCAAACCGGTATTTCAGATTGGAACAGATTCAACCAAACCTTGAGTCAATTGTCTATGCGCTGATTGGTGATTGCCTGCTCTTCCAAGGCAAGTTTTCAAAAGCGAACGAATGGTTTGACAAATTTTTTGAAAGACAAAACAGCAATAACTATGAGTGGTATTTAAAAAGAATCATTACAAACCGACTTATTGAACTAGGACTTGATGACAAAAAAATAGAAGTTGAAAAATCGATAGAACTTTGCGAAAATGCTGTAAGCTTAGTTGACCACAAACTTCAAATTGCAGAATTCACAAAGGCTGTAGAACTTAACCCAACAAATGCTCTTGCTTGGTTTAATCTTGGTGTTGCAAAAGATAAAGAGCAGCAATTTGAAGACGCATTTTACTGTTTCCTAACCACTGGGCTTTTCCAGGACGGAGACAAAGAAGCTCAGTTCAATGCTTTGTTAATTTCTTTTACACAACAACAATACAAAATGTTCACCCTTGTTCTTCAATTTATTGTTGAAAAGCACGGAGAACTTGTAGCCAACGATTTATCAGACTATTTTATGAATAAACCAATACCATTTGATGTAAAAAAGAGGATCATTGAGGGAATTACGAAGTTGACAAAAGTAATAAAAAACGGTGCATAACACTGGTTTTGCGTTAGTTGACGGAAAGTGTAAATAGAAATATTTGAGCAATAAATAAACGATGATGCTGGTAGACAGTTTTCGGTTTCAAAAGCACACCTCCGTAAAGCCTCATAACGTTGGAAAACATACTGTGCTAACACATGTGTTTTGGGAATTATACCCTTTAGTGGCATTCATTATTTATCCATAAAGAAATTGGATGATATTCATTTTAAAATATCTACCAAGGACTGGAACAATGGTGCAAATGTTTAGAATCATGACGTAATGATGATTGACTTGGGGAAATTCAATTTCAGCATTTATCATTATAATGAGATTACACCATGTTTTTAATGCTTATAAAAGTAAAACGTAGCATGTATTTCACTTAAATTTTATAAAAGTTGGAAGAAATGAAATCCAAGTATTTTACACGATGTTCATCAAATTGAAATAATTTGAGGGGAATAGTTGAAACTTAGATTAATTATCTTTTCAAAAAAGTTGATTTCCAATCAATTTAGATAGTTTTATCGTTAATGATGGCTGCAACATTCCTCCTATTAAGGGAGCAAGATTCAAAAAGAGGTCATTTTCGACCTCTTTTTTTGTTTAAAACCCATCATATCTTTCTATAAAGAGACATTTTTTGTGGTTGCAACATTATTATATTTGTTAAAATTTTATAAAAGATGACTGAAGAAAAGAAAGTATCTGCAGCTGAAAAAATGTTAGGGGATTTTGCCCCAAGATTATTGGGATACACGGACAATGTGTTGTTTGGTGATGTATGGGAAGGGAAAGAGCTTTCAAGGCGTGAAAGGAGTTTAATAACCGTTGCTGCCTTGGTTGCTGGAGAACACTCCAACCAACTAAAATTTCACTTAAACTATGCTAAGGAACACGGCTTGACGGAAGCGGAGCTTGTGGAAGTTATTACGCATCTAGCATTTTACGTAGGTTGGCCAAAAGCAATGACTGCCATTATGATTGCGAAAGAGGCATTCGAAAAAGAGAAATCATAGTAGTAGTCTTTTAAATGATATTATTGGCTGCAACATTCCACTTAATAAGGGAGCACAAATCAAAGTAAAAGGGTTATACTTGTATAGTGTAACACTATTTAATTTTATGAAAAAGTATTCTACTTTATTTCTGATATTTCTCTCGTTGAACTTGTATGGACAGTCAGTTCAAAAAAAGAATTGGGAGTATTCTAAAGTTGTCTATAATTCTACAATCAAGAATAAAATAATTATTACCAATAGTTTACCTAAGGGAGGGGGAATTGTTTCTTATAAGGGAAAAGAGTACAATTATTTTATTTTTTGGACTAATGTGCGTAATGAAGCATCATCGCCTCTGGATTTAAAAATTAAATTTCCAGCAATCATTTCTTTTAAATCTAAAGAATCGTACGCCAAAGTAGCCTTTACAAAGTCAAATATGACAATTGACAAATTGCAAGAGTTTGATTATGGTCTTACGGGTATACCAGCTCTTTTAAATAATGAATTAAAGGATTTGAATAATAGAATTGCGCCTTCCAATAATTATTTATTTTACAGTGCAATTTTCATCCATAAAACAAAATTTCCGGTTAGGGCAGAATATATCATAAAAGGTAAAAAACTATTTTACAAGATCGCAGACGGTACAGATGTTGTAATGGTTCCCTGCGGTAGTCTTGATTTTAAAAATTGACAATTGCGATTTTTGCTAAATGGAAATCAAGAAATGAACCTCCTTCAAAATTGTACGAAGTTCAACCCTTCAATTTGCTAATGGTCACATACTCAATCATCGTATTGTAGTTGCAACTTTCGTCGAAAAGGGGAGCAAACAGAAAAGTCATCAGAAATGGAGATTTTTTTGTTTTAAAACCAACGGAAATTGCTGTATGGCGACATTTTTTGTGGTTGCAACTTTCTAAATTTCATCTCCTTATTTTTAGAGAATTTATAATCCTAAATTAATGGAATGGAGAGAAATGTTGCCTATCGAATCATTTTGAGGGTTTAATATTGGATTTTGTGATTCGTGGCCTGAAAAGAGTTTTATTTTTTGAGCCTTTTAATTTCAGGAAATAGTATTTTAGGGTAGATTTATTCAAAAATTGGAAAAAATTTATGCCATTATTCAACGTCAATTCAATAGTGAGTGGCCTAAGGAAAAATTATTTTTCAACCATATACTTATTTATTGGATTTTTAAGTCTGTATTTTTTCACCTGGACTGGAAAATATTTATCAATTACCTATCCAGATAAGCCTAGTTTAGAGATGGGTTTAAGGGTTATGTTGAGAAGTAGACATATTTTTATACTTCTAATTAGTTTGGTAGAAATAGGAATCGGGGTATATATCAAACAGTGTCTAACTAGGACATATTTAATGATTCAATGGTTAGCATTTCTTTGTATTATTCTATCTCATATATTATTAATCTATGCATTTTTCTTCGAGGTGGAACTTGTTCATATCCCAAATACTCCTGCCTTACATTATGCAACATATATCTTGTTAGCAGGTATTATTTTGCACGTATTGACCAAATTTGAATCAAAAGATTAATTTTTTACAATGGTTATTTAGCTTTTTTAAAGTGCATCAGAACAAAAGGATGCTAGGAAGGGAGCATTAACCCAAAAGAGGTCATTTTGACCTCTTTTGGATTAAAAACTAGTATAACTTTCAGAAAATAAACTTTTTATGGGTTCATTTTTTCCATTTACAAATACCAAATTTCTGAAATGTCTTTGTCATAAATAGTACATTGAATTAAAGGGATTGTTTGCCAAACATTGTAACTGCACGATTCGTAGGGCAGATGCTATGTTTCTATTTTCCTGAAATGATAACTTTATTATATGGATGCAAAACGACAGGTCCTACCAAGCCATATTCCTGAATAATTCCCCTGTCAGATGCGGCTTTATTCAATGACACTAAGCGATTGTTTAGAGTAGTTGCCACTCGTACTTCAATCGTGTTTTTCCCCGCTTGCAAGGTATTTCCAAGATCTGCCTCCGCAGCAATTTGGTCAATGGCAACGGCCGTTCCGTTCACTTTTAAAGTGAAGGTGTCAACCACTTGACCCAGTTTCAACCGAGCCCCATTTTTTCCTGGGATCCAGTCTTTCGGTAATTCCAAAGTATAGCGATAGGTTCCTATACCTGAAGCGTTTTTCAATTCCGCAATGTCTGGCCAAGCCTTTAAACCATTCAAGCTTAGCTCAACCTTTGCCTTGTCAGTCACTGCACTTGCAGCACCGGTACTTCCGTACGGATTAGCAGGTTTCCAGTCTTCAACCTGTAAACTCCAAGTTCCCATAGTCAAATCCATGATAGGCAAAGCCGCCGGAATTTGTGAAACTACTTTTTTGCCATTGCTCAGGGTTGTGGTGTATTTTCCAGCTTGACTCGCATGTACGGCGAATTGTCCATTGCCCATTGAATGGATTCCATCCGCGGTGGTCGATTGTACGAAAAGCGATTGGCCCCTAAGGCCTAATTTAGCAGGATTTGTGCTTAGGCCAATTAACATCGACTCATCAACCTCTAAACGTACGTCAATGATTACGCGATTGCCTACACGTTGGTATTTTGCAATGGGACTAATTTCACCTGACCAGGCATTCAACATAAAGGGATGACCCTCTCCTTCTAAACTTATTTTTTGTGCCAAGGCCGTTCCTATTTTCGTTCCATAACTAGGCCCTTTGCTTCGCATGGTTTTAGGTTCTTCAAAAATATTGCCAGGCGTTCCTTGGAGGTTTTTATAGCGCTCTTCGGTGCTATATCCAGATGGTGGAATTTGATCATCGCCTTGGTTGTACAAGAAATAGTAGTTCGTCCCCGAGGTTGGATCAAATCGACGCATACTCATAAGCGCAGAAGGTTTTTCAGTTTCCGCACTAGGTAAAATCCCCAATGATTTCAAAAGACCAGGAACCTCCTTTTCTGTGGCCACCGAATGAACCGTGGCAAGGCTTTTCAACTGGCCCAATACTTGTTGTAATTTTGAATCTTCGCCAGGGGTATTTCCTGGAGTCCGACTTGGTAGAGGCCCTACAACAATCACAGGGAGTCCTTTTTTAGCATAATCTACCAGTTTTTCAGCCATGGTTAGGGGCAAAGTATTTTTAGCTGGATTGTAAACAGAACCAGTTTGTAAATGCCCGTTTAAAATAAAGGCTTTGTATGCAGGTCCTGCCTCATAAAGCCGTTGATTACTCACGCTTACCTGAGGCAAATTCATCAGCGTCGGGTTTAAATAATCCCAAGTAAATCCCTGTTCCTGCAAACTTAAATCATTCCAAAAACGAATATTCCCCACACCTGCTACGAAGGGAGCCGGGAAGGAATAGTTTTGCATGTAGACAGCCACGTCAATTTTAGCGCGCCCTTGTTTTAATACTTGCTCATTCCGTGCCATCCAAGTATTGATCATTAGCGCATCTGCTGCCCAAATAGGATTTCGGGGGCCCCAACTATTCGCGAAATTTCCCTCTCCAAAGGTATTGTATCCCGGCCATACCGACTTAGGGTTGAATGTATAGGGATATACGTGGTAAACGCCTTTGCTTTGTCCACTGGCAAAGTTTTTGTTTTGGCGAACCAAGATATCTTGAAACGTTTGGGCGTAATTCAATGAACGTGCAGCAGCTAATTCGTTCGAATACCAAGTATTCCCGCTGATGTGGTTTGCGGAGGCCATCGGGCGATACACATCAATTTGATCTCCTGAAGAAAGGGTTTCGTGTTCAGGCCGATCAAGGTAATAGGTTACGTCCAGCTGGTCTGGCGTATTTACTGTAGGAACATCTTCAGGTTGTAAACGAAGTGCTAAATTGTAGCCATGCGCCCAGTCGCTAAACGGTTTAATGCGGTTTTCAACGAATAAGTTCGTTCTAACTTTATTGTAATCTGCTCGGATGCGAACATCACTTTTGTCGGAATAAGTATAATAATGCTTGATGTCCATACCTCCGCCTCGGGGGCCCCAAACACGGTCAATTCCGGCATCAATCAGCGTAACTAAATGAGGCATGAGGTCATAACCAACTTGTGCTTTAAAATCGCTAGCCATATTACTACTCCAAACGTCACTTGGAGCACCAAATCCGTCAATCGAATGGGAGTCGATAAAAATATCACCCTGGTTTAACTTTAAAAGTGCTTTGATGCTTGGTGTCCAGTAGGCCTCATATCCTTGAATGAGCAGTTGGGTCCCTTCCTTGCTAAATACCTCCGGCTGGGGATCTACTCCAGCCATACGAATGACGATGAGGGCCCAAGTTCCCTCGCCTGCTGGAGCCGTCCAAGTTAAATAGGCGGACATGGGTTTTCCAAAATAGCCTGTGGATTTCCCTGCGAGGATTTGATCAGTGAGATTTATGCGTGTAGAGGCATCGATGGTTAATAATTTTGAACCTTTGGAGGGCATTTGGCTAACCCGATAGGCGTGTACAGCTAAAATAGCACCTTTGCCGGGTAGAGAATCTGCATAGGCCTTCCCCGCCACCAAAAGCGTATCTGAGGCAGAGAGTGTTTTACGAGCGTAATCGTGTTTAATTGAAAAATTACCAGGAATAGGTGCACCCGTTTTGTACTTTAAGCTGATTTTGATGCCGAGTTCATTGCCTTTTTTTAAGAGGCCCTCGATTTGAGCTAATGTAGGTTCACCGCCTTGACCGATTTCAACTCCAGCAATTCCTGCTGCTTTTAGTTCTACTAATTGCTTTTCCAATTCAGCCATTTCTGCCGTTTCCGGTGGAAAATTCCAGCGAACCCAGGGAAAATCTTCTGCCTTCGGATTGGCAAAAGAATTTTTTGTTAGGGGAGTTACAGAATTTAATTTCGGGTAGGAGGGGCTCCAATTTGATTGCTGAGCAGTAGTGCTGAAAACAATAATTGAAAGTGTCGCAATAAGGACTAATTTTTTCATTATTAATTAGTTATGGTAATGTCAGACAAATTATAGTTAATTTTTTCTAACACTTTCCCTAGGATAGTAGTTAATCGATGAAACTACTTTTTTTTGCGACACACTTTGTCTTTGAAATGTTATATGTTCTATTTTATGAGGGTAATTTTTATAGTGTGAAATCTAACATCTGATTTAAAAAATAATAACTTCAAGTATTCGGGTTTTCAATCCTTTTTATTCATCATTTTAGCACCTATCATTCACCACATCCTCTTTAAACTGAAGGATTTGCTTTTTCATTTCCTTGATTTCTTTCATTTTTTGCTCTAAGGAAATCAGTTTATCATCCAGTATTTCCAATTTTTGTTCCTTGGTATATTTTTGCTTATACCAGGCATCAATCATTTGACCAATTTCCTTAATCGTAAATCCTACCGATTTAGCATCACTAATGAACTCCAATTTTTCTACTGTTACCTCATCATAGTGAAAGTAATTATTCGATTTAACCGCTTCATTTTGTTTTCCCTCAATTAAGCCCGACTTTTCATAAAAGCGGATGGTGTGTGGGGAAAGCCCCGTTTTTTTAGATAGTTCATTTATTAACATGAGGTAAATATAAAGGTTAGAAAAATAAATGTCAACCATACACTATACTCTAATGTTGCTGGTTTAAAAATTACCGAATAGTTTTGTTCAAAATCTAACAAACGAAATATGAATAAGACGGTCATGATTACAGGAACATCCAGCGGAATAGGCAAGGCAACGGTATTTGAGTTTGCCCAACATGGATGGAATGTCATCGCAACACAACGAAATCCAGAAAAGGAAACAGATTTCCAAAAATTGGCTAATGTAAAATTGTATGCCTTGGATGTTACCAAACCCGAAAGTATTAAATCGGCCATGTCAAATGCTCAAAGTGATTTTGGGAAAATTGATGTGATCATTAACAATGCTGGCTACGGTGTGGATGGGGCTTTTGAGGCCATGTCCGATGAAATTATCGAAAAACAGTTTAATACAAATGTGTTTGGTTTAATGCGAGTAACAAGGGAGGCGATTCAAATGATGAGACCCCAAGGCGGTGGAACCATCATACAAATTTCTAGTATGGGCGGAAAAATCACCTTTCCTCTGTATAGTATTTACCACGCTACCAAATTTGCTGTGGAAGGTTTTACAGAATCTTTACACTATGAATTGGCTCAGTTTAATATTAAAATGAAACTCATAGAACCAGGTCCTATTGTGACAGATTTTTATGGAAGGAGTCGGCAATTTGTTAAACCCACAGATACTAATCAGTACGATAACTTTATTCAAAAATTTAATGAAGCAGCTGAGAAAGTAATGAAGGATGCCGAAGGTCCAGAAGTAGTAGCCAAAATGATTTACCAAGCTGCAGGTGATGGTAGTAATCAAATGAGATATGCGGTGGGAAAACCTGGCCCCATGTTGTTAATGCTGAGGAAATTGCTTTCAGATAAGTGGTACTTTTGGATGGTTCGCAAAAGCTACAATCTATAATTGACCTCCGCTCAAATTACATAAAGCTTTGTTGATGGAACAATGAAATAGCTACATCATTTCACCAACTTCGTGAGTAATAAATATAAAAAGGTTATGCTTTTATCGTGTAACCTTTTTTATTTGTATCAATCATGAACATCAGAATTATAGAAAATGGAAAAAGAAATCTTCAAAGACCTTTTGGCACAAAATATTCTTTCTTGTAGTTTTTCATTGAATCTCGTAAATGGTAATAATGTCTCGAAATCTTTAAATGAAAATACATCTTCTGTTGGGTTCATTTATAGACATATTGCTGAGACAATGCTACTATTTGGGAATTTTTTTGGTAAACCAAGCGAGGTTCAAAATACGACCATGGGGAAGCTAGATGAGGGACAGGGTAATGATTTTGAGGAAAGCAGAAAGTTAATTGAAAAAGGATTTCAAATGCTAGAGGAGATTATAGAAAGTACGCCAGCCGATGGGTGGTCAAAAAAAATTGAAACTCCCTTTTTTGGAACGGTTTCAACAGCAAGGTTATTTTCGCACATACTATATCATAATTCATATCACTCTGGTCAAATAGCCCTTGCGATTAAAAGAGGTATTTAAATTATGTTACTTCACGACCTTTTTTGATGGAAATTCCCTCAATTATCGAACGCCACTTTAATTTTTTTGAGGAAGAAGTACGATAATGAAAAGCATTATTATAACTAAGTTGGGTGTTTTTTTTATCAAAACAATAATGAAATGATCTTTTGATTTTACCGATAATCAGTTGACAAATTAGGCCGGCCGTATATGATATTAGGCCGAATCTTAGTCAATAAAATCACGAATAAATGGTTCAATCGAATGGGGTATTAGAGGATTATTTATCGCTATGAAAGTAATTTAATTTGGAATATGATTTTATCATAAATCCACCTAATTTGATTTTAATTTCAGAAATTGTTATACCCATTTATTGTCAATTTGCTGAAGAAGCACAATGGCTTTATATTTTAAAAAATCACAAAATAATGATAAAGTATATAACTGGCATCTCATTAAGAGTTAGTTTTTTCGTCGCGTTTTTACCTTACCTATTACAAGCTCAACAACCCAGCGATTTAAAAGAAGGATTTACTAATCCGACTAATTCATATAAGCCGATTGTTTGGTGGCATTGGACAGGGAGTAATGTTACCAAAGAAGGAATTAGTAAAGATTTAGCTTGGATGAAACGGAGTGGAATTGGAGGGTTTCAGGCTTTTGACGTTTCAATTGGAGGGGGCCACACCATCGAATCGAAGGTTAAATATTTATCGCCTGAATGGTTAGCCCTCATTAAGCATACTGTAGACGAAGCAGAACGCTTAGGTTTAGATATGACCATGTTTACAGCTGCTGGGTGGTCTGAAACCGGAGGAACCTGGGTAAAGCCCCATGAGGCCATGAAAAAATTGGTTTGGAGTGAAACCAAAATCAAAGGAGGAAAAATATTCAAAGGTATATTACCGATACCACCTACATCTAATGGCTTAATTCGGGATTTACCCAAAAGAACTGCGCTCCCAACTGACCCCACTTATTTTGCCGATCAAAAAGTCCTTGCCTTCAAAACACCAGGCAATTCAGGTAATGAAGCAAAGCCAAAAATTACAAATGAGCGTGGAGAGGTGCTTTCAGGAGATCCTTTGTTAGACGATAATTTGTCAACCAAGATTTCCATGAACGTCCCCAAACAAGACAAACCTGTTTATTTGCAGTATGAATTCGAAAAACCGTTTAAAGCGCGTTCCTTTTCTTTTGCTATGTTGGGAACAACGGCCTATCCGAGTACTTTTCTTCGTGCAGGCTATGTACAATCGAGTGAAGACGGGGTAACTTATAAAACACTTTTCCCTCTTCCTGGGCCTCAACATGATATTCGTGCTTTACCTGTTCGAACTATTTCTTTTCCAGAAGTTACAGCAAAATATTATCGAGTGGTATTTACGACGGGCAATGGTAATTCAACAGTGGGCGGACCGGATGATTTTGGAGGTTTTCGTCAACCAGCCTCACCACCCACCTCTTTTGATCTTTCAGAGGCCATTTTTAGTACAGTGGCAAAGATTAATCGCTGGGAAGATAAGGCTAATTTTGGCCCCATGTTTACCTTTGAAGAGCTTAAAACACCTCATGTTCCAATAACCGATGTTATAAAAACCAATGAAGTCCTTGACTTAACTTCTAAAATGAAACCAGATGGAAGTTTAACTTGGACCGTACCAGCTGGTAATTGGACCATCATGCGTTTTGGTTATTCCTTGACAGGAGCAAAAAATAGCCCTGCAATGCCAGATGCAACAGGATATGAAGTGGATAAATTAAGTAAGACCCATTTGGAGTCTTATTTAACGCAATGGGTAAAACCTATTAAAGAGGCAGTCGGAAAAAATTTTGGTAAAAGTTTAAAATATTTTCTCATAGACAGTTATGAATCGGATGCACAGAATTGGACGGAAAGCATGCTTGCGGAATTTAAGTCACGAAGAGGCTATGATCCAACGCCCTATTTACCGGCATTAGCAGGGAAAATTGTAGGAAGTGCCGAAGTTAGCGATCGATTTTTGTGGGATTTTAGGTTGACATTTGCAGAACTGTTAGTTGATAACCATTATGCGGCCATTACCAATTTTGCGCACAAGGAGGGAATTTTAACCTATGGAGAGGTGGCTGGTATTTCAATGCCCATTATTCAGGATGCACTTCGGACTAAAAATGCAGTCGATATCCCCATGGGAGAATTCGGGATGGGTCGCGGTTTAGGAAGTGATCGTAATTGGACTACCCCAGCGGATTTAGAAACTCAAAAAGCCTATGGTGGAGCTAATGAACGCCTAAATGCACATCAATCTGACATTCGAGAAGCAGCATCTGCCGCTCATATATATGGTAAAAAAGTAGTAGCGGCTGAGGCGTGGACTGGAGGTGGTTATGAAGCACCAGCTGACATGAAATTTATAGGGGATTATTGGATGACACAGGGAATTAATCAAATTGTTTTTCACACTTCGGCACATCAGCCTTTAGATACTAAACCAGGTAGCGTGATGGTGGGAACCCATTTTCACCGAAACATCACATGGGCTGAGCAGGCAAAACCTTTTGTGGATTATATCACGAGAAATCAGTACATGTTACAACAAGGCCGCTCGGTTGCCGATATTGCCTATTATTTAGGTGAGGACATACCTGCGGTGGTCCCTTATTGGGAAAAATTGAAAAATGATGTTCCTGAGGGCTTTGATTATGATTATGTGAATGCAGAAATTTTAATGCGTTTTGAGGTAGAAAATGGTGAATTGGTGTTGCCAAGTGGGGTGAAGTATAAGGTCCTGGTATTGCCAGAAAAGCAAACAATGACCTTGCCAATCTTAACTAAAATAGTTTCACTTGTTAAGAAAGGAGCTATAATCGTGGGTCCAAAACCAGAAAAGTCACCCAGCTTAATGGATTACCCAGGAACTGATATCTTGATTGCGAATTTGGCAAATGAATTATGGGGTGCGGCAGATGGGAAATACATCTACCAAGCAACTTATGGCCAAGGGAAAATATTTAATAATGCACCACTAATAGGAATTTTGGGCCAATTAAATGTAAAACCGGATGTTATTTATACGAAACCAAACTTGGATACGAAGCTTACTTGGATTCACCGAAAAACCGCTGACGTAGATATATATTTTGTGTTAAATGTTCGAAATCATCCAGAGGACTTGTTGCTTAAATTTAGGACTGAAGGAAAAAGGCCAGAATTATGGTATTCTGATGAAGGAATTTCAAAACCTGTTTCGTATAAAATGTCCAATGGTACCACGCAAGTAAAGCTACACATAGGAGCCCAAGAGTCAGTATTTGTAGTCTTTAAGGAATTAGATACTCAAAAAGAAGTTGAAATATCCGATAATAAGCCTATTGAAATATTAAATATAAGTCAAGCTTGGAAGGTTTCATTTTCAGAAAATATCAAATATCCTTTATCCTTGATCATGGACCCGTTGGTTTCATGGTCTAATCGGCCAGAGGAAGGTATTAAGTATTACAGTGGAACAGCCATATATAGGAATGATTTTGATCTAGATAAGTCGTTAATTGGTAAAAAAATTTGTTTAGACTTAGGTATTGTGAAGGACATCGCCACGGTGATTGTAAATGGCAAAGAACTTGGCACCCTTTGGAAATTACCTTATCAAATCGATCTTTCTAATGTAATCAGAGAGGGTAAAAATAGCTTGGAAATTAAGGTAACGAACCAGTGGGATAACCGCATTATCGGGGACAAATCTCTTCCAAATGATCAAAGAGTATTAAGTTTTACTCCTACGTTTGGCGTGGGACAAAAATTAAAAGAATCAGGATTATTGGGACCGCTTGTATTAAAAGTAAGATAATAGATTTCAAGGCTGATAAATCCTATTTAAAATAAAACCTAGAATCCACTTTAATTAGTCGGATTCTAGGTTTTATGGTTTAGATGATACTATTTTTCAAAGGAGCGTATTTTTAATTGATAAATCGCAAATTTAAACCTACATACCAGGTACGGCCGTCGGCAGGTAAAATACCAGGACCAGGGTATCCGCCAGAACGCCGCGTAAAATAGCGTACATCTGATAAATTATTTACCCCAAATTTCAGTTGAGCGTATTTTTTAAATTTGTAGGACCCTGAAATATCCTGTACTTGGTAGGAAGGAATAAACCCAGTAGTGGCAGCGGCATTGGGGCTAAAAGTATTACTCGCGTCTGCAAATGTGGAACCGATGTCGCTGATTTGCCAACTTAATGATAGGCCTTTTTTTGAATAGCTTATTCCATATCGATTGATTTTTTGCGGGGCATTTTCTACTTGTTTGCCTGCCAAATTTCCTTCTACAATTTGGCCATTGGCTATGGATGTCGTCTTAAAGTCTAAATATCTAGCGTCAATCGCTGCAATGGAGGCGAACATAGAGATATTTCCCCATTTTTGGTGTTTTAACCAGGCCGTGGTAGGGCTGAATTCGACATAGGCCTCCATCCCTTTAGAAACAGAATGTCCCAGATTGGTCCGATATTGATAGATTTTTCCATCCGTATTCATTTGAGAAATTGTTCCCACACGATTGTCATAGTCGAGGTAAAAGTAATCTACATCAAAAGTTAGGTAATTGCCCAATTCACCACGATAGCCTAGGTCAAAATTGAAACCTTTGGCATCTTTTAAATTGGGATCAATGACATCCGTGGTAGCTGGGGGTAATAAGTCGGAAGCCAATACCGGACGATATGCTTGAGCGATGTTGCTATAAAGCTTAGTTCTCTTACTTACCTTATATTCGGCTCCAACTCCTGCAAGTAAGAACGAGCGACCTCGGCTAGTGGGTGTGGCAAAGATGGCAGACCCCGATGAGCTTAGGCCTATTTGTCCCATCATGTGTGTATCAATTTGTTCCAAGCGTCCACCGAATGTGATAAGTAGGGGATCAGATGGTCGTAAAATTGTTTCAGCGAAAGCAGCATAATTGGTATTGTGGAATATTAAATCTCGGGTAAATGGTCCTTGTATGGAAAAATCCATGGAGCTCCCTTTACTTCCTGCGCCCTGTTGTTTTCGTTTAATTTCCCCTGAAAAATAACGAAGGCCTGTCGCCAGGGTATTCTTCCATGAGCCCAAGTTATAGGTAAGCAAATAGCGCATTTCTAGTCCATTGGTTTGGTAAAAATCTTGATCTACTTGACGTGTTCCTAATGGATCTACTTCATTAATGGCTCTGGTGAACCCCACTGAGCTTCTTTCGGCGGTGGTACCAAAATATTTAATGGAAATTTTGGAATCGGTATTGATTACATAATCCGCCGTTAGTGCATAGATTAGCCATGGATTGCTAAACCAGTTTCTTGCCCGCATACTTTGCTGAGAATTTTTAGCAAATTCCCCATCAGTCAATCCGCCAGGCTGTTGGCTTTGCGTATACATGTAGGTCAATTGTGCACCAATTTTCACCTTATTGCTTAGTGCATAAGATAGTTCTGCATGGGAATGGTCCGTATTAAAATAGGAATTTTGTCGCCATCCGTTTCCGATTCTTTTTTGATAATACGCGGTATAGCTTAGTCGACCCGAGGTTCCGCCAAGGTAGTTGAAGGAACTGAAAAGTCCATTATTCCCCGTAGTATTTTGGCTTTCGATAAGGAGTTTAGTCGAAATGTCGGGTTTACGCAATACGAAATTCATAAGTCCACCAAATTGTGGCCCATATTGCAATGAACTGGCTCCACGAATGATTTCGATTCGGTCAACTACCTCCATGGGTGGGGTATAATAGGCTTCTGGATAGCCCATGGGATCAGGCGTAATATCATATCCATCCATGCGTACATTGAATTCCCAGGACCGGTTGGGAGATAGGCCTCTTGAAGCTACACCAAGTTGAATTCCTGAGCCATCACTTTCCCAGATGGAAATCCCTGGTGTACGGGAGAAGATTTGACGCGAATTATTCATCGCTAAATTGGCCTGAAGATTGTCGAGTACAATGACTTCATTTTTTTTACCTGCGGTGATGGTGTACTCATTTACCTGTGGTAAAAATGCATTGCCCTTCACCCCAGATTGAGCATAGACAGAAACCTCATTCAGTTCGGCAGCATCATTTAGGACAAAATTAGTGACCCTTTGTTCGCCGTCATCCAAAGTTATCTCTTGTACGCTCGGCTTATAGCCCACAAAACTTACCTTAAGGGTGTATTGGCCGGCTTTTAAGCCTTTTAGTAGGTATTTCCCAGACATATTGCTTTGAACTCCTCGCACAGTTCCTATGAGCACGATGGATGCCCCGGGAAGGGGTTCATGAGAGGCGGATTCTATCTGTCCAGAAATTTGAGCACTTTGGGGAAAAGTTGGTACATAAAATAGTAATGTGGCTACAAAAGCAAGATATTTCATTCAAAATTTATTTAGACTAATTATAAATAGAGTACAAATGTAGCTTGTAAAATTAAGCCATGCAAGCTATTTAGAATTATTTTAAATAATATTTGTTTGTTTTTCTGGGTCAAATAAGAAGACCAGATTAATAAGAATTTCTATTTTTAATCTAAAGAATGGATGAACCCAAGCTTGGGTAATCCTTGTCGGATGATGGGTTTAATTATAGGATTAAGTATATTCAAGAAAAAAACGGTATGCTTGGACTATTCATTCAACTAGTCATATCTTATTTCATCATTCGCTGGCTACAAAAAGAAGACCTTACTGTATTAGGGTTAAAACCAACACAAACAAAAATCAGGGATTTTTTACTTTTTTGTTTACTAGCAGGTTTGTGCAGTTCTATTACATTCGGCTTGAGAATGGTATTTGCCCAAGAAATGTGGGTTTTTAATAGTTCTCTGACTGGCCAGCAAGCCTTCCATGCTATTTGGTATCAAATAAAATCAGTCATGTATGAAGAGCTGATTTTTCGAGGGGTTTTATTCTATATTTTGATTAAAAGGTTAGGGGGCACCAAAGCGATTTTAATTTCTTCTACCGCTTTTGGGATATATCATTGGTTTAGCTATGAGGTATTTAATAACCCCATGCAAATGTTTTGGATCTTTGTCATTACATTTTCGGCGGGATATATTTATGCTTTAGGTTATTTCAAAACGAAATCCTTATATGCGCCAATGGGGATGCATTTTGGGTGGAATATGGTCCAATCATTTGTTTTTTCTTCCAGTAATACCGGAGCGGGTTTATTTGTACCCAAATTACCTGTTCCTCAGGTTCAGGTGTCTTATTTTACCTATTATTCAATAAGTTTTTTGCACCTAATTTTATTTATTGTGGTTTTTGCATTGATTTTCCATAAAAAAAAGATGAAAACGAGCTAGTATTTTTGGCTTCTTATTAAGTGCCTAAATTTTCAACAAATACAATTTTATAGGTTTTCTCAATGACAGGTTTTATTCAAAAATTAAGGACTTATTCTTTTTTTTCACTTCTAGTGTCATCTTTGGTTTTTTGTATTTTAAGCAATGTTCAGGGTCAAGTTTTTAAGCCTAAAAAAGTATATCAATCGGCGGATTTACAGATCATTCAAATTTCTGAAAATAGCTTTTTACATACTTCATATCTTCAAACCAATGATTTTGGGAAGGTGCCTTGTAATGGATTAATCAGTAGAGATGCAAATGAAGTAATTGTCTTTGATACTCCTACCAACAATAAAAGTGCGGATGCATTAATCAAATACATTAGGGATGTTCTTCATTGCCGAATAAACGCCATTATTCCTACTCATTTTCATGATGATTGTTTAGGAGGTTTAGCCGCATTTCATGAAAATAATGTTCCTTCTTATGGGAATGTAAAAACAATCGAACTGGCCAAGGCAAACCAAACGGCCTTTCCACAACATGCATTTAAAGATTCCCTGAAATTGAATCTGGGTCAATCCTTTGTCATGGCATCATTTTTTGGAGAAGGACATACCAGAGATAATGTAGTAGGATATTTCCCCAAAGAGAAGATATTATTTGGGGGCTGTTTGATTAAGGAAGTGAATGCTACGAAGGGATATTTAGGGGACGCGAACGTCAGTGAATGGTCTAAAACCGTAGAGAAAATCAAACAGAACTATCAGGATGTTCGGCTAGTGATACCAGGACATGGAGAAATAGGAGGAAGAGAATTGCTGGATTATACGATCTCGCTCTTTAAGTGATGTTGGTTTTCTTATTTATTGCCACTACCTTGAAATGATTGTAACTTCTTTTCTTATCATTTCGATTTACTTAGCTACCAAAAATTTATTAACCTCTAGCCAGTGCATAAAGGCATCAAACCAGCGGTTACTTGTCCTATTCGGATTTCCTAAACCAAATCCATGCCCCCCGTTTTGATATAAATGAAATTCAACGGGTCTGCCAGCTTTAAACCAGGAATCAATGATACCGAACTGGGAATTGAATAGAAAATCATCTGAGGCGATGACATTGAACATGGGAGGAGCATTTTCTGGAACTTTTACAGGGCCCATTCCCCCGTAAATGGGACCAATGAAGGCTAATTTCATAGTCTTGGAATTCAGCGTGGCATGCATGGTCAACCCAGCACCTGCTGAAAAGCCAATCATTCCGATGCGTTGGGTATCTATGCCCCATTCTTGAGCGTTTTTAACAATCATGGCATAGGCAGCTTCTGCATCTTGCAATTGATTACTAAGGTCCATTTGTTGAGGCGCTGGAGTAGTGGGTTTTGAGGGGTCATCCGATTTTGCCGGAGCAGGACGAGGGCGGTTCATCCAAGCTTTGAAATCTTCCAATGATTCAGCAGTTGGGAAAAGGCGGTATTTTAACACAAAGGCCGTGATGCCTTTTTTGGCTAAGGCTTCAGCTACTTCCCAACCTTCATTACCCATAGAAAGCCAACGGTATCCACCGCCTGGGGCCACGATAATTGCTGTTCCATTTGCTTTGCCTTTTTCGGGGAAAAAGGGTGTAAGGGTTGCTTTGGAAATGTTACGTGCCATGGGATCTCCCCATTGGCGAAACCAAGTTTCTGGTGCCGGCTGGTCCTTTACAGATCCTGTGCCTAAAGGGATGGCATTGGGTTCTTTGGGGGCCTCCAAGGGATAGATAGTTCCATCTTGAGCCATCGTATTCCATGCCAAACTGGTAAGTAAGAGGATGAAATTGATTTTAAAAGTCAAGGAATAGTTATTTTTCATAATGGCTAAAGGCTTGGTAATAAATAAGTTATAACTATGATTTTATTTAGAAGAACTAAAATACAGTTTAATTTCTATTATTTATAAGAAGGGTTGCTCAAGTTTCATATTAGGGTAAAATGGTAGTCACAGGCACTTCGAATTTTGATAAAAACGGACTTAATGTGAAATCTGGTATAGCCATTGTCCAAATTCAAATCCATTTTTCCATAAGGCGATAATCATAGCTATCGCAAGGATCGGAAATAAGATTTTAAAGTAAGGGGATTTAAGAAATTCTTCCTTTGTCATGGTTGTTCGTATTTATTGAATCTGATGAATTCTTGCCTTTTTAGCTGATTTTTCAAATTGAATTAAATACTTTTTTCGCTGATTTTGTCGAATTATGAACTAAGCGTGGAGAATTTTATGATGAACTAGTGAAATGGTAGGATGACGGGTTGAATTTTAAAATGAACGACTAGATTTTTATGCTAATATTTTGGGATTTATAAGACCGGCTTTTTTATTTCCCCTCCAACCATACCACTTTCTGCTCTGGTGTATGATCTTGGCTCAGGATGTTTTTGTATAAGTCAGGACGACGGGCCTTCAGGTAGCGGTGGCCGCCCGCTAGGCTGAGTTTATCTGGGATCAGGGTGGCTGTGACGAAACTGTCATCGAAAGTACGGCATTCAGCTATGATGTCACCAAAGGGGTCAATGATCATGGAACAACCATTTTTTAATTGGTCATCATCCATGCCTATGGGATTAGAAAATATGGCATAAATGGCATTATCGTAGGCTCGGGAAGGAAGCCATTTCATCAACCATTCTCGGCCTTTCATGCCATCAAATTCCAACCGTAAAGAAGTTGGATCGGCCTCTCGGTTTTCCCATAATTTAGGGTCCACAAAGCCTGCACCCGGGCGGGTAGATGGGGTACACATGGTCACATGCGGCATAAAAATAATATCGGCACCTAATAACTTGGTGGCTCGTACATTTTCAATGATATTATTGTCGTAACAAATCAAAATACCACATTTCCAGCCTTTAATTTCGAACACACAATACGCATTACCCGGGGTTAGATGTGGATTGATGAAGGGATGTAATTTTCGATATTTGGCCACTAAGCCATTTTTGTCCACACAAACATAGGCTTTGTATAAATGGTCCTGCGCATCTTTTTCAAATAGTCCTGCCAAAATAACGATGTTATATTTCGCCGCTATTTCTTTCAATTTGATGATGCTTTTTCCATCTGGAATGGGTTCTGCCACTTCCAGCATTTGTTCTTTGGAAAGGTGGCGAGCAAATGTATAACCTGTGATGGAACATTCATGAAAGGCAATCACTTCCGAACCCTCCTCAGCGGCTTTCTTCGCTAGTTTTTCAATGACGGATAAATTATAATCTTTATCGCCACTTTTATTTTCAAATTGAGCTGTTGATATTTTTAAATTTTCCAATGTATTTATGCGTTTAAATGAATCCCATATTGTTCAAAATTAAACATGTAAGCCTTACCAATTCAGCTTCTTTTTTTCCCTAACTGCATAATCCACAGCCCGGGCAGTTAGGGCCATATAGGTTAGGGAGGGATTTTGAGTTGAGGTAGAAGTCATGCAAGAGCCATCGGTCACAAATACATTTTTACAGTGGTGCATTTGGTTGAAAGCATTCAACATGGAGGTCTTGGGATCGCGGCCCATTCTTACGCCACCCATTTCATGATTTTCATTTCCGGGTAACCGTTTGGTATCAATGGGCTGTATATTTTTGAAACCAGCGGCCTCATACATTTCTGTGAATTGTTGATGAAAATCTTTTAACATTTTCTCGTCATTGTCATCATAAGCAATGGAAACTCTTAGTTGAGGAATACCATACTTATCCTTCAATTCTTTATCCAAACGAACGGTGGAATGAGCTTTGGGAATGGTCTCTCCCATCATACCCACATTGATATACCAATTTCCAAGCTTTTGATTTAATAAGGATTCCTTCAAGGATTCTCCCATCAGGTCTTTGGCATTTTCTATCACCCGACTGGCGGTAAGATTACTGGCATAGCCTCTTAAGAAATCCGTTTCTTGTTGATAAACATTTCTAAACCGGGGTATATATCCTGAGGTAGGTCTTTTGCCTTCTGTTTTATAGTCCAAATTCCCATCATATTCGGCTGTTATTCTTCCTCGATAACTGTGAAAAGCCATATGTGTCCCCAATACACCTGAATCATTGCCTAAACCATTGGGGAAACGAGATGAAACGGAATTCAATAAAATTAAATTAGTAGCTAATGGTGAAGCATTTACAAAAATGACGGAAGCAAAATATTCCTCCATTTCATGAGTTAAGGCATTAACCACCCGGACGCCAATGGCCTTATTTTTCTTTTCGTCAAAGAGAATGGAATGAGCAATGGCGTGCGTTTTTAAAGTTAGGTTTCCTGTATTATAAGCTGCAGGTAAGGTGGCGGAATTACTGCTGAAATAACCACCATAGGGACATCCTCGCTCACAAAGAGTTCGATTTTGGCATTGGGTTCTGCCTACAGTGTTATGGATTTTTTCTGCTTGACTTAAATTGGCAGTTCTTGCAATGATTACATGTCGATTTGAATACTTATTTTTTAAAACCTCGCCAAAGTGTTTCTCTACACATGACAATTCATAGGGTTTGATAAAATCGCCATCAGGTAATATTTCTAGACCATCTTTATTGCCAGAAATCCCCACAAATTTTTCCACATAACTATACCAAGGTGCGATGTCTTTATATCGAATAGGCCAGTCGACCGCGAATCCATCCCGAGCAGGACCAGTAAAATCAAAATCGCTCCAACGCTGGGTATGACGACCCCATAAAAGAGATCGTCCTCCTACATGATAAGCCCGAATCCAATCGTAGGGTTTTTCCTGAATATAGGCTTGTTCTTCGTCCTTGGTTAAAAAATGAGCAGTAGCTTCAGAAAAGATAAAATTTTTACTGGCAATTTTATAGTCTTTTTTAATTTCCAAAGGGACTTGTCCCCCATGGGGGAAATCCCATGGTTGATGCATGGCAGTGGGATAATCTGCTACGTGTTTTACATCTCTCCCTCGATCAAGAAGTAAGGTTTTTAAGCCTTTTTCTGTGAGTTCTTTGGCAGACCATCCTCCACTTATTCCAGAGCCAATGACTATGGCGTCAAACGTATTTTTATCCTTTGCACCCATTTTTTAATTCCAAAATTTTGAAAAGTTTTTTGAGAAATGTGGTAGAGCTATTTCTGGTTCTTGGATCTCTGGATGCCAAAGTTTTTCCCATTCAAAACTATAATAACCCGAGTATCCCCCCTTTTTTAAGGCATGAAGTGCTTCCTTAACCGGGGCATTGCCTTGTCCCAATAAGGTATATTTTTCTTCCTTATCAGAAACAATGGCATCTTTAATGTGTGTATGAAATATATATTTTTTCAATTGCGCATATACCTGCGCGGGAGGGTCCTTGGTGATAGACCACATATTAAAGAAGTCCCAAACAAGACCTACATGAGCATGATTCGTTTCTTGCATGATTTGTAGGAGCATGTCACTTTTTATGACTTTCCCGTGGGATTCTAGGAGAACTTTTACGCCAGAGGATTTGGCAAAATCCCCGAGTTCAATCAATGCTTTAATGATGGCGTGGACCGTTTCTTTTTCAGGCTGATCTTTGGGCAGGTCATTGGGAAATACCCGAATAAATGGACAAGATAAACGACTGGCTAATTCGATGTATTTTTTGGCTTCGTCCAGATTACTTTTTCTTTTTTGGGAATCTAAAAAATGCATATTGGCCGATGAACCTAAATTCACAATTTTCAAATTTAAATCAGCTGTTTGCCGGAGGGTGGATGCTATTTGGGAAGAAGAAAAGATAGGATTAGACGGAAGGTCCAAATCGCCTTTAATTCCTCTAATTTCAATTCCTGAGTAGTTATTTTCTGAAGCATGTTGAAGAACCTGAGAAAAATTCCATGCTGGGCAACCCAAGGTAGAAAAGGATAAAAGTGCTTTGGTAGGCTTATTAAAATCTAAGGCTGAAAGCCCGATAAACCCGGCACCTTGTTTCAAAAATTCTCTTCGGTTTTTCATTTTATTTAGATCGTTAATTGAATTTAATAAAATTATTTCGAAGTCAATGTTTTTGAAAATTTACCTTATGTATGCCAATGGATTTATTTGGTTGAAGTGAAGAGAACAAGTGAATTAAATTTACCAATACCAGAAGGCTGGATTTAATGCAGGACTTAGTTGACCCAATAGGAGGGCTATTTATTTTATAATCAATGACTTAGACTTTTGTTTTTTCTTATTACTTTCACGAAAAGATAGAAAGTATATGCCATTTATATCCGTTACTCGACTTCGTATTAAATCCCTCTTTTTTTTGATTCCCTTTATTCGGGCCAATGAAGCTTCTGCCAAAGCATTAAAAACTTCGAAAGGGCTTTTGAAAGGGAAAGAGTTAATGGATAAGCATTTTACTTTTTGGACCCTTACGCTTTGGGAAGATGAAGAATCCATGAAAGAATTTAGGGGGTCACCTGCCCACAGAAAAGCGATGCAACAGCTACCTAATTGGTGTAATGAAGCCTCTTATCATCACTGGGTGCAGGAAGACCAAGATTATCCTACTTGGAATTTGATCGCAGAAAAACTGTATACAGAAGGCAAATTGAGTAAAGTGAGAAATCCATCTAAAGCGCAAATGGAGAACCAATTTCCTCCGATAAAATGGACTAAATCGGAAAGAATTTTAAAGTAATGAGTTGGGGAAATATATATACGTAATAATCTGAAATGTTAATGTAATACCTTTGCCCAAATTTGGCTTCCATTGATGGATTTTATCGTATTTTCGAGGTTTAATTAAATTCATTTTTTCATGAATCGCCTAGAATCATTTAAGAAGTCTCTACAATTTTCCACACCAGAAAGCCATTTTTCTCCCATTCTCAAGAGTCTTTGGTTTGATGCTAAAGGTGACTGGGACATGGCCCATGCCCAAGTGGATCAATTGAATGATCGAGATTCTGCCTGGGTGCATGCCTATTTACATCGGAAAGAAGGAGATCTTTGGAATGCCGATTATTGGTATGCTAGGGCCAAGAAATCTCGACCTAATTTTTCTTTGGAACAAGAGTGGGAAAGTTTGGTGTCCTATTTTTTGTCGGAATGATTTTTATAACCTGGTAAAAATCAATGAATTGTTGAACTTCATAGGGGACGCATTATAAAAAGTGGCCATTATATGTTTGGAGAGCCTATAAACTAGTCCTAGAAAAATGCATAAATTTTATTTATGATTATCATAAATAAATTTAATTTTTAAATATTATTAATCGTCTATAATTTATGAAACTTTTAACTTCCACTCATTCTAATTTCGGAATGGGTTAGTTTATTTAATGAAAAAATATTCCAGAAAAGCCAGGCACTATGTGTATGGCTTTCTTTATTTAAAGTACTTCTGGCTTATCTGATCTTTATGCTCCTTCACATAGCGTAAAAATGCGTCCGCTACCGGGGAATGTTTTTTCCCTTTTAACCAAACAAGCGTCCACTGCGTGGTAATGGGTAATCCCTTTTGAGGAATAATGCGTAAGGAGCCATTTTGTAATTCATTTTTAATACCTATAATAGGCATGATGGAATAGCCTAGGCCAGCTATGACGGCTTGTTTTACCGCTTCATTTGACATTAATTCAATTTTTTTGAGAACCCGTATTTCTTGATTAGCCAAGAAGGTTTCCATGGTGGTTCGAGTTCCAGAGCCCGCTTCTCGGAAAATAATGGGAAGGTTCGTTGGCAATTGGTTTTGGTTAAACTCAGGATTTTGGTCAAGAAGTTCGGAGTTTCCTACCAAGTACAATTCATTTGTAATTAGGTCCATGTATTCATATTGATTGCCTTCGATGGGAAGAGAAACTAAACTAAAATCAACTTCATTTTGCTTTAAACTTTCAATAACCTTTCCTCTATTGGTCACATCCATGGATAATTCTACCCCTTGATTGGCCTTTAAAAAATCAGTTAAAAAATAGGGGAGAACATATTTTCCTGTGGATACTACGGAGACCTTTAATCGACCGAAAAGCTGTCCTTGAAAAGCCCGCATTCTATAATTGATGGCATATACTTGCTCTATAATTTCTTCTGCTGATTCGGCGATTTCCTTTCCAAAATCTGTCAAATAAACCTTTTTACCTACAATCTCAATCAAGGGTAATTCAAATTGAGATTGAAAATTTTTTATTTGGATGGATACCGCAGGTTGAGTCAGATTTAACTCTTCAGAAGCCTTGGTGATGCTCTTGGTTTGAGCCACCTTCACAAAAATTTGGAGTTGATTTAAGGTATAGTTCATAAAAATTATTTATGTAATTCATTATAAATTTAAATAAAATTTAATGATTTATTGGTATTTATTTTGCACCCAGAAAAAACGCACCTATGAATCATAAAAAACGATCCGCCATTTTCCTTCACTTAATTTCCATTGTTATACTAGTGTTCCTTATTAAAATGGGAGTAGATCCTATATTTGAGAAAATGGGCATAGCAAGTGCCGTTTTTATCGAATTAAACCTACTTAGAATTTTACAAGAACAAGCATAGCCCAGCCTACATGATGATCAATTTCGAACTATTAATTTTTAACTTAACCAATCCTACCCTGCTCTTTTTTATATTGGGTATGTTGGCCAAATTTCTAAAAAGTGATTTGGAGGTTCCCGCCGCCTCTAAAAGTTTTATTGCGCTTTACCTTTTATTTTCTATCGGTTTCAATGGAGGAACAGAATTGGCCGGAACTGGGATTACCGGAGACATTGTTAAAAGCCTACTTTTTGGTTTAGGGCTTGCGAGTATAATTCCTATTTATGCCTTTTTTATTCTTAGGATAAAACTAAATTCTTATGATGCAGGCGCCATTGCTGCATCCTATGGTTCCGTGAGTGCCGTAACCTTTGTAACAGCGGTCGCATTCTTGGAGATGAATCAAATGAAGTTTGGAGGAGAAATGGTAGCTGTAATGGCCGCGATGGAATTCCCTGCAATCATCATGGGCTTATTGTTGATGAGTTTATTTCCCTCAGAAAGTAATCTAGAAAAAAGAGAAAAGTTTCAATGGAAAAAAACCTTACAGCATTCCCTTACTAATGGTAGTGTTTTAATGATCTTAGGTAGTTTGGTGATTGGTTTCGTTTCAGATTCAAATCAAACTGCGGGAATCAAGCATTTTACGTCTGATATCTTCAAAGGATTTTTAGCTATCTTTTTATTGGATATGGGAATGGTTGCAGCAAGTAGAATTGCGGCATTTAAACAGCAAGGTTATTTCATCTTGTTCTTTGCCATCCTACTTCCTTTATTCAACGGCTCAGTGGTGGCATGTTTAAGTCATTACATTACGGATAACACTGGAAACCGTTTGATTTTTGCCGTCTTAGCTGCTAGTGCGTCATATATTGCTGTTCCAGCGGCCATGCGTATGGTGGCGCCCAAAGCTGATCCTGGTATTTATATCCCAATGGCCTTGGGTGTAACCTTTCCTTTTAATATAACCATAGGTATGCCGATCTTTTTTCAATTGGTTCAATAGTGAATTGGAAAAAATACTATTCAGGAAAAACATTGCTCATTGCCACAAAACACCAAAAGGAATTAGTGATTGGTCCTTTGTTTCAGCAGGAGTTTGGGTTTCAATATGCCGTAAGCGATCGATTGGATACCGATATGCTGGGTACTTTTTCTGGGGAAATTGAAAGAAAAGGAAGGCCGCTTCAGGTACTTAGGCAAAAGTGTGAAATGGCGATGGACCTGCATGGTGAAGATGTGGCGATAGCATCCGAGGGCTCATTTGGTGCGCATCCTCACTTACTTTTTGCTCCGGCCGATACGGAATTATTGATGTTCAAAGACCGTCAAAATGGGATTGAAATTTGGGTACAAAAAACGAGCACCGAAACGAACTTTAGTGGATTAGAAATACATTCTACGCAAGAGATTCCAGCTTTTTTAGCCCAGGTTAAATTCCCTTCACACGCATTAATATTAAAAAAAAGTAAGGATGACCTAGTTCAGATGCATAAAGGAATAAAGGACGAAGGCCTACTTTATTCTTTAGTGGATCAATACTTAAAAAATTCGGGATCTTGTTTTTTAGAAACGGATATGCGTGCCATGAATAATCCTACGCGAATGGGGCAGATTGAACAATTGACTCATCAGCTAATCCAGAAGATGAATTCACTTTGTCCTAGCTGTTCATTTCCTGGTTTTTCAATCATGGAGGTTCAAGGAGGGTTATTGTGTTCACAATGTTTTCTGCCTACGCAATCGATACTAAAGGAGATTTATCGTTGTCAAAAATGTTTGCATGAGGAAGAAAAATTATACCCAGCATCTAAATACTTGGAGGACCCTATGTATTGTGATTATTGTAATCCTTAAAAATTAGGACTTATTTCTGTAAACAATTGGAGAAAAATGGTGTTTTTCCTTTCATGGAAAATTACATTTTAAGATTAAAGCAAGAACTAGAATCCGATCGCAACAGACTTCTATCTCATCCTATTTATTCCAAGATTAGCGATTTATCGGGTTTACGAAAATTTACTCAGATCCACGTATTTGCAGTTTGGGATTTTATGAGTTTACTTAAATCCTTACAAGTAAATTTAACCTCTACACAGATTCCTTGGTTACCCGTTGGCACAGCTGATACCCGTTATTTGATTAATGAAATCGTATTAGGGGAAGAATCTGATGTGGATGAAATGGGAAACAGAACAAGTCACTTTGAGCTTTATTTGAAGGCCATGAGGCAAATGAATGCCTCGACTGCAGATATCGATTTATTGCTGGAGAAAGTTTCACAAGGCATGCCTGTTCAGGAGGCGATTCAACATGTGGCGATACACCCTAATGTGAAGGATTTTTTAGGCTATACTTTTGAAATTGCCTTGCATGCCCCTATTCATGTTAAAGCCGCAGTTTTTACCTTTGGAAGAGAGGATTTAATTCCTTCCATGTTTCATCGCCTATTGGAACAATTATATGCTGAGGTGCCTGAGCAGGTATCCACTTTTACCTATTACATTGAAAGGCATATAGAAGTTGACGGCGATCACCATAGTCATTTAGCGAGCGACATGGTTTGTCAATTATGTGGAAACGAGGAAAAGAAATGGGAGGAGGCACTGCAGGCTTCTAGAAAGGCATTGGAGATGCGCTATAAATTGTGGGATGCATTTTAATGGCAATAGCTTGATGGAGGTTTAATTTCTATTCTATATCAATTGGGCATATTGGTAAAATTATTCTAATTTTAAAACTATTGAATCTTTTTGATTCAATAGATGAATAGCCAATCCAACCCTAGTTATGTTATATTTTCAAAGAAACGCTCAAAAATTTGGAGAATCACAGGCAATATTGTCAGATTCACAAACATATACCTACACATCGCTGATAGATCGGTCGGAAAAAGTTGCGGGGACACTGCTCGGAAAACAAACCGATTTACATCAGTCGCCTGTGGCGTATATGGTAGAGCCAGGGTTTTGCTATGTTTCATCTCAATGGGGGATTTGGTTGGCTGGAGGAATAGCGGTACCAGTTGCCTTAGCCCATCCTTTAGAATCCATTAAATACATCCTTCAAGATACGGGAGCTAAGAAATTTATTTGTTCGAAGTCTTATTTGCCGCTTTTATCTGAGTATTGCCAGGAGGCAGGAATAAGCTTATACCTCTGGGATGATATGGTGGATTCCCCCTCACACCTACTACCTGATGTCAGCCTAGATAGGGGTGCCATGATTTTGTATACAAGTGGCACCACGAGCCTACCCAAGGGGGTTTTAAGTACACACCTCGGTATTGAAAGTCAAATCAAGTCTTTGGTAGAGGCTTGGAGGTATTCTGCTAATGACCATACCTTATGTGTTTTGCCACTACATCATATACACGGAATTATCAATGTTATCTCGGCAACTTTATATGTTGGTGGAAAAGTAGAGTTTTTAGCGCAGTTTTCGGCCGAAGAAATTTTTGCTCGATTTAAGCAAGGGGCATTGAATGTATTCATGGCTGTTCCAACCATTTATTTCAAGTTGATAGCCTATTTGGAATCCTTGACAGATAAGGAAAGGGAGGAATTAAAAGTGTGTATGAAAGCTTTCCGATTGATGATATCTGGATCGGCGGCATTACCTGTTTCCGTAATGGAGAAATGGGAAGCCTTGAGTGGGCAACGATTATTGGAAAGATATGGTATGACGGAAATAGGGATGGCAATAAGTAATCCTTATGAGGGCGAGCGTAAGGCGGGGCATGTTGGCATGCCACTTCCTGGAGTTCAAGTGAGATTGGTTGATGAAGAAAATCAACTTGTTTTTGATCAGCCTGGAGAGATTCAAATAAAAGGCCCAACTGTTTTTAAGGAATATTGGGGAAAAGAAAATGCGACCCGAGAGGCATTTACAACAGATGGTTGGTTTAAAACGGGTGATGTGGCGGAATTAGCGAATGGATATTATCGAATCTTAGGAAGAAATTCCACGGATATCATCAAATCAGGTGGCTATAAATTATCTGCCTTGGAAATTGAGGAAGTATTGAGAACTCATAACTCAGTTGAGGACTGCTCGGTGGTGGGATTAGCCGATGAGGAATGGGGTGAAATAGTCGCTGCGGTGGTTGTATTAAAAGAGGGCCAAGCTAGCTCCGATGAATTAAATACGTTTATGCGCAGTAAAATGCCCGCTTATCGGGTACCAAGAAAGTATTTGTTCCTATCCGAATTACCTCGAAACGCGATGGGTAAAGTGACTAAAAACGATTTAAAAGTACTGTTTACATAAGGGCTTTTAGTGCTAGGTAAAAGACGCTTGGACAAAGTAAACAGCCTAATCCTGTATAGAATGTGGCAGTTAGTGCACCATAAGGAACTAGCTTTTGATCCGTGGCGGCTAATCCTGCCGCCACTCCACTTGTGGTACCCATGATTCCTCCAAAAACCATGGCCGAATGGGGATTATCTAATTTGATTTTTGAAGCTATTAAAGGTGTAAAAATGGTCACCGCTATGGCTTTAACTACGCCTGTTGCCACACTTAAAGCAATAACATCAGAACTTGCACCCAAAGCCGAGCCTGTTACTGGGCCTACAATGAATGTCAAGGTACCAGCACCTATGGTAGCTAGACTTTCTGCGTCATGGTAGCCAAAAGCTAGGCCCACACAAATCCCTACTACAAAGGAGACTACTAAGCCTAGCATCAAGGAAATAACACCTGCTTTACCGGCTTGTAGCATAACGGGGAAACTAACTCCTAATGCGGTGGAAACAATGCAAAAATCCCGAAACATGGATCCCCCTACTAACTTAAAACCACTAAAAAAAGCTATATCAGCTATTCCTTTTTCTCCGCCAGTCTGCAAACCTCCGTAATAGGCCAAAACCAAACCTAATAAAATAGCAATGGCTGATCCCGGTATTTTTTTTCGTAAAAGTCGGGTTGAAATTTGCTCAGCTACCAGCATGATGATGGCAATGAGAAGAAAGCTGGTAATCATACCATTTTTCTCAAAAAAGGAAATAATATTCATGAAGCAGTGGTTTTGATTTTCGAAATGATGGGAACTAATACAAATCCAATCACAACAATCAGAATTCCTGCTACGATGGGAAGTACACCTTTATTAAATGCAAGCAAAGCATTTTGACTAGCGGACATGGCGACAATGACAGGAATATACATATTACTCCAGAATCCAATTCCTTCATCAAAATTGCCTTTAAGCCATTGCTTTTTGTGGAAATAATTATGGAGGAGAACCAATAATAGCATGGCAAAACCAACCCCGCCGACATTGGCTTGAACGCCAATTAATTCACCTAAAAAATCTCCAAATAGTTGGCCAGCTAAGTAACTAAAAGCGAGTAATCCTAATCCATAAATAAGCATAATGATGAGGGCTTAAAAACGAAGATAATAAATTATTGGATGACCGAATACTAAATGTTTAAGCTATTTAATGCTTGTAAGGCTTTTTTGGGCATAAGAATACCCTTAAATAATTACTGTGGAAACGTATTTCTGGGATGATATTAATAAACAGATTATCTCATTTTGAAAATGAATTAAACGCCTGCTAAATACTCTTTAGGTAGTAAGCCCGTTCTTTTTTTTATGGCTGTAATAAAAGAGGTTCTGGACCCAAAACCGATAGCTGTACCGATGTATTCTATGGAATATTTATCAAAATTGACATCGTTTTCACGCATGGTATTGAGGTATTCAAAACGGGCATCATTGATAAACTCATTGAAGTTTTTATCAAATTCTTGATTGATAACTGCTGAGACTAGGTAGGCGGGAACGTTTATTTCTTTTGATAAATCGGATAGAGAATATCCGATGGTGGTAAAGGGGTGATTATTTTTAAAATGTATTTCGATTGAATTTAAAATGTTTTTTCCTCGGTAATAGCTGATATAATTGGTATCCTCTGTCTCAGGTTTGAGTTCTTCATTTTTGGTGGATGTTTCCTCTAAGGATCGGATAGGTTCTTCCATTTGTATCCAACCAATCATCCCATATAAAATTTTGGGTTGAGTAAATAAATAGCCACAGATTAAAAGAATCTCTGATGAAATTACCAGGATGATAAGTCTAGCCATAAACATTCCTGTTAATACTTGAATGAAAGTGAAAATGGCTACGATGATTGTTCCTGAAGTCATTAAAATCATAGTAACCCACAGAAATCGGTAAATCTGTTTATTTCTTTCTATTTGAAGGCTAGCATCATAGATCTTTTTATGCCAATTGGTTAACAATTTTAAGCAAGCAAAGGTACTTATGACTAATACGATTATTCGGATAATGGCTATCCATCCAGGAGGCAATAACCCTTCCGATTCATTGAAAAACACCATTCTGTTACTAAGCGCATTTTTTACAATTAGATACTTTTCCTCTTTTTTCAATAAATCAAAGGGAAGGCGATGAATTTGATATAATAATACAGGAACAAATAGCCATAAATCCTTCCAAAATAGCTTGTAAGATTGATTCAGAACGGTTCTGATGTATAAATAGAGGAGTGGGCCAAGGCAGAAGGCAGACCAAGTATATGTTTTAAAGAATTGTGGATAATCATACAGAAAATGGGTCAGCGTGAGGCTATTTCCTGTAGATAATATGACTAGACAAAAAAGTATACCAGCCAATAATTTAGAACTTAAGGTGGAAATGCTTTGTCCAAAAACTAAAATTAAACTAACTACCAGGCCGATGGTGGATGCAAGAATAAGGTAAATAAATAAGGATAAATCTGACATTTGATAGATAGAAAACTCAAAAGCAAAGATCTATCTTATTTGATGTAAACAAATTCATGGAAAAAGTATTAAGTCTACATTTTCAATGAGTGGATAAATTATTAGGTTACAAATGAGGATTTACTTAATTGAAAATTTATAGAAAAACAAGTTTAAACATTTTAATTTTAAGCATTTTAGTGTGTTCAAATGGCGACTAAAAGTGCCCTTATTTGTTCAAAATTCCCCAAAATGAACAATGGTTTTTTTACTTAACGGTAATTTTGAAGCAAATTTGCATTGTAAAAAAATATACTTCATTATGCTTAATCAACGAAATATTAACTGGCACAGGTTATCCTAAAACCAGGGCAAAAAAATTATAATTTATAGAACACAGGTTTGGAAATCCTTTAGCTAATGGCTAAAGGGTTTTTAGTTTAAGGGAACTAATGAATTAATGTGAAGGTAAAGGAAGCTTTGACTAGATGAAGCTTGAAATCTAGATATGATCAATGAAAGGTTGATGATATTGACGTTTACCTGTGGCTTTATAAAGGGCATTGGCTAATGCGGCAAATACGGGAGGATAGGCAGGCTCTCCCATGCCGCTGGGATCAATCTCATTTTTCACAAAATGAACAGCAATGGATTTTGGTGCCTCATTCATGCGAATCATGCGATAGGTATCAAAATTTTTATGCTGAGGAACACCTTGATTTATGGGCATATTTCCAAATAAAGCCGTACCAATTCCATCGATTACACCACCTTCTACCATATTTTGTGCTCCGGTGGGATTAATCACAATACCGCAATCAATGGCGCAATGAACTTTTTCAATTACAGGAATGCCATTTTTCATCTCTAGTTCTATGATATTGGCTGCATAAGAATCATGGCAGAAATAAGCAGAAACCCCTACTTTTTTAGTCGATTTGATATGGTTCCAATTTGATTTTTCCTTGATTAATTGTAAAACTCCTGCATATCTTTCTGGCTCATATTCATTGTTTTTACCTACAGGTTTTTCAGCGGCACGTTTTAACAATTCCAGCCGGAAATCAATCGGATCTTTACCAGCGAGTTCAGCTACTTCATCTAGAAAAGACTGTTCAGCAGCTGCCATAAAATTGGAACGTGGAGCGCGAAATGAGCCTACAGTAATATTGGAATCTATGGTCCAGTCTTCAGCTAAATAATTTTCAACAGCACCTGCAGGAAAGCGGTTTGGATATAAAGGAGACTCGGGGATACCTCCCGCTTTTACATGAAAAGCTATCAGGTTATTTTGCGCGTCCAAAGCGGCCTTATATGTGGCCGAATATGTCGAGCGGTAAACACCTGAAGTCATGTCATCCTCTCGGGTATAAACAAGTTTAACGGGAGCTTGAACTTTTTGTGATATAAGTGCTGCCTCAATCATCCAGTGTGCATAAGATCTCTTTCCAAAACCACCACCTAGACGAGTCATTTGAATATTGATTTTATCTAGCGGGAGCCCTAGTCGGGCAGAAAGGGATTGCTCTGTTAGTTCAGGTTTTTGTAATGGTCCAGATAAATAGGCGGAATCATTTTTTACATCAGCGAAAAAATTCATGGGCTCCATGCAATTATGTGCCAAATATGGCCCATAGTAGGTTTTTTCGATGACTTTAGCGGCAGATTTAAGAGCTAATTCTACATCGCCGTCTTTTCTCCTAACCGTTGCTGCTTGGTCTTTTTTAGCGGCCATGCTGGCCATGTGCTTCGATGTGCTTTCAAGGCCAGCAGGTATATTTTCCACCATTTTTCGGCCTAGCATATTTCTGGGCTGAGAATAAGCTTTTGATTCCTGCCAAGTGACTTGTAGTACTTTTTTGGCTTGTAGTACTTCCCAGGTAGAATTTCCTACAATGGCTACGACCTCATTGAAACTTGTCGTATCAAAAAAGGATTTTTCATATCCATCGTTGAATATTTTAATCGGGAAAATATCTTTGATGCCCCTCATTTTTCTAGCTTCTGCATCTTGGATGGATTTTAATTCAAGTCCAAAGGCAGGAGGGTGAACAATCATGGCAATCAGCATACCTGAAACTTGGGTATCAATGCCAAATAATGGTTTTCCGGTAACAATTTTCTTTAAATCAACATTTGTTTTGGACTTACCAATAATGGAAAATTCCTTAACTATTTTTAATGGAATCGTGGTAGGTATTTGAATGCTTGCCGCTAAACTGGCCAGATCCCCATATTTAGCAGATTTACCACTTTTTTTATGGAAAAGCATTCCTTGGGAAGTAGTAATTTCTTGGATAGGTACTTGCCATTGTTTGGCAGCCGCTTCTATCAACATCAAACGGGCTGCAGCACCTGCTTGGCGAAGGGGTTTCCATCCTTGGTGTATAGCTTGGCTTCCCCCGATGTATTGTCTAGTGAAATGCTTAGTATCTAAATCCGCTTGAATTACCTGAACTTGTTTCCAATTCACATCCAATTCTTCTGCCACAATCATCGGCATGGAGGTTTTTACTCCTTGTCCACCTTCTGGATTGGGCGACATGATTTGAATGATATTGTCTGAAGTAATTTTAACAAAACCATTCATTTCATGGGGCTTGGTACCAACTGTTTTGGCGGAATTTGCAGAGGAGGCTATGCTTGGAAAATAGGTGAAACTTAATATGAATCCCCCGCTACTAAGTGCGGCAGCTTGTAAAAAGGATCTACGTGAAACGGATTTTTGCTTTTCCATGATACAATTAGGTTTAATCTTGGGGAATCAATATTGGAGCCTAAGCAATTTAATACAACCATTTCTAAATGTTAAATTCAGTCTACATTCATTATTGATTATTCGTCATTAATTTAGTGAAAGATAGTGAACCTAGTCGCCATCCCTTAGCTTGTTTGATGTAAACTTCGGTTACCTCAAAAGGGTTCGTTACCTCGTTTCCACCAACTACAGCTAGTAAAGTGATGCGGTTTAATAGGATAGCCGTTGAATCAATGATTTGGACCGAAACGGAATGTATGTCAGCCTTTTTATAGTGAATCATTCCCCCTTTGATAATGTTAACTTCGCGGTCTTTTCCCCAACTTCCTCCCATGTGAACAAAAACCGATTTTTCATGGAATAATTGACTGAGCTTATCCACATTTTTATCCGCCATCCACTGCCATTTATTTTTGGATAATTGAATGATTTCTTGTTCTGCTGAATTATTTTGACCTAAACATCCTAAAGTGGAAACAAAGATTAATATGGAGGTAGCGAGTAAATTTTTCATGGGATATTTGCTTTTTGTTGTATGATTAGCTGCAAATCTCATGCTATTAATACATAAACATAGTAGATAAATTACGGATTTGTCTACCATAATTACTGATTCTATTTAATAGAGAATTTAGAAATTAGAATTATGTTAATTTCGTTTCAAACTAGAAGTATCATGATACGTAACTATTCAATTGACTCGATAAGTCAATACAATACGGACAATAATCATCCCACACTTCACCCCTTAGTGACGGTGATTGATTTTTCTAAAGCGGCTCCTCGTGAATGGGGCGATGAAGTAAATCGAGTTAAGTTTCACTATGGCTTGTATTGTGTTTATTTGAAAGATGTAAAATGTGGTGATATCGTATATGGTAGGCATACCTACGACTACCAAGCAGGAACCTTGGTATTCTTTGCTCCCGGCCAAATATCTGAATTTGAAATTCCCGCTAAATCCTATCAGCCAAAAGGCTATGGATTAATTTTTCATCCTGATTTAATGCATGGAACGTCCTTAGGGAAAGCTTTGGCTACCTACCATTTCTTTAGTTATCAATCGAATGAGGCATTGCATATTTCGGATTCTGAGCGACAAATTGTATTGGACTGTTTTTCGAAAATAGCTTTTGAATTATCTCAAAGTGTAGACAAGCATAGTAAGAAGTTGATTACAGCCAATATTGAATTATTCCTCAATTATTGTGAGCGTTTTTATGATCGCCAATTCATCTCTCGTGAGCATGTAAACAAAGGTATTTTAGCTCGTTTTGAAGACCTTTTAAATGAGTATTTTGTATCCGATAAACCTCAGTCCTTAGGCCTGCCTTCGGTGGCCTACTTTGCAGATCAAGTTAATCTTTCGGCCAATTATTTTGGGGATTTAATTAAAAAAGAAACCGGTCAATCTGTGAAAGAATTGATTCAAAATAAATTAATTAACGTAGCCAAAGATCGAGTTTTTGATGGCAACAAAACGATCAATGAAATCGCATATGAATTGGGTTTCAAATATCCACAGCACTTCACTCGTCTCTTTAAGGAACGGGTTGGAAATACACCTTTACAATATCGCCATTTGAACTAAGCATTGGTATGGAGTATGTTGCATTAAATAACGGAGTTAAAATGCCCATTTTGGGTTTTGGAGTTTTCCAAATCCCGGATCCATTTGCATGTGAAAAAAGTGTCAGCGAAGCCCTTGAAGTAGGCTATCGCTCCATTGACACAGCAGCCTCTTATGGTAATGAGGAGGCCGTTGGTCGGGCTATTCAATCTTCCGCATTGCCTCGTGAGGATTTATTCATTACCACTAAACTTTGGATTCAAAGAAATGGATTGGAAGGTACCTTGGCAGCCTTTGATAAATCCATGAAAAAACTTAAACTTGATTACCTGGATTTGTATCTAATCCATCAGCCTTATGGGGATGTTTTTGGAGAATGGAGGGCTATGGAGAAATTGTACCAAGAGGGTCGTATTCGTGCCATCGGACTTAGTAATTTCCAGCCTGATCGAATCGTGGATTTGATGAATCATACCGACATTCTTCCCGCGGTAAATCAAGTAGAAACCCATCCGTTCCAGCAACAAATAGCTAACCAGCAGTTTTTAAAAGAACAAGAAATACAGATAGAATCATGGGGTCCTTTTGCGGAAGGCAAAAATGGAATGTTTGAAAATCCAATGTTAATGTCCATAGCTCAAGCCCACAATAAATCCATAGCTCAAATTATTCTTCGTTGGTTGATTCAACGCGGCATTGTAGCTATACCTAAAACCATTCAAAAAAGTAGAATGCAAGAGAATTTCCAAGTCTTTGATTTCCATTTGACGGATGGGGAGATGGAAATGGTGAGGACGTTGGATACGCAAAAGAGTAGCTTTTTTGACCACCGAGATCCTGCCATGGTTAAGTGGCTAGGAACCAGAAGTATAGAGTAATTTAATTGTTTGATTATTATAATTTATTCGAAGACCAATTGAATACATTTGTAACCTTGATAAAAATACCAAGCTATGATAAAGAAATTCACCGTACGAATTAACAAAAAATCTCATACCGTTGAGGTAGATGAAAACATGCCTCTATTGTGGGTATTAAGAGATATTTTGGACATGAAAGGTACCAAGTATGGATGCGGAGTAGGATCCTGCGGAGCTTGCACCGTTCATTTAAATGGGATTGCAGTTCGTTCCTGCCAATTGCCGATTTCTTCTTTAGCAAACCAACAAATCACTACGATTGAGGGCTTAGCTGAAAAGGGAGATCATCCTGTTCAAAAAGCCTGGTTAGACCTGGATGTGGCACAATGTGGCTATTGCCAGTCTGGACAAATCATGAGTGCTGCCGCCTTATTGAAAAATACACCTCGTCCTACTGAAGAAGATATCGATAATTTTATGTCGGGAAATATTTGTCGCTGTGGAACCTATACCCGTATTAAAAAAGCCATTCAATTAGCCGCTTCGAACACGAAATAACATGAAAAAGACAGATTCAAATTACAGCAGACGCTCGTTTTTAAAGGTCTCTTCTCTTTCAGGAGGGGGATTTATGTTGGGGATTTCCTGGTTTGCTAGCGCTAAACCCGTAGAAACATTAGCCGAATTAGGCGCAGAACCTATTTGGCAAGAGCTGACCAGTTATATCAAAATCACACCTGATAATGTGATTAAAATTTTCTCTCCCAATCCGGAGTTTGGTCAGAATGTCATGACCTCCTTACCCATGTTGGTTGCGGAGGAATTGGATGTTGATTTTAAAGCTATTGTGGTAGAACAAGCTAGCTATAATCCTGCACTTTTCAACCGTCAATTTACTGGTGGAAGTCAGTCGATCCGTTCTGCATGGAAGTTATTGCGAACAGCCGGTGCATCGGCTAGACAAATGTTATTAACGGCAGCGAGTCAAGCATGGAATGTTCCAGTTGCCGAATTGACGACTTCTAAAGGACAAGTAAAGCATGCCGCTAGTGGGAAATCTGCTACTTATGGGTCATTCGCTAGCGCAGCTTCTAAATTACCTATGCCAAAAGATATTGTTCTAAAAGCCAATAAAGGATTTAGGTTATTAGGTACTCCACAGAAAAATGTTGAGGGAAGTAAGATTGTCCATGGTAAGCCCTTGTTTGGCATGGATTACAAGGAGGAAGGTATGCTAATTGCCATGACGGAACGTCCTCCAGCATTTGGTATGCGTTTGAAATCGTTTGATGCAACAGCTGCCAAGAAAATGCCAGGCATTGTGGATGTATTTACCATTCAAGTGTACGAGCCAACACAAAAATTAGCCATGTTTGACACGCGTTCATTTAATGAGGTAATCGCTGTTGTGGGTAAGAGCACTTGGGATGTTATGAATGCCCGAAAAAGGTTAAATGTTGTTTGGGAAAATGCTCCAGATACCAAGGAAATAATGAATAATCGGGAGACGGTTGTTCCTGGAGGATTGGAAAGTACGAGCAAACACTATGCGGATATGTTGGCTATGGATAAAAAGCCAGGTCGTGTGGAGCGAAAAGATGGAGAGCCTGAAAAAGCATTTGAAGCAGCTAAACATATCATTGAAAGAACCTATACTGCTCCGTTTTTGGCCCATAATATCATGGAGCCCACCAATACCTTTGCGCATTTCCAAGGAAATAAAGTGAGATTTGTAGCACCGATACAAGGTCCAGATTTTATTGCTAATACCATTGCTACGCGTTTGGGTATTCCCAAGGAAAATATTGAGATTCAATTAGCCCGTATGGGAGGAGGCTTTGGTCGCAGGGCCTATGGTCACTATATGGTGGAGGCGGCCTTAATTTCCAAGCAAGCTAATGCACCTGTAAAATTGGTCTATAGCCGCGAGGATGATGTGAGTGGAGGTATTTATCGTCCAACTTACCAATTAACCTATCGGGCTGCTTTTGATGAAAACAAGCGATTAACCGCGATGCATATTAAAGGTGGAGGTATTCCAGAGTCACCCTTACATGCCAACCGTTTTCCTGCAGGAGCTATCGACAATTACATGGCTGAAAGCTGGTCTATTCCATCGAACATTACGGTGGGAGCATTCCGTGCTCCACGCTCCAATTTTAATGCCGCAGCTGAGCAATCTTTTTTAGATGAAATAGCAGAATACATGGGTAAGGACCCTATTGCTTTCCGATTGGAATTATTGAAAAGGGCTAAGGAATCGCCAGTAGGTAAAAACAATGATTATGATGCGTCTAGATATATGGGCGTATTGGAATTAGTTAGGGATAAATCGGGATGGGGTAAGCCTGAGAATGCCAACAAAAAGCGAGGCGTTTCGGCATATTTCTGTCATAATTCCTATGCTGCGCAAGTGATAGACTTGCATGTAAAGGATGGTCAAGTAATAGTAGATCATGTTATATCTGCAGTGGATTGTGGCGTAGTTGTAAACCCAGAAGGAGCAAAGAATATGGCAGAGGGAGCGGCGATAGACGGGATTGGGAATGCCTTATTTGGCAATTTGACCTTTACAGAAGGAAGCACAAATCAAAAGAACTTTGATACGTATCGAATGATTCGTCATAATGAAGCACCGAAGAAAATCGATGTGCATTTTGTGGCGAATGAAATAGATCCGACCGGTTTAGGAGAGCCGCCATTCCCACCAATTTTTGGTGCGATGGCCAATGCAATATATCAGGCTACGGGGAAGCGTTTATACAAGCAACCTTTTGGAAATCAAATAGCGTAGTTTCTTTAAATTGAAAGCCCGTCCTTGCAAATGGATGGGCTTTTTTTGATATTCTGGTTTTAAAAATGCTTATTGGTAGTTCAATGCACGTTGAGTAATTATTTTGTAATACATCATGATGAAATTAATTCCTAAGAAATTGACCAATTGGGGCTTTTGCCTCCTTCTTCTTTTGCAGGCGAATTCGCTATTGTCCCAAGCAAGCAATCCTGTTCTCAAGCTTTTTCCTGCAGGAACTGTCCTTCATGCGAACATTCCCTTTGCTCAGGATACCTTGAAAAAGCATTTATTGGATATTTATTTGCCTGCTAATACGACTGGAAAACTTCCTTTGGTAGTTTTCATACATGGTGGAGGCTGGTTAGTTAATGATAAATATGCCGATATGGGCTATATGGGAAATACGCTAACTGCCATGATCAATCAGGGCTTTGCGGTGGCATCCATTGATTATCGCTGGGCGAGTCAAGCTATTTTTCCCGCTCAAATACAAGATAGCAACCAAGCATTAATTTACCTAGTTGAGCAGGCGGATAAATACCACTTAGATAAAAACAAAATCGCCATCATGGGATTTTCTGCCGGTGGGCATCTTGCTTCCTTGCTTGGTCTTGCAAATAATAACCAGGTAGGAGCCTTTTTTATGAATGGGAAAGCCCAAAAATTCAATATCAAAGCAGTCGTAGACTTTTATGGCCCTTCTGATTTAACAAGTCTTGAAAGTAGTGATGATCCAAAAGCACCCGAAGCTATTTTATTAGGGGCCGTTCCGGTGGACCGACCAGACCTAGCCAAGAAGGCCAGTCCGGTTAGCTATGTAGATCGACAGGATCCTCCTTTTTTAATTATCCATGGAGAAAAAGACAAGAGTGTAAATAACAAACAATCTAAGCTATTAAGCGGATGGTTGAGTACCGTTGGCGTAAAAAACGAACTGATTATTGTTAAAGATGCGCCTCATTTTGGGCGCATGTATGATACAGAAGATTTAAAAACCAAAGTGCTTCAATTCTTGGTAGGAACCTTAAAGCCTTAGTTGATTCTTCTGAATTTGTGGTTGAAGTTATAATTTAACCCGACACTCCAAAGCAAGTCATCTCCAGGCAATGCAGAACGCAGTTTTTTGCTAAACATGGTCGTTAAAGTCATCGGACTTTTTTTCTTGGAAATAACCAATGCCCCGCTGACATAGGTGCCATCTAGGTCATCCATTTTTAAGTAAAAAAACTGAGGGATAATGGTTGCTTCCCAATCTTTGTACCAGGTAAGATGGGAGAAAATACTTTTTAAGGATAAAAAGGTGGTGCTTTGTGTCACATCTTTGGTAAGTCCCACAGAGCCTAAATAATTAAAGCCTAAGGAAATATTTTTGTGAACCGATAATAAGGGAGTGGCTTCCCAAGCAAAGAAGCGTTGGGCTTTTAAATAGGAGGTATTTACTCCATTGACATTGGCTTCTTCACTTCGAAAAACAAAGGCAGGGTGAGCCCCTACGCTCATGTTGAATTTTTTTTGCTGGATAGCTTTATATCTCCACCATAATACAAAAGCCCATGGTTTCCCGTCCATGGCAAAGCGCAACATAGGATCAAAACTTAATCTTCCTTTGCCTAGTGATAAGTCGAATAATAAGGCAGGTTTACCTAATGAAAACGAAGGAATCAATGAAACACCATTATTGGTAGCGGTGATTTGTCCTGCAAAAAAAGAGGGTGTTTGTGTACTGTCTTTTTGAGCGTATAAGTGGTTAGCACTTGCTAGTATACATAGCAAAAGTGTGGTTTTAAATTTCATGAAGATTAATTAACAGAGCTGCAAAGGTCTGAATTTTTTTATTGAAATGAAATTTATGGGCCTATTTTAGCCCTTTTAATGGATAAACGAACTTAATATTCCATAAGAATAGCTTGGTATCTTCACACGGAGAATCAAAAAAATGGGTCAAACTCCGAATGAGTATAGGATGAAGTTGAATCAAAAGATTATTTGATTGAGCAAATGATTACTTCAATTGTTTATGTGATCCATCACATGAGGGCATTCTTTGAGAAAGTCCACATATGCAATCATTGAGCCCTTTTCCACTTAAAATACGTTTCATGTTTTTTTCGATTCTCGTCAAGCGAGTGGCCGATTGTTTGGCTTCCGAAAAATGCAAGAGGTAGGCTCTTTGCCTGCCGGGCGTTAAACTTTTAAAAGCAATTTTGAAAGCTTCATTTTCCTCCATGACGGCCTCTAGTTCCTCGGGCACCGCATATTCATCCAAGGTTTTTAAAACGACTTTGGCTCCTGTTTTTTCTACCTCGATGGCTTCTAAAATATAGGCTTTTAGGAGGTCCTCCTGGCTTAGGATTTCATCCAGATGTCGAAATCGAATCTGTCGACTCGACTGAGTATGTTCTCCCGGTTTACTAAATACCTTGGCGGGATCTTGTAAAAGAGCCCCTTTAAAAAACATGATGGCAAAGTAGTCTTTGAATCCTTGAAGTATAACAATATTGGATTTTTCAAAAGTATAACAAGGCGAACCCCATTTCAAATCCTCTTCCAAACCCATATCCAATATGAGGCTTCTGAGCACACTCAATTCACTTTGCCATTGGGCTAATTTTACCAGAAAGGCATCTACTTTGGGGTTCATGGAATCACATTTTTTAAAATTAAAAGAAATTGATAAAATGTCCCCCTTTTGCCTTTTTATATTGATAAGTCATTTAGCCAAAACCTACGTTTTATTTATAGGTTAAGCCATGTCCAAATGGGAATAAACCATAATTTGGACCTTCCATATAACCAGGAACATCAGACTTATTTTCCTCCACCGCTTTCATGTTGATCGGTGTCGTGAATGGCATTTTTCCACTTGGCTTGAATTTACCTGTTACGATATCCAATAATGCTTCTTGGGTAGTTCCAAAGGTGGCAATAATGGACTTTGTTTTTCCTTTATCAATTTCCTCAATCACCCAAGGATTGGTATAATTGATCGCTACGATGGTAGGTTTGCTTTGGATTAACTCATTGACATGATTCACATCAATGCGATTAGCAGATAATCTCAAATCAATTTTAGTGCCTTGAGAACTGAACAATCCTCCGCCATTTGGAATGAGCCAAACTAAGATGACATCTGCCTCTTCCTTGCTTGAAACAAATTCTACATCAGGGTAATTGGGTTTAGCTACTTTGATGAAATCCGTATTTCGTCCTGTGTTGAAATATGTTTCAAAAAACACCTTAGTCTTCTTTTTAATGGGTAGAACATGCTCGTCATTGCGAAGTAGGACGATGGACTTACGAAGGGCAATGTTGGCTAAATCCGTGGAGGCTTTATTTCCTATAATTTTGCTCGCTTCTTCCACGGAAACGTAAGGATTTTCAAACAAACCTAATTCAAATTTTTCCTTTAATAATTTAGCTACTGACTGATTAATTCGATCCTCGGAAATCATTCCTTTTTTAACGGTTTCCAATAAAGTACCAGGGTCAGCAGCACCAGAAAATATATCCACTCCTGCTTGAAGGGCTTTTTGATAACGCTCAGGAATAGTCAAGTTTTCCACTCCCCAAGGCATCATTTCAATGGGACCGGTGTCTGAGTTGATGATACCATTAAAGCCTAATTTCTTTTGAAGTAAATCATTAATCATGGCCTTATTGAAGGAAAAGCCCACTTCCTCAAATTCCTTTCCCTTAGGAGCGGAATAATAGGGCATAATCGCCGAGGTACCTGCTGCTATGGCTGCCTTAAATGGTTTTAAATGAAAATCAAACATGCCTCCTGGATAATGGGCAAACTTTCCCCAATCAAAATGGGAATCTTGTCCATCCACTTGTGGCCCACCTCCCGGGAAGTGTTTCGTTGTCATGGCCACGGAATTGGCGCCTATTTTTTTCCCTTGAAAACCAAGGATGATTTCTTGAATCATCCGTGAAGTCAAATCCGCATCTTCACCAAAGGTTCCTTCTACGCGTTGCCACCTAGGCTCAGTCGCTAAATCAGCCATGTACATATAGCCTTTTCTTAATCCAACGGCTCTCCATTCTTGTGAGGCAATTTCAGCAAATTGGCGTGTTAGGCTAAAATCCCGCATGGCTGCTAGTCCCAATTCTCCTGGCCATTTAGAAAAGGCCGTAACCCCCACGCTTAATCCTACGGAAGCATCGGTTGTTACATGATTTCTGGGATTGGATGCAACGATGGCTGGGATCCCTAGTCGCGTGTCTTCACACAATGCCTGAAGATTATTAGACCATTTTGCCATAATCTCTGGTGATGCATTAGCTCTTAATATGAAATGGCGTAAATGAAATTGGCGCACTCCTTTCGTAGTTCCTGCTGAGGCCATGTTAGGTGCACTTAGAGGTTTTCTAGTAAACATGTTCGTATTTTGAACTAGGTCTTCCTCATTGAAACCATCATTTATTGGCGTTGCCGTTCCTGAGGCAGGTGCTGCTCCAAAAACGTTGTCGCCTCCCATGCGCGTGGTGGAGATCAACATGAAACCTACTTTTTCTTCCAAGGTCATTTGAGATACCAAATCCTTAATTCTTTCCGAAATAGGCAAACGCCAGTCTTCGTAACGATCTAGCTTTTTGTTTTTATTCAGGTCTTTAAACTTTAAGTTTTGGACTTGAAGTATTTCGACCTTGCGGCTACCAAGATTTGCTTGAGTAGAATTTTGCTGAGCCAGTATGTTGGAAAAAGACAAAATAGCTAATAAGCCAAAAAGAATAGGTTTTTTATGGGAAAGTGGGTTCATATGATTGGGGCTATATTCTTTAAAAGCATTCATGGATGCTTTTCTAATGTCTTTTTAAAAAAATATAGGTTTATTGAGTGGTAAAAGCTACAAATAAAGCCAGAAAGGCATACAAAAATTCGTTAGGTTGTTTATATTGTAGCATAAAGATACAATAAGAGGCTTTTGTAAATTTTATTAGAAGAAAAATACAATATTTATCTCCAGAACGCATGAAAAAAACACTATTATTCGCAGGTTTTCTGTTTTTGTTAATGGCTCAACTGAGTTTGGGACAAAGTAAGGCTGAGAAGCATTTACCGATCATTGACGTACATGTACATGCCATGAAAGTCAATCCCAATTTTGCTTCTGACATGTCGCCTTGGTTTTTAAGTAATATGCCAGGCACAGATCCTAATGAACCAACTCCCAAGTTCTTGAATGCAGAAGGTGCCATCATGTTAAAAGCAGCAAAATCCGATCAAGAATTTCAAGAGGAGTTAATGAAGACCATGAAACGGTTAAACATGACCATTGTGGCATCAGGAGACCCTCAAGTGATTCGCAATTGGAAAAAGGCTGCTGCTCCGGATCGAGTAATTCCTTCCATTGGCTTTAATTCTGCCAATGGGATCTCCGTGCAGGCTTTTGAGGATTCTTTGAAAACCGGATTTTATAAAGTTGTAGGAGAAGTGGGTTTGCAATACCAAGGATTATCGCCTAGTGATCCGTCGGTCGATAAATATTTTGAAGTTGCGGAGCGATTAAATGTCCCAGTAGCTATTCACATGGGCACTGGTGGAAATGGCATGGCTAATTTAACATCACCTAAATACCGGGCATCTTTGGGGAACCCTTTGTTGTTGGAGGATTTATTAGCTCGCCATCCAAAATTAAAAGTTTGGGTAATGCATGCCGGCTATCCGATGATCGATGAAATGGTGGCTTTGATGGGAGCTAATTCCCATGTGTATGTCGATTTAGCCGGGTTAATTTGGAGTTATCCTTTGGAAGAAATTCACCTGTATTTGAGAAGATTGGTACAAGCAGGCTTTGGAAAGAGAATCATGTATGGCACAGATTTGATGGTGTGGCCAAAATTGTTGGAGACGTCCATTGGAGTAATTGAAAATGCCAATTACCTTTCATTTGATCAAAAAAGAGACATCTTATTCAATAATGCAGTTCGTTTTTTCCGTTTAGATCCAGCTAAATATCAATAAGCACCAGAATCATGTTGATAAAAAAAGGCCTTCATTTATAGAATTGAAGGCCTTTTTTATGTTTTATTTAAACTGAAATAGTAAGGGGAAAACAAAGCAAACGATTGCTGCCCAGATCACATAAATTGGCAAATATTCCGCGATACTTTTGGCTACCTGATTAAGGTCAGATTTTCCTTGGCTAGCTTTAAATAGGGATTTGGCCACTAAAAGTAGGTGAATAAATATCAATAAATTACTCCCTAAGACCGCAATTCGGTTGGGTGTAATTCCCCATTCTATGATGCGGAAACTAATAGCAGAAAGCGCAATTCCATTTACGATAATGGTTAAAGCTGAAAGACCCAATAAAAGCAACGTGGTTTTTGGGCCAGTTTCATGCTTTTCTGCCTCTGCTACTGAAAAAAGAATCAATGCCATGACGCCAATTAAAAGGCCATTGAATATTAATAAAAACTCCCGATTTGTGTAAGGGTCTTTGCCCGTGTATAGCATGGCAATCAAATAAATGAAAAGGAACACAAATACCACAGGGGTAAAGATTTTGGCAATAACGGGAGAAACATTTTTGACTAAAGTGGGGTTCTTTTGAATTAAAAAATTACCTAAAATAGGAGTACATGAAAGGCCACTAACAATCACATATTTTCCATAAATTTCTTTAATATCCAAGCCAATAATTTCAAATAAACCCAAGGAGATTGCTGTAAATAATCCTCCCGATAAGAGAATGATGGCACACATTACCAGTAAATCACCGTGCATCCGTAAAAATTCGATTCTTTTGGAGTAATTAGACAAGTCTCCGCCTAAATAAGCATATGCCCAGATAGACCAGCCGATCAAAGGTAAATGAAGGCAGGCCAACAAAATGGAATCAGAGTGAGTGCTTGTGGGAAGTAGGTTGATGTAAATTACGGCCAAACAGCCAATACCTAATGGCAGAAGGAATTTAGAAAAAGCTAATTGCTCTTTCCAAATGAAATAAAAGCTTAAAACAGGAAAAACGACAAAAGATATATTTCTTTGGAAAAAGACATCCTGATTGAAGCCAAAGAATTGTGGTATTTGTGAGATAAGGGAAGCCAAAACAAATAAAGCTCCTATAAAAAGCAATTCGTTTCTGTCGCCTAAACCAATGCCTTCTTGTTTAAAATTTAAGCGCTGATTCCAAAATTGAACACTGGGTTCTTTGGAATATTCAGGAAAAACCAGGTTAAATTCTCTTTTAAAAGCAGCAGTATTTTCTCGGTAGAGGCTTTCTAGTTTTTCCGGATTGTTTAGATTTTGGATGATTTCGCTTTTCATGGTTTTAGAAGAAATGGGCTAAAAATTGCTTACAAAACGATTTTACTCGTGTATTTATTTCTTATAGAACACTTGGCGGTTTTATATCCACCTAAAGACTTACAAGCAATAACCGAATTCTTTGACCTATAATGAATGATTTTTTGCTCAATGGCTCATTTTTGGGAGTAAGCGGTTTCATAGGCTTATACAATCCCTTCCCACCAATTGTAAAATGTCGATTGATTATCCTTTAGGTCTACCAGTTCGCCAATTTTAGGAGTAATTACAGGAATATCTTGTTTTTTACTGTTTTCCCATAAGCGTTTTAAGGGTTCATCCCAAGGATGCACACTTAATTTAAATTTGGAATTATGTCCTGCAAAAATCTTTTTGGCATTTAATTCCTTGGCTGCGATGAAAATTTCTTCGGGCATTAAATGAATGTATTTCCAAGCTAAATTGTATTGGCCCTGTTCTATCAAGGCTAGGTCAAATGGTCCATATTTTTCGCCTATGTTTTTAAAGTGATGGTCATAACCACTATCTCCACCCAAGAATAGGTTGTGATGAGGGGTTTTTAAAACAAAAGACAGCCAAAGTGTTTTGTTTCTTTGTATCCCTCTACCTGAAAAATGTCTTGCTGGAGTGGCCGTTAATTTCCAATCTTTTTCTAATTCAATGGACTCATTCCAATCCAATTCCTCTATGATATCGGGAGAATAGCCCCAATGCTCTAGATGAGCTCCCACTCCCAAACCACAGATCACTCGCTTAACTTTTCCTTTTAATTTCAGAATCGTTTCATAGTCGAGATGGTCATAATGATCATGTGAAATAAGTAAATAATCTATATCGGGTAAGCTTTCTGCAGTATAGGGATCGGTTCCTTTAAATGAGGCATTTAACCAGGAAAAGGGAGCAGCATAACCACTTAAAACAGGGTCAATCAACAAGGTTTTGCCTTCTATTTGAAATAAATAAGAAGAGTGTCCGAACCAAATCATATAGTCGGTGCTAGGACTAATTTTGGTGAAATCAGTTTTTACCGTAGGCAATGCCACGCTAGGTTTAGTGCGGATGTTTTTACTGGTCATCACGCGCCACATGGAGCCTATTTTATTATTCTCCTCTGCAAATGTGGGCGTGTAAGATAGATTTTGAAATTCTCCATTTTTAAAATGAGGAGAGTTTTTAATCCGCTCCAGTCTTTTCCCTTTGGGGTTTGCACCCAAAACAGCTTTATTGAAGGCAATCCAAGAACCCAGCGAGATACTTGTTAATATTCCTAGAAAGCCTAGCATACGTCTTCTTTTCATAATTTAGTGGGCAATTTAATGTTTTTGTCTAATCTTTAAGCAAATTTCATTTTCCATGGGATGGATCATCAATTTTGTTTAAGGCTGTGGTTAAGCCATTCCATACTTATTTAGTGAACTATGATTTCTACCTTATTTGTTCCCCCGCTTTCGAATGCTAACACCCAAATCTTAGATTTAAGTGCACAAAATCCTATTTTTAATGCCGATGTATATCAAAATATTGGCCGATTTTGTCAGTTCATTCGGGAATCATTGGGAACGAACAAATATGGTTTAGGGGGTTATTTAGAGCATCGAAGGATGTATGAATCGCACGATTATTTTGCAACAGACCAACAAGACTTTCGAAATATTCATTTAGGCATTGACATTTGGGCGGAGGCAGGTACAGAAGTCTTTGCTCCCATGGATGGTATAGTACATAGTTTTCAAGTGAATGAAGGCTCAGGAAACTATGGGCCCACCGTGATTGTAGCGCATCAAATCCAGGGAGAACTTATCTACAGTTTGTACGGCCATTTGGCTACTCAAGATTTGGAAGGCTTGGTTTTGGGCCAAACTATTCAGCAAGGTCAATTGATTGGGCATTTGGGAAATTCATCTGAAAATGGTGGATGGCCCCCTCATTTACATTTTCAATTGATTCGAGATTTGCAAGGATTTGTTGGGGATTACCCAGGGGTTTGTTCACGTAGAGATATGGATTTTTATGCTCAAAATTGTCCTAATCCAGAACTTTTTAGGTTGGATTAATTTTCGTTTGTATTCTTTCTAACAAACCTCTTCTTTTGACGATATTCTTATAATCCCATTGTATGGTTTTGGCTTTTTGAAGCCATCTCCGTAAGTCTTCTTGGGGAATTTCTTCGAGGGTATTGAAATAAATTCCAGCGGCTTTAAACTTGCCTATCCCCTCTAAAGAATTTTCTTCAAAAGACTGCCCACTCCAGAATAGCAATTGAATCCCCCTTTTGAGTGAGCTATAGCCCACCACCGGATTATCCTGGATAAACCAGACGGGTATCGCATGCCAAATTTTACAAGTGGCCTCGGGCAATTCTTCCGAAATATATTGAGCCAAAAAGTTCCCAATTTTTGCTTCTTGGGGCGAAAGGGACTGATTAAATGCTTGTATGGCAGGGTTCATGGATTTAAATTATGTTTTAGGAATTATTCTTTTAGAGGTGTTTCTAGTTCAAATGTATTCAATTACCCGTAATTTTAAAGAGCCCTTTGAATCAACAAGTACCTTTATACTAATTCATGAAATACATTTTAGCCCTCATCTTTAACATACTTATTCCTGTTAGTCTTTTGGGGCAGGAGCAAAAAGCTGCACAATATTTGCAGAAAATTAGAAATAATGAGGCTCAGTTGACGGCTTTTATGGCCCAAATGCCCAAAGGAGGAGATTTGCATCATCATTTTAGTGGCTCTATTTACGCGGAACCCCTTTTGGAAAAAGCCATTAAATTGGATTACTACCTTCATACTGAAACGATGGCTGTGGCTAAGGATCAAGCGGGCCAAAAGAATTGGAAACGATTTTCTGAACTTGCCTCGGAGGGTCGATTGGAAGGGATTAAAAATGAGATTTTAAGGCGCTGGTCCGTAAAGGATTTTTATACAGGGTTTTATCCTTCTGATCAATTGTTTTTTGAGTCTTTTGATAAATTTTTACCGGCTCTACATGAAGAATATGCGCCTGGCATGGTGGAGTTAAAGAATCGGGCTATAGCCGAAAATGTGAGCTACCTTGAAACCATGTTTACTCCCGTTTATTCCAAGGTAAATATTCAAGATTTAACAGCTTATGATGCTGAATTACGTCAATTGATGCATCAGTCAGACCAACAAGCCGTTTTGAATTTACTGGAAAATATTTATTCGAAGTTGATGCAAAAGGAGTCGATGAATCAGGCGGTAATTTGGAATAATTCTTTCATTCAACATCTTCATGATAGCTTGAAAATTGACGATGAAAGATTTAGCATGCGGTATCAAAAGTATGTATTGAGATTCAAAAATCCCGTTGATTTATTTAAGGACATCGTCATTAGCTTTATGTCGGCTAACCAAAGTGATTTAGTGGTGGGGGTGAATATGGTGGCTCCTGAACATGGTGAAAATTCCATGAAGGATTATCGTTTACACATGTTGATGTTTCAGTTTTGTCACCAGAAATTTCCTCGAGTGAAATATTCTTTACACGCCGGGGAATTAGCCATGGGCCAAGTGGCCCCAGAAAATTTGACTTGGCATATTGATGAGGCTATTCATACAGCAAAAGCTAATCGAATTGGTCATGGCGTGGATATGCCTTATGAAAAGCATAGTTATGAGCTTTTGAGGTACATGAGTCACCAGAAAATTCCGGTTGAAGTGAACCTTGTTTCTAACCGATTTATTTTACAAATCAAGGGCGATAAGCATCCCATTAAATTGTACCACGATTTTAAGGTTCCGATGGTAATTAGTACGGACGATGCCGGTGTCCTTCGGACTAGTTTAACTGAGCAGTTTGTATTATTGGCTAAGTCCTATCCATTTTTTACCTATGCCAATATAAAGCAATTGGTATATAATAGTTTGGACTATAGTTTTATTAAAGAAGCGGCCATCAAACAGAAATTACGTCAAGATTTAGATCGAAGATTTAAGGAGTTTGAGGCAAAAATCCCTTGAAACTTTATCAAGAAAAGAATTTACAATGCTTAAAATATACTTTCTAATATCTAGAAAATGCTTTTAAAAAGAGTAGAATCCATCGATTTTTTAAGGGGTATGGTAGTGATTCTCATGTTACTAGATCATGTGAGGGATTTGTTTCATATCCATGCTATTGATCAATCTCCCACGGATTTGGCCGTAACCAGTCCTTCTATTTTTTATACTCGTATCATCACCCATTTATGCGCCCCAATTTTTGTATTTCTAGCCGGAAGTTCAGCTTATTTGGTCTATCAAAGAACGGAAGATAAAGGGCAATTTCGGCTACGTATGATCCGCCGTGGGCTAGGTTTAATTTTGCTGGATTTAACGGTTGTTAATTTTGGATTGTTTGTTGATATTCATTTTGGACTAATACTCATTGACGTGTTAAGTGCCATAGGGTTTTCCATGGTGATCATCGGACTGGTTCATGGTTTTTCAACCAGGCAAATTTTAGGTTTGGCTATTGGTATTATCTTAATTCAGCAAGCCCTTTTGTTACTTCAACCTTCGTGGCTTCAGGCGCTTTCATTTTTAATTAGTCCCAATGCCTTTCCATTGCCTAATGGAACCCTTCTAGTTGTAGGTTATCCGCCGCTAGCTTGGTTAGGTATATGTTTATTGGGTTTTTCACTAGGGTATTATTTTAAGGAGAAATCGGATAAGGATTTTTGGAAAATGGGGCTAGTCTTTTTAACCGTATTTTTGGCGGTTCGATTCCTAAATTTAGGAGGAGATTCTCCGGCTTTAACTGATGGGACATGGGTCAAACAAGGTATGTCATTTTTCAATGTTTCCAAATATCCACCAAGCTTGAGCTTTACCGCCTTAACCTTAGGCATCATGTGTTTGTTGGTAAATTTACGTTCGGTTTTAGGGAAAAAATTAGTTGAAATTATTTCAAGTTTTGGACGAGTACCGCTATTCTTTTTTGTTAGCCACTGGTTTGTCCTCCACCTTCTTTTGTTTATTTTCATTTTTAATCAAGGCTTTCAGTGGGCTGATTTGGCATTCGGCTTTCAATTAAGTAGACCTAAAGCTTTTGTTGGATTGAGTCTTTCAGAAGTCTATATCATTTGGCTTTTAGTGGCATTATTCTATTATCCCATTTGTCGGTATTACTACCAATGGCAAGTGAAGAATAGAAATTAATGAGGTTATTTTTTAGGTCAATATTCTCCTTCATGAGGGAAGACCTATGGGCATGCTTTAACTAAGATTTAAACCGTACTAATTATGGAGGAAAAATATGAGCTTTTTCATCGAGATGGATCACTTTGGGCAAAGGGCCAGCATATCCAAGGTATTTATACGGGGTATTGGGAATGGTATCGAAAAGACGGTACCATTTTGCGCTCGGGTTTTTTCAATCAAGGTAAACAAACGGGCGAGTGGACTACCTATGATAAGGAAGGAAAGGTATATAAAGTGACGCATAAAAAATAAGGTTCTTGTTTAATAGCCATCCTTATCATCAATAAAAATTTATTGAAAATTATTATAAATTTATTGTTTATCAATAAATATTGTTTAAAATTTGCAAAACAATTTAAACAACAAATTAATGAAAACGAAAACACAGAGTATTTTAACCGTCATGAATGTGCTTTCTTGGGTCGCATTCATAGGCCTAATGATTAAATGTGGGGCTATACTTTTCACTTTTGCCCTGAGTCTATTCAATGAAATAGTCGCCAAAGATCTTTACGAAGGATGGAATTTGTATGAGCTTAAAAAATCGAGTTTAGTGGATTATAGCTTGGTGATTGCCTTGACAGCTGGCCTTTTGGCCATAAAGGCCTATGTAGCTCATTTGGTCATTAAAACCTTATCAAAAATTAATTTGTCCAATCCATTTCAATGGGAAGTCGCAAATTTGATGGAAAAAATAAGCATTATGATTTTGACTCTTTGGCTTTTATCTCTTGGCTCTTATGCTTATCAAGAGTATTTAGAGCTACCCAATTTAGAATGGAATGGAGGGGAAACACTTTTTTTGGCGGGGGTGATCTTTATTTTTGCCCAAATCTTTAAAAAAGGAATTGAGATACAATCAGAAAACGATTTAACTGTATAGATATGCCTATTGTTGTAAATCTAGATGTCATGATGGCAAAAAGAAAAATGTCTTTAAATGAACTATCCGAAAAGGTCGATTTAACCTTATCCAATTTATCCATATTAAAGACAGGGAAGGCTAAAGCCATTCGATTTAGCACTTTGGAGGCCTTATGTGAGGCTTTAGAGTGTCAACCGGCTGACATCCTAGCTTATCAAGCATCTTAGGGGAAAGAAGAGACAAAAGGCAAGTCGGTTTCTTGCCTTTTTTATTTAAATCAAAAGGCCGGCACTTGCTTGTAAGGCATAGACGGTTTTAAATAAATAGGCCTTTAGGTCCAATAATTTCTCAGCAGCCTCTAAGGCCTTTATCTCTCGGCTGTTGATTAAAAACAAGGATGATTCCCCTTGAGAAAATTTAGATTCTTCTGCCTTGGTTAAAGCTTGGTAACTGGTAACAGCTTTTTCCTGGGTTTGTATCTGTTTCTTAAGATTCTGAAATTGATTGAAATAGCTGTTTATTTTGATTTGGATCTGCTGTTTTTTCTGTGATAGTTGGATGGTCGTTTCCTCCACCTTCAACTTGGCGGTTTGGTATTCTCCTCTTCCAGATGAAAGCCGCAAAGGAAGTTCAAACTTGATTCCATATTGGTAATTATTAGCAAATAATGCACCAGCATTGGAGGAATATTTATCCTTCATGAGGTGATTGTATTGAAGGTCAATTTTGGGTAATAAACTTTGAAACTTTAATTTTTTCTCCACGTTAAGCCCTTCAATTTTGAAAAGATAGGCTTGTATTTCAGGATGAAAGGAATCAACTTTTTGTAAAATAGAATTCAGGTCTAAATCAAAATTAGAAAATAGACTAAAATCTCCCCATACTTCGGCTGGGCTTACGTCTTTTGTTAAGATGTTAGGCGTATTATTTTCTTGCCAGAGAAAGGCTGAAAGCTGAAGCGTCGAATTTTCATATTCTACCATTTTGGCTAGGTTTTGATTGTCCATGTACATGAACTGTGTGCTGGCCTCCAAGGTATCCACAGCGGGTCTATCACCTAATTCTACACTTCTTCTGACAAAATCTACTCGTTTTCTAGCCGCCTCTAAGTTTTGGTTCGTAATTCGTAAGGCTTGATAACATTTTAACCAATGCCAATAGGCCTCCATGGCTTCTAAAAACAATTGATTCAAAACAACCCTTTGTTCGGCAAAGGCCATTTTATTCATCAATTTGGCTTGTTGCAAGGCGGCTCTTCTTTTATCCATCAAGAGGTTTTTAGCCACAGGAATTTGAATTCCAATGTAGCTAGTTTGCCCCATGGTTTGGCTAATATCTAAACGATTTCCTTGTAAGTTTTCTACTCCCGCATTAAGCTCAATTCCATACCAAGTAGGAATACTAAGTTCAGGGGCATTGTATTGGTAATAACTGGCACCATCCAAGGTTTTACTCGCAATATAATGCCTTAAAATAGGATCAAACGCACCTCTTGACGCTAGAATTTGAGCATCAGATTTACGGATATCAATCTGGGCTTGACGCGCCACTGGATGATATTTTTCTACAATTTTTAAAAACGCTTCTGGATGCAAGGTTTTGTTTTGCGCCCAAGACAAATTGGCCAGTAATAAAAACCAAATAATATTACTTTTCATAGGCAGTATTTTTATCTTGTTTAGCATGGTAGAAATCAGGAGGGAAGCCATTGATATTTCTCCATAATTCATACCAAAGAGGTACATCGTTTAACAAAATAATACCCTTAACCCCTGCACCAATTTTTATCTGCTTGGGCCATTTTTTAAAACGGGCGTCCTCTTGAACTATGACCCTAAAAAGGCCGTTTTCATTGATGGCATTTTCTACTACCAAAATCTTACCAGCGAAGGTACCAAAACTTTGCTCAGGCCATCCTCCAGAGAAAATAATGGCCGGGAAGCCATCGAATATGAATCTGATGGATTGCCCAGGAGAAATGAGGGGCAAATCTACAGGCCTAACAAATACTTCTACGGCATAATTTTCATTTTGAGGAACAATACTCAAAAGTTCTTCACCCTCTTTGATGATTTCCCCAATACCCGTTTTTTTACCCTGTACAATTTGGCCACTTTGAGGGGCTAAAATATAGTACATGCCATTTCTAATGGAATAATTGGTGACTTGGTTAGCTAGTTTAGCTACTTCCCCTTTATTGGTTTCTATTTGTCCTAAACTTTGTAACCTTTCACTGTCTGCTTTATTGATTTTTTCATCGTATTCTTGATCCACACTTTTCAGTTCTATTTGTGTGTTATTGATTTCTTGAATAGTCTGATTTACCTTATTTTCAGACATGATTTTTTTGGCTAAAGCATTTTGTGCTGAAACGTTTCTTTGTTGGTATTGAGTCTGTGAAATCAAACCTTCTTTATACATCTGCTGATAACGGTCCAATTGATCTTTCGCCAAGTTTTGCTCATTGGTACTCGCTACTAATTCAGCTCTTTCGGCATTGATTTTTTGCTGAAGTTGAATCAACTTATTCGCTAGCTGACTTTTCTTTAATGTTTTTGATTGTTTTAAATTAGCTATTTGTGCTTCCGTGGCTTTTACTTTTTGGATGTAGTATTCCAATGACCCTTTTTTCGCGTTTAATTGGTCTTGGGTTCGACCAATTAAATTAGGATCTAAGTAATCATCCTTGATCTCACTTATTCTAACTAGGGTGTCTCCTGGTTGAACGATGTCTCCTTCTTTTACCCACCAATTCGTTATTTTACCGGCTATCGGGCTATAAATTTTTTGAGGCTTTTGTTCTTGGTATAGGCTAGTAATATTTCCTTTGGTTTGAATATTTTGAGTCCATGGAAGAAAGATAATACCCAAGCTAATTAATAAAAGCCCGATAATCCAAAAGCGTATTTCGGTACTTTTGCCTTGCTGATAGATTAATTTAAATGACTTAAAATTTTCCATGTTATAAGTTGATTTGTTGATCAGTGGCACTTACATAATCTGGGTCATTCGACACGATGATGGTTGTGGCTTGATTCGCCGGGTTGATCAAATAGCTTTTCAGGCGTTCGGCACTAGGAAGATCTAGCCCACTCCATGGTTCTTCTAAAAGAAGTAAATTTTTGGAACCACAAATAGCCCGAAGTAATAATATTTTTCTGATGATGGTTTGGGGCGTTTTTTTGCCTATTGGCTCTATTTGATGGTCAAATCCTTTCGGGAAATGGGAGATGAAATTCTCAAACCCCAATTTTTGAGCAGTTTCCATTATGACTTTGGGACTTATCTCTTCTTGTCCTAGGCTGATATTTTCCCAAACAGTTCCCCCAAAAATTTCTTGGCCATGTAATAAAACACCTGTATGTTTTCTTAAACTGGCTAAACTATAATTTTGAAGAGGGATGTGGTTAATTAAAATAGACCCTTTAAAACTCTGATAATTTCCTGTCAGTAATCTTAAAAACATGGATTTACCAGCGCCTTCTTCTCCCAACACAGCCACTTTTTCCCCTGCTTTAATGTGCAAGGAAAGGTTTTCAAAAATAGGGCTACCTGATGGGAATTGGAAAGACAATTGGTTAATTTCTATTTGTATCCCTTGCGCAACATTTAGCTCAAGTTCACCAGAAGATTCCATGGGGCTTTCTACCACGCTAGCCAATTTCTCTAAGCCTGTAATCACATCATAAGCACTGTCTAGACTAGTGATCAATTTTTCAACGGCACCTATTACCATCAAAATCACAATTTCTGCAGCAATGAATTCACCTAAGTTGATTTGTTGATTAATTAATAAATAGGCACCTAAGGAAAGGGTTAAAATGGTCAAAACGACTTTAAATGTGACTAAGGTTTTATACTGAAATAATAATACATGAAAGTGCTTAGTTCTAGCTAACAGATATTGACTCACATTATTATCTGTTCTATCGATATTTAAGTTAGAGCCCTGGCTGAATTTAAAAGACTTGACAGTTCGAGCGATTTCACTAAAGAAATTAGCTACGCCATATTTATAATTAGATTCCTCTATGCTGGTTGCAATACCCACTTGACTAGTTCCGTACAATATAAAAACTAACGTGAGTAATAAGGCTATACTAAATACGATGAAAAATGGATGGTATAAAGACAATAAAATCGTTCCAAAAAGAATCTGTACACTCGCCATAGGAATGTCTAGCAAAATCTTTGCGAATCCTTTTTGAATATTGACAATGTCAAAGAACCTAGATACTTTTTCTGGGATGAAGTATTGGTCATTTTTCATCAAATCCATTTTGGGGATTTTAACTGCAAAGTCATACGAATATTGAGTGAATATTTTTTGTTGCAATGCCTCAATAATCTTCATTTGATTGATTTGGAGCAGACCTACTAAAAATACACCCAATACGATTAAAAAGATTAAAATGTAGATGGAGGTAACCATGGTGGCACCCATTACCAGACCTATGATGGACTGTACACCCAAGGGAAGACTTAAATTCACTAAACCACTTACTATTGAAAACAAATAAATGGATGTGATCTCTTTTTTATGATCACCGACCAGTTTGCTTATTCGATCAATGGGTTGTTTTTTCATCATACATGCTTATTTCTCAGACAAAATTAAAACACTTTTTTAAATAATAGTAATACTATTACGAATAAAATTAAAAAATGTTTTGAGATAGTATTTCTATCATTTATGTTTGTAAAATATTTCTAAGGGCATGGACTATTCATTAAGCTTTAAGGTCAATGATAAAATCTACTTGCGAGATCCAGAAAGTACTGAACTGGGGAAGCAAATAGTGAAACATTCCATAGATTTAATTTTTCAATTGGGTTTTGAACATTTTACGTTTAAAAAACTCGCGGTTGAAATGAATACGACCGAGGCGACCATCTATCGTTACTTTGAAAATAAGCATCGCCTCCTTCTTTATATTCTAAATTGGTATTGGTCTTACATGGAATATTTGGTGGTAATCCAGCTAGAACCTATACAAAATTCAAAATCTAAGTTAGAAAAATTAGTTGAGCTTCTAACGCGTGCTTTGCCCGAGAGTATTGGTCAGACGGATTATAACAAGAATTATTTACATCAAATAGTGGTCTCAGAGAGCAGCAAGGTGTATTTGGTTAAAGAAGTTAAGGAAATCAATCAACATGAGGTTTTTAAACCTTACAAGGATTTATGTGAGCGTATTTCTAGTTTGATACAAACCTATGACTCAAATTATTTATATCCTCACTCTTTGAGTAGTACCTTGATAGAGACCTCTCATTCTCAATTATTCTTTAGTATGTATTTGCCAAAATTGACGGATTGTCAAAACGAGAATAAGCAAATATTTGTAGAAAAATACCTCAAGGATTTACTTTTTACTTTGCTTAAGAGTACTCATTAATACCGTCAATAGCTTAGGCTTGAACAGGCTGAAAGTATTTTTTCCCCAGTACAAATAAAATAAAATTGGCAGATAAGGCGCAAAAGACCATGATGATAGCCATGGTAAAAGGAGTACCATCAAAAAGTAACCCTAGTAAGGTTGCGCAGATAGATCCCCAGGCCATTTGCATAGCCCCCATCATGGCAGAGGCCGCACCAGCCCCTTCATGGAAAGGTTGTAAAGCCAGACTGATGATATTCGGAAATACTAAACCCTGACAAGCCAAAATCAAGAAAAGAAGTAGGATATTGATTTGAATATTAATCAATCCAAATTTAGATAATAGGGCAAGGGTAATCCCCAATATTAACTGAAGGGGTAAAACAAAAGAAAGAACTTGTTGGCTACTGAAACGTTTTAATATCCAGTGGTTAAACTGACTAGCACCAATAATCCCAGATGCCACCATGGCAAATATCCAACCAAATTGCTTTTCATCAGCATGGTAAAAATTCAAAAAAGTAAGGGGGGCACCTGAAACAAAGGTAAAGATACAACCGGAGCCTATGGCCCCTGAAATAGCGAAAGTTAAAAACTGTTTTTCAGGTAAAAGTGCCACGTAGGAGGTTAAAATACTTCCCAATTTAAATGGCCCTTTCGGGTGTTTATTGATTTTTTCTGGTAACCAACTTTTGATCAAGAAAATGATGAAAAGCGTAATAATTCCCAACAATACAAAGATGATGTTCCAGTTAGTAATTGTTAAAAGCAAACTACCTAAGGAAGGAGCTAAGATGGGAGAAACCCCCAGAATTAGCATCATCAAGGAAAGAATTTTAGGTCTTTCGGCTTCTTTAAATGTTTCTCGAATGATGGCGTTAGGGGCAACCATTCCAATACTTCCACCAATGGCCTGAAAAAAGCGCCAAATGATGAGTTGTTCCACGGTGAAGGAGAATGCTGAGCCGAATGAACTGATGACGTAAATACTTAGTCCAATGTATAGGACATTTTTTCTGCCATAATGGTCTAGAAGGGGCCCATTGACTAATTGCCCTAGACAAATACCAAAAAAGAAGCTAGATAAGGTATAGCCCATTTGTTCTTGAGAACAATGCAAGGCTGCCGCCATATTTTTAAAGGCAGGCAAATACATATCAATGGATAAGGGCCCTATCGCAGATAGTATTCCGAGAATTAATATAATTTTGGTCCGATTTGACTTTTTTGACATGTAGTGTAGGTATTTTTTATCTAGAAAAGGGACGCAAAATTAATCCCAAAATATGGTTTTCAATAGTTTATTTTAAAAGAAGATTTCTTTTCTTTGTTAGCAAGGCAAGAAAAGCCATTGTGTTAATCAATATTATCAAAGGGGATTATGGCATTTCCCTACCAGCCCCTCAGCTAGATTCCATGAAAAATGTCGCTTTTGGCCTTTTATTTGCTATGTTGTGGTCATCTGCGGCAGTGGCCACAAAAATGGGAATTCTTTCGGTTCATCCCTTTATTTTAGCCAATGTTCGCTTAGTTTTTGCAGGTATTTTTATTTTGTTTATCTCTTATTTCTTTCGGCCCCAACATCGGATAAAACCGAGCTGGAAAGAGCTGAGGCAATTATCCTTTTTTGGCTTATTTAATTCCACCATTTACCTAGGAGCCTTTGTCATGGCTATTAAATTCCTAAGTCCGGGGATTGGTAGTTTGGCCACCGCTACAAATCCTATATTCATTACTATTCTTTCGGCTCTTTTGTTACAAAGAAAACCTCAAGTAAAAGAAATGGGAAGTTTAGTACTAGGCTTAGCCGGAATTTTGATTGCATCTTATCTCCAATTACAAGTAGAGCCGGCCGTATGGAAGGGTTTGGTGATTTTAATTGGTGGTATTATCACCGTTTCTGCGGCTACGGTTTATTATGTTCGAACAGATTGGAAGTTAAATTCATTGGTTATTAATGGTTGGCAGGTTTTATTGGGTGGAATTTTCATGTTGCCATTTACTACCAGTTTTGCTTCATTTCAGGAGGCAAATTTTGATCTACGCTTTTTGTTTGCAGTAAGTTGGTTAATCATTCCAGTGTCTATTATAGCCTTATGGTTATGGTTTTATTTGATTGATCAAGACCCCATTTCAGCCTCATTATGGATTTTTCTTTGTCCCCTATTTGGCTACTTTTATGCCTATCTATTTAGTGGCGAAACTATTACCATTTACACGCTTATAGGAACGGTTATTGTAATTGTGGCTTTGTATGTAGGTAAAAAACAAATGCCCAGTTCGTCAGATTAGTTCAAATTTTTTATACCTTTCCAAAAATTGTATTCCTGTGACTACCAATCGTTTAGAAGCCTTTAGTGATGGGGTATTAGCCATCATCATTACCATCATGGTTTTGGAATTAAAAGTTCCTCATGGAGCAAGTTTTGAGGCATTGGAGCCCTTAATGCCTAAATTTCTTTCCTACCTGTTTAGTTTTATTTATGTGGGGATTTATTGGAATAATCACCATCATATGTTTCAAGCCATAGAACGGGTTAATGGGAAAGTTTTATTAGCCAATTTGGCTTTATTATTTTGGTTATCTCTATTGCCATTTGTTACGGGTTGGATGGGAGAAAATGACTTTGCGAAAAATACAGTAGCCTTATATGGTTTTGTTTTATTGATGTGTGCTTTAGCCTTTTTAGTATTGGAAAAACTAGCCATTAAACATGAAGGACATGAGTCGACCATCGGTCAAGCACTAACTGACCGGTGGAAGGAGAGAATTTCTACGGGGGGCTATTTTTCCGGTATAATAATCGCCTTTTTTTATCCCATGGTAAGCTTATTGATATTTTATGGGATTGCCATTTTATGGATTATTCCTGATTCAAGAATTGAACAGGCATTAAATAAAACTCCCGAAAATTGATTAATTCCCATAAAATAGGGGGATTTCGTGAGATTACTTTATGTTTTGGTCTCAAAAATTAAAGCCATTGGTATTACTCAATTACATTTGAATTTAAACGTAATAGAAATGATAAAACGTCGACAGTTTATTCAAGGCTCTGCCAATACCTTGTTGCTTTCATGTCTTCTAGGGTCAAAATCATCCCTTTTTGCACAGTCATCTTTATATCAAGGTCCAGCTTTTACCTGGAAAGAATTACGTGGGGGTATTTCTCTTTTTAGTGAAAGAGGGGGTACCATAGCGGTATTGAAAACTAAGGATGGATATGCAGTAGTCGACACACAGTTTCCTGACCAATCCCAACATGTTATCGATGAGTTGAAAAAACAATCCGATCAGAAAATTCAGCTATTGATGAATACCCATCATCATGGGGATCATACCAGTGGGAATATTGCTTTTAAAGGAATAGTTAATCGAGTGGTGGCTCATGAGAACTCATTGAAAAACCAAATCGCCGCCGCCGCACGCGCAAAAACAGAGGACAAACAATATTATCCTACCGAAACCTTTCAAGATACCTGGACAGCTAAAATCGGTAAAGAAAGAATTAGGGCTCATTATTTTGGGCCGGCACATACTAACGGAGATGTGGCCATTCATTTTGAGCATGCCAATGTTGTCCATTTAGGTGATTTATTCGGCAATAAGCGGTATCCTATCATCGATCGAAGTGCAGGAGCTAGTGTGGCTAATTGGATTCATGTGAATGATAAAATTCAAAAGCAGTTTGATAAGGACACCATTTTTACTTACGGTCATGCCTTTAACCCAACGGAAATTACCTGCAAAAAAGAGGATTTACTGACTTTAACCGATTATTTAGAAAAATTAATTATTCATGTATCTGCCGAAATTAAAAGTGGTAAAACAAAAGAGGAAGTCATGAAGTTAAGCGCGGTAAATGGAGTTCAAGGAATGAACGGAGATTTCTTAAAGAATAATTTCCAAATGGCTTATGAAGAATTAACAGAAAAAAATACTAAACAATAAACACCCATAATCGTATGAAAATCAACACATTTTTAAAGCCTATTTTAGCTGTATGCTGTCTTTTGATGGTGACAAGTAGTTCATTTGGACAAGATGCACCACGTCCACCACAAAGCCCTAAAGTAACGGTAACTGGAACTATTGGAAAAGCCAATGTTTCGGTTGTCTATAGCAGCCCATCTGTAAAAGAAAGAAAAATTTGGGGAGAATTAGTGCCATTTGGTAAAGTTTGGAGAGCAGGGGCTAATTCAGCCACAATCATTGAAACCGACGCAGATTTGAACATTGCTGGAAATACCTTAGCAAAGGGTAAATACAGTATTTATATGTTGCCAAGTGAAGGTGATTGGCAAGTGATTTTCAATACAGAAGTAGGTCAGTGGGGCATCAAAAGAGGAGGCGAAACAACCAGAAATCCAGAAAAAGATGCCTTTACGATTACTGTCAAAACAAGTAAATCTGATTTTAAAGAAGCCTTGGAATATAAGTTAGTTCCTGCTGGACTTGCTTTTGGATGGGAAAATGTAAGCCTATTAATTCCAATAAAATAAATTTACACCGTAGTTCTATCTAGAAGCGGCCATTTTTGGCCGCTTTTTATTTTTATAGTAGTCATGTATTTTGATGTGTAAATTTTTTCTAATTTGAAGAAAATCAACAGCTAAAGAAATGATGAATTTGACAAGGCGAATCTGCTTATTGCTAATACTACTTTTTCCTGCCGGCCTTTTCGCACAAGATAAACCTGCTTACCGCTTATTTAATGCCCAAGGAAAGGAAGTTTCCTATCAGAAAATGATCAAGCATTTACAAAAACAAAACGTAGTGCTCATTGGGGAATTACATAATAATCCCATCAGTCATTGGTTAGAACTAGAGATTGTTCAATCCTGTTTTTTACAGAGAAAAATCATATTAGGAGCTGAGATGTTTGAACAAGATAATCAAGGGGCATTGTCGGCCTATCTAGCTGGAAAAATTTCAGCCAAGGGTTTAGATTCTAGCGCCAGACTTTGGAAAAATTATAAGACAGATTATGCTCCCTTAGTAAATTTTGCTAAAGAAAATCAAGTCCAATTTATTGCGACAAATGTGCCCAGAAAGCATGCTAGTATGGTCTCTAAGGGCGGTTTCGAATCTTTAAATGCCTTAAGTGAAGAGGAAAAATCTTGGATAGCTCCTTTGCCCATTCCCTACGATAGCCAATTACCAGGCTATCAAAAAATGATGACAATGATGGCAGGACATGCCACCCCCAATATGCCTAAAGCTCAAGCCTTGAAAGACGCCACGATGGCTCATTTTATTTTGAAAAACTGGTCAGAACCTCAGCTATTTATTCATGTCAATGGCTCCTACCATTCAGAGAATTATGAAGGAATTTCATGGTATTTAAGGTTAGCTAAACCAGAAATTAAGATAGCCACGATAGCCACAGTTAGTCAAAAAGATATTAAAAAACTGAGCCCCGAAAACAGTCAAATTGCGGATTATATTATTTGTGTAGTGGAGGATATGACATCTACCTATTAGTGGCTTTTAGACAAAAATTTCGCCCTGTAAATACAAAACGCAAGTCCCACTTATTTTCACCCGGTCACCTAGGAGTTCACAGGCTAAATCACCTCCTCGAGGGGAAAGTTGCTTGGCTTTCAGTTGGGTTTTATTTTTTTGTTTTACCCAATATGGCATCAGGGTGGTATGCGCTGAACCAGTAACAGGATCTTCATTGATCCCTGATTGTGGCCCAAAAAATCTAGAAACGAAATCGACCTCATTCCCGGGTGCGGTGATGATAATCCCGCGGGCAGGTAATTTTGCGATTTCAAGAAAATCAGGTTTCATCTTCGCTATTTGATCTTCGTTTTCATAGACAAATAGAAAATCAGTTTTACCCCTGAAAACGTCCTTGGTGGTGATATCCAATCCTTTAAACTCATTCCAATCAAAATCAATTTGTTGGATGTCATCTGCAGGGAAATTCAAGGTTAGTAAGTCGCCATTTCTAGCAACACTTAAATGCCCACTTCGAGGTGAAAAAAATACGATTTCATCAGAAACGATGCCTAAGTGATGATATAAAACAAATGCTGCAGCCAGGGTGGCATGACCACATAAATCCACCTCTACACTGGGAGTAAACCATCGGATGTCAAATTTATCCCCATTCTTAACGATAAAGGCGGTTTCTGCTAAATTATTTTCTGCCGCAATTTTTTGCATTAAGTCCGAATCCAACCATTGATCTAAAGGGCAAATGGCGGCAGGGTTTCCTGCAAACAATTGATTCGTGAATGCATCTACTTGGTATAAGGGTAATTTCATGGATGTACATTTAATCCCGTAAAATTATGGATCTATGGGAGATTAATATACCCACTCATCCCATTTTAGTAAACAAAAAAGCCCCGACTTTCGTCGAGGCTTTTTGCTAGGTAGAAACGGCTTAATTCGTTTTTACTAATTCAAATAATTCTTTGTCCATTTGAGGTTTAACGACACATGAATTATCAAAGTGCATGGTTGAGGTATTTGATGTATTGTAGGTAGGCCATGTAGGCAATCCTTTGTGATTTGGATTTCCTAAACGAGCGAAATTAATCCAAGCTTGACTCATTTTATCGGCTAATGCGTAGGCTTCTTTAGTACCTCCTGTCATCTCTTCACAACGAGCGATGTTATTAAAACAGAAAGGAAGTTCAACGCAGTGTATGGCCTTGTATTTTCCATCAAAAACGGGAGATTGCCAGGTGAATAAATACATATACACGGGAGCACCACCAGCCACTGCAGATTTAATGTTGGCTTGGTCTACTGCACCAGGTCTGAACCTAGTGTCTACGTCCATTAAATCAGTTGGTTTGGTATCAGCAGGATAAGCTTTCTTCACAGCAGCTTTATATGCTTCTGCCTTTGCACCATAGGTTTTTTGAAGGTATGCTTCTACTTCCGCCATGGAAGCATCATGGCTTATACCTGAAAAAAGGGTTGGCATAAATTCATTTTTCACTGTTCCAATCAGCAAAGGGACTTGTTTGGATAATTCCATAGCTTCTGCTGACATGGGTTGATAAGGTAATAAATTGGCATCGATACTCGGACCCCAGCTCAAGCCAAATCCACCCACAACTTTTCCTGCTGCTTTTAATTTAGCAGAAACCGCTTGCAAGGCTTTTTGACCCGCTGCAGCTAAGGCAGAGAAAGGAACTTTTTGTAAACTATCCACCTTAGACTCATCGATATGCAAGGCATTTAATACTTCCTTGGTGATGGCTTGGGTTACCGACTTATCCTGCATATTGGTGGTAAAGGCACCACTTTGATTGATGGCTTTATGGAATAAACCTTTAGCAGAAGGCATGGCCATTAGGGTATTTACTTTTGCCCCGCCACCAGATTGTCCAAATATGGTCACATTTGATGGATCGCCACCAAATTGACTGATATTTGCTTTTACCCATTCCAGAGCAACTTTCATGTCCAAAACAGAATTATTGGCGGAGGTTTTATATTTATCCCCGTAAGCGGATAAATCTAAATACCCCAAAATGTTTAATCGGTGATTGATTGACACCACAACTACATCGCCTTTTTTCGCTAAATTTTCCCCATCATATGAAGGTAATTCTTGTGAAGATCCTGAAGTAAATCCACCTCCATGTATCCAGAATAATACCGGTCTTTTCTTACCGTCATTGATACCCGGAGTCCAAACATTGACACGCATGCAGTCTTCATTGGGGTAACCCCAAGAGTGATTGTAAACAAATTCGGATTCATCAGCTACTTGGGTAGTTGGCGTCAATAAATAAGCAACAGGGCCATAGCTGGTAGAACTGCGTACCCCATTCCATGGCTTGGGTTTATGAGCTGTCTCAAATCTACCCGCCTCCGCATAAGGAATTCCTTTGTAGGTATAAATACCCCCATGCACATAACCGCGTACTTTACCGGCATCTGTTGATACTACGGCTACATTTTGCCCCGTAGTTACCTGAGCTTGTAGTGACATGCCCGCTAATAGGAATAGGCCTACTAATAAACTAGCTTTTTTCATTTTTGTATATTTTAAATTTTAGAGAATTTCAACTTTAAATCATCTTGACACGCTATTTTCTCTTTGTATCAATTTGATAATTTAGCCAAATGTAATAAAATATTTTGATTTTCTATTTTTTAGAAAATCACTTTGATAAAAACATTTTCTTCTTAAAATTTGTCAATAAATTAGTGTTGAAATAAATCAAAATTCTTTGAAATCCACCAAACATATTGCTCAACTGACCTTGGATTGTGTCATTTTTGGCTTTCATCACAAGAAACTCAAGCTTATTTTAAGCAAACTCAAGTTAGCGGAGGAAATATATGCACTGCCAGGAGGATTTATTTTACAAGAAGAAGACATAGAAGATGCGGCAAAAAGAATATTATTTGAAAGAACAAGCATCCAAGATGTGTATTTGGAGGAATTTGGAACTTTTGGTCGGGTTAATCGTATGTCTGATGAAGAATTCCAACTCTTTTCTGGTTTAGCCAAAGAGCTATATCCTGATGTAGAACCTCCGGTTAACGAGGAAAATAAAAAAATGCGCATCATTAGTATTGGGTATTATGCCTTGGTTGATTTTGAAAAAGTGATACCCAAAAAAATTGATTTAGATGAAAGTGTTGGCTGGTATGATATCAATGAATTGCCAAAATTGATTTTTGATCATCAAGAAATGGTTCAAAAAGGATTGAAAGTGCTTCAAGAAAATTTAGATAAAAAATTACTTTTCAATAACCTATTACCCGAGACCTTCACCTTGAAGGACATTCAAGAATTATATGAAACGGTGTATGGAAAAGCATTTCCTGCCAATAACTTTCAGAAAAAAATGTTGGATTTACAGATATTGGAGCGGCTCGACAAAAAATTTACGGGAGCTAAGAGTAAAGCACCATATTTATATCGTTTGAAATCCAATAAGTAAGCTTGGTGGAAACAGTGATAAACGCTTAGTTTGAGCACCGGATTTAATCTTATATTTGTTTCAAATAATACCAATCATATGGGCAAATTTTATGATTCCATTTCAGAAGCTCATCGCGAGTTTATCGAAAAACAACATCTTTTTTTTGTAGGCACTGCACCGCTTCAAGGAGACGGTCGGGTAAATGTTTCACCTAAAGGATTAGAAGCATTTCGGGTGATTGATGAGCATACCGTTGCTTATATGGACATCATTAGTTCGGGTAACGAAACCTCTGCGCATACCCTAGAAAATGGGCGAATAACCTTCATGTTTTGTTCCTTCGATAAAACCCCCAACATTTTACGTTTATATGGAAAGGGCTTTACCGTTTTGCCAAATTCGGCCCTTTGGGAGCAGTATGCGCCCTATTTTACTATTTTTCCAAGTACCCGACAAATTATTGTAGGGAAGATTGATTTGGTTCAGACCTCTTGTGGGTATGGAGTACCCCTGTACGAATACCAAGGAGAAAGAGATATACACTTTACCTGGGCGAATCAAATGGGTCCGGAAAAACTAAAAGAATATATGTTGGAGAAAAACCTGAAAAGCCTAGATGGTTTACCTACTGATTTAAGTCGTCATTAGCCATGTTAGATCCTTTATTTAAAAAACTTGCCTATAAAAACCAGGCTGAACTTTTAGTTTTGAGCGCACCAGAGGCTTTTTATAAAGTGTTAAAAAATGTACCTGAAGAGACCGTTTTACTCCATTCCTTGGATCAGGTAAAACAAGTGACTTATGCCTTGGTTTTTGTAAGTTCCAAGGCGGAAATCCAATCCTTTGTCAAGGCTTGTCAAGGCAAAATTTCTGGAGATGTGGTTTTATGGATGTGTTATCCCAAAGGAAGCTCTAAAAAATACAGCTGCGATTTTAATCGAGATCAAGGTTGGGAACCCATGGGAGAGATTGGATTTGAGCCAGTTAGTCAAGTGTCTATAGACGAAGATTGGAGTGCCTTACGATTTAGGAATGTGCATTTCATCAAAAGCTTAAAAAGAAACCCTGACCACATTCTCTCGAAAGAAGGAAAGACAAGGATACAGTAATTTAGGGGATTTCTTTTCTTTGCATGGAAAAGCCTCCTTTGGCCATATTTGACCTATGAAAATTTTTATATTACCCTTAGCTATTTTTCTATTCGTTTTTTCCATCTCCATTACAGTTCATTCTCAAAATCTTAGTCGAGGAGCCCAAGTATTCGATCAAAATTGTGCCAATTGCCACAACTTTAAAGAAGATGGTATTGGCCCACAGTTGGGAGGCTTAAAAGGAATTGTAGACAAAAAATATTTATTGGAATTTATTAAAAATCCGAAAGCATTGATCGACGCGAACGTCGCAAGGGCTCAAGACAAGTACAAGAAATTCAAATCCTATATGCCGGGATTTAGCCACTTGAATCCCCAAGATCTTCAAGATGTGATAGCCTATATTTTGGAGAAACCAAGGCCAAAGAATTTGGGCCATAAAGCTAGTTTAGGATTAGAAAATCCAATACCAGAAGGCATACCATTTTCAGGCGAAAAGTTAACGATTAAAAAGATTTTAAAGTTTCCTTATACCCATACGCCTCAGTTGAATACACGGATTAATAAAATGAGTTATCATCCCATCACTCACGAACGTGTTATTTCTGATTTGCAGGGGAAGATTTATTTATTGGATTCCCAAAACCAGTTGACAGAATTTTTGGACATGGGCAAACATTTTCCTCATTTTACCAATAAACCAGGCATGGCAACGGGTTTAGGGAGTTTTGCATTTCACCCCTTATTCGCTCAGAATAAGCTTTTTTATACGACCCATTCTGAGCCTGAAGTTAAGGGTATTTCTGATTTCACTTATGGAGATAGTCTTCGGGTTAAATTACAATGGATTATTACGGAATGGACGTTAGACGATCCGAATGCTAAGGTGTTAAGGGGTAAATCCAGGGAAGTGATGCGCGTTAATGTGATTGACCAGATCCATGGTATGCAAGAAATATGCTTTAATCCTTATGCCAAAATGGGGGACCCTGATTTTGGATTACTTTACATAGGATTAGGCGACGGTGGGGCTTTGGAGCAAAGGAGAGGTTTTATTCCTAATAATAGTGAACATGCTTGGGGTAAAGTCTTGCGCATTGACCCATTGGGAAGAAATAGTCAAAATGGCAAATACGGGATACCCGCATCCAATCCCTACGTAGGGAAAAAAGGATTGGATGAGGTTTTTGCTCAGGGATTCCGAAATCCGAATCGAATTTCTTGGTTAAAAGATGGACGAGTGATAGTGTCCAATATAGGCCAAAGAAACATTGAATCTTTGTATTTGTTGAAAGCGGGCAAAAACTATGGTTGGCCATTAAGGGAAGGCACTTTTGCCATTGATTCTACGCTCAGCACAAATACGGTATTTCCACTCCCAAAAAATGATGCTAAGATGGGATATACCTATCCGATAGCTCAGTTTGACCACGATGAAGGTAACGCCATCATGGGTGGATTTGAGTATACCGGAAAAGCAGTACCTAGTCTTCAAGGCAAATATATTTTTGGTGAAATTGTTCGGGGAAGAATATTTTATATACCTATTTCAGAAATCAAAGTAGGAAGCCAAGCTCGGATTCGAGAATTTCACCTTCAAATGGATGGCAAGCCAGTTACCTGGAAAGACTTGATTCAAGGTAATAAAGTTGATTTGAGACTGGGTCAAGACGCTCAAGGAGAAATTTATATCATAACCAAAACGGATGGTATGTTATACCAAATTGTCTCTTCCAAGTGATAAACATCACGGCAGTTTATTCTTGAAATTCATTCCTTTGCGGAAAAATTAATACATGATACCATCAATCTCAATTGATCAATTGAAAGAAAAATTGAAACATCAAGAATCGCTATTGCTTTTGGATATTCGAAGCAAAGCAGAATTTGATGCTCGACATATTCCTAATGCCATGCATGTGCCAGGGGAAGACCTTCCTCAAGGCTTACCTCCAAATGCGAATCAATCACTTTTGGTGACTATTTGCGGTAAAGGAGGAGGCAGGTCTGAACAGGCTGCTGAAAAATTAATTTCATTGGGATTTCAGGCTAAATTTCTAGAAGGAGGAACCAAGGAATGGTTTGAAAAAAGCTGATTAGATTAAAATCATTCATCTGAACTTCCTGCCAATTTAACTTTCGTTGATTTCCTTAAATTAGCTGAGTTAACATGGATTATTGTAAGAGAAATAGAGTAATATTGGAAAATATTGATTGTCTCAAAACTAAATAAAAAGTCATGATAAGAAAAGCAAATGCCGTTTGGCAAGGAACAGGGAAAGAAGGTAAAGGAGTACTTACTACCCAAAGTGGGGTATTAAACCATACCCAGTATTCTTTCAATACGAGATTTGAAGATGGTATAGGGACTAATCCTGAAGAATTGGTGGCCGCTGCCCATGCGGGCTGCTTTGCCATGAAACTAAGTTTTAATCTAACAGGCGCTGGATTTCCTCCCAAAGTATTGGATGTTCAAGGTGAAATTAACATGGAAGAAGGGTCTATCATAGAATCTCGATTGATACTAAAAGCTACTGTGCCGGGTATTGACCAAGATACTTTTTTAGCACAAGTAAAAGATGCGGAGGCTAATTGCCCCATCTCTAAATTATTAAAAACCAGGATTGTGGTGGACTCAACATTGACTGTTTAATCCAAGGTCATCTAGATATTAAGGCTTACTTAGGTAAGCCTTTTTCTTTTTCCATTGATTAAAAAAAGGGTTGTTTTCAGTAAGAAAACAAATATTATTACTTTTAGAATTAGTATCACAAAACTGGAATATACCCCATGAAAGAAAATGCTTCTAACCGTAGGAAATTTTTGCAAGATGCCAGCCTGTTATCAGGTCTAGCTTTTATGCCATCGATGCATGGCCCCATCAAAGATGGCACGTCCTTGTTTGTTCCTAAAGTTCAAGAAAAGATTATTGCACCACGTTTAAAATTTGGTGTTATTGGAATCAATCACGGGCATATATATACCATGGCTAATTCCATTATTCGTGGAGGAGGGGAATTTGTATCTTATTATGCCAAGGAACCTGAGTTAATCAAAGATTTTGCCAAGAAATACCCGACTGCTAAACTGGTAAAAAGTGAAGCTGCCATCTTGGAAGATCCATCTATACAGTTGGTTTTAAGTTCTATTACACCAGTAGAAAGAGCACCATTGGGCATTCGCGTAATGAAAGCGGGTAAGGATTATATGGTGGATAAGCCGGGTATCACTACCTTAGAACAATTAGCGGAAGTACGTAAAGTTCAAAAGGAAACGAAGAGAATTTACTCCATTTCCTATTCTGAGCGTTTTGAAAACAAAGCGACCGAAAAGGCAAGTCAATTAGCTCAAACAGGAATTATCGGAAAGGTTGTTCAGACCTTAGGTACAGGGCCTCACCGTATGAGTATTCCATCTAGACCTTCCTGGTTTTTTGATAAGAAATACTTTGGAGGCATCATTACAGACATTGGCTCGCATCAAGTAGATCAATTTTTACATTTCACAAAATCTACCCAAGGGCAGGTTGTGGCTTCTCAGGTTGCCAATCACAAATACACTCAATATCCAAATTTTGAAGATTTTGGAGATTTGATGTTGCGTGGAAATGGAGGTTCGGGATACATTCGGGTGGATTGGTTTACCCCAGATGGGTTAAATACTTGGGGAGATGGTCGATTGACGATTTTGGGAACTGATGGATATATGGAGGTTCGTAAAAATACGGATATAGCTTCTCCACATGGAACAGGAAGTCATTTATATTTAGTGACCAACAAAGAAACTTTGTACATTGATTGTAAAAATGTGGAACTTCCACATGGAGAACTTTTGGTTAATGACGTGTTAAATAGAACCGAAACAGCTATGACACAAGACCATTGTTTCTTAGCAACGGAATTGGCACTTATAGCACAAAAACAAGCTACTAAAATATCGGCTAAATGATGAAAAGGAGAAAATTTATCAATAACATTGCCCTAGGGGCTGTTGGAACTTTAGGGTTCCCAAGCATTGTACCTGCTCATGTATTGGGCGGAAAAGATGCTCCAAGTAACAAAATAAACATTGGTCAAATAGGTTGCGGACGTATTGCACGTACCCATGATTTACCTAGTACATGGAGGTATGAGAAAGCCAGAATCATGGCTGTTTGCGATGTAGATCGGAATCGTACGGTAGACACTAAAAAATTGGTGGAAGAATACTATACGAAGAAGACCGGGCAAAGCAATTATATCGACGTGAAGATGTATGACGATTACCGTGAAATGTTATTGAATAAGGACATTGATGCGGTGATGATTAGTACGCCTGACTTTTGGCATGCACAACCGGCCATGGAAGCAGCTTTAGCAGGTAAAGATATTTATTTACAAAAACCCACTTCTTTGACCATAAAAGAAGGCCGTCAATTAGCAGATGTCATTAAAAAAACGGGTAGAATTTTGCAGGTGGGTACTCAGCAACGTTCCACTAGTCAGTTTAGACGCGCTGCTGAATTGGTAAGGAATGGTCGAATTGGAAAGTTGCATACCGTTAAAGTGGGTTTACCGGGTGATCCTAGTGGTCCTGTAGTTCAAGCCATGCCAGTGCCGAAAGGCTTTAATTATGACATGTGGTTAGGCTCGACACCATATATCCCTTATACCGAATTAAGTGTTCATCCTCAAGTAGGGTATGACAGACCAGGCTGGTTACGTATGGAACAGTTTGGCGCAGGTATGATTACGGGTTGGGGACAGCACCATTATGATTCTGCGGCTTGGGGTATGGATACGGAATTAACAGGCCCCGTGTCTGTTCAAGCCGTAGCCGAGTTTCCTAAATCAGGAGTTTGGGACGTTCACGGTGACTTTATGGCAAAGGCAGAATATGCTAATGGCGTGACCATGTATACGAGTGGAGGATTTCCAAATGGTATCCGATACGAAGGTACCGAAGGCTGGATTTTTGTTTCCAGAGGAGATTATTCCGCCACACCAACTGACCCAACCTCAAAAGTTAGGGCAAAGGCCATTGATGCTTCCAATCCTGCCATTTTAGAATCTGTCATTGGAGAGAAAGAAATACATTTATATCACTCAGATGAGCAGCATGGCAACTGGCTTGATTGTATTGAAAGTAGAAAAGAGCCTATCTCTCCAATCGAAATAGGTCACAGGGCTTGTACGGTTTGTTTAATTACTCACGTAGCCATGAAATTGCCTCGTAAATTGAATTGGGATCCTAAAAAAGAACAGTTTATCAATGACGCGGAGGCTAATCGTTTCTTGAGTCGTGCACAAAGAGCACCGTATGGAACGGATCGTATCAAGTTTTAATAAATTAGGTTTATAAGTTTATTGATTAAATAAAAACGCCCCTGAAATTCAGGGGCGTTTTTTATTTAGCTTCATTTCGACAACAAATTTTAACTAAAAAAATAGTTATAAATATTTTGTAACTAAAAAATTAGTTATACTTTTGGTCCAACAAAAGGAAGCACTATGAAAAAATTAACTCAAGCAGAAGAGCAAATCATGCAGGTAATATGGACCTTACCAGAAGGAGGGTTTCTCAAGGATATTATTGAGAATTTACCAGAGCCAAAGCCGCATTCCAATACGATTGCCACACTTTTAAAAATTTTGGTAGAAAAGGATTTTGTGGGTATTAGTAATCCTAATCGGAACAACCTCTATTTTGCCAAGGTCAGTAAGCAAGAATATTCTGGTCAGCGCATAGCTGGTTTGGCAGAATCCTTTTTCGAAGGTTCTTATACCAATGTGGTGTCATTTCTTGTCGACAAAAAACAGATGTCCATTGAAGATTTGGAATTGTTACTTAGCCAATTAAAATCTAAAAGCAATGATGAATAATGCCTTATTAATCTATTTGTTAAAAAGTAGCCTACTATCGGGGATTTTCTATGGCTATTATGTTTTGGTTTTGCGAAATAATCGATTCCATACATACAATCGATTTTATCTATTGGCTAGCCTATTTTTGAGCTTATTAATTCCATGCTTTCAATTCCCTCTTTTTTCGGTTGATGAGTCGGAAGTGGCAGGAGCAGGACAAGCCATATATTTACTTTCTGCCACTGCTTCAGCCACTCCTGAGCGGTTTTCTTGGTTGAATTTACCTTGGCTGGATTATGGAATAGGCTGTATTTATTTAGTTTCAATCTCTCTATTTAGTTTTTTCATTTACCAAGTTTATCGAATATTTCAAATGAAGCGAAGGAATTCCAGTATGCTCATGGATGGATTTCACTTCATTGAGACAGAAGAAGACGATGCTCCTTTTTCATTTTTACATTGGCTCTTTTGGAAGAAATCCATTTCAATTTCTGATCCCAATGGTCAGGCCATATTTAAACATGAGCTTAGCCATATTCAGCAAAAGCATACCCTAGATCGGGTTATTTGTCAAATCATCACATCGCTTTTTTGGGTCAATCCTTTTTATTGGCTCATACATAAAGAATTGCAAAACATACATGAATTCATTGCTGACCAAGAGGCCGTTGGCAGTGATAATGTGGATGCCTTTGCCCAAATGATTTTACAATCACATTACGGAAATCACTTTTTAAACCCTGGACATTCATTTTATTATTCATCCATTAAAAGAAGAATTATCATGTTAACAACATCCAAAAATACGCCATATGAATACCTAAGAAAGGTATTGGCATTACCCTTAGCTTTACTAGCTATTTTAATATTCTCCATTCAGGTAACTGCGCAAGAGAAGGCAGAAAACAAAAAAGTGGTAAAAATTATCACTTCAGCCGATGGGAATGCTCCTATCAAAATCAATAAAAACAAAAATGTGACTAAAAGGGATTTACCTCCTCCTCCACAACCGCCTTTGGGCATAAAATTTGTTCCAGCAGCTCCGCCTTCCCCACAGATGAATGCAAAAGGTACTCCTGCTGTTCCTCCAGCACCTCCTGTTCAAGCATTGTATGTGGTAGATGGTAAAATAGAAAGGGCCTTGGCATTGAATCAAATCAATCCGAATGATATCCAATCCATTAATGTTTTGAAAGGAAATTCAGCCTTGGAAAAATATGGATCAGATGGCAATCATGGGATAATTGAAATTACGACTAAGAAAAATGGTAATTCATTGAATATTCATGCTATTATTGAAGAGCCGGCATCATTTCCAGGTGGGGCAGAGGCATTTCAATCTTACCTTCAAGCTAATCTTAAATACCCTGAGGAAGCAAAAAAAGCAAATATTTCCGGTAAGGCTTATGTACAATTTTCGGTGGCAGCCGATGGACTTATCTCAGAAATTAAGGTGTTAAGATCTCCAGGATATGGTCTAGCGGAAGAAGCTGCTCGGATAATACAGCAGTCAGGCAAGTGGATTCCAGCGAAAACCAATGATGCCAATATAGCCTCCAAAATAGTTCAACCTATTACTTTTTCACTAGGGAAATAATAGACAAAGTGATTTCCAGCATTTGTAATAGCCGGTGATTTTCATCAGGCTATTACCTGTTTATGCTCATTCATTAACCTATAATTTTAGCAGATTCGACTACTATTAACTACCCTACAGGTAATATCAATGAATGGGAATAATACCATAAATGGCAATTTTTTAAAAAATCTTATTTTTACTTATTTTTCAAATATTTTAGACAAATAGCTAGTTTATAAAACCTATTTTTTTGATAAATTCAATTTTATAGTAAAAAACTATTGATTTTGTTATCTAATATTTAAATCATCAACCTGTTTAATTTTTTTATTTTTTAGGCCATTTTTTACATTTTTTGCCCAAAAATTGAAATTTTTTAATGTTTTTTCAGGTATTTTTTTAAAAATTGAGTGAAAGTTGTGGTATATTTCAATAATCCTGCTACATTTCAACATGTTTCATCAATAAATACAATTTATGCGCCCTTTACTGGTCATATTGGGCGTATTTATATTCATCTCAGAATCGATATTTTTGAGGGTCGTTTCAAAGAGTTTATGAATATAGTCTTAAAAGCTGCTTTGCTGACATAGGATTAAATTGTTATGTAAGATGAATCGCTCTGAAATGAGCTTATACTGGTAATCTTGCATTTATATAAATTCAATCATTATGAAAACGTTCTTAAGCAGAAGAAATGCCTTGAAGTCTGGACTAGTAGCCATGGGCGGAATGGCTATTGCCCCTCATCTAAGTTTAGGTGCATTTGCGACTAAATCATTTCCATTAGATTCCGAGAATCGATTGTATTATAGTCCATTATTGCGGGAGCATTTTATGGATGAAAGACCTAATGTGCCTGCCATGATAGCCCGATTGAATGCAAACGAAAATCCCTACGGGCCACCTGAAAGCGCAAGAAAAGCAGTCGCAGATTCTGTATCCGGAGGAAACCGTTATTCGTGGAAAGAATTGGCCACTTTGGTGGACATGCTAGCAGCTAAAGAAGGTCTGACCAAAGAACACATCATGATGGGACCAGGCTCCTCCGATTTATTGGAAAAGGTGGCCATTGTTTTATTTGCTAAAGGGGGAAATATCGTTTCAGCGGATCCGACCTACATGTCGCTAATCCGTGTTGCCGAAGCTGTCGGAGCTACTTGGAAAGCAATTCCATGTAAAGCTGATTGGACCCATGATTTAAAAGCTATGGAAGCCGCTATCGATTCCAATACTAAAATGGTGTATATCTGTAATCCCAATAATCCCGTTGGTTCGGTTATGGACGCCAAGGAATTAATGGACTTTTGTTCTAGGGTATCTGCCAAAGTTCCTGTCTTCATTGATGAAGCTTATTTAGAACTGGCAGAAGGAAAGACCGAGAGTATGGTTTCCTTGTTGGGCCAAAAGAAAAATGTCATCATAGCCAGAACATTTTCAAAAATCATGGGAATGGCAGGTTTACGCGTAGGCTATGCTGTTGCGCAACCTGAATTTCTAAGTAAAATAGAAAAAATAACCCGTGGAGGGATGGGCATTTGTCATACTTCGGTATTGGGAGCTATCGCTAGTTTACAGGATAAGGAGTTTCAAGCCATGACGAAGCGTCTCAATACGCAATGCAAAAATTATTTATATCAAGAGCTTAGTGCCTTGGGCTATAATTATATTCCTTCTTTTACCAATTTTGTGATCTTCCCTATTAAAATGGATGGTAAGACTTTCTTGACCAAAATGGCGAGTAAAGGAGTGATGGTTCGGTCATTTGATATCTTGAATAAACCATATTGTCGCGTCAGTATAGGAACCATGGCCGAAATGGAGTATTTCGTCACATCTTTAAAAGAACTCGCTTAAATTTTTTGGTATGGTTGATGCTATTGAAAAGACCTTGACGCTGATTTTCCTCATCGGATTAGGTATCGCCTTGCGTCGGAGAATCAAAAACAAATCAGAAATTCAGGGCTTAAAAGAAGTCATACTTTCTGTGGCACTTCCTGCTACGGTATTTATTGCTTTGATGGGCATCAAGATGAGTGCCAGCTTGCTGATCTATCCTATAATCTTGGTTTGTTTTAATTTTTTCATCTTTTTCACAGCGCCCTATTTTTTAGTTTTTTTCGGTATCGCTAAAAGTACACCAGCGAGTCGTACCTTAACCATGTTGCTTCCTTCTTTAGCACCAGGACTTTCCAGCTTTCCCTTTATTTCGGAATTTTTAGGAGGAGAACCTTTGGCTTTGGCGGCTATGGCGGATGTAGGAAATAAGTTCTTTGCGCTCAACTTTTTGTACTATATTTCATTGAAAATGCACATGGCAATTCAGCAAGAGGGGACCATAGGGAATAAAAAAGGTATGAAGGATTTTTTATGGAGCCTAATTAAAGAGCCCATCAATGTGGTTATGTTAATGGCGATTGTGTTTTTGTCGATGGGCTTCCATATGAGCACATTACCTGTTATTGTTCAAGAGATTTTTTCACGTGCCAGTACTTTGATGGGGCCCTTGGTCTTGATTTATATCGGAATGGCAGTGGAATTGAAAGAGGGGAAAGAGATTAAAATGATACTCTCCATCTTATTTTTCCGAGCGGGAATTAGTTTACTTTTCAGTTTATTGATCATTTTGGTTTGGGGAATCAATGACCCCAACATGATTTTATTATCGGTGGTGGTGCCCTTGAGCGCCTGTAGCTTTTGGCCTTTTGCCCATATTTCGGCCATTCATCACAAGGAGGAATCGAGTGAAATACCGGATTACCGGAAAACTTTTGATGCCAATTTAGCCTTATTGACCCTAGCCATTTCGCTACCATTGTCCACTATTTTGGTGATTGGAATTTTAGCTTCTGGTCAAACTTTTGCTCAAACGAGTAATCTCGGACTGCTTTCATTAACCTTGCTGGGGGTCAGCATTATTCCTAACCTGAAAGCATTCAAAAAAGTAAGGTCAAGCTGGCGCAACTTTAAACAAGCCCACTAAATTTAGGCCTTAGGGCGTTTTCCCTTGACTAAATCCTAGGACCTTTTTCCAAACACCTTCATCCACCGGAATACCTAATTCCATATTTTCAAGTCTCGTTTTTAGGGATCTTTCTCCAGGGTAATTCACTTCGCCTCCCTCTGAAACGGGAGTGGAATTTCGTAATTGAGCAATAGTATGTTCTAAGGCCTGATCCAAAAAGGCTTGATCATTTATTTTAAGTGGATCAATGGCAATAAATACTTGAGAGCAACCCCCACAGGCTCCCTTACCAACCAAGTCGATGTCTGCAGTAGTCCTACCTTTGGAAAGAATAGCTGAAAATAAATCGAGCATTACCGCTAAACCAGAACCTTTCCAATAACCTGTAGGTAAAATTCGGCGAGTAGCTTCAATGGGGGCTGGATCATCTGTCAGATTTCCATCGTGGTCAAAGCCACCCGGGAATGGGAGTTTTTCGTTTTTTAAGCGGGTGGTTTCTAATTTTCCATAGGAATATTGGGACATCGCCATGTCAAATACAACATGCCCTTCTTTTCTTGGAATGGCCATAATGAAGGGATTGTTACCTATACCTCCAGAAGTGGCGCCCCAAGCTGGCATGCATGATTCAGTATTGGTCCAACAAATGGCCATAAAACCTTTCTCGGCTGCTTGCCAGCCATAAGATCCCCCTCGCATCCAATGGGTGGTATTGTTTAAGGCCACCAGTCCTAATCCATATTGTTTGGCTATGTCCATCGCACGATCCATGGCGAATATGGAGTTGGTAATGCCTATACCCATATTTCCATTGTATATTTCAATGGAGCCTAAGTTTACCTCCAAGCTAGGTTCTGCATGAACATCTACCCAGCCTTTTGAGACAAAATCCAAAAATCGTTCTACTCGGTTTAAACCATGAGAATATACGCCATCTCGACTCGTTTCGGTATGCGTTTTGGCACAAATTATCGCCTTTTCTTCAGGTAAACCAGCTAATACAAATGCTCTTTTAATGGTAGAGAACATGTCATTAAATGTAATTCTTTTCATCATACATAGTTTGAGAAATAAAGATATGGAAAGAAGTTGGCTTAAGCACTTGACGGTGGCTTCGAGAGCCTCAGCCACCGTCGAGAGCCTCAGCCAGCTTTGAGAACTTTAGCTAAATTCGAAAAAGTTTTTCACATCCTTATTTTAGAATGATCTCGGTGGCTGAGGCACTCGAAGCCACCTCTTTGTTCCAACTAGAATCTTCATTTATCTACAACATTCATATGTATTTTGAGTCGTCTTACATGCAGTTTATAACAAAAAAATGGTGGCTTCGAGAGCCTCAGCCACCATTAGAGCCAACCTAAAATCTCATTATCGTTAAAATTACACCGATCGAACAAACAAACAATCACGGTGACTGAGGCACTCGAAGCCACCTTCTAAAGTGGCTCTAGTATTTGTAATTATAGTTAGCTGAGTTTTTCAAAGCTCGGTGGCTGGGCTCTCAAATACCAATTCAAGCAATCACGGTGGCTGAGGCTCTCGAAGCCACCGACCAAACCAAGCAATAAAAGTGGCTGGGCTCTCAAATACCAACTCAAGCAATCTCGGTGGCTGAGGCACTCGAAGCCACCTTCTAAAGAGGCTCTAGTATTTGTAATTATAGTTGGCAGAGTTTTTCAAAGCTAGGTGGCTGAGCCACTCGAAGCCACCGTGATTCTGGAACTATCCTTATAACTCTAAGGATAATTTTATCGCTTAAATTAAGTCTTTCATCGAATTAAGTATTACAACTCATGTAAAGACATCATATTTATGTAAAATATCCCAAAGTGATGAAAAAACATTTATTCTACGTACTATTTAGTGTAATAAGTATTTGTAACCTTCAGGCTCAACATTCCATTCAACAACTGAAGGTGGAATATCAAACACAGCCAATTGGTTTGGATGAACAACATCCTCGGTTTTCTTGGCAAATGCAAAGCCAAGATAAATCTCGTGGAAACCAACAAACCGCCTACCGTATTACGGTTCAAGATTCCAAAAAACAAGTTGTTTGGGATAGTAAAAAAGTAAATTCATCTATATCCCTTGGGATTAATTATGAAGGCTTAGCCTTACAAGCAAGTCAAAAATATCAATGGACTGTTCAGGTTTGGAACCAACAAAATAAAGTAAGCTCCGCTTCTTCCTGGTTTGAAACGGGCCTATTAAACCCCAAGGCCTCCGCATGGAGCGGGGCTGAGTGGATAGGAGAAAACGACCTCCCGCTGTATTCCCATTATTTATCCATGTACAAAATCCAATTTGGTATCCAATTGGATGAAGCTTCCAAATCGACCAAAGCTTCCTTTGTTTTTGGAGCCAATGATCCACGCCTCCAAAATAGAAACTTGAACATTATGGATGTGGCTAATGCTCCAAATGCTTCTTACATCCAACTAGAATTGGATATCAACCGTGTTTCTGAATCAGATTCTGGGCTGGCCCAATTAAATGTTTATCGGGTAGGTTATGACAAAAAGGACAATCCCAATAAGGTTTTTGCCAGTTTTAAAATTGCTAAAACCCTCATTTCTCCTACGAATAAATACCAGAAACATACCATTTTTGCTCAATGTAATTTCGGCGTTTTCGACTTTTACCTTGATCAAGTAGATCCTGCTCATAAAATTAATGGAGCTCCAGCTGGAGCCGCTGCTGCCCCCAGAGGAGGACAATCTGGGCTTAATCTAAACCCTGTAGGAAGAGGAAACAATTTCATCAGTTTCCCGATGTTATCCGATATTGGATTTCAAGTACCCGCTAATCAAAAAGCCATGTTTTCAGGCGTCTTGATTAAAAACTTCCGTTTCCCAAGTAATACCTTATTTGATGCTGCTGAAAATCCTAGTCTTTTCAGCCATACGTCTATTCAATGGGATGGGAAACAATTTCAAATAGCAGCAGCTGCCGAGAATGTACTCGTTTGTGCTAATCCGAGTAGATTTGCCGCTCCTATGCTAAGGACTCAATTCGCCAGTTTACCCAATAAAACCATCAAACAAGCGCGTGTTTATTCTACCGCTCGGGGGATTTATGAATTGTATTTGAATGGGGAGCGTGTCGGAAAAGACTTTTTTAACCCAGGTTTGACCCAATACAATAAAACCCATTTGTATCAGACCTATGATGTAACCAAACTACTTAAATCAGGAGAAAATGCATGGGGTGCCTGGTTAAGTGAAGGCTGGTGGAGTGGAAATATTACCTTTAGCGGAGATAGTTGGAATTTCTTCGGTGATCGTCAATCCCTGCTGGCTAAACTCGTGATTCAATACACGGATGGTACCGAACAAATCATTACCACGAATCCAGATACATGGACTTATACCAACGATGGGCCCATTCGTTATGGTAGTTTCTTCCAAGGAGAAGTGTATGATGCTAGAAAAGAAGCAGCCATTTCCGGTTGGTCTACTCCTGAATTCCAAGCCAAGAACTGGAAACCTGCCGTCAAAATTCCCTTAGAAGGTACTGCTTATGTGGGTGATGTACCCAATGCCTTGAATTACAGTGGTATGAAGTTGGTAGGTCAGTTAGACGATGCCGTTCAAGTGAGAAAAGTGATGCAAGCCAAGGCGATGCATGAGCCAAGAAAAGGGGTATATGTCTATGATATGGGTCAAAATATGGTGGGATTCCCCAAAATATTTATTCCTAATGGCAAAGCGGGACAAACGGTCACCTTACGTTTTGCCGAAGTCCTTTACCCTGATTTAGCTGAGTATGCTTCGCAAAAAGGAATGATCATGTTGGAAAATATCCGTGCTGCTTTAGCCCAAGATATTTATATATTGAAAGGTGGCGATGAATACATTCAACCACGTTTTACCTTTCATGGATATCGTTACCTTGAAATTACGGGTTTAGATTCAGCCCCTGCCTTAAGTCAAGTGGCAGGCTTAGTTCTTTCTTCGATTCAAGATATAGGATCCTACTATGAAAGCTCAGATCCACTGGTAAATAAATTATGGCAAAACATTACCTGGTCTATGCGTGGAAACTTCCTTTCTATTCCGACCGATACCCCTGCTAGAAACGAGCGAATGGGTTGGAGTGGAGACATCAATGTTTTCTCGAAAACGGCAAGCTACATGGCTCCAGTGAATAATTTCATGCGCCGTCACTTATTGGCGATGAGGGATGTTCAACGGGCAGATGGTCGATTTACCGACGTGGCTCCTATGGGAGGAGGCTTTGGTGGAACGCTTTGGGGAAGTGCCGGAATCATCATTCCTTGGGAGACTTATCAGCAATATGGGGACAAAAATATGCTGCTAGAGCATTATGATGCCATGAAGCGCTATGTGGCATTTCTAGAAACAAAAGTGGATCCCGCCAACGGAATTTTGAATGAAGGTCCTTTAGGCGATTGGCTAAGTCCGGAAAACAACAAAAATGACAATACACTTTTTTGGATGACCTATCAGGCATATAACCTGAAAATTATGTCGCAGGTGGCCAACATTTTGGGCAATAAAACGGATGAAAGTGCTTACCTAAGTCAATATGAAATCAAAAAGAAATTAATCAATTCCATTTACATTGATCCTAATACACATAGAACAGTAAAATCAGGAGTAAGAGCAGCGCGTATGGGCCCTCCGGGAGCAGCACCTGCAGCGCCTGCTACACCGCCAGTTTCGGATAAAGGACAATTGATGGATACGCAGGCTTCTTATGCCATTCCTTTGGCATTGGGAGTTATTGATGAAATTAATAAACCTTTCATCGTAAAACACCTGGTTGAAACAGTTCAGAGATCCAATAAAGATGATGAAGGCGTAGCGCGCCCGCCATACTCATTGATGACTGGATTTATTGGAACAGCCTCCATTGCCGATGCGCTTTCGAATAACCAGAAACATGAGGAGGCATATGGCTTATTAACCCAAAAGACCTATCCATCTTGGTTGTATTCAGTAGCGAATGGCGCTACCACGATTTGGGAGAGATTAAACTCCTATACCATTGAAAATGGATTTGGAGGAAATAATAGTATGAACTCATTTAACCATTACTCCTTTGGGGCGGTTGCCGCATGGATGTACCAGACATCTTTAGGAATTCAACGCGATGTAGCTTCACCAGGATTTAAGCACTTCATGTTACAGCCTAGCCCAGATGTATCAGGTAAAATCAATTTTGCCAAAGGCTATGTAGAAACCATGTATGGCAAAGTCACGAGCGAATGGAAAAAGGAAGGAAAAATCATCACCTATAAATTTACCGTACCAGCCAATACCACGGCTCACTTAAAGCTTCTAGCTAGTTCAGCCAAGGTCACAGAAAGCGGTCAAGATATAACCAAATCCAAAGGAATTTCCGATATTCAACAGCAAGGAGATTACATGGAGATGGAATTAAATTCAGGTTCATACGAATTCAAGGTTTTTCCGCTTAAGTAAAAATACCCCGCCATTAATGATACAAAGGCGGTTCGAAAGAATCGCCTTTATTTTTTTAATTTTATGAGAGCTCATGTAAGAATCCAATTGATTAATATATTCACGAAACAGTAATTCAAAATAATGACACAAATACACGTCTCTGCCCGAATAAAAGCATCTATCCAACAAGTATGGGATTGTTGGACCCAAGCGGAACATATACAACATTGGAATTTTGCTAGCGATGATTGGCATTGTCCGCAAGCCTCCATTACACTTGAAGTTGGAAAAGAATTTCACTATACCATGGCAGCTAAAGATGGCTCATTCAGCTTTGATTTTTGGGGGACATTTTCTCGGATAGAGCCCTTAAAATACCTTGAAATGACTTTAGGCGATGCTCGTCAAGTGAGTGTCCACTTTATTGTTGAGGGAGATAGCGTAATCGTTAATGAATCTTTTGATCCTGAAAATCAAAATCCGGAAGATATGCAAAAAATGGGTTGGCAAATGATTTTGGATAATTTCAAAAAATATGTGGAGCAGCTACCTGCATAAAATAAGAAAGGCAACCAATGAGGTTGCCTTTTCTATGAGTAGCCAAATGGTTTGACTAGAATAATTTCTCTTGTGGAGGTTTAGCTCCGGCCAAACGGATATACACGGTAGTTTGACCTCTGTGATGGGCCTGATGCTCCAAGCATTTAGCGATAGCTTCTTCTTTGGTCATATCGAATCTTCCGAACATTTTAACGGATTCAGCCATTTGAGCAGCGGTCATTTTTTTAACCGAATTAATGACAAAATCATAGCCATCCATCACCAATTTGGTCACATTAGCCTTTGATTTGTCGGTCGCTTTTTCCGAAGCACCCATAGCAATCGGACTTTTTTCCCCAGATGCAGCCGAAGCAAAACTGTAATTGGCATCAGTTAAGTGTAGCATTTGTTCCGCAAAAGAACGCATTTCAGGAGTGGGTTTTAGGGCATAACCAGATTCTGGCATAGCATCTAAATATTCTTTGGTATAGGCTTTAGATCTTTCCCAATCTTTGACCATAGCATCGACAGATGATTGTGCAAAGGACATTTGAAAAAGTCCAAGTGCAAATAGGAGTGACAAGAATAAACGAGAACGTTTCATGATATTTTAGGTTGGTTGAATCATCAATATTCCAATAAAGAAGTCAAATTTCAAAGGAATTGGGGGGAATATTATGGGGGGGGATTTGGGGATATAGTTTATACCGTTATTCTATAGAGCCAAATGATTTTATAGCTAGTGGTTATTTCCATAGCCCTTGATTTTGCCAATTGTTTAAAAAACCTAATTTGTAGATTGGAATACTGGGATTATTTACAAATAGAGCTAAGATTTTATTTTTAATTTGATGATTTGGGGTTATTTCATTGCATAAATAAACCATTGTACTAATGATTAAAAATGGTTTCTTTGTCTGAATGGAGGAAATTGGTTTGTCAAGCCAAATAGAAAGTGGGTTATTTAAATTTGCGATTGGTACTTTTACCATATTTCTACTCCAGAGTCTAGAATGATGGGCTATGATATTTCTAATATATGTAATGGCCTCTAACCAACTTGATAATTCGTTATGTAGGTTCAGCCCCATTTCGTTAGCTATTTTTGCTTTTTCTGGCAACTGATGTTTTAAATTCTTATATAGCTTCGATAAAACTCCCATAGAGGCTACTTCCATTATTTTCCAAGCATCTGCATCTTGGTTAGGAAATCTTAGCTTGTGGTCCTTTATAAAAATTTCTTGACTTCTAAACAATTCTTTTTTGAGCTCTAGGATAGTATTTTGATAAATACTTATGCTTTTATTAGTGGGTAAAGGTGTAGATTCAAATAAATTTGAATCCAAATACCATAAACCACCATGTGCCATGGATAAGTGGTAAATCATTTTGGTGCGTAATGCAATTTCAATTCGCTCAATGGCATCAAAAAGAATCAATCGTAAGTGTCTATCAAATGTATATCTATCTAGAATGTCTTCAAAAAATGTATTGGGTTTAAAGGTGTGCAGATTAAAGTCGGTCTGCATATCCCACCAATAACCCTTGAGGCGATAATAGCTAATATTTTCTAAAAAATGGTGTGCAGATGGTTCGTCTTTGAATAGCATTCCTCGCTGTTTGAGCGAGGCAATTTGGTCTGCTATGGAGTATGGAGCTTTATTTGCCATAGCTATAAAAAAAGAATGACCCGCTAGCAGATCTTACGGTATGCTGAACGGGTACTGTTGATACAAAAGTACGTCTATTTTTGAAATTCCTACACTTTTTCAAAATGATTTTTCTAATTGATTTTAATTAAGAAGCAAATCAATTCAAATTAAGCTTTTTTATTGGGTTTAGTTTTTACTCATGTATATTAATCAACTAATTGATATTTTTTCACAATATCTTGTATCATCTGAAAAAGGGTCCGAATTTAAACGAAAATCCGAACCCCCTATTTTCTAGTTATACAGTTAATGGGATCGTGTCTTTTTCTATAAAACACATTCAAATATTCCAATAACTTTTAATTGACTCAACTCATCAGGTTCAATGACAATATCATTGTAATTTGAATCATATGATAGGGGTTTCAAAATAATAGCCTCATGACTCCATTGGGCACCATTTATTTTCTTTTTACTTCTATATTCTTTAATGGTATAGCGAGAACCAAAATCAGGGTCCTGAATATCTGTAATTTCAACTAAAACGATTTGTCCATTTCGAGAGCCACCTGAATACTTTCTAAACAAGCAAATTGAACCATTTGGAATAACCTTATTCATCGATTCTCCGATAACTGTGCATGCAAATAAATCAGTAGATGGTTTATATCTAGTTGGAATTTCCACCCATTCGCAATCCGATACTGTTTGCAATTCACTAAAATTTCCAGCCGCTACTTTTAAATCATATATTGGAACTGAATTTTGATAAGGTATTACCTTAGATTTTGGAAGTATTAAAGTAGGTTTTTCAGGCTTAAACTTTGTAATATGTTTTGAGAGATACTCTCTCAAATTTTTATCACAAACATATACATAGGTGCCTTTAATGCCTCTTAGCATAACTGTTTTGTAAATATTTATAATAAAGGATTTTAAGTCTTGAACATTAGTAATACCAATACTACCATTTCTATCAAAATAATTTTCCTTTAAAATGACAATCTCATTTTTTTCCTTGTCATATGTAATTTCATTTCCGAAAATTATTCCTGCATAATTTAGATCATAGGCTTGTGTTGTATGAATACACCCTACCTCATTAATTGCATTCGGGGAATTTATCCAATCATCTGCAACACTATTCCATTGTAATTCTTCCCCTTCAATTTTTATGTCATATAACGACTTGTCATTTTTAGAAATCCATGGCCATGAAAACCCTGCTATCAATCGAGATAACCCATTCTCCGATTCTCTTAGTTTTATTTGTGATACTAAATCTGAAATAGAGTCGAATAGAACAAATTCATATTCTTTGGAATTGAAAATTTCAGATTGAGTAGGCATAGAGCAATTCAGAATGTTATCAATGTATTTTACATAATCATTACCTCCTTTTACTCGAAATTGGGATTTTAAGGATTCTACTTTTGTATCCTTTTTAAGCTTCATTAAATCAAAATCTCTCTTTTTGACATCTGAAGGTTTTATGGATTGATTTTCATCATAGAATAAAATGGATTTATTAGACTGTAATTGAATCCAATCAAGCTCACTACAGGTGTACCTGTCGAGATTCAACTTTTCACATACCACATCAAATGCTCCGAAATAGGCTCCCAAATTAACGCGTCTTCTAAGGCGATGAGATTCATCAACAACTACTATGTCATATTTTTCCTTTACAATTTCTGCAGGTCCGATAACCATATTTGGGTTTAAACCTTTGATATTTTTAAATACTTTTTTCAGCGTATTTCTGAAAGAAGACATTGGCACGACTAATGCCATTTTAGGGTTGGAATATTTGTTTTTTAAATTTTTGATTAGTTCTACAAATTCGGTCTCATCTTCGCCGAATTCTTTGAAATTAAAATCTTCATTATTGGTATTTAGTAATTTGAATAAAAATATCGCTAGTATGGTTTTACCTGTCCCAGCTCCGCCTTCAACAATAAAATTCTTATACTCATCATTCAGCAAGTTATTTAATATGAATAACAAGCCACTTCTTTGCTCAGAAGTTAAAGTTTTGTAAGGAGAGTATTTGAATAAGTCTGAGTTGTCTATGTAATCAATGGAATGTTTTGAAACCCCTTCGGCCCTTAATTTGTCCCAAATCGATTTGAAAATATCCCAATAAACTTCTTTCTTTTGATAATAATTATGATTTGCTAAGCCACCATTTCCATTAATTAATTTATACTGACCATCTCCAGAAATATATTTAATAAGATTAGATTGTACTAACCCCCTAATAGACTGGACTAAATTTTAAAAAGAGTTTAGAACCAATTAAATTAGGGAAAATGAAAAGAGAAAGAAGAGTATTCAGTCCAGAAGACCGTCTAGCTATTATTCAAGAAGGT